>JABWBP010000031.1 GCA_013360445.1 Calditrichaceae bacterium | reverse complement strand
TATAATTGATTACCACAAACCCACCCCCAACGGGGCGTAATAAAGGCAATTTTACACATTTACTGGTATTCCATCTTTAAAGTCTTAAAGTAGAATTAAATAAGATTTTTTGACAGGATTCACAGGATAAAACAGGATTTTTTATCCCGACCTTCCGGGATCGATCATTTCTTTGCTATAATCCAGTAAATCCTGTTCATCCTGTCTAAAACATGTCTGAATCGCAACCAGACTGCATTGTTGCCAAAACATTGAAAGTGAAACCCAAAAAAAGGAGAAACCCATGTCAAAAGAAGAATTGATCAAAGGACTGAATGAAGACCTTGCTGCCGAATGGGGCACGATTATCCGCTATACCTACCAGGCCGGAAAATCCTTCGGAATTCTGGGCGCGGAACTGCGGGAGATTTTTGAAGAAGAGACTCAGGACGAACTGGGCCATGCGGCATTTCTTACCGATGTCATTATTGACCTCGGCGGCGAACCCACTACCATACCCCGTCAATTTGACAAACCTAATAATTTGAAGGCGATGCTGGAGCTGGATCTCCAAATGGAACAGGGAGACATTGAGAATTACCTGAAGCACTCCAAAATGGCCGAGGACCTGGGATACGTGGAACTGAAAATGAAATTAGAGGAAATGGCCGCCGATGAAGCCGGTCACGCAAGGGAATTGCGCCGGCTTATAAAAGGTTTGTAAAATTATGGAACATATCCAAAACCTCTCGCGCGAAGACCTGCTCAAACTGATTCAAGTCTATGCTAAAAGCTGGCTGGCCCATGACGGCTGCTGGTTTTTAGCGGCGGAAGAAAAGTTCGGCATGGAAACCGCCATGGAGCTGGATGCGAAATCCTGGGAACGGTTTGCAGCAGCGGAAGCCCGACGCATCATGAAAGAATTTGATATTCCCCCCAACGGCGGGCTGAAAGCCCTGGAAAAAGCACTGCAATTCCGGCTGTACGCGGCCATTAACCGCCAGGAGATTGAGTGGGTGAATGAGAATAAAATGATTTTCAGAATGCGGGAGTGCCGGGTGCAAACAACCCGCCGCCGGAAAAATTTGCCGGACTTCCCCTGCATGCCGGTGGGTATCGTGGAATTCAGCCATTTCGCCAAAACGGTTGACCCGCGCATTCGCACCCGCTGCCTCGCCTGCCCGCCGGAGCCGGGGGCTGATTTCTATTGCGGATGGGAATTTACGATAGTTGCAGAATAAGAAATAAGCCACGAATGATCACGAATATAAAGGATCAGGGTTTTGAAAAAGAAAGCTTTGATCATTGGCAACTCCGATGGAATCGGGTTGAGCATTACCAGAGAGCTTCTCAAAAGAGAATGGGAAACCGTTGGTATTTCAAGAAGCCAATCGCCTATAGAAAACTCATCGTATAAACATTTCGTGGCGGAGGTACAGCAAGATGAATATCCGGAAAAGTTAAAATCAATTCTGCAAAATGAGGGGCCGGTTGACTTATGTATTTACTGTACCGGTATCGGTGAGCTTTTGGATATTGCACAGATGGAAAAAGAGATAATGGTATTCGAGGTCAACTTAATTGGAATAGTAAAAACCGCATCTTGTGTGATCCCCATGATGGTTAGAAGAGGGAAAGGGCATTTTATGGGTCTTTCGAGTGTTGCGGACCAGATGTTATCCTCCGAAGCCCCAAGTTATCATGCATCGAAGGCAGGTTTGTCTAATTATCTTGAAGGACTTGCCCTTGCGCTAAAACCTGCGGGAGTAAATATAACAAATGTCAGGTTCGGATTCATTGATACTAAAATGGCTAAGGGCGATGTAAAACCGTTTATGATGACGGTGGAAAAAGCGACTCAACATTTACTTTTATGTATTGAGAAAAAGCCGATTCGATATACCGCGCCAAAGATCGTCATTCCGCTGGTGAAATTTCGGAGTTTGATGCTGGGATTAAAAGTGAAGTAATGGATGCGAAATGATAGAACTATTGGAGCAAAAATCAAAAGAGGAGGAAAAACCATGTTAAACGCATTCGGCCTGGACATAGAAACATTGGAAAACAAGTTCCGCGCCCTGAAAAATGACATCAAGTTGATCTTTTTTACCCGGGAAGCCGGTTGCCCCCATTGCAAGGATGCGCGAAGCTTATTCGAGACGGTGGCTTCCATCACCCACAAGATCGCGTTTGACTCCTTTAATTTTGCCATCGACGCGGAAAAAGACCGGGAATACCACATTATGGCGGTGCCGGCGCTGGCGATCATCGGGGAAAAAGATTACGGCATCCGCTATTACGGATGCCCGGAGGGCATGGCGCTAAGCAATTTCCTTGACGACATCGTTTATGTATCCCGGGGCGAAAGCGCCCTGAAACCGGACGTGGCAATCAAATTGGCCCGTTATAAAAAGCCGGTTCAATTAAAGATATTTATCTCCCATTATTGTCCTTACTCCTTACCGGTAGCGAAGCTCGCCTTAAAACTCGCCATCGCCAGCGATGACATTAAGGTGGATATTATCCATGCGGATGAATTTTTAGAACTGGCGCAAAAATATAACGTGCGCGGCCTGCCCATGACGGTGGTAAACGAGAAGAAAAGCTTTTATGGCGCATTGGATGAGGAGGAGTATGTTCAGCGCATTATCGAGTTAGCTTAAAAGGAGACAGCACCATGCAACAACAACGTAAGCACGGCCAGCACCAGGGAAAAGGCGCCGGCGGAACCTGTGTGTGCCCCAAATGCAGGGAGAAAATACCCCATAAAGCGGGGGTTCCCTGCCAGGAAGAGAAGTGCCCGAAATGCGGGGCAAAAATGTTACGGGAAGGTTCTTACCATTATCAACTCTGGAAAGAGAAACAACAGGGAAAGGAGCAGTCATCATGAAATCGCTGCTGGGAAAAAGAATCTTGGTCTGCGGGAAAGGCGGCAGCGGAAAAAGTTCCCTCATTACCCTGATGGCGAATGAGCTTCAGCGCCGGGGGTACGAAGTGATATTGCTGGACGGCGACGCTTCTAATCCCGGGGGGCTGGCGCGCCTGGCCGCGGGCGCAAAACGCGGTCCCCAACCGCTGATCGATTTTTTCGGCGGCAGGGAAAAAGTCACCTGCCCGGTGGATGATCCCTCGCCACTGCTCCGCTTGAGCGACGCCTCGCAGGTGGTGGAGGCGCATATCGACCTGGCGGAAATCCCCCCGCAGTATATCATTCGAAAAGACAATTTGATACTCCTTCAAGTCGGGAAAATTCAAAAAGCCTACGAAGGCTGCGACGGCCCGATGTCGAAGATCACCCGGGACTTCATTATCAAGGGGGATTATGTGACCCTGATCGACGTGGAAGCGGGCATCGAGCACTTCGGCAGGGGGGTAGAAAAACACGTGGATGTAGTTTTGATCGTGGTGGATCCCACCTTCGAATCGTTCGAAATCGCGGAGCGGGTGACAAAACTGTGCCGCTTGATGGGTGTTGGGCAGGTGATGGCCATTCTAAACGGCGCTCAAACCCCGCAGATGGAATCCATGATGCGGGAGAACCTGGGAAAGCGGGAAGTGCAGATCCTTGGCAGCGTGCGCTACGATCCGGAGATCCGCAAAGCCGGGCTGGAAGGCAGCGCCCTCGGATGGTGCCCGGCCCTGGAAGACCTGGCGAAAATTACCGGGAAATTGGAAGCGCTTCCCACGGCGGAGGTAATTTTGTAAAAGAATAGATTCTTTCATCAGGTTTTTAGAATAGGCAAAATGATTATGTTTTAAAATTATTTTGCCCACAATCATTTTGTCATAACCGTTATTGATTTACGGGCCTTTAGACATGAAAAAACCATTGCAACTAAAAATTTACCCGGACTCCGTCCTGCGGGAAAAATCGCTGCCGGTCAAAGACGTCGATGAAGCGGTGCGCGATTTGATGAAAGGAATGGCGGAAATCATGTATGCTTACCAGGGCATCGGTTTGGCGGCGCCGCAGGTGGGCGTTTTGCAGCGGGTGATCATTGCCGACATCGGCGAAGGACTCATTTCCCTGGCAAACCCAGAAATTATTGATCAAACCGGCGAGGATCTGTTAGAAGAGGGATGTTTGAGCCTCCCGGAAATTCAGGTAACGGTGCAGCGCAAGCAATCCATCTTTGTGCGGGGGATCGACGCAACCGGGAAGGAAATCGCACGGGACCTGGACGGTTTAACGGCGCGGGTCATCCAGCACGAGATCGATCATCTGAACGGGGTGCTCATCATCGATTATGCATCCCTGATCGAAAAATATGAATTGCGGAACGCCCTGGCAGAATTGGAGTCACGATGCAAACATCCGGCATCTTAACCATCCTGCGACGCGCCAAAAGTATATTCCCTGATGACCCTTTATATCTGGTTATCGGCGGTTTCCATTTAGTGAATGCCAACAAAAAACAGATTTCGGAAATCATCGACGGGTTTAAAACGCTGGGCGTTCAGAAAGTCGCTCCCTGCCACTGCTCCGGCGATGAGACCCGGAGAATGTTCCGCGAAGCTTACGGAAACGATTTTTACGAAATCGGGGGGGGAATCATCGAAATCCGATAACCTTAACGATCAAAGCAACCCTCTCAGAAACGATTAACGAAAAAGGAGGATCGCCATGAAAATTGCCGTCGCCACCGAGGATGGAAAAACAATTTTCCCCCATTTCGGGCGCAGCCCCTATTTTGCCATTTTTGAGATCGAGCAAGGAAAGATCATCAATCAAACCATGCGGCAAAATACTTTTACGGGGCATTTCAGCGGAAAACATCCGCACCATGAACCCGGCGAACACCATCACGGGGCCGGCGACCCGCACGTTCACCAATCGGTGGCGGAGGGATTGAAAGACTGCCGGGTGGTCATCAGCCAGGGCATGGGACGCAAAGCCTGGGAAGACCTGCGGGCGCGGGGAATCGAAATGATCGTCACCGACGAAACCGGGGTTGAAAACGCGGTGCAAAAATATTTAGCGGGAGAATTGGCCGACCGGATTGATAAGCTGCATTGAAAATGTTAGGAGTGTCAAACTTTAGTTTGACAGTCAAGCTGAAGCTTGACACTCCGTTTGAAAACCCCGGGAGAAGCCCGAATGTTGAAAGCCCTCATCGAAATTTTCAACCACACGCTCATGATTACCGGCTTTGTGTTCGTGATGATGTTAGTGATCGAATACGTCAACGTGCTGAGCAGCGGGGCCTGGCAGCAGCGGCTGGCAAGCGCCCGCGCGGGTCAGTATCTTTTTGCGGCGTTGATGGGCGTTATCCCCGGCTGCTTAGGCGCGTTTATTGTCGTCGCCATGTATTCCCACCGCATGTTGTCATTAGGAGCGGTGGTTGCCGCGATGATCGCCACCAGCGGTGATGAAGCCTTTGTGATGCTGACGCTGATTCCCAAAGAGGCGCTCTTGCTCCACGCCCTGCTGTTTGGTATCGGGGTGGCTGGCGGGTTTATAACGGATGTAGTTGCCGGGCGCTATAGGACATTCCCCCGGCGTAAGCCGCCACTTGCGTGGCTGGCCCCTGCCGCACACCCGGCACAAGCTCTTCAAAGGGGGGAAATTTCCGCCGGGGAATCATGCGAAGGGTTTGAAGTGCATACCTTCGAGAGCTGCCAATGCTTTCCGCGCGGGCGCATTCTGGCGCAATGGAAAGAACGTTCCCCCTTTCGCAGCGTTCTGGCCGTCACGCTGGCGTTGTTTATCATCGCGGCAGCTTCCGGGCAGGTAGGGCCGCCGCAATGGAACTGGATACGAATTTCCATTCTGCTCGTCACGGGGGTGGCATTGTTTATCGTCGCCACGGTGCCGGATCACTTTTTGGAAGAACATCTTTGGAATCACGTGGCCCGCCGACACGCCCCGCGCATTTTTCCGTGGACTTTCGGGGCGCTAATCGTTACCCATCTATTGACCGGGCAACTGCACCTGGAAAACATGATCCGCGACAACCACTGGATGTTGTTGATTCTCGCCTCCCTGGTGGGCATTATCCCGGAGTCCGGGCCGCATTTGCTCTTCGTGACCTTGTTCGCCGAGGGCGCCGTCCCGTTCAGCATTTTACTGGCCAGCTCCATTGTGCAGGACGGCCACGGCATGTTGCCCCTGCTGGCGCACTCCCGGCGGGAGTTCTTGATCATCAAATTCATTAACCTGGCGGTGGGATTCGCCGTGGGGGTAGTAGGATTAACTTTGGGCTTTTAGGGGGGGTATTTACTGCTGCCGTTAAGTTAAGGGCAGTGAAAGTGTAATTCACTATTCCGAATTCACTGTTCACCATTCACTGTTGCCTTTATTTTGCGGATTAGCGCACCGGATCGAAAATTGTGAATGGAGAATAGTGAATGGTGAATGTTTAACATAACGGATCATTTCCATGATTGTCTTCGGCCCGGTGCCCTCCCGGCGGCTGGGACGCAGCCTGGGCATCAACAATATTCCTCCGAAAATCTGCTCCTATTCCTGCATATATTGCCAGGTAGGGCGCACCGATCAACTGCGGATCGAGCGGGCGGCCTTTTACGCGCCGGCGGCGGTTTACGAAGCGGTTTGCCAAAAAGTAAAGTCTGCGCGGGAAGCCGGGGAAGAGATTGATTACCTGGCGTTTGTTCCCGACGGCGAGCCGACCTTAGACGTGAACTTAGGGCGGGAGATCGACCTGCTGCGCGATTTGGGCATAAAAATCGCCGTCATTACCAACGCTTCGCTGCTGGGGCGGGAAGAGGTGCGAAGCGATCTGGCAAAGGCGAACTGGGTTTCCCTGAAAGTCGATGCGGTCGAGGAGGATATCTGGCGGCGCATCAACCGCCCCCACGGACGGCTGAATCTTGGGGACATTATGGAAGGAGCGCTCCGCTTCTCCCGCGATTATTCCGGGGAATTGACCACGGAGACGATGTTAGCGGCGGGTGTAAATGACGGGGAAAAGCAGCTGCGACAAATCGCGGCCTTTTTGGAGCGCATTCATCCGAAAATTGCCTATGTATCCATCCCCACCCGGCCGCCCGCGGAAACGTGGGTAGCCCCGCCGGACGAGGAGACGCTGAATCGCGCCTATCAGATTTTCGCCGCCAAACTTACCGGCGTGGAACTCCTGACCGGTTATGAAGGGGACGTTTTTTCCTTCACCGGCAACGCCGAAGAAGATTTGCTGAGCATTACCGCGGTGCATCCCATGCGGGAAGAAGCGGTGCGCGCATTCCTGGAAAAATCCGGCGATAGCTGGTTGCTGATACAAAAATTATTGGATCGGGGTCAATTGGCAGAGACAGCGTATGGCGGCAGGAAGTATTATTTGCGAAAATTGCCCGGCAAAATGTCCTGATTCTTATTGACAGGCGGAGGGACTCTAACTCATGCAGAAAATAATTTATCGCCCCATCGGGATCATTCACACGCCCTTTAAAAGCCCATCGGAAGCGCCCATTCAGCCCTCGGCGGGCAAGGGAATCCGTGCCAGGGTGGAGATTTTCCCGCAATACCGGGAGGGTTTGGAAGACCTCGACCGTTTTTCCCACCTCATTTTGATCTACCACTTCCATTTGAGCAAGACCTACTCTCTCAAAGTAAAACCTTTCCTGGATGAGCATTTGCGGGGTCTCTTCGCCACCCGGGCGCCGGCGCGGCCCAACCCCATCGGCCATTCCGTGGTGCGGTTGATCGGCATAGAAGGAAATATGCTCTTGATCGAGAATGCAGATATGCTCGACGGAACCCCGCTGCTGGATATCAAACCCTACGTTCCGGAATTCGACCGGGAGGAGGCAGTGAAGATCGGCTGGCTGGAAGATAAAGTGAAAAACGCCCCGGGCAAGAAAGGCGATGAGCGGTTCAGGCAATGATCGCCGGCGGTTCGGTGTTGGATAGCTGGCGCCAGCCCGGGGTCTATCGTTTGCGGGATGAGGGGCCTTTCCGCGCTTGCAGCGCCCGCGCCTTGCGCTCGCTCAAAGCGGAAATCAGCCAGATGGCCGCCCACATGCCCGCGGCAATCCACCAGGCATAGACCAGCAAAGCAGCGGTATTGATCGCGTAGAGCAGGTGATACAGCCATCCCGGCGTGGCGCGATTGCGGGTCCATTTCAGCAATTCCGGGTTGAGAAACACCGCCGCTTTCAACAGCAGCATCAGGGAAGTATAAATCAACACCGGGATTTTCAACCATCCCATTTCACCAACAGTCGCCGCCGCGATCAGCAGGGTTACCAGCACATCTAACGCCGCCTCTTTCAGCCATTTCATTCCGCACCTCAGCCGTTAAAAGGTTCAGCGGGGATTATCGGCAGGGGGCGCGGGAAAATGAGCGCGGCAGGTGTGTCAGCAGGCAGGAAGCAGTAGGCAATAGGCAATAGGCAGGGGGCAGGAGTACAGCGCCCTTCCGTCTCGCCTGCGGTTCAACCTAATTTCTCCACGATGAGAAGGAAGTTCACCTGCGGGATCCAGAAAAAACCCATGGTAACGTTGGGAATGATCGCCACCACCTCACCTTCCAGGCTGTTCAGGAATTGCTCAAGCTTGCCTTGCTCCCTGGTCATTCTCAGGTCGAATCGGTGAACCCGGTACTTCATTTTCGTTTCTCCCTGTGCTATATGATTCATTTGGGGATGGCTTTAGGCCACTCCTGCTGGAGTGGATCGTTCAAACCTGTTTCCTTTATTCTATCTGTTTTTGTAGCAATGCCCGAAGTTGAACAAAGAATTCATTACGGCAATTTGTTAAAAGCATGTATGACATCGATGATGAGGGCATCAAGCATACCATCGTTTAGACCGACCAGAATTCTCTGCCTTTGCTCTTTATAACGCGAATTTTGCACTAATTCTTTTGGTGCTGTGAAGGTTTCCATCTATATATTTTTGATAAATTTCAATTGTAACCCGCTTCCGCCCGTATCAAAAGATGAATCAAACCGAGGGGATTACTCGCATTGTTTTCTCCGTTGGAAAAGATTAGAATGCCGGTTTGGTTTTCTTTGTGAAACTCCACGTACGTGCTTGTGCCGTGAAAACCACCGCCATGTCCATACCAGCCGCCGTCGTAGGACATCCAAATCAAACCGACACGGGTATCGGGATAATGGGGGCGCAGCATCTCATTAATCGTGCTTTCTTGCAGGATTCTGTTACCGTTATAAATACCGCCGTTGATATAAGCGATGACAAAATGAGAAAAATCGCTGATTGAACTTCGGAGAGTTGTTGAAGGATAGGGTTTTACACTGTAATGCCCATAGGGTCTATTACCGGATTGGTACGGCATCGCTACCTGGTTAATGTCAAGATCGTTTATCCTGAAACTGGTATGGGGCATATCAAGTGGTTGGAAGATGTGGGTTTTGCAATATTCATTGAAATCCTCGCCGCTGACTGCCTCCACAAGATAACCCAACAGCGCCACCCCAATGTTCGAGTATAACTCTTGCTGGCCCGGGGCAGTATTTTTCCAGATCGCCGCGACATATTGGGAGCCGCCGGGTACGAGGTACTCTTCTATCCAGGGATAGAGGGATGGCGCCGAATCATTGGGATAAGTTTGATAAAAATTGGGATCCTCATTCTGCGGCCAGGCAAGCCCGGAGCGATGCGTCAGCAGCATTCTGGCGGTGATTTTTTCATCAGAATAATGTGGATTTCTCACCGGAAAGGATAAATAGTGGTTAATATCTTCATCGAGATCGATTAGCCCCTGTTCGCACAGTTGCATAACCGCAGTGGCGGTAGCAAGTTTAGATACCGAAGCAAGTATATAAATCGTTTCATCGGTTGCCGGAACATTTTGTTCGAAATTTGCCGATCCGTGGGCAAAGCTCCATACCATCCCGCCATTTTTGATAATACACGCGGCCAGGGACGGAATATCGTGCGCCCCCATCACTTTTTGGATTTGCGTGTCGGTGTCTTCCGGCGAGACCGGGTCTTTTTCACATCGGAAAATTGATAAACAGAGAATGAGCAGGATGATCGTTAATTTTATTCGCCTCTTCATTATACATCTCCCCTTCAGGTTGAGAGGGTTATCAGAACATGCTTTGGGTATTTCTCACTCCCAGTTTTTTACAGTGAAGAAGTATTATTCCCCTCCCAGCGGGAAGGCCATTCCTGCCATAAACTGAAATCCCCTGCTAAAGACTTTCCCTCCTTCCGTGTCCGTGGTTACCCCAATTTTGCCTGATTTGAACTCCAGAACGCCGTCTTCAAGAACATCGAATAAACCATAAGTATAACGCCCATCCAGGCAGAATCTCAATTGGCCGAGCGGAATGCTAAATCCAAAACCAGCTGCGACCGCCAAATCCGGCGTTTTCATCAAATCATCCATATCCGCTTCGAACGTCAACCCGGATTGTTCGAATGTTGCTTTAGAACTCAAGTTGAACCCGAATGACGGGCCGGCCATCACGTGAAACCGGTTGTTTTCGCCAAAGGCAAATTTCAGAAATACCGGAACTTCCAAAACTGAGGATTTTATCTCCACATCAACGTTACTGTATTCATCGGCCTTTGCGATGCCCCCTTTTGCCAGGTACAGCGGTTCTGTATGGAGGTATAAGTTCTTGCCGAGGCTGAACCCGGCAACACCCCCAATCCCGAATAGATTCTGCGCATCGACAGCCCTTTCCACCCCTGCGTCATTGACGAGTTTAAAATCTGAGATGTTCAGGCCCCCCACAATTCCGAGGTAATGCTGCTGCGCGTTGACTGGCAACATTAAAAATATCAGACACAACAGAATGAGATAGCAGGTTAAGGTTTTCATGGCGCTCTCCTTTGGGGGGTCCGGTATTTGTCAATATTAAATTAACTTAATCCATCAGAAATATTGTTTCAGTGCTTCATTTCGACTCCGTTTCGAGCAATTTCGCGATGCGATCCTCGATCGTTTTCCGGGATGCCGTTCCAATGATAAAATCCGCCAATTTGCCATCCCGGAAAAAGAGCAGGAAGGGCAGCTCGGTAACCCCGAATTCCCGGGCGATTTGTTCGTTGGCATCAATATCCAGCCGGCCAAATTGAAGCTGTCCTTCGTATTCCCCGGCTAAGCGCTCGATGATCGGCGCCATGATGGCGCAGTTTCCGCTCCATTCCGCGCCTACCTCCACCATAAACGGCTCCCCGGTCTCCAGCACCCTGCGCCGGAATTCCGCCTCTGTCAGGGTAATGATGGTCGTTTTTTCAATCATGCTCGTCTCGTTCATGGCGTCCCCCGGTATCTTTTTTGAAAATCCACTCTGATCTTGCCACTCTGTTTTCCGTTTTCGTCGCTTACCGCCGGTGCGCAATGCCCGATAGTTCCTGCTCCGTTCAAAAATGCCATTCCCGCCCCTGCGCATCCGCGGAAGGGCGGGAATGAACCGCAGCGCCGGCATTGGCAGATCATCTGCCCGACATAGTGAGCGGCTCTTCAGGATGTTTCGCGGCTTCCTTTTTGGCGTTGTAGGCGTTCACGATACAGCAGTTCAATTTTTTGATCGCCTCATCCTTTTCGAAGCGGATGTTCCGGCTCAGGAAGTACATCGCCCAGGGATCTTGAATCTTATAGAGCGTTACCAGGGCAAGCTGCCGCACTTTGGGGTTTTTGTTGCTGCGGAAAATGCGCACGATATCGAAGCGGGCGTCCTTCACGTGCAGGTAGTCGCCGTAGCGGATGATCATGCACATCGCCGATTGCTGCAAGCCTTCATTGCCTTCTTGAATGGCGCGCACCAGGTTTTTGCTGAAGGCGTCCCAGTTGACGGTGCGTTCCTGGGCATTGGCGGCGGCGCCGAACAGCAGCGCGCCGGCAATCAATGCCGCCAGCGAGAATCGGGTTGAACGGTTCATAACACATCCTCCGGTATTTGAGTGATTGTTCCGTTTTCACGTCCGATTCCCTATAGATCAAACCGGGTGCCAAAAACGGCCGGGCGTTTGCAAAAAACTTGCAGGTCGATGAAAATCAGGCAGTTACAGCAGCCGGGAAAGGGCCGGGGGGGCGCAAAACGCGGGGGGAAAAATTCCGAAATATCAGGAATTCCTGAAATATCAGGATTTGTTGGGGGATGTAGAGATGTTGCATGCCTGCCCCCCCGGGGCAACGTCTCTACGGTCGGTGGATTTTCAATTTTTTCATCCGCGATTCCAACGTCTTGGGATTGATGCCTAACATCTTCGCCGCGCCCCTTTCCCCGCTCACCCGCCAGCCGGTTGCCTGCAGGGCCTCGAGGATATGCCCGCGCTCGCTCTCTTCCAGGGTGGAGATATGATTTCCGTTGTGCGGGCCGCCGTTATGGGAAGCGCCGTTAGCAGGCAGCCAGTCGCCCAGCCGCAACTGCTTTCCCCCGCTGAGGATCACCGCCCGCTCCACGATGTTTTCCAGCTCCCGCACGTTCCCCGGCCAGTGGTATTGCTGCAAGGCCTCCAGCGCCGGTTGGGGAATGGCTTCGATCTCCCGGCCGATCTTGCGGCCGTAAACTTTGGCAAAGTGTTTTACCAGCAGGGGAATGTCTTCTTTACGCTCCCGCAGCGGCGGGATGGTGATCGGGAACACGTTCAGGCGGTAGTATAAGTCCTCCCGGAAACCGCCGGTTGCCAGCGCCTTTTCCAGGTCGCGGTTGGTGGCGGCGATGACCCGCACGTTCACCTTGAGGGTTTGGGAGTTGCCCAACCGCTCGAACTCCCCCTCCTGCAGCACCCGCAGCAATTTGGATTGCAGCTCCGGGGGCAGGTCGCCGATCTCGTCTAAAAAGATGGTTCCCCCGTCGGCCAGCTCAAACCGCCCGATTTTGCGGCAAATCGCCCCGGTAAAGGCGCCTTTTTCGTGCCCGAACAGCTCGCTTTCGATGAGATTGGCCGGCAGCGCGGAGCAGTTTACCTTCACCAGCGGCCGCTCTCCCCGCGGGCTGATATTGTGGATGGCGCGCGCCAGCAGCTCCTTGCCGGTGCCGGATTCGCCTAAGATCAATACCGTGGCGTCCGTGGAGGCCACCTGCTCCACGCTGCGCAGGATTTTTTTGAACCCTTCGCTGCGGGTGATGATATTCTCGAAATTGTGCACGAATCTGATCTCGTCCTGCAAATAAATGTTCTCCGCTTGCAGGCGGTTTTTCAGGCGCTCTACTTCCGCCAGCGCCCCCTGCAGCGCTTCCGTTGCCGCGGTTTTCTCCTGCACCCGGGCTTCCAGCTCTCTTTTTTTGGCTTTGATGGTTCGCAAGCGCCACTCGTACCCGGCAAATATTATCCCTAACAGCAGCGCCGCTGTGATTGCCCGGAACCAGGCGGTTTTCCAGAACGGCGGGGTGATGAGGATGCGCACCGCGGCCCCCTCCTCATTCCAGATTCCGTCGCGGTTGGCCGCCTTCACCCGGAAGCGGTACTCGCCCGGCTGCAAATTGGTGTAGGTGGCGCTGCGCTGCGTTCCCACCTGCCGCCATTCCTCTTCATAATTTTCTAACTTGAAGGCATAAAGGTTTTTTTCCGGGCGGCTGAAATGCAGGGCTGCGTATTCCAGGGAGATGTCATTCTGCCAATAGGAAAGGCGAATCTCCTTCCGAAGGGATGGATCACCGGCCACGTTGATGTGCGCCGGCAAGGGCGACCGCTCCCCCGCGCTGACGGGGCGGTTAAAAATTTTGAAACCGGTCAGGGCTACCGGCGGGGGAACGAGGTTGTCTTCTAACCGCGCGGGATGGAAGCAATTGAACCCGTTGATCCCCCCGAAATAGAGCGCCCCGCCCGCTCCCTTGCAGGCGGCGTTGAAATTGAAATGGCTGCCCTGCAACCCGTCCGCGGCGTCGTAGGTGCGGAAAGTTCGCTTTTCGTAAGCGAATTTCACCAATCCCCGCTCCCCGCCTAACCACAGGTTGCCGGCCTCGTCTTCTAAAATGCCCTTGACCGCGGCGTGGGGCAGGCCGTCTTTTTCCGTGAAAGCAACGCTGGTTCCGCTCGTTCGGTCGAATAAGTGCAGCCCTCCGCGATAGGTACCGATCCAGAAGCGACCGGCGCGGTCTTCGTAAATGCTCAGGATAATATCCAGCCCCTTTTCGGAATCGTAAAAACGGGTAAAGCTGTCCGCGGCGCGCTCGTAGCGGAGCAGCCCCATCCCGTCGCTGCCGATCCAGAGGGTTCCCGCGGCGTCTTCCCGGATGGCGTTGATGCGCGGGATACTCAGGCGCTGCGGCATTTTCGGATCGTAGAGGTACTGGGTGAAAACCTTCTTTTCACGATCAAATTTATTCAATCCCCCGCCGAGGGTGCCGATCCAGAGCGCCCCGAAGGAGTCCTCACAAATCGCATGGATGAACCCGTTGTTCAAACTATCCCGCGCCCCGGGATGGGGAGCGTAGCGGGTAAAAATCTCTTTCTTGCGGTCGAAGCGGCTCAACCCGCCGCCGTAAGCGCCGATCCACAAGACCCCGGCTCTGTCTTCATAGATGATTCCCACGTAATTGTTGCTCACGCTGTGCGGATCGGCGGGGTCGTGAGTATATGCCCTGAACTTTCCGGTTTGGCGGTCGAGCCGGCTCAAGCCGCCCCCGTCGCTGCCGACCCACAAAATTCCCTCCCGGTCCTCATGCAGCGCCCACACCCGGTTGTTGTTCAGGCTGGCGGGGTCGCCGGGAACGTTGTGGTAGTGCGCAAACTTGTCCCCGGATTGATCCAGCTTATTCAACCCGTTCAGGAAGGTGCCGATCCACAGCACCCCGGAGCGATCCTGGAACACGAAGCGGATCGCGTCGCCGCTGATGCTGGCGGGATCGTTCGGGGAATTCCGGAAGCGGGTAAAAGTTTCTGTTTTCCGCTCGAAGCGGTTCAGCCCCCCGCCGAAAGTGCCCACCCAGAGGTTGCCGCTGCGATCCTCTAAAATAGAATAAACCCGGTCGCTGCCCAGGCTGGCGGGATCCTGCGGATGGCAGCGGTAATGTTTGAAAGCTCTTCTCTCCCTGTCAAAGCGGCTCAGCCCGCCCCCGTCGCTGCCGACCCACAAAATACCGGAACTATCCTCGTACAAAAATGCAACGGTGTTGTGGCTCAGGCTGGCGGGATCGGCGGGATCGTGCAGGTAGCGCACGCACGCGCCGCTGCGGCGCTCGAATTGATTCAGCCCCTCGTGGGTGCCGATCCAAAAGTTGCCCAGGTGATCTTCCCGGATGGCGTAGATCCGGTCGTTGCTGAGACTGCGGGGATTGTCGGGATCGTGGCGGTAGCGGGTAAACGTTCCGCTCCGGCGGTCGAAGCGGTTCAATCCCCCGGCAGTGCCGACCCACAGCGCGCCGGTTTTATCCTCGTACAGGGTCAGCGCGCCGTCGTCGCTCAGGCTGGCCGGGTCGTTTTTATCATGCCGGTAATGGGTAAAGGTTTCGCTGGCGCGGTTGAACCGGTTCAGACCGCCCCGCAAGGTTCCCACCCAGATGTTGCCGAGGTGGTCCTCTAAGATTTCCATCGGGTTGCGGTCGCTGAGGCTTTGGGGATTATGGGGTTCGAACATGTAGGTGGTGAAGGCGTAACCATCATATTTGACCAGCCCGTTCTGGGTGCTCATCCACAGGAACCCCAGGCGATCCTGGATGATCCAGTTGACGGTGTTTTCCGGCAGCCCCTCGGCCACGCTGAGGTGCTCGAAGCGCGGGCGCGCCTGCTGCGCCGGAGCGGGGAAAGGCTGCCCGTGCAGCGAGCTGCAAAGCGCGGCGTTGAACAGCAGGGCCATGCCGGGGACGAGGGTGCGCAAAGGCAAGCGGGTGGAAAATGCCCGGAGAGTCGCGGAGATGGTTGATAACTTCATCCGGTTCTCCTTTCGCAGAAGAATGAATGAGATTTTCTAAATTGCCATCTCCTTCATACGAGGCCAGGCGGATTTCGTTTACAGATTCGTGAATTTGGAGGCAGATTCACGCCCTGCGGGCTCCTTGCCGCGGGTTCAATCTTTCCAGGCCTTCCCGCCGAACCAGCGCACCGCTAAGTAGGCGCTGTTCATGCGCCAGGGCTTCACCCGCTCGCCTTTCATCAGGTGCTTGAAAATCTGGTCGGTTTCTTTGCGGGTATAGGAGCGCGGCGGGGTTACCGAATCCTGCGGGGGGTTGCCGCCGGAGCGGTAGAGAAAATCGTGCACCAGCGGGGCGGCAATGGATAGCTCGAAGGGCGCGATCAGCCACCACAGCGGCCGGGGAATAGAAGCCAGGTCGAATTTGAATCCCGCGGGAATTTTCAGCGCGGTTTGGGGATCCCGGGGCAGGACCGCTCCCGCGGGCAGTTCATAGGGCCCCTCCAGCCGCCAGCACTTTTCGGCCACCAGGTAGGTGATCACCGGGGAGGGAAGATCCGATGCGGGTATTTTGACCAGGGTTTTTTTCAGCGTCTCGAGAAAGGGTTTCATGGGCGTTCCGGGGTTAGGGGGTGGATGGTTAAATGGCTGAATGGTTGGATGGTTGAGGCCGGGGTTCAGGGTTGCAGCGCGGCCCGGGAAGCCGCCAATTCTAACATCCCCTGCTGGTAAAAAGCGGATTGCGCGATCCGGCGGGCCAGGGCCGGGTCGGAAATGAGTTGGAGTTGGCGGCGAATCACCCCGGGGTCTTCCGCGGAAGGGAAGGCCTCGAAAAGCCCCTCCAGGTAGGCCCGGAACCCCTGGTTGCCGCTCCGCTCCGCCCAGGTAATCAACAGGGGCAGGAGGCCGTTCACAAAAAACTGTTTCAGCCGGGTGGCGCCGATCATCTGCCCGGGCAGCCGCCGGAAATGTGGGGATCCATGGCTTCGCCGCAAAAAGTAGCCTAATACCGCCCCCAGGGGTTCGCCCGGCCGGCAGCGGAAACAATCCTCCCAGGCCGGCAGGGTAGCATGGAGGGGCAGCCGCTGCATGGCCGCGGCTAACAGTTTTTCCCACAAGCCGGGCGACTGGTGGCGGTAGAGCAATTGCGCCAGCGCGGCCAGGCGCAGGACGGGATGGTTGGAGGGGCGCAGGCGGGAGAAATTCCAGTCCCGCAGCCCTAACAGGGGGTAAAACCCCTGCCGGGCAAAACCTTCGTAGATTTCCCGCACCGTTGCAGCCAGGGAGGGCGGCAGGAGGGTTTTACGGGCAACCGCCGCGGGGGGGAGCAACCCGCCCCGCAGGGCTAAATAAATCCAGATGGAGAGGGGCGAGCGCTGCAGGGTAGGGATGGCCGCGTACACCCGGGAGGGGGGGCATTCCCACATCAACTGGCGAAAGGGGAATTTGTTCTTGGAATACCCTAACGCTTCGGCCAGGGCGATGTAGAGCAGATCTTCCGGAGAGAATTGGCAAAACCAGCTGCGCAGGCGCTCGATTTTGCGCCGGAAGCGCTGTTCGGCCAGGTCCGCGATTCGCGCCGGCGAGAGAGCACCCGGGTCCTGGAAAGCAGGGCTCCCGGCATCGGAAGCTCCTTCCAGCTCGATCATGTACGCCCGCCAGGCCTCTTCCGGCATATTCAAGTGGGAGCGCAGCAGCAGGTGCGGAAAACGGCCCCGCAATGCGACCGGGATGCCCCCGGGAGCGTCCCAGAGAACGTGGAGCGCCACGTTGCGGTAGCGCTCGTCCTGGGCGTGGCCGTGCCGGAACCACTCCCGCGGGGTGAGATGGAATTCCACGTCGCCGCGGCAGCGCATCCCGTTGATCTCCAGGATGGCGTTGATAAAGTCCGGGCCGTTATCCTCGTTCCGGCGCCCCGGCTCGATGATCGCCAGGGTGTGCCCCTCGCTGCTGCGCAGGGGCTGGCGGAGCAATTCCGGGCGGAGATAGGTCCAGTAGAGCCAATATTCCGGAAGCAGCGGGGGATGTTTATGGCGTTTCTCCATGAACCGGCCTCGATGACTGAAGTTGCCCCTAATATAGCCACTCCGCGGGAACGGGAAAAGGGTAAACAATTTTTCCCCACTCCTGCCCCTATAATTGGCAATTGACAATTGGCGATTGCCAATTGCCAATTTGATCTTCCCCCTCCCGCTGCGCGTGAATGAGCACGTTGCGGGGAGTCACTGATTTTTCGCAAAACCCCCCCACCTGCACCCGGTAGCCCCGCTCGCCTAAGAACAGGGCGTAATCCAGCAGCAGCCAGATTTCCAGGGGGCGGCGGAAGAAGTGGCGCAGCAACTCCATGCGGGAAACGGTGATCCGGCGCTCCTCCCCGCACCGTTCGTAGCACTCAAAATCGACCCGCTGCGGCAGGGGGATGCCGCGCCGGGCGGCGGCCCAGCGGCAGAAAGTGGGAAAATCCTTGCCTAACAGGCTCTCCCGGGCCGGAGGGACGTTTAAATAGCAATTTACCCCGCGAACCTCCCGTTGCAGCAGATCGAATCCTAACCGCCAGACGATTTCCCGCTGCCGCAGGCGGATGGCGCGCCGGTTGGCCACCACGGTCTCCTGGAGAGGGAGCTGCAAATCGAAGCGCGAGAGTTTGAGCGGGCTGCGCCGCCCCGGCGAGGAGAGCGGCGCGTAAAATTCGCCGCCGGTAAGGTGATAGCAGCAGGGCGCCAGGCTGAGCGCGGCAAGCGGAATGCGCGCCGCTTCCTGAAGCAATTTGCGGTGCAGATCCCCGCAGGCGTGCAGCGCTACCACCTGCTGCCCGGGCTTCAAATATCGGGAAACTTCTGAAGAAAGCACATCCACCGGGTAAAAATCCAACCGCGCCCCGTTGCGGCGGGCCAGCACCCTTCCTTTTTCGCACAAATCGGGGTTTTTCTCGATACACTCAACCGCGGCGCCCTGCATTCGCGCCAGCAGCCGGCCCAGGTGACCCATGCCGGAACACCACTCCAGCAGCGGGCGCCCGTTCAGGGGAACGCTGGCGGCGAAAGCGCGAATCTGCCGCCACTTTCGCTCCGGCATCCGGTAATTGATCCGTTCGTCAATGATCCGCGCGTTTTTCGGGAATTGTGGAAGGAGGGTAAGCGCTTCCAGCGCCGGGGCCTCGGGAAGGCAGGGAGCAAGCGCCTCACTTAGCCGCGCCGGCTGGGGGTCCAGGGAATCGATCTCCTCCTGCGACAACGACTCCAGCCAGGCGCACAATTCCGGAAAGCGCAATTTCCAGGGCAGCTCCAGGCGCTCGAAAGGGCGAAACTGCCAGAATTCCCGGTGCTGCCGGAGCAGCGCGTCCAATCGCGCCCAGGTTTCGATGAAGGTAGTTTCAGTAACTCGCATAAGACGGGGCGTGAAACGTGATGCGTGATCACGTTTCACGCTTCACGCTTCCGGTTTCACTTCCTTAAGACTTACTCTTTCACCACTTCCGCGTTCTCGATGCGGCCCTGAACCTTGCTCTCCCCGGATAAATATACTACCGCTTCTACATTATCATCTTTCACCAGGATATCGCCTTCCACCACCGATCCCTCTTCTAAACGGATGGTCAGTTGGCGTTTAGGCTTTGAGGGGCCGTGGGTGTCATGAATGACAATATCGCCCTCCACCACGGACTGCTGGCGCAGGATGATATCGCCGTTAACGGTTTCGATATTGCGTTTTACCCGGCTATCGTTCAGGCGAATATCCCCGTTGACCGTGCTAACTTCTCCCCCCACTTCCGCGCCGGCCAGGGAGATTCTGCCGTTCACCGTGCTGGCGTCCCCCCGCAGCGCGGAGCCTTCGCCGACCGTGATTCTGCCGTTCACGCAACTGACGTCATCGACCTTGCAGCGTTCGCCGATCTCGATCTCCCCGTTCACCGACTGGCAATCGCCCCGGATGGTACAATCGTTGCCGACAATGACGTCCCCGTTTACCGTGGAAACGTCCCCCTGGCGGGTTTCCCCGTCTTCCACCCGGATGGTTTTGTTCACCGCCATGTCGCCGCCGCAGGCGCTCAGGCTTGTGGCAGCAATGAATAAGAATAAATAGAGCGACTGTCGCACTTTCATGATCTGCTTCCTCCTGACAGGTTGGTTGTAGATGCCTCGTCGATAGTTTATAAGACCTATCGACATGGCAATAAACGAAAGCCCGGGGAGGAGGTTGCTTTTTTAGCGGAATTTCACAGGGCTTTGATCTCGCCGGTCTCCACCACTTCCACCGGTACGCCCTCGATAGTCCGGGGGATTTGCTCCCGCAGGGTTTGAAGATTACGGCTCACCGACACAATGATGGCAGGGTTTCCCCCGGAAGCCAGCCCGATTCCTATCGCCGCCACGCCATCCAGGGCCATCCACGCGCCCTCGTAGGCGCGCTTCAACTGGCGGATTTTTTCCATATCGTTCGCCATGGCCTCACCTTAAAACGGAATACGCAGGTCGTATTGCGTATTGCATAAAACGTAATGCGTAACCAAACGGAATACGCATTACGCAATACGAGTTACGCATCACGTATTCACAGGGTAATATTCAGGGCCAAAAACACGTTCTGGATGCGGTTGATGATGGTGGAAGTATTACTACCCGCGAAAAGCAGGCCCACTAATTTGTTGTCGCTGCTGACCACCGCGGAGCCGCTGTCTCCCCCCGCGCTCATGTTGCCGGCCATCAGTTGATCCACGAACACTCCAACCTTACCGGCTCCGTAGCTCACCTGGGAGGTCACGTCGATCTGAATGATGCTGCCGGTGGTAAAGCCGGTGGTGCGTCCCATCTTCTTGATCGCCATGCCCAGGGAGCCTTCCGCCGTCTGGGTAACCGCTCCGATATTCAAAATTTCGTTGAGCACGTCGCCCTGGCTCAACGGCTCGGCAATGGCAGCATCCACCAGGTTCTGGGCGGCTTTCGGCGCAGCGGCGTACACCGCTTTCAAGCGGGTGCTGCTGCCGAACGCGGCGGCCAGCCCGTTCAATACCGAGGCGATGCCGTTGGCAAACGGGCAGGGACTTCCGCCACCGCCGCCTTCAAACTGGATGGGCACGAATTCGCTTAAAGTCGCAATTTGGTCCGCCGGGTTGGAACCGCCGTCGTACGGCCCCGGCTGCAAAATCGCATCCCCGATGGCGGCGTCGTTACTGTTTGCCAGAACGTGATTGTTGGAGAGAATATAAAACTTGTTGTTTTTCCGCACCCAAATTCCCAGGGTGCCCGCGGTGATGCGGAAATGCCCCACGCTGACGCCCCCCGGCGCCGGCCGGAACCTTCCGGTGGGATCCTGCTGGGCGTAAATCAGCCCGGTCGGTTCCACGTCCACCGGCACACCCTGAATGGTGGAGGGGATCAAATCCTGCGCCGAGAGCGATTGTTTGGATTGTTTGGTAGCGACGGAGCAGATAATGCCGAGTTCCTTGGTGGCTTTACCTTCTACCTTTTTATACCCCACACCCGTTGCGACCACGTTTGCTTTGCGGAACAATTCCGGGTGCGCTTCCCGGAGCAGCTTGCGCACATCTTGCAGATTGGCCATTCGAATACGCCTCCTGATTTGGGTGAATGATAGCTAAATCAAACACTGGGACCTTTCAAAAATGGGGAATTTACGTACATCTCCATTTGTTTGGTTTGACGCCGCCAAATTAACCAATGGCCGGTCGGAAATCAATAAATGAAAATAGGTGCATTAGATTTTTTCTAAAACGCAGCAGCGGCGTTGGAATTACCGGGGACAGGAGCGTACGCGGCATAAGCCGGGAAGCGGTTGTATTCTGGTGACGGGTGAGTGCTGGAGTGGTAAGTGGTAACTGCGGGAGGGCAGACATTTCCCGCGCGCGATTATGGTCAACGTTCCGAGGTTTCCTGTTTTTCTATGAACTGGCCGGCAAAGTTGATGACGCACATGGTGCGATAAATCGGATGGGAACCCACCGCCACCCCGGCAAAACGGAATTCCGGGTTGAAGATGTTCTCCCGGTGCCCGCGGTTGGGCACCCCATCGTCGATGATGAGTTGCATGACGATCATGCGGGCGGTTTCATCCCCGTAAGCAATGTTTTCCCCGGAGAGGCCTTCCCAGGAGCCGTAGCGCTCCATTCGCTCGTAGGGCTTGCTGCCGTCCTGCCCGATGTGCCCGGTTTTGCCGCTGCGTCCCTGGTCCAGCACGTGGTCTTTGGCAGCGCGCGACATCCCTTCCGAGGCTTTCAGCTTGCCGAGCGACCGGGCGCGCTTCAGGAAAGCGATGGCCTCATCTACCGCTTTGACGCCCTCCCGGGTTCTCACCGGGATCTTGCCGGGAAGCTTCAGAAGATCTTTATCGAAATATGCTTTAAGCTCCTCCAGATGCCGGGCGTAGGCGGAAGGGTTCTGCCGGGCGCGATTCATCTCTTCCACAATCTCCTGCTCCAGCGAAGAAAGGGAGCTTTGCCGCGCCTCCGGCAAGCCGGCTCGTTGAACCGCCGGGAGATTCGGAAACAACTCCGCGTCCCCCCGCTGATTCAACCATACTTGAAAACGCGCCAGTTGGCGGTTGCCGGGGAATTTCAGCAGACCCTCGGAACAGAATTTTTGGGCTTCCGGGAAATTGCGGTTCTCTTCGTAAGCAATCTGCGCCAGGAGGTAATAAGCGTGAAAAGTAGCTTCGCCGGTGCGGAGGGCCTTGCGGCAGTAGTAGCGGGCCAGGGAGTAGGATTTTTGCCTTGTATAGATGAGCGCAATGGTCTCCAGGGCATTCACTTCTCCGGAAAGGTTGCCGGATAGCTGGTGTTCCTGCAGCGCTTTTTTGTAATGATAGAGCGCCTCCTCCGGATTGTCGATTTCCAGGTTTTCAACGGCCGGTTCCCCGGTTTCCCTGGCGCTGTTATGGCTCCATACCTGGCTGTAACCAGTAATGAACAAACATGTAACGAGCATCAAAAAAAGTGAAATATTCTTCATCCGCCTTCCTGAGATGGTTTGGGATGCCGGGCATCGCTCTCGATGTTCCCGGCTATTTTCCTCTCGGAGCGCCGCCCCTTTTCAATTAACCTCGGTGCGATACCGCTTGCAACAGGCGGAAAATAAGGTCCCCGGCGAAAAGAGCGTTGATAGATTTCTCATGCTCCGGGGTAAAAGATTTTATAAACGCGTGAGGCGGCAGGGGGGAGGAGCAGGTGGCAGGGGGAGGAGCAGGTGGCAGGGGGAGGAGCAGGTGGCAGGGGGAGGAGCAGGTGGCAGGGGCAGGAGCAGGGGGCAGGAGCAGGAGCAGGGGGCAGGAGCAGGGGGTAGGGACATGTGGCAGAGGCAGGGGGCAGTATGCGGCAGCAGTAGCAACCATGTTTTTACTGCGCCCCGTCCCTGCTTCTGCCCCTGCCACCTGCTCCTGCCCTACTCCCTTCCTACCGGCCGCTGAACCGTTTTGCCAACACCGCAAAAGTGCGCGGCGCCAGCTTCCGCTGCACCGCTTCCCCCTCCCCGTGGAACGATTCCCAAAGGCGCCGGGCATCTGCGGCGGTATCCAGGTCGCTCTCCCGGGGCAGTTGAATCAGATTCAGGCCGCCCCGGGAAGCATTTTCCAGGGTGCGGGAGAGAACCGCCGGGCTGCTCCATTCGACCTCCGCAAACAATTCCGGGCGCGGGGATTTGAGGGCGATCAGGTAATAACCCCCGTCTTCGCCCGGCCCCAACACCACTTCGCGCTGGTCTAATTCCCGGAACGCTTCCACCACCCGGGAATGCGCCAGGGTGGGCAGATCGCTCCCGATGATCGCCGCTTTGGGGAACCCCTCCCGGAACGCCGCCGCGAAAGAACCGTGCATTCTCTCGCCTAAGTCCCTTCCCTGTTGCGGGCGCAGGGTAAGGTCCCCGCCCAGCCAACTTTTGATCTCTTCCGCGGCGTCTTCCGGGGTAAAATGGATCTGCAGGGCGAAGGCGCCGGAATCCCGCAGCCGGGCAATCAGGTCCTCCGCCATGGCCCGATAGAGCGCCAGCGCCTCTTCCGCGCTGAATTCCTTCAGCAGGCGGGTTTTTACCGTTCCCGCCCGGGGCGCTTTGACGTAAATGATCAACAGGTTGCCTTTTCCGTTCATTGCCTGGGAAATGGTGAAGCGTGATGCATATTTCGTATTGCGTATTTCGTAAAACGTAATGCGTAACAAAAACGGAATACGCACTACGCAATACGAAATACGCTTTACCCCGGCTCCCCGGGATTTCAGGCTCAAAACGGCGTGCCGGTTGCCGTCTTGGTCACTTTCAAATCCCTTAAGATTGGTTCCTTGATGCGGATTTCCAGCCGGTAATACCCGAAATTGGGGTTGGGCGACCACTCGAAATTGAGCACCCAGCAGTGCAAATCGCGCTCGATCCGGAAGCGCTGGTCCACCAACTCCCGCTCTTCTATGTTTACCCGGTTGCTGTAGGAGATATTCCAGTTTTTGGTGAGGCGCAGCCGGGCGCTGGTGGAGGCGTCGAACCGCCGGGTAACGGTCTGGCCGTTATCGCTGTAACTGTAGGCAAAATTCAAATCCACGCTCCAGGGAATATCCAGCCCCTTGAAATCTTCGAAATCGCGGCTGGCCAGGATGTCGGTGTCGTCCTGGAGAAGGCTGTACTCCTCGCCGGCTTCCGACAGCGTATCCGCGGGGGCTTGAGCGGCGGTTTTGGGAGAGGGGGGGCGCAGGCTCAACCCGTAGTTGACGTTCGCGCTCCAATTCAGCAAATCCGGGAAAGCGAATCCATCCGACCAGACGAACTCATTGGCCCGCCCGCGGCCGTCGGGCGACTTTTTATAAAAACTGTGCCGGGCGTTGGCGGTAATATTCAAGCGGTTGAGGGGTTTGGCCTGGAAAGTGGTGCTCAGGTCGCTCCATTGCAGGCTGTCCAGCGCAAAATTGCAGGCAGTGTTGAAATCGAGCCGGAACAGGTCGATCTTTTTTTCCTCCTCTTTACGCAGCAGTTTTCCCTGGAAAAGGTTGCTCACCCCGATGGTGACGGCGCTGACCTTCCCCTGGGGAGTGCGGCTTCCAAAGGGGTTTTTCTCGAAACGGTCGCGCTTGATGATTTGCCCGTTCGTATCCGCAAAGGTTTGATAGTATCCGAAGCTTTCCGCAGAGTAATCCGGTTGATAGCGGAAGCCGATGTTCGGATCGATTTTATGGCGAATCACCTTCAGGGAAGTGAAGGGCATTTCCCATAACCCGTAAAAAGTGGTGCGGGCGCCCAGGCCGATGCCGGTGAACAGGTGGCGGGCGCGAAATCCCTGCACCGTATCCGCTACCACCGCGTTCAGGGAGTCCACAAAGCGGTAATTCAGGTACTCCTTCACCCACAATTCCTGGAATTGCAGGGAAGGGGTCAGGTTGATATATTTCAAGACTTTGGTCGAAAACGAGGGCACGATGTCATGCCCCCACCCGCTGGCGGAGGAACGCTCGAAGCGCAGGGTTTGGCCGGTGCTGTCATCGATGATCGGGATTTTGGAGCCGCTGGACTTCAGGCTGGAGTTGTAGCTGTAGCGGATATTGTTGTACCAGGCCGGGCGGCTGGATTTGGCCGGGAAAAGGCTGAGCGAGGGCTGCCGGAACTGCAAATCCGGGAAATCATAATCTAACCGCCCGGTTTGCAGGTTCTCGGTGCGGCGCATGTTCAACGAGAGGGTGCGGGAACCGGGAAGGGTCTTCTTGGCGGAGACGTTGGTGGTCAGGGTCTGGTTGGTGCGCTGGTCAAAATCCGAATAATAATCTTTCAAAAAATCCTGGTCGCTGACGAACCGCCCATTTCCGCTAATGGTGAAGGTGGGGCTGACCTGGTGGAAGTGGTCGAAACCGATTTGCCAGCGCTGCACGGGTTGGCCGGTGCGTACGTCCTTGGGAGAGTAACTGCCGTTCAACCGCCCGTTGTAAACATATCTTTTGTTGTATTGAAACTGGCCGTTATAGACCATCCCGGTTTTCTCATAGAAAGTGGCCAGGGCAGTAAAATCCCAGTATTGGCTGGGCGCCCAGTAGTATCCAAAATCTTGCAAATAACGCCCCCCGAAATTGGTCTGCCCGAACTTGGGAATGATGATCCCGGAGCGCCGCCCCCGTTGCAGGGAGAACACCGCAAAGGGCGCCGCCAGCACGGGCACGTCGGCGATATACAAAATGACCGGCTGTACCACCGCCTGCTTCTTCACCCGCACCCGCATTTTGGAGCTGCGGAAATAATAGTGCGGATGCTCTTCATTGTCGCAGGTGGTGAAATAGCCGTCCTTGATCAGCAGGGTTTCCTGCCCCACCTTACGGATATCCTTCCCGTGATAGTGCCCCGGATCCATATTGGTGCGGCCCTCCAGTACCTTTCCCCGGTTATTGGCGAAATCGTACTCCAGCCGGAAACCGCGGATCGGCTCCTCGCCCTGTTCCGTGAGCACCGGCAGGCCGCGGTAAACCGGGTTTCCCAGGGAGTCCGTGGAATCGGCCAATCCCTCCGCGGCCAGGCGATTGCGCTCCCAGAAAATTTCAATTTTCCCGGCCGTGAGGGTGACGTTCTGGTAAACGATTTTCGCGTTTCCCTCCAGCAGGGTCAATTGCTCCGGCAGCGAAAAATCGATATTCTCCGCCCAGTATCTTACCGGGCCTTCTACCTGGCTGCGCGGGGGAGGGGTGAGGGTAAGGAGGGTATCGGGAGCGGTGTCGGCGCTCAGCGTATCGGGAACGCCGGCCTGGAGGGTGTCGAGCGGCTGGGAGAGCGCCAGCGCCGGGCCCAGCAGCAATATCGCCAGCGCCCCTCGCCTCCAGGCGGATTTTCTCGGCCCCGTTTCCCAACCGGAGCGGGGCCGGTTTTGTTTATCATGCAAGCGCTTCAAGCGTGGTCCTGGTAGAAATGCCGGTTGAACGCCCCGGCTGAATGATCCCTTCCGGCTTTTTTATGCCGAACCTTGTTAGCAGTTTCCACACCGCCAAAAATAACGCCTGTCTCAAGGAAATTACAACCCCTGATTTTCTGCGTCGCAGGACGTTATCAAGCAAAAAGGCGATTTGAGCGATTTTTTTAAATTTTCTCTTGACAAATAAATTTCAGAAGTGTATTATTGAATCGCTCAAAACGCTTATTTTGTATTTCGAGCGTTTTGATGAATCTCATGGAACGAGAAAAGCAAAGCCGGTCTTTGTGAAACGTAGCAGAGAATTCTACAAGTGGTTTCTTTTGGGATGAGAATAGAACAACGAGGCAGAGGAACAAACAATTTTAACCAATTCAAACGATTGGAGGTAATTATGGCAAAGATTCATAAATTAGTTTCCCGGGCGTTAGTGGCGCTGATTGCCCTTATCGCTTTCGGTTTTGCGCAAGAAGGCCTTCGACCCATCAAATCGCCGGTATATACCAGTATAGACGGCAATGCAGCTCCCCAGTTTACGCCCAACGGCGTTATCAAGTGGGAGGAAACTTTCAACACCACGACTGTACCTTCCGACTGGCAGGTGATCGATAACGACGGCAGCGGCGGCGCCTGGGCGTTCGTGCAGCAGCTCAACTATACCGGCGGCAGCGTGCTTCCCCACGCCGGGCAGAGCTTCTGGTTCAGCAGCTTTCAGAATGCCAACGCCAGCGGCCTGATCGATGAATGGCTGATTTCGCCGCAGTTACCGATGATCGAAGCCGGCGACAGCCTGCATTTCTTCGCCGGGGCGATCGGGGGATTATATCCCGATTCGCTGAAGGTCTTGATTTCCACGACTACTCCTGCTCCGGCCAATTTTACCGAGATCGCTTATTTCTACGTGCCCGGCCCCATCGGCAACTGGACTCAATTCAGCTTTGACATGACTCCTTTTGCCGGCAGCCAGGTTTACGTGGCGGTCAACTACTATATTGTTGACGGCGGGCCGACCGGCACCAACTCCGACAATGTCTGGGTAGATCACTTCATCTTAGAAGGGCAGGGCGCTTCCACGGCGCGCTTGCAGGTGATCCACAACGCCGCCGACCCGGCCGCCGCGCTGGTTGACATCTATGTGAATGACGCCGTACTATTAGATAATTTCGCTTTCCGCGCCGCAACTCCCTTTATCGACGTGCCTGCCGGGGTAACCCTGAATATCGGGGTAGCGCCGGGCAACAGCACTTCGGTAAATGACACCCTGGTCAATATTCCGGTAGTATTGACCGCCGGGGGCACCTTCGCGGCTATCGCCAACGGGGTGCTCAACCCGGCCAATTTCGCGCCTAATCCCGACGGCATCAGCACCGCTTTCCAACTGTTGGTGCAGCCCATGGCCCGGGAAACCGGCAGCGGCGCCGGGGTTGATTTCTACGCCGTGCACGGCTCCACCGACGCGCCCACGGTTGACATCATCGCCCGCGGGGTGGGAACCCTCTTGAACAACGTCCCCTACACCGCGGTCAGCGGCTACCTCACCGTTCCGGCGGCGTCCTATGTCATCGACGTGGCGGATAGCAGCGGCAGCGTGGTGGTGGCTTCCTTCGCAGCGGATCTTTCTACCCTGGGCGGCGGCGCGGCGGCGGTGATCGCTTCCGGTTTCCTGAATCCCGCTAACAACCAGAACGGCCCGGCGTTCGGCCTCATCGCGGTTCTGCCCAACGGCGCGGTGATCGAGCTGCCGGCGCTGACCACTGCCCGGCTTCAGGTGATTCACAACGCCGCCGATCCCGCGGCCTCCGTGGTGGACGTGTACCTGAACGGCGGT
The DNA here is from genome assembly GCA_013360445.1 of Calditrichaceae bacterium. Taxonomy (GTDB): domain Bacteria; phylum Calditrichota; class Calditrichia; order RBG-13-44-9; family J075; genus JABWBP01. The sequence goes on along the minus strand of JABWBP010000031.1, from coordinate 39,022 downwards.
TTATTGTTGGATGATTTCGTGTTCCGCACCGCCACTCCTTTTATAGATGCGCCGGCCGGCGTCCTCCTGAATATCGGCGTGGCCCCCGGCAACAGCACTTCTGTCAATGATACCCTGAAAAACTTCGCGGCGACCTTGTTGGGCGGGGCAAGCTACGTGGCCGTGGCCAACGGGGTGTTGAATCCCGCGCAATTTGCGCCCAATCCGGACGGTCGCAGCACCGCTTTTACCCTGTTCATCAACGCCGACGCGCAGGAGAGCGGGACCGGTAGCAACGCGGATTTTGCGGTACTGCACGGCTCTTCCGACGCTCCCACGGTTGACGTGGTGGCCCGCAACGTGGGAACCCTGGTAAACGACGCCGCCTACGGGGATTTCACCGATTACCTCTCCGTTCCCGCGCTGGATTATACCATTGATATAAAGGATGCCAGCGGAACCGTTACCGTGGCTTCTTACTCCGCTCCCCTGGGGACCCTGGGACTTAGCGGCAGCGCCTTCGTGGTCTATGCCTCCGGGTTTTTCGATCCTAGCGCCAACCAGAACGGCCCCGGGTTCGGTCTCTACGTCACCCTGCCGGCCGGCGGCCCGGCCATCGCCTTGCCGGCGGTTCCGGTGGGCATCAACGATGCAACCCCTGCGGTGGTGAAGGAATTCGAGCTGTTCCAGAATTATCCCAACCCCTTCAATCCTTCCACCACCATCTCCTTCGCGCTTCCCGTGGCGGAAGAGGTGACCGTGCGGGTATTCAACCTGCTCGGCCAGGAAGTGGCCACGGTGGCGAGCGGGCGGCGTTTCGAGGCCGGGGTGCACCGGCTGAATTTCGACGCCGCCAACCTGGTATCGGGTGTGTACTTCTATCGTATCGAGGCGGGTAATTTCCAGGCGATCAAGAAGATGGTCTTAATGAAGTAAACCTCTCACCGGCGGATCGCAACGGACGTGTTTCCGCCGGTGTTTTTCACAAAAATAGTGTAGTGGTATCGCATCTTACAAAACCTACCTCTCATACCCTCCTCTAAGTCAGTACCTGGAAGGAGCGCTTTACGGCGCTCCTTCTTATTTTTTGAGCGATTTGAGCGATTTTTTTAAATTTTTTCTTGACTATGCGGTTATGGTGATGTATTATTGAATCGCTCAAAACGCTCATTTTGGGCAACAGAATAGAAAAGTTGGCGAATGTTGACTTTATGATTTCACCTTAATCCTAAACAGAAGGAGAATTACCATGAGTTCCATTAAGTTTTTCAGTGGTTTGTTATTGATGGCATTGGTTTCGTTTGCAGCGCTTTCTTGCAGCGATGACGATGATAACGGCACGAATCCGACGACAGATAAATCCAAAGTGCGCGCCATTCATACCAGCTATGACGCGCCGGCGGTGGATATTCTGGTCGATGGCGCCGTTGCCGTTAACGGCCTGGAGTACGGCGAGTCCTCCGGTTATGCCGAACTGAATGCCGGAACCCGGAATGTCAAAGTTACGGCAACCGGTACCACCACCCCCGCGGTCATCGAAGCGAACCTGCCGGTAGAAGCTAACAAAGAATATACCGTGATCGCAGTGAACGCCCTGGCTGCTATCGAGGCAATCGTGGCGGAAGACGCCCGCACCCCCGTTGCGAATAAAGTCAAGATTCGCATGGTACATGCTTCCCCGGACGCCCCGGCGGTGGATGTAAAGCTGAATTCCGGCAGCGGCCCGGCGGTTTTCAGCAACGTGGCCTTTAAAGGGATTACAGACTACGTGGAAGTGGACGCCGGCGCTTATACGTTTGTGGTGACCCCGGCCGGTTCTACGACCGAGGTGGTAAAGTTCAGCCCGGTATCGGTTTCTAACGGGCAGGTGTTCAGCGTGGTTGCCCATGGCACCCTCGATGCCAATGATCTGTATCCCTTCGCGGTGCGGGTGTTCGTGGATAATGACCCCGGCAACGCCTTCGTGGATTTGACCCCGGCCACCCCCATGTCAAACGTAATGGTAGTACATGCCTCTCCCGACGCCCCCGGGGTAGACCTGTTGCTGGATGGCGCGAAAGTAAATACCACGCCCCTGGAATTCCCGAACAATACCGGTTACCTGCAAGTGGACGCGGGAGACCGCAACGTAAAAGTCAACGTCGCCGGAACCGCTTCGACGGTGATCGATGCAACCCTGAACTATGCCGCCGATCAATACTACACCGTCTTTGCAGTGGACAGCGTATCCAATATCAGCGCCATCCGCCTGGATGATGATTTGGCCGCCCCGGCGCCCGGCAATGCCCATGTACGCTTCGTGCATCTATCGCCCAACGCCCCGGCCGTGGATATTACGCTCACCAGCGGTACGGTGGTAATCGGGAACAAAGCATTCAAAGAGTTCACTCCTTTTACCCCCCTGCCGGCCGGCAGTTATGACCTGCAAGTGCGATTAACCGGCAGCAGCACCGTTGTTTTAGATTTACCCGGCATTGCGCTTCAGGATGGTAAGATTTATACGGTCTTTGCGAAAGGATTTGTGGGGGGAACCGGCAGCCAGGCGTTAGGCGCGGAAATTATCATCAATAACTGATCATCTTCATCCTGACTATCCAAAATGGCCGGATCGGAAACGACCCGGCCATTTTTGTTAGGGGTGCACGCCGGCGCTGAATGGATGCATATCATCAGAATACTCGATCGAAAGGCAACAAACTATGATACCTGTCTGGCAAAATAAACTCACTCTGCCAATGGCGTTCCAGAAGCGCGAGGAAGATAGAATTTTCCCTGCCGGAAACGCGAAAACACCGATTCGCTTACGGTGGATTTTATGCAGCCTATTATTGAGCGGAGGAATTTTGGGAACGCTTCTATTCGCGCCGGCCGCCGAAACCGGCAAGGTTTATGGGCGGATGAGCAGGTTGATTACCGATGCCGCCTACCTGGCGATTTACGGCGCGGCCATGCAGCGGGCGTTCTTGATGTTGCGGGGATGGCTCGCCAAAACCGTTATCATTCAGCGACGGAAAGCGGAGGAACCTCTCGTCCTTCCCCAAAGTCCAGCGCCCAGAAACGCGGTTTTTCGCCGGGAACGTTTTCCAGCGCCCGGCGCAGCTCTTCGACCGGCTGGCGCTGGCTCTCCGCGGAGAGCTGAAAGGTACCGAAATGGATGGCCGCGCTGGTGGAAGCGTTCAATGCCTGGTGCGCCAGCACCGCTTCATCGGGCGAGAGGTGGATGTCTTTCATAAACCAGCGCGGCAGGTACGCCCCGATAGGCAGTAACGCTAACCGGAAGGGGCCGAATGCTTTCCCGGCTTCCCCGAAGTGAGCGCCGAACCCGGTATCCCCGGCGAAATAAACCGCCCCGGCCGGCCCTTTAATCACAAAACTGAGCCACAGGGTTCGGTTTTGGTCGAACATACCGCGGTTGGAAAAATGGCGGGCGGTGAGGCCGTAAATGCGGACTTCGCTATTAATGTCCAACTGCTGATCCCAATCCATTTCCGTCGCCCCGCCAATACCTTCCCGTTGCAGCAGCGCCCGGTTCCCCAGGCCGGTGATGATCCGGGGATTGTGGTCAGCGGCGAGGCGCTTCAAAGCAACGATATCCATGTGGTCATAATGGTTGTGGCTGAGCAGGATTATATCAATGGAAGGAAGGTCTTTTAATTCGAGCCCGGGAGCGCGGCGGCGCGGCGGCCCGGCAAATGAAAAAGGGCTGCAGCGTTCCGCCCAGATCGGATCGGTGAGAATGTTCAGAGAGTCCATCTGGATCAATACCGTGGAGTGGTTGATGAAGGTGACCCGCATATCCCCCCGGCCCACCCGCGCAGGGGGCGCAGGATAGGCAGTATTTTCCGTCCACTTCTCCCAGGGGCCTAATTGGGCGGTGGCAAAATAGGCCAGCGCCTTGAGGGGGTTGGGGCGGGCGACCGGTTCGCGGTTGCGAAATTCTTTCCCGTCGAAGTGGTCTGAGACAGCACCCTCATAGCCCGGCGCGGAAAGTGAGTAGGAAATGCCTACCGCGCCAATAAGCAGGGCAATGGCTAAGATCCCGATAATCATTAGCAGTCTCCTTAAAATTGGCCGGCGCGACCGGATTGAAGCGGAAGTATATTTTGCCATGTTTTTCTTCGCTATTAAGCCGCGGGTTCAGGCGGTAAAATAAGCCTCTTGAAAGCTGCGGAGATAATTTTTGATCCGCGGGTGCTCGATCTGCAACAGCTGAATTGCCTGCCCGCCCAAGTACACGTCCACCCCGTGCTGCTCGCACACTTCCAGGATTCGATTCATTTCCTCCTGCGTTTGCGGTACATTTTCAATCCAGGTACTGGAAATATACAGCCGCTGGGGCTTGAACCGCTCGAACCCCTGTTCCACTTTCGTGGCGCTGGTGTACTGGCCGCTGAAATAGACCTGGTATCCTTTCAACTCTAAGATATTCGCCGCCATCCGCAGGGCGATATCGTGCAATTCGCCGGAAAGATTCAGGCAGATGGCCCGGCCGGTTTTTTCAGCGGGAATTTTGATAATCCCCTGCAGGCGGATAATGCTGTCGCGGATGGTCTGGGAGCCGAAGTGCTCTTCGATGATCGACAAGTCTCCCCCCACCCACATCTCGCCGAAGCGGTGCAGCGCCGGGGTGACCAGCCGGTCATAAATCTCGTAGAGCGGGTAATCGGCCAGGTAGAGGCCGTTGAGAACCTGCTGCACCTTGTCTAACTTCGATTCCAAAGCCCGTCGAATCACGTGGTCGATCAGAACATTGAAATCTCCTTTAACGATATGGTAGCTGATTTCCAGGTCGTTTTCATCTTCCAGCGGAAACAGGTGTACCTTAACGGCGTCGTGATTGTATTTTTTCACGTAATCCCCCAGGTGGGCCATCAGGAATTTGCGATGCCCCCCCGCGGTTTTGATGCACTCTAATTTGCCTTCTTCGGTCCAGCGTTTAATGGTGGAAACATTCACGCCTAAAATCTTCGCCGCCTCAATACTGTTGAACTGTTTGATCTCCATTTATCGTATCTCCTTGTGAACGTTAACAATATACGAAGGTGAATGGCCGGAATCAAGAGAAATGAGCGATTTGAGCGATTTTTTTTAAAAACATCTTGACATTTCGGAGTGAAAATCTTAAGATTCCCCTGTCTTGAGACGAATTCTCCGCGGGGTTAACTGACAAAACTGCTATTGATGAAAGGTTAACTATGGAAAAGGGTATGCTGAAAGATTTGAAAAGCCAGGTATATATCTACGCGCAGACGAATCTTCCCACCCTGTACGGCAGATTCAAAGTGTACGTGTTCAGGAATAATATCGACTTTAAAGAGCATCTGGCCATCGTTCACGGGAACATCCGCAACGGCGAGGCGGTGCCGGTTCGCCTGCATTCCGAATGCCTTACCAGCGAGGTTTTAGGTTCCCTGAAATGCGACTGCCGCGAGCAATTACAGAGCGCCCTGAAATATATCGCAAGCCAGGAAAACGGGGTAGTGCTGTATCTTCGCCAGGAGGGGAGAGGAATCGGTTTAGGCGAGAAGATTCGCGCTTACGCCCTCCAGGAAGCGGGTTACGATACCGTGGAAGCCAACCATAAGCTCGGTTACCCGGACGACCTGCGCCGCTACGACGTGGCCGCCGCCATGCTGGATATCTTAGGCGTGAAATCCGTGGCCCTGCTGACCAATAACCCGAATAAAATCGCCGGCATCGAACAATTCGGAATTCCGGTGGTGGAGCGGATTCCGGTGCAGATCGCGCCCAACCCGGTCAACCGTTTCTATCTGCACACCAAAGCCCGGAAATCCGGGCACTTGCTCAACTTCCAGGAAGCTTACCCGGAACCGGAGTTGCTGGCGGTTTGAAGTGGAGGGGTGGGTGGATGGCTAAATGGTTGGATGGCTAATTGTTAAATGGCTTCCATGCAACCATCTAACCATTTAGCCATCCAGCCATTTAGCCATTTAACCCTCCATTAACCGTTCGTTCATTTAAAATAGCGGGAAAGGCCATGCCCCAAACCCTGCGCTTGATCTTAGGAGACCAGCTCAACCCGCGGCACTCCTGGTTTCGTACCGTTGATCCTTCCGCCGCTTACGTGATGATGGAAGTTCTCCCGGAAACCGGTTACGTTACCCACCACGTCCAGAAGGCGGCGGGTTTCTTCGCGGCGATGCGCCATTTTGCCGCACAGATGCAGGCGCAGGGCCACCGCTTCATTTACTTCCGGTTGGACGACCCGGAAAACCGCCAATCCTTCGAAGACAACATCCGCTCCATCCTGAAATCCCTGAAATTTGAACGATTCGAATACCAGCTGCCGGATGAGTACCGCCTCGACCGGCAGCTTTCCATTTTTGCCGACAGCTTAGGCATTCCCATTGCGGTGCAGGATACGGAGCACTTTCTCACCGCCCGCGATGAAGTACGGGAGTTTTTCAAGCAGCGAAAAACCTACGTGATGGAAGCATTCTACCGCCACGTGCGCCAAAAATACGGTATTTTGATGGAAAACGGGGAGCCGCGCGGCGGGCGCTGGAACTTCGACGCGGAAAACCGGGAATCGCTGCCTCCCGGCGCGGCGGCGCCCGCGGCGCTGGAATTCCGCCACGACGTTTCCGACATCGTGGAAATGTTAGCGCGGATGCAGGTCAAAACCATCGGGCGCATCGACCCGGCTAATTTTCCCTGGCCGCTCAGCCGGGAGGAAGCGCTGGCCGCGCTGGATCACTTCCTGGCGCACCATCTACCCCATTTCGGGCGCTACCAGGACGCCATGGCCGAGCAGCATCCCTTTCTCTTCCATTCCCGGCTCTCCTTTGCCATGAATACCAAGATGCTCGCGCCCCTGGAAATCATGGAAAAAACCCTCGCTTATTGGGAAGATAACCCGGATAGCGCCGATCTGGCCCAGGTAGAGGGGTTCGTGCGCCAGGTAATCGGCTGGCGGGAATACCTGCGCGGCATTTACTGGGCGAAAATGCCGGAATACGCGCAGTTGAATTATTTCAACCATCAAAACAAATTGCCCCAGTTCTACTGGACCGGCGACACCCGCATGAATTGCCTCAAACAGGTGATCACCCAGTCGCTGGACAAAGCTTACGCCCACCACATCCAGCGCCTGATGGTGGCGGGCAATTTCGCCCTGCTGGCCGGGGTTCACCCCGACGCGGTGGATGAGTGGTACCTGGGCATTTACATCGATGCGATCCAGTGGGTGGAGATCACCAACACCCGGGGCATGAGCCAGTTCGCCGACGGGGGCATCGCCGCCACCAAACCGTACGTTTCCAGCGCCAATTACATTCACAAAATGAGCGACTACTGTGTTTCCTGCCCCTATGATTTCTCCAAACGCCACGGGGAGAACGCCTGCCCCTTCAACAGCCTCTTCTGGGATTTTCACGAAACTCACCGCCCCTTGCTGGAAAACAATCCCCGCATCGGAATGATGTACCGCACCCTGGACAAAATGGGGAAGGAAGAACGGGAAAAGATTCGCCGGCAGGCTGCACTTTACAAACAGCAGATCGATAAGCTTTAGAGGGATGGCCGGATGGTTAAATGGTTGAATGGTTGGATGGTTGGATGGTTGGATGGTTGGATGGTTGCCAGCTATACTCACTATTAACAGCCTCCCGGAGGGTCATGGCGAAGCCGCTCCTTGCGGAGGAACCTCCGGGAGGTTATGGGGGCGTTCCTCATCAGTCAAAATTTACCACTTGCTAACACCTGCCGGCGCGACAATATTTGCAAAAAGTGCTGGATTTAAATTCCCACTCCCGCTATACTCCACCGATGGGGGGAATAAACGCGAAATCTTAGCCCTGCCGGGTACCGGCAAACCATCGCTTCCCCATCTCCACCCGCTGCAAGACCTGGTGCGAAGGCATGGCTTGCGCCACAGGGCTGCCCGGAAATGTGCAATCGAACCATGGAACCCACCGGCGTCATCTTTGACCTGCGAAGATATACCGTGCACGACGGCCCCGGCATCCGCACCACGGTGTTTTTCAAGGGATGCCCGCTGCGCTGCCGGTGGTGCCACAACCCGGAGAGCATGAACCCGGCAATCGAAACCCTTCTCACCTTCAACCACCGGAGATGCCCGGCCCCTTCCGAGGCCGAAAACCGGGAAACCATCGGCAGGGAAGTGAGCGTTGACGAGGTGCTGCGGGAAATCGAAAAAGATACCATTTTTTACGATCAATCCGGCGGCGGGGCAACCTTTTCCGGCGGGGAACCGCTGATGCAGGCGGACTTTCTACTGGCCCTGCTGAGCGCCTGCGCGGAGCGGGAGATCCACCGGGCCCTGGATACCTGCGGCTACGCCTCCTGGGCTACCTTTGAAAAAATCCTCCCCCGCGTCAACCTGATCCTCTACGACCTCAAATTGATGGATGACGCGGAGCACCTCCGCTACACCGGCGTCTCCAATACTCCCATTCTGAATAATTTGGAAAAACTCGCCGAAACCGGCGTTCCTATCTTCCTTCGTATCCCCCTCATTCCCGGGGTCACCGATACGGAGAAGAACCTGGAGCAAATCGCGGGTTTCATCCGCCCGCTCAAGAATATTCAACGGGTCGATCCCCTGCCCTACAACCTCCTCAGCGAAGACAAAAACCAGCGGTTTGGTTTCCCCAACCGGTTAGAACATTTAGAAGTTCAATCTGCAGAGGAATTGAGCAGGGTTGAAGATAGATTTGTATCAATGGGCTATAACGTCAAAATCGGCGGATGATGGATTCAGGAGTTAGGAGTGCCAACTTATGATCTTTGAAGAATTAATCGAGCCATAATGACATCCCCCCGGCCCCCTTCAAAGGGGGGAAATTAAAAAAATCCCCCTTTGAAGGGGGATACAAGGGGATGTAAAATTCTTGCCCGCCAAGGGAGCCAGAAAAAAATAATGTACCCAACTGAGCGCACAGAGTTATTGAAACACATTAGCGTTCAGTGGTACAATAAAAAGGGCGAAAGCCCTTAATCAAAATCACCCGGAAAGGGATGAACATGAACGAGAGAGTCAAAAAACTTCGCGAACAAAGCCTGAACGCCCGCCCTTCCCTCTCCCCGGAGCGGGCGCTGTTAATGACCGAATTTTACGCCGGCGGCCTCGCCGAACGGGTCTCCGTTCCGGCAGCGCGGGCTTTGGCGTTCAAACACGTTTTGGAAAATAAAACCGTCTGCGTCAACCCCGGGGAGCTGATCGTGGGCGAGCGGGGGCCGCAGCCGAAAGCCACTCCCACCTACCCGGAACTGTGCGTGCACAGCCTGCAAGACCTGGAAATCCTGCATTCCCGGGAAAAAATTCCCTTCGCCTGTGACGCGGAGACCCGGCGGATTTACGAAGAAAAGATCATCCCCTTCTGGAAAGGGAGATCCATCCGCGAGCGCATCTTCGCGGAAATGGATGAGGATTGGAAAGCAGCCTACAAAGCGGGCATTTTCACCGAATTCATGGAGCAGCGCGCTCCCGGCCACACCGTGTTGGACGGCAAGATTTACCGCAAGGGGATGCTGGATTTCCAGCGGGAGATCGACGAAGCCGTTGCGCGGCTGGATTTTTACAACGACCCGGAAGCATTCGAGAAGCGCGAGCAACTGCAAGCCATGGCCATCTGCGCGGAGGCGCTGATTGCCTTCGCCAGACGCCACGCCGAAAAAGCCCGGAAACTGGCGCAGCAGGAGAGCGATCCCGCGCGCCGCCGGGAATTGGAGCAAATCGCCGAAAACTGCGAGCGGGTTCCCGCCCACGCGCCGCGCACCTTTTGGGAGGCGCTGCAATATTACTGGTTCGTGCACTTAGGGGTGATCACGGAGCTGAATACCTGGGACTCCTTCAACCCCGGGCGGCTGGATCAGCACCTCTTTCCCTTCTATGAAAAAGAGTTGGCGGAAGGAACGCTGACCAAAGAGGGCGCTCGGGAACTGCTGCAATGCTTCTGGGTGAAGTTCAACAACCAGCCCGCCCCGCCCAAGGTGGGGGTGACCGCCCAGGAGAGCAACACCTACACCGATTTCTGCCTCATCAACGTCGGGGGGGTGAAGGAGGACGGTTCCGACGCAGTGAACGAGCTTTCTTACCTGATTTTAGACGTGATCGAAGAGATGCGCATCCTGCAGCCCAGCTCCATGGCGCAGATCAGCAAGAAAAATCCCGACCGCTTCCTCAAGCGGGTGCTGAAAATCGTGCGCACCGGCTTCGGGCAGCCCTCGATTTTCAATACCGACGCCATCGTTCAGGAAATGCTTCGCCAGGGCAAAAGCCTGCTCGACGCCCGCAACGGCGGGGCCAGCGGCTGCGTGGAGACCGGCGCGTTCGGGAAAGAGGCTTACATCCTCACCGGCTATTTCAATTTGGTGAAGGTGCTGGAAATCACCCTGCACAACGGCGTCGATCCGCGTGACGGGAAGCGGATCGGGCTGCAAACCGGCGACCCCGGGGAATTCCGCACCTTTGCAGACCTCTTTGCCGCTTTTCAACGACAATTGCAGCACTTCATCGACATCAAGATCAAGGGAAACCGGGTGATCGAACGGATTTACGCCCGCTACATGCCGGCGCCGTTCATGTCCCTGCTGATCGATGACTGCATCGCGAAGGGGAAGGATTACAACGCCGGCGGGGCGCGCTATAACACTTCCTACATCCAGGGAGTGGGGTTAGGCAGCATCACCGATGCGCTGGCGGCGCTCAAATACCACGTCTTCGACCGCAAGACCCTCAGCCTGCCGGAGCTGCTCCGGGCGCTGGAGGGTGATTTTACGGGATACGAATCCCTGCACCGCGCCCTGCTGAACGATACCCCCAAATACGGCAACGACGACGACTATGCGGACGCGCTGCTGAAGCAGGTCTTCGAGGCCTATTTTGCCGCGGTGGACGGGCGTCCCAACACCAAAGGCGGGTTTTTTCGCATCGACCTGCTGCCGACGACCTGCCACGTCTATTTCGGGAGCGTGGCGGGAGCGACTCCGGACGGGAGAAAGGCGGGGATGCCGCTCTCGGAAGGGATTTCCCCGGTGCAGGGGGCGGACCGCCGCGGGCCTACCGCGGTGTTGAAATCCGCCGCCAAGATCGACCACCTGCGCACCGGCGGCACATTGCTGAACCAGAAATTCACTCCTTCCTTGTTGAGCGACGACGATGGCCTCACGAAGTTGGCGCACCTGATCCGCTCCTATTTTGCGATGGACGGGCATCACGTGCAGTTCAACGTGGTGACCGCGGAGACCCTGCGCAAAGCGCAGCAGCGCCCGGGGGAATACCGCGATTTGATCGTGCGGGTGGCCGGCTACAGCGATTACTTCGTGGACCTTACCCCGGCGCTGCAGGAGGAGATCATCCGGCGCACCGAGCATGAGGGGTATTGAGGGGGGATGGCTATTGCGTATTGCGTAATGCATACTGCCCGGGTAGCCGGGGTAATGCGTAAAACGTAATGCGTAGCAAAACGGAATACGGAATACGCATTACGAGTTACGTTTTACGAGTTACGCTTTACTGCCACCAAAATTAACATTTTTTCCTATTGTATATCTGAAACACCCGCTTTATATTTGAGCGTGTATTTTCGTTCACTATATTAATTTTAACAATTGAGGGAAGCACGAGTATGGAAAACGAAGATAAACAGAAAGCTGTCGGCCTGGCGATGACCCAGATCGAGCGCCAGTTCGGAAAAGGCTCCATTATGCGGTTGGGCGACCGCCCCAAAGTCAAGGCGGACGTAATTCCCACCGGCTCCATCTCGCTGGATTTCGCCTTAGGCATCGGGGGGATTCCCCGGGGGCGGATCGTGGAGATCTATGGCCCGGAATCTTCCGGGAAAACCACCCTGGCGCTGCACATCATTGCCGAAGCTCAAAAAACCGGGGGGCTGGCCGCGTTCGTGGACGCCGAGCACGCCCTGGACCCCCTCTACGCCCGCAAATTGGGGGTGGATACGGTGAATTTGCTGGTCTCCCAGCCGGATTACGGAGAACAGGCATTGGAAATTGTGGAAACCCTGGTGCGCAGCGGGGCGCTGGACGTGGTGGTGATCGACTCCGTGGCCGCCCTGGTGCCCCGGGCGGAGATCGACGGGGAGATGGGCGATTCCCACATGGGCTTGCAGGCCCGCCTGATGTCCCAGGCGCTGCGCAAGCTGACCGCCACAGTGAGCAAATCCAACACCTGCGTGCTCTTCACCAACCAACTCCGGGAAAAAATCGGGGTAATGTTCGGCAACCCGGAAACCACCACCGGCGGGCGGGCGCTGAAGTTCTACACCTCCATCCGCATTGATATCCGCCGGGTGGCCGCGATCAAAAACGGGGAAGATCTGGTCGGCAACCGCACCAAGGTGAAGGTGGTGAAGAATAAAATGGCCCCCCCGTTCAAGGAGTGCGAATTCGACATCATGTATTCGGAGGGCATATCCAAAGAGGGCGATCTGCTGGACCTGGCCACGGAGTTGAACATCGTGCAAAAAAGCGGCACCTGGTATAATTTCGGCGAGGAACGTTTGGGCCAGGGGCGCGAGAACGTGAAATCGTCTCTCAAAGAGAACCTGGAGTTCCGCGACAAACTGGAAAAATTAGTGCGCCAGAAACTCAACATAGATTCGCAGGAAGCTGAGCCCGCTCCCCAGGAACCCAAAGCTGCCGAGCCGAAAAAAGCGGCGAAAAAAGAGTAAATTGTTCGGAGTGTTATAGTGTTCGGGTGTTATAATGCAAATTAAGGGTTGAAAGTACTGTATCGGATTTAGCTTAGAATCGGCTTACGACATCCCCCCTGTCCCCCCTTTGAAGGGGGGACAGGGGGGATGTTAAGCACCGCTGCGCCTCCGAATCCATTCATATATTTCAACTCTTAATTCGCATTTATAGTGTTCCGCTACTTCGATCTTTCCGGGTACTGAAAAGACTTAAACACCATAACACCCGAACACCCAACCCCCGTTTTTCATGCCTGAGATCATCCACATCGAGTTCAAGCGCCGCCGCCCGGAGCGATTCATCGTTTACTGGGACAGCGGCGAGGAGCAGATTTTCAGCCCGGAAACCGCGGCCAGGTACGGGTTTGCGCCGGGGAAATCCTTCTCCGATGAAGAATACCGCCAAATCCTGCGGGAAGACGGCGTTCGCCGCGCCAAAGATCAGGCGCTCAAATACCTGGCCATCCGCCCCCACAGCCGCAAAGAGCTGCTCCTGAAAATCCTGCGCAAGGGGTACCTGCCGGAGCTTATCGAGCCGGCCCTGAACGATTTGCAAAAGGTGGATTTGATCAATGATGAGAAATTTTCCCGCCAGTTTATCCACGACGAGCTGCTGCTCCGCCCCTGCGGCAAAAACCTGCTGCGCGAAAAACTGCTCTCCCGGGGCGTTCCGCCGGCGATTTTCCAGCCGATTTTAGAAGAATTCTTTCAGCAGCAGCCCCAGGAAGAGGTCGCCCGGGAAATCGCGGAAAAATTTTTAGCCCGCCACCGCCACGTTCCCCTCCCCAAACGCCGCGAAAAATTGATCCGCCATTTGCAGGGGAAGGGATTCGACTGGGAGATGGTCAACCGGGTATTGTTGGAGGCGAAGCTGATAGATCGTGTGGAGGAGTGAACGCCGGGAGGGAGGCGGTGATGGAGTAATGGATTGTTGGAGTATTGGATCGCCCGGCTGAACCGTTAAATTGTTATCCAACCATCCATTATCCCACCAATCCATTACTCCGGCACTCCATCAATCCATTAATCCAGCACTCCATTAATCCATTACTCCATTACTCCATCAATCCATACTAAAACGTAATCCCCAGCGCCGAAAACACGTTCTGAATCCGGTTCATCACCGTTATGGTATCGCTGCCGGCAAAGAGCAGCGCGACCAGCTTGTTATCGTTTTTGGCGACCACCGCGGAGCCGCTGTCGCCGCCCTGGCTCATATCCGTGGTGATAATCTGATCCACAAAAAAGGCCGACTGGTTGCCGTAATCCACTTTCACGGTGGCGTCGATCTGCTGCACCGCGCCGAAGGTCAGGCCGGTGGTGCGCCCCATTTTTTTCACTTCCATTCCCAGGGTCGCTTCCGCCAGCTCGCTCACCACCCCGATATTTAGAATTTCGTTGCGCACGACGTCCTCAATGGCGCTGATTTTCACCGGTTTCAGGCGGGTTTTCCGGCCCGCGGCCGCAGCCCCGCGGTTGAGCACCCGGGCAATCGCCCCGGCAAAGGCGCAGCCCGACCCCCCGTTTTCCACTTCCACCGCCCGGGCAATGGCGGCGTCCACTAAATTATCCGGCCCCCCGAATTGGATGGGAATGAACGCGCTCAATTCGGCGATTCTATCCCGGGGATATACCCCGCTGTCGTGCGGCCCCGGCTGCAAAATCGCGTCGCCGATGGAAGCGCGGTTGCTGTCCGCCAGCACGTGGTTGTTGGAGAGGGCGTGAAACTCCCCGTTCTTTTTCACCCAGCAGCCTAACGTTCCCGCGGTAATGGCGCGATGCCCCACGCTCACGCCCCCCGGAACCGGGCGAATTTTGCCGGTGGGATCCTGCTGCGCAACAATCCGCCCGGTCTCGATCACGTCCGTAGGAATTCCCTGGAAGGAATCGGGAACCCGGTCGGCGGCGGGCAAATCGGCCCCGGGCAGCTTTTTTTCCACCGAGCAGATGATCGCTATCTCCTCGCTTTGCACTCCCCCGGCGGTCTTGTAACCGATCCCCACCGCCACCACGTTCGCTTTACGCATCAAATCCCGTTTCACGCCGGCCAGAACCGCGCGCGCCGCTTCCAGGTGTTGAGCCATGCTGTATCCTTTCGCTGTTGAGTGAGAGTTTCCCGCTTTAGCGCCGACAATTTCATCTTCCCTGGTCGGGCAATTTAGGGCGCTGGGGGTAAACGAGCAAGCGAAAAACCGCCCGGCAGCCGGTTTATCTCGCTTGACTCCCTGCGCCCGATCTCCTAAATTAAGATCGTTTCATTCGGATTGCTTTGGCGAAAGGGAATTTCAGGGCAATTTACCCTTGCGGCGCCGCCGCGCACGGGAGCAAGCGCTACCATGAAAAAGCCGCTGAATCAGGTTTCGATCCGCCTTAAACTCTGGTCTTTATCCGCGGTTATCTTCATTCTGCTCATCTTATTCCAGGGATATACCCTCTACCGGGAGAGGGAGCAATTGAAAGAGGATTTTTTCCGGGAGGCGCGCTCGGAATTAGGGACCCTCTCCGAAAAAATCGCCGCCAGCCTGTGGCTCTATCAAATCGATTTTATCGAACAAACCCTGCAGCCGCTAACCGACCGGGAAGAAATTTCTTTTCTCTACCTTTCCGCCGCGAGCGGGAAGCGCGTTTTCGGGCTGCGGGATGAGGAGCACGTCTCCCTGCTCAACCGCTTCCGCCAGTCCAACCGCGACGGCCTGGAGGCTGATGGGTATTTGCTGATTCGCCAGGCGGTCATCTACAACGGGGAAACCCAGGGATACCTGGCGGCCGGGTTCAATCGCCGCTGGCTGGATGAAAAAATGTCCCGCAAAATCCGCGAGGTTATCCTCTTTACCGGCATTTTAGGCGCGCTCCTAACGCTGCTCACCGCGCTGTTTGCCCGGGCGCTCTCCCGCCCGGCGCAGCTGGCCGCCAAAATTATCGAAGAATATTTCGAGGCCGGGAGAGATCCTCTTGCCGCCGCGGCGCTTGCGGGAGAAGGAGGCGGCGCGCCCCCGCCCCACTCCCGGCAAAGCTCCCTTTTCCAGCTCACCCCGGTTCCCCTTCTATTAGCCGATCCCTCCGGCAGAATCTTGCAGGCCAACGGAAGCGCCGCTGAATTTTTCGAAATCGATCCCGCGGAATTAGCGGCCGCCAACCTGGAAAAACTGCTCGGGGCGAATGATTTTAACATCATCCGGAGCCACTTAGCCGCCTCCGGGGGCAACGTGGAAGGCTACCTGGCCGCGATCGGGTTTCCCGGCGGGCGCAAAAAGATCGTGGAAATCAACGTGGCCGTGCTTCGGGAAGCGCAGGGGGAAGCCCGGGCGCTGGTGGCCGCCATTTTGGACGTTTCCGATAAGTTCCTCACCCAGCAGGAAATCCTGGAAAACCAGCACCGCCTTGCCGCGCTCAATCAAAAATTGCTGCAAAAGACCGCGGAGTTAGAAGCCGCCCACGACAAAAACATGAAATATGCCCGGAAGTTAGCCAGCCTCATCAAGGTCAGCTACGACATCTTCCGCTGCAATTCCAACCGCGAGATCGTGGAGCTGCTGGTCTCCGCCGGCAGCGAGCTGGTGGAAGCCGAGGAGTGCGCGGTGTTTTTATGGGATGAACGCAAGAACCACCTCGCCCCGGTCAAATCCCATCCGGAAAAATTGTTGCAGCGGTTGCGCTCCATCGGGGAGGGCCGGGGCGCGGTCTGGCGAACCTACCGGGAGAATCAATCCTTCTATCTGGCGGAAGAGAGCGTGCAAGCGCCCGATCTGGCGGAATTGGGAATCAGCAAGCCGGAAGCGCTCTACCTCATCACCGTACCGCTGTGCGACCGGGATTATAAATACGGGGCGGCGGTGTACGTGCAGCGCCGCAAGGGGGTTTTCTTCACCGAAGATATGCACCTCATCACCGCCCTGGCGCACCAATCCGCCATCACCCTGGACAAGATTCGCCTGTTCCAGGCCCTGCGCGAAAAAGCCGGGCGCTTGGAACAGGCCAATTCCGAGTTGAAAGATTCCCGCCGGCAGGTGCTCCATTTGCAGAAAATGGAAAGTTTGGGAACCCTGGTGGGCGGGATCGCCCATGATTTCAATAACATCTTAGGAATCATCATCCCCAACGTGGATTTGCTGCGCGCCAAAGCCGGCGACCGGGAAGAGGCGCTGAAACGTGCCTCCATCATCCAGACCGCGGCGGAGCGGGCCGCGGAGCTGAACCGCCAATTGCTGATGTTCTCCCGCACCCACGAGGTGAACCTGGCCCCGCTCTCGCCCAATCAACTGATCCGCCGGCTGGCCGAAACCCTGCGCAACGCCCTGGGCAGCCGGATCAAAATCGAATTGCGCTTGGACCCCGCGGCCCCCCCGGTCAACGCCGATGAAACCCACCTCAACCAGGCGCTGATGAACCTGGCGCTGAACGCCCGCGACGCCATGCCGCAGGGGGGCGTTCTGACGTTCCAGACCGCTCTGCAAGAGTTTACCCCCCCAAACGGGCCGGCGGGGCGCTACGTGAAGATCAGCGTGCGCGACACCGGCGCGGGAATCGCCCCGGAGCATTTGGATAAAATTTTCGATCCGTTTTTTACCACCAAGAGCGTGGACCAGGGCAGCGGGCTGGGCCTGGCGGTGGTGTACGGCATTGTGCAGAGCCACGGCGGGCACATCGCGGTGGAATCCCGGCTGCAAAAGGGAACCGCGTTTCACGTCTATCTGAAGCCGGCGGAGATTGCCGCCCCCGCGGCCGTAACAGCGCCCGCGCCGGCGGCGAACGGCCATGAGAATATTTTGATCGTGGACGACGAAGCGGGCATAAGGGAAACCCTCAGCGAGCTGCTGGTTACCTTAGGCTACAACGTGCTGGCCGCGGAGAGCGGGGAAAACGCCCTGCGGATTGCCCGCAGCACCCCCAACATTCACGTGGCCATCGTCGATTACACCATGCCGCACATGGACGGGATCGCCACGGTCAAAGCGATCCACCGCATCGATGCGAAGATCCGTATCCTGCTCTCCAGCGGCTATGCCGACCAGGAAAAAATCATCCACAAATATTCCCACATCGACGGCTTCCTGCCCAAACCCTACCACATGAACGAAGTGGCGAAGATTCTCAAGGAAACCCTCCGGAAGAGAGAGGGGTAGTGGTCATTTGCTGGTCCTTCGGTAGTCATTGATGGTCATTGGTAGTCATTGGTGGTCATTGGGTGTGCAAAGGAGTGCTCCGATCGTAGATTCCTTCGGAAAGGAGTGGCCTTGCCACAAAATTCATTTTGCACTAACCGTGCGGAATAAATTCTGCACTCCTCTTGACAGATGCCCGCTAAGAGTTGGCCCATATTTCCCTCCACCGTTCAATTATACTCATTAAGGGTTAATTTTAGCTTTTTTTAACCGCTCCGAAGGAGCCCCCTTGGGGCGGAGAGCGCAAAGATCGCAGAGGGTAATTTTATAAAAAACAAAAACTCTGCGCCCTCCGCGCTCTCTGCGGTAAAATCCAATTTTTAGCCTTAACGAGTATATGATCAAAATTTTCAAATTTCGTGACCGAAAGGGAACGCCTTCTTGCTATGATTTTTGATGGCAGAATGATTCAGAAAATGATTCGTAATTATTCTGCCGATCGATCATTCTGCCAATAGAGTCGAAATTATTTCCCCGGCAAAAATACCCTGTATCCAATCCGCAAATCGATCATCTAAGAGCGTGCACGTGGTTTGCAACCTCATCAAACTGTGGAAAGGAGCTTCACATGCCTGTTCGTCTGAAGGAAAAGGTTTCGATTTACGCCGAGACCAATCTTCCGACCCTGTACGGCGATTTCAAGGTGGTTGTGTTTCGCAACACCGTTGATCATAAAGAGCATTTGGCGATTATCAAAGGCGAGATCGGGGACGGGGAGCAGATCCCGGTGCGGGTGCACTCCGAATGCCTCACCAGCGAGGTGTTAGGCTCCCTGAAGTGCGACTGCCGGGAGCAGCTGCAAAGCGCCCTGAAGTATATTTCCGAACAGGAGCGGGGTATGGTGCTCTATATGCGCCAGGAGGGGCGGGGAATCGGCCTGGGCAATAAAATCCGCGCCTACGCGCTGCAAGAGCAGGGCTACGATACCGTGGAAGCCAACCATATATTGGGCTTTCCCGACGACCTGCGCCGCTACGACGTGGCCGCGGCGATGCTGCACAAATTGGGCGTGAAATCCATCCGCCTGTTGACCAACAATCCCCAAAAAATCGCCGGGGTGGAGGCCTTCGGCGTCGCGGTGGCCGAGCGGGTTCCCTTAGTTATCGAACCCAACCCGGTGAACCGGTTCTACCTCTATACCAAATCCCAAAAATCCGGCCACCTCATCGACCTTCCCGCGCCCTATCCGAAGTTAGAAGCGGCGTGCTGAGCGCAGGGCAGTAAGCAGTCAATGCCATTTAGTCAAGCATTCACTATTCCCCATTCACTATTATAGCAATTGTGAATTGTGAACGGTGAACTCAGAATAGTGAATTTTAGTCTCGATGCCCTTAACTAAACGACATTGACTGCCTACTTGCCTATTCCCCCCGCCCCCGGAACCACTCCAAAGTCTGGCGGATCGCCTCTTCGTGGGGGGTGATCTGCGTTCCGAAGACCCGGGCGTATTTGCCGTGGTCCACGATGAAGGGCTGCTGGAATTGATACAGTTCTTCTTTCAGCTCCCGCAGGATGGGATTGAACAGGCCTAACAGGGCGACCAACCCGCGCCCGGCCCCGCGAACGGCCGGGCGGGTTCCGGTTTGCTGAAATACCAGTTCCGCAAATTGCCGGGTGGTGAGGGTCTCGGCGTTGGGAAGGTGCCAGACCTCCCCCAGGGCCTCTTCTCGTTCCGCCAGGGTGAGCATGCCCTTCGCAAAGTCGTTGATAAAGGTGTAGGTGTGGGGCTGGTCCAGGTCGCCGATCAGGTTCACGGTTTTATTCTGCAGGGCCGCCGCGAAGAGCCGCTCCCCGGCCACGGCGTTGAGCACCCCCGGCCCGTAGAAATCCGAGCCGCGCCCGATTGCCGCCCGCACTTTTCCCTGGCGGTGAGCTTCCAATAATTTGTTTGCCAATTCCGCCCGCAGCCGCCCCTTGCGGGAAACGGCGTTATTGGGCAGGTCTTCCCGCAGGGGAACGCTCGCCGGGCCGTACATGTAGAGATTGTCGCCCACGACCAGCTTGGCCCCGGCCGCCGCCGCGCCTGCGATGATCGCCTCCGTAATCGGCGGGAGCAGGGCGAACCATTGCGGATAGGGTACGTTCACGCAGTGGTACACCACCCGCGCTCCCCGGCAAACCTCCCGCACCTGCTCCGGGTTGGCGGCGTCGCAGGCCGCCGTTTCCACGCCCGGGGGCGCTTCCGCCCGGCCGCTGCGATTGGCGGCGCGCACTCTTTTGCCCTGTGCAGCGAGTTCCCGCACCACCGCCTTCCCCAGCCCCCCGCTGGCCCCCAGCACCACGTGAAGTTCGTTCGTACTTGCCATAAGTTTGCTCCCTTGAATTTTTCAGTATAATCGCTTATACTCCGGCGGTTAAAAGATTGCGGATTGCGTAATGCGTGAAACGTAATGCGTAATAAAAACGGAATACGCACTACGCAATACAAGTTAAACATTACGAGTTACGCATTACGCATTACGCATTACCCCCACCCTTAACCAGCGAGGCTCCTCCATGTCCCGACAGATTGTTAACCTGCTGGCCATTTTAGCTACTATTGTAGTGAATTTTCTGGCCAATTTTCTGCCCCTGAACGGGCTGACCACCGGGGAAATCTCCGGCCGCTTTGCGGTGTATTTTACCCCTGCGGGGTACGTCTTCTCCATCTGGGGAGTGATCTACCTCTGGCTCCTGGCCTATGCAATTTACCAACTGGCCCCGGCGCGGCGCAATGATGAATATTTACAGCGCATCGGCTGGCTGTTTGCGTATAGCTGCGCCGCCAACGTCGCCTGGCTGTTTCTGTGGCACTACCTGCTCTTCCCCCTCACCGTGATCGCCATGCTGGCGCTGTTGCTGCTGCTGATCGCCATTTACCTGCGCCTGGACCGGGGGCGCTCCGCGGCATCCCCCGCGACCCGTTGGGCGGTGCAGATCCCCTTCAGCATCTACCTGGCCTGGATCAGCGTGGCGGCCATTGCCAACGTCACCATTTTGCTGGATTACTGGAACTGGAGCGGCTGGGGCGTTCCCGGGGAGGCGTGGTTTGTGGTGATGCTCGCCACCGGGCTGGCGATTGCCTTTGCGGCGGCCCATCCCCGGCGGGACATTGCCTACGCCGCGGTGATCGCCTGGGCCTACCTCGGCATTGCCGTAAAAAATACCGCCCCGGCGCTGGTTGCCATTGCCGGCTGGGCAGCGGCGGCGCTGGCGGCTCTGTTGCTGCTGGCGGTGATTTTGCGGAAAAGGCCGGTGTAGCGGGGAGATAGAAAATATATCCGGCGGTTGACAACCCGCACTCCCGCGCTTAATTTATTTCAGCATATTTTGTTGTTCTATTGCATAACATGAAGAGACTTGAAGGGAGCAAAAGGATGATGCAAACCCTCTGGAACTGGATCATCGACAACTACCAATGGCTCTTCGGCGGCGCCGGGGCCATGTTCATCGGCTTCGCGCTCAAAAAAATCTTCTTCCACCGCAAAACCTCCCCCGCCGCAACCCCAACCGGCGACCGCATCGAAACCAAAGGCGACTTCAGCCCCGGCAAGGTAGGCGGGGATTATAATGTCACCATCCACGAACCTCCCCGGCCCCAGCCGCCAAAAAAAGCCTGACCTCCCTGCCGCCGAAGAACCCGGGTTTCCTCGGCAGGGAGGCGGAGCTTGAGGATCTGGAGGCCCGCTTAAAAGCCCGGCATCCCGTCGTGCTCATCAACGGCCTCGGCGGGGTCGGCAAAACCGAGCTTTGCCGCCGCTATTTCTGGGAGAGCTTCGACCGCTGCGCCCGCCTCGCCTGGATCGACTACCTCGGCAGCCTCAAAGAATCCTTCGCGACCCAGTTCATCGGCATTCCCGCGGCCAAAGGCCAGACCCTGGAGGAGCGCTTCGCCGACGTCCTGCTCGAACTTAGCAGCCTCGACCCCGGCTCCCTGCTCATCATCGACAACATCGACAACCCCGAAGACCCGGCTCTGCCCCGCCTGCGCGCCCTGCCCTGCAAAGTCATCGCCAACTCCCGCCTCTCCCTCGGCGGCTTCGATGCCTGTCCCCTCGGCTTCCTCAGCCCCGAAAAATGCCGGGAGCTGTTCCTGCGCCACTACCAGGGCAAAGCAGACGAACAGGCCCTGGAAAAACTCCTCCAACGCGCCGGCTACCACACCCTCGCCGTGGAGCTGCTCGCCAAAACCGCCGCCGCTGCCGGCCTCTCCCTGCCCGCCCTGCTGGAAAAACTAAAGCAGGCCGGTTTCAACCTCGGCGGCATCAACGAAACCGTCTCCACCGCCTGGCACGGCGAAACCGCCCGCCGCCGCCTCTTCCAGCACCTCGAAAAAGTCTTCGACCTCTCCGCCCTGGGGGAAGACGAGCGCCACGTCCTCGCCAACCTCTCCGTGCTGCCTCCCCTCTACCTCGACCGCGGCGAGCTTGGCGAGTGGCTGAAGCTTTCCAGCAAAGACCCCCTCAACAGTCTGGTCGAAAAAGGCTGGCTGCAAGCGCAGGACGGTCAGGTATTCTGCCACCAGGTCATCCAGGAAGTCGCCCGCGCAAAGCTGCAGCCCCGGCTCGAAACCTGCCGCAGCCTCATCAAAGCCCTGGCGGCAAAGCTCTACCGGCAGCCGCAAGAAACCCCCCTCCAAAAAGCCAAATACATGGAGCCTGGGCAGTCGATTTTAGACTGCTTCCCCGATGAGCACCCTGACCTTGCCATATTAGCAAACAACCTCGCGGCACTCTACGCTGATTTCGCCCAATACACCCGCGCCGAACCCCTCTACCGTCGCGCCCTTAAAATTTGGGAAAAAGCATTGGGCAAAGATCACCCGAATGTCGCCTCCGCTTTAAACAACCTGGCGGGCTTGCTCTCCGCCCAGGGTAACTATGCCCAGGCCGACCCCCTCTACCGCCGCGCCATGGAGATTGACGAAAAAGCCCTCGACAAAAACCACCCCGCGGTCGCCACCCGCTTAAACAACCTGGCGGAATTGCTTCGCGCCCGGGGCAATTATGCCGAAGCCGAACCCCTCTACCGCCGCGCCCTGGAGATCGGTGAGAAGATCCTCGGCAAAGACCACCCCGATGTCGCCACCCGCTTAAACAACCTGGCGCTCTTGCTCTCCGACCAGGGCAAATATGGGGAAGTCGAACCCCTCTACCGCCGTGTCCTGGAAATTTATGAGAAGGGGTTGGGCAAAGATCATCCGTTGGTGGCGACCGGTTTAAACAACCTGGCGCTCTTGCTGAAGACTCAGGGTAACTATGCCGAAGCCGAACCCCTCTACCGCCGTGCCCTGGAAATCCGGGAGCAGCAATTGGGGCCGGAGCATCCCAACGTGGCGCAGAGTTTAAACAACCTGGCGGCCTTGCTCCAGGCTCAGGGCCGATATGCCGAAGCCGAATCCCTCTACCGCCGCGCCATGGAGATCCGGGAAAAGCAATTAGGGCCAAACCATCCCGACGTGGCGCAAAGTTTAAACAACCTGGCGTCATTACTCCAGGCCCGGGGCAACTATGCCGAAGCCGAACCCCTCTACCGCCGCGCCATGGAGATTTGGGAGAAGGCATTGGGCAAAGACCACCCGAATGTGGCATCCGCGTTAAACAACCTGGCGAACTTGCTCTACGACCAGGGCAACTATGCCGAAGCCGAACCCCTCTACCGCCGCGCCATGGAAATCCGCGAGAAACAATTAGGGCCAAACCATCCCGACGTGGCGCAAAGTTTAAACAACCTGGCGCTCTTGCTCTACGACCAGGGCAACTATGCCGAAGTCGAACCCCTCTACCGCCGCGCCATGGAGATCCGGGAAAAGCAATTGGGGCCGGAGCATTCCGAAGTGGCAAACAGCTTAAACAACCTGGCAGGCTTGCTCAAGGATCAGGGCAAGTATGGAGAAGCCGAACCCCTCTACCGCCGCGCCATGGAGATCAATGAAAAGGCGTTGGGCAAAGACCACCCCAACACCAAAACCGCGCGCAAGAACCTGGAAAGTTTATTGGCGGAGAAGAAATAAAGACCTCAAAGGTTTTTGAAACCTTTGAGGTCTTTGAGGGGAGCGAAGCCGAACCCCTCCACCGCCGCGCCCTGGAAATTTGTGAAAAAGCGTTGGGCAAAGACCACCCCAACACCAAAACCGTGCGCGAAAACCTGGAAAGGTTATTGGCGGAGAAGAAATAAAGACCTCAAAGGTTTTTGAAACCTTTGAGGTCTTTGAGGGGAGCGAAGCCGAACCCCTCTTCCGCCGCGCCCTGCAAATTCTTGAGAAAACCCTGGGCAAAAACCACCCCAACACCAAAACCGTGCGCAAAAACCTGGAAAGTTTACTGAAGAAAAAGGTAACTATTCAGGCGTTTTGCCACAGAGGCCACA
This sequence comes from Calditrichaceae bacterium, assembly GCA_013360445.1. Taxonomy (GTDB): domain Bacteria; phylum Calditrichota; class Calditrichia; order RBG-13-44-9; family J075; genus JABWBP01. The sequence continues at coordinate 14,838 of JABWBP010000031.1, read as the reverse complement.
GAGAGCACAGAGACATAAAAAAAGGGATATAAGGCTCTAAATGCTCTCCACGAAGTGGTGGATACCCCCAAATCTTCCTCTGTGACCTCTGTGGTCTCTGTGGCTGAATAGTAACAGAAAAAGAAATAAAGACCGCAAAGGTTTTTCCCCTCCCCGGCGTTCCAGGGCAGGCTCTTGTTAAGGCGGGGAATTGAAAGTGTAATTCCCCAACAGTATCATTACCATAATGCGCAAGCCCCCTACCACTTCACCCTCCCGAGGTGCCCCAAGGGGCCGATGAGGGTGTTGTAAACCAGGTATAAAAAATCGAACCCCAGCACGGCGGGAAGGGAGAATTCCTCCCGGAAGAGTTTCTGCCCCTGCCGGAGGACCAGCGCGTCGCCGGCCAATTTCAGGAACAGAAAAAACAGCCCCGGCCAGTAGAACAGCCCCCCCAGCCAGAGGATGAGGTTGCTGGCGTGGAAGAGGAAATATCCCGCCTGCAAAGCGGGGCGGTATCTCTTCCCCGCGGAAAAATGCCGCCGGCGCTGGCGCAGGAACCGCCGGAAGCTCTCCGGCGGGGCGGTGCGAATCCAGCCCTGCGGCTCCAAACACATCTGCACCGGCAGGCGCTGCTCTCCCATCTTTTGCAGCAGCAGGTCGTCGTCCCCCCCTAAGGAGGATTCGATGCCCGCGAACCCGTTGATCTGCCGGAAGGCGCTCTTCGTGTATCCCCAGTTGCCCCCGTAGGCGATGAGCGGGCGCTCCCGCCCGATCCCCGCCCCGGCGATGCACCAGCTGACTAACTTTTCGAATACCAAAAATTTCTGCCAGAGGTTTTGGGGGGGGAAGAATTTCATCAGGCCGACCACCGCGGCGGCGCCCCCCGCAAAACTGCGGTTCATGGCCCACAGGTGGTGCTCCGTGGGAACCACGTCCGCGTCCAAAAAGAGCAGGTGTTCGTGCGCCGCGGCCTCGACGGCCCGCGCCAGGGCGTGTTTTTTGGGGGATACGCCCGGCGGCGCAGCGGTAATTTCGATGATTTTCAGGCGGGAAAATTCTTTTTGAAACGCGCGGGCGAGGGCCGCGGTCTCATCGCTGCAGCGGTCCGCCGCGACGATGATCTCGTACAACCCCGCGGGATAGTTCTGGCGCGTTAACTTTTCTAAGCAGCGGGCAATGCTCCCCGCCTCGTTGTGGGCGGCGATGATCACCGAAAAGGGGCGCGGCTCCGCCTCGTTTTGCGCGCGGGGAAGGGATTTTGCGGCGAGCCTTTTCAAACCCCGCAGCGCCCAGGCCAGGAAGTAGAAATAGACCGCCAACGCGAGCAGCAGCGCGATCCCGGCCATCAGGAGTCGTGGCTCCAGCGTTTTTTATCCCGGAAATCCTTGCCCCAGTTCAGCTTGCTGTGCAGCAGGTGGAAGAAATTGCTCTGCGAAGGCTTCACCAAATGGGCGCAGAAGGGCGCTCTTTCCACGGTCAGGCGGGTGCGGGTGGGGCAGTAGTGCACGTTCTGCCCGTCCGCGGCGATGATGAACTCCCGGTGCTCGGTGCGCACCCGCACGCTGATTTTCGCGTTCTCGGGAATGATGGTGGGGCGGTTGGTGAGGGAGTGCGGGCAGACCGGGTTGATCACCAGCGCCTCCGTGGAGGGCACCACGATCGGGCCGCCGGAGGAGAGGGAGTAGCCGGTGGAGCCGGTGGGGGTGGAGATCAGCAGCCCGTCGGCGATGTAGGTGTTGAGGTACTGCCCGTCCACCTCGGTCTCGATCTGGATCACCCGCACGGAACTGCCCTTGTCGATCAGGATTTCGTTCAGCCCGTAGAGCGGTTGGGGGTCGCCCTCGATAACGCCCTTGAGCATGATGCGCTTCTCCACCCGGTATTCCCCGGCAACGATTTTTTCGAATTCGGGAATGAAGCTTTCCAAGGGGATTTCGGTGAGGAAGCCCAATCCCCCCACGTTGACGCCCAAAATGGGGGTTTCCGCGGCGCTCACCAGGTGCACGGTGCGCAGAATGGTGCCGTCGCCGCCGACGGCCAGGATCATATCGCAACGGCCGGGAAGCTCGTTTTCCGGAAAAGCGGGGAAATTCGCGATAGCGAAGCGGGCGTTTGCGGGAATGCTCTCCGAGAGAACCAGGGGAACGCGGTTCTTCTCGAACCAGGCCAGCAGGCCGGGAAGCTCTTTCCAGAACAGGTCTTTGCGGGTATTGGCGATCAAACCGTATCTCACGCGGAAAAGCCTCCAATGGGTGCGTCAACCGACGGTCGCCGGCGGCCGCGGGGAGCGCCCCGGGTCAACCGGGCAGGGCAAAGTACGACAACGCGGTTCTTTTGTCAAGAAAGGAAAGGTTTTGGGGATGGAAAATTGAAGATGGAAGATTGAAGATTGCAGCAATCGCCTCTTTCCTCCGTAATAATTGGCAATTGCCAATTGCTAATTGCCAATTGGCAATTTTATACTGCCCCTGAGACGTTGCACTGCAACGTCTCTACCACTGCACCCTGCCCGTGCCCCTGCTAACGCTCCCCGCCGTTCCCGCCTTTTTGCGCCAGGGCGATGGCGCCTAAGATTCCGGCGCGGTTCCCCAATTCCGGGGGGACGATGTATTGGTCTAAATGCGCGGCGATTTCCGGGAGTGGGATGTAATTGTTCAATAACCGGCTCACCTTCTGGCGGATGAGGGGGAAGAGCTGCCGCTGCTCCATCACTCCCCCGCCCAGGATGACGCGCTGCGGGGCCAGGGTGAGCAGGAAATTTACCGCCGCGTGGGCCAGGTACTCCGCCTCCAACTCCCAGGCGGGATGCTCCGGCGGCAGGGTTTCGGCGCGGCAGCCCCAGCGTTGTTCCAGGGCCGGGCCGGAGGCCAGTCCCTCTAAACAATCCCCGTGGAACGGGCAGTTGCCGGGAAAGGGATCGCGCTCGCGGTCATGGGGAACGCGGATGTGCCCGGCCTCGATGTGATTGAACCCGTGCAGCAGCAGCCCGTTGGCCATCGCGCCCCCGCCGACGCCGGTGCCGACGGTGAGGTAGAGGAAGTCGTGCAGATTCCGGGCTGCGCCCCAGGTATGCTCGCCGAAAGCCGCGGCGTTGACGTCGGTATCGAAATACACCGGCAGCCCCAGCGCCCGCTCCAGCCGCCCGGCGAAGTCGGTGTTGGCCCAGCCGGGTTTGGGGGTGGTGGTGATGTACCCGAAGGTGGGAGAGCCGCGCCGGGCGTCCACCGGGCCGAAGGAGCCTACCCCGATGGCGGTCAGCGGGCGCTCGCGGTGCTGCTCCCGGAAATACGCGACGGCGCGGTCGAGGGTCTCTTCCGGGGCGGCGGTGGGAAAGCGAACTTCATTGCGGAGATCCTGCGGGCCGGAGCCGACAGCGCACACGAATTTGCTGCCCCCGGCTTCGATCCCCCCGCAGCGCGGTGAAAGCGGTTTTTTTTTCATGCGGGATTCATTCCACGTTTTTTACCGCTCTGTCGGCCTTCCGATCGTGCGCCAGGGCTTTTTCCAGCACCGGTTTGAGAACCTGCGACCAGAGCCGGTACCCCGCGGCGCTAAGGTGCAGGCCGTCCTCCACGAATAGTTCGCTGCCGGGTTTGCCCCCTCCGGCGAGCATGGGCGCGGCGGTGTCGGCGTAGAACAGGCGCTCGTCGCCGGCGCAGTAGGCTTCGATCAGCCCGTTGGCCTTTTTCATCTCCGGCCAGAAATTCCAGCGCGCCAGGCTGGGCTTGATGGGCAGAAAAATGATCCGGGTCTCCGGCAGGGAGCGGTGAACCCGCTCCACGAACTGCCGGAAATCGGCCTGCACGGTTTCCGCGGATTTGCCGTCGGCGATATCATTATCCCCGGCGTAAAAGACGATCACCGCCGGGCGGTAGGGCAGCACGATCTTTTCCATGAAAAAGAGCACGTCGGAGATATGCGCCCCTCCAAAACCGCGATTGATCACCGGCAGTTGCGGGAAATCTTCCGCGGTTTTCCAGAGGCGGATAGAAGAGCTGCCCGCGAACAGCGCCGCGTTGGCAGGGACGGAATTTTGCCGGTCCCACTCCAGAAAGCGGGTGATCTCTTCATCGAAGCGCCGGGGGTCGGGATCTTTTTCGCCCGCGCAAAGCGGCAGAAATGCCAGCAGGCCGATCAGAACCGGCGCAGCCAGGCGCATGAACAAACGGGGGAATTTTCCACAGGCCATTGCGAAATCCTCCAGGAGCGTGTATGAAAAATCTCTTGCAGCCGTTTACTACTAAGAAATGGAACGCGGATAACACGGATGACACGGATTTTCGCAGATAAAATGCAGTGTTATCCGTGTGCCATTCAAACGATAGTTTTAAAGTAGAACGAAACCGTATCACCGGGTCTGATCGACAATCACTTCGAGGTTGCTGGCGCTTCCCTTGCTGATGACCGGGTAGGCTTTGCTGCTGGTAAACAGGGCCTTTCCGGAACTATCTTCGATGCGGGCGAGAAGGCGGTACTGATGGTTGGGGTCGATCCTGTCCGGGGGGCAGCTGATCTGAAATTTGATCGGAACCGCGCCGGGATTCTTGATGGTTTGCTCGGCCACCACCACGAAATCCCGCACCCGTTCCGATACATCGATAATCTCTATCCGCACCACTGCGTCCGGGGGCAGGGCAATCTTCTGCCGGTAAGTAATCGTTCCGCTGACTTCCGTTTCCACGGTTTGGGCGGTTGGGGTTTGGGTGGTCGGGCTTTGGGTGGTCGGGACAGGCTCCGGATTGCTTACCTGGCAGGCGTGCAAGAGCAGCAACAGCGGAATCACAAAAAGTATCCTGAATTCGACGGCCATTGAATACCTCTGCGATGGTTGAATTTGTACTTCCGAAGTTAAAATTTTCCTGACATCCATTCGATTCAACAAATCTATTTCTACCCCAAGATACGGTATCTTTGGGGTGAAAAAAACAGTAATTTGGGAACGCTGATGGCCCCGGTATCTCAAAAATGATAGCTTTCCATGGCGCGGTAATTTTGCGAAATTTCTATCGCCGCCGGGGTGACAGAACTTACGGGTGGATGAGAGGATGAGCGGGGCGGAATAGTTATAAAATCATTGGATTACTTGGGGGTATTTTGTTAGTATTGGCTTCTTCGCAACCATTTGATTAAGGAAGTGAGAACCATGATGCAGAACATCTTAGTGACCGGCGGCTGCGGGTTTATCGGCAGCAATTTCATCCGCTACCTGTTAGAGGAGACGGATTTTGCCGGGCGGATCATCAACCTGGACAAGCTGACTTACGCCGGCAACCCGGAGAACCTGGCCGGCATCGACGAGAAATTCGCGCAGCGCTATGTTTTCCAAAAAGCGGATATTTGCGACCGCGCGGAGCTGCAGCGGATCTTCCGGGAGTTCCAAATCGATACGATCTGCCATTTTGCCGCGGAATCCCACGTGGACCGCTCCATCGCCGGGCCGGATGCGTTTATCCAGACCAACGTGATCGGCACCTTCAACCTTCTGGAAACCGCCCGGGAGCACCGCGACCGGCTGCGCCTGTTCCACCACGTCAGCACCGATGAAGTTTTCGGCAGCTTAGGAAAAGAGGGGGCGTTTACTGAGGCCACCGCCTATAAACCCAACAGCCCTTACTCCGCTTCCAAAGCCGCTTCCGACCACCTGGTGCGCGCTTACTATAAAACCTACAACATCCCGGTAACCATTTCCAACTGCTCCAACAACTACGGCCCCTATCAATTCCCGGAAAAGCTCATTCCCCTGATGATCCTCAACGCGCTGGAGCGCAAGCCCCTGCCGGTGTACGGCGACGGCAGCAACGTGCGCGACTGGCTGTACGTGCGCGACCATTGCGCGGCGATCTGGCTGATCATGAACCGGGGAAGGCGGGGAGAGACCTACAACATCGGCGGCGACACGGAATTGCCCAACCTCCGGGTGGTGCAGTTGATCTGCGACCGCTTAGACGCGATCCTGCCGGAAAGCGGCGCGCCCCCGCGCCGGGAGCTGATCACCTTTGTGAAAGACCGCCCCGGCCACGACTGGCGCTACGCGATTGATTTCAGCAAGCTGCGCGGGGAGTTGGGTTGGACGCCTGCGGAATCCTTTGAGACCGGCATCGACAAAACCATCCGCTGGTACTTAGAGCGCCGGGAGTGGGTGGAGCGGGTGAAAAGCGGGGAGTACCAGAACTGGATCAAGGCGCACTATGGGTGAATTAAGATTGAAAATTGAAGATTGATGATTGTTGGGGAAGGCGCTGCGAGTTCCGGTGCGGTAAAATTTCATCCCCCCTGTCCTGTGCGTTTTGGCAATGTTTAAGATTTCCGCTCTTTTCTATATTCAAGATTTTAGCGGAAATTTTAACCAACTGAGGAAACCCTATGAAGATTATTGTTGCAGGCACCGGCTACGTGGGACTGGTTCACGCCGCGGTGTGCTCGGAATACGGGCATGAGGTCTATGCCTATGATATTAACAAGGAAAAGATAGAAGCCTACGCCAGCGGCCAGGCCGGCCGCATCGAAGCGTACGTGAACGAGCCGGGTTTAACCAACCTGATTCACGAAACCATCAACAAGTATCTATTCTTCACCAGCGACCTGGATGCCATCCTCGATGGGGCGGACGCGATCTTTTTCTGCCTTCCCACCCCACCCAACCCGGACGGCTCTTCCAACCTGACCTACTACGACGCCGCGGCGGAAGCTTTTGCCCAGCGCTTAGCAAAGCGGAAGAACAAGAAACGGGTGGTGTTGGTCAATAAGAGCACCGTTCCCATCGGTACCGCGCGGCGGCTGGAAAAGGTGATGGATGATCATAACGTTCCCAATTTCGGGGTGGCGTCCAACCCGGAGTTCCTCGCGGAGGGAACCGCGGTGGCGCAAGCGCGCAAACCCGACCGGCTGGTGGTGGGCTGCGACCGGGAGGAAGATTTCAAGATTCTGCGCCGGGTTTATTCCCAGTTCGTCAATCACGTGCGCATTCAATACATCGAAACCACTCCGGAAACCGCAGAATCCATCAAATACGTGGCCAACACCATGCTGCTCACCTATATTTCCTTTTGGAACGGGGTGGGCGCGCGGTTGGGCGAGAAATTCCCCAACATCAAGATCGAAGACCTGCGCAAGGGGGTTACCGCGGACGACCGCATCAGCACCTGGGGCTCGTACGTGAGCAACGGCGCGGGGGGAAGCTGCTTCGGGAAGGATATCCGCTCCCTGATCTACCAGTTGCGGCGGGTGGACGTGAACACCAAAATGTTGGAATCTTCCTATGAAGTAAACGAATTCCAGAAGGTTTACCTGGTCGAGCGGGCGCAAAGCGAGGCTGACTTCCGCTTCAGCAATAAAACCGTGGCCCTGTTAGGATTGGCTTTCAAGAAGCAGACCAATGACATGCGCGACGCATCTTCCATCAAAGTGGTGGAGACCCTGTTAGGGAAAGGGGTGAGCAAGATCAAAGCCTACGATCCCCTGGCCATCGAGGAAGCCAAAAAGGTTTTCAGCACCAACAACAATATCCTCTTCGAGAAGATCGAGTACCACGCCTCCACCGAAGACGCGATCGAGGGCAGCGACGCTCTCTTTGTTTCTACGGACTGGGAGGAGTTCCGGGGGCTTTCCGACAGCATCATGCGCACCGTCAAACCGCCCTATTTGATCATCGATGGCCGGAGGATGATCCCCGATTACAACGAATTGGTTGCCAAAGGGTACACCTATCTGGCGGTAGGCTCGCCGGCGTTGAAACCGCCGGCTAAAAACAGTAAATAGGAAATCTATGCCATGAAGGTATCGGAAACCGGGTTGCCGGGAGTGCTGTTGATCGAACCGCGGGTATTCGGCGATCAACGGGGCGTTTTTCTGGAGACCTACCACCGCGAGAAATACGCCCGGGCGGGGATCGCTAAGCCCTTCGTGCAGGACAACCACTCCCATTCCTCCAAAGGGGTTCTCCGCGGGCTGCACTACCAATTGAAGCAGCCCCAGGAGAAATTGCTCTACGTTGTCACGGGGGAGATATTCGACGTGGCGGTGGATATCCGGCACGGCTCCCCGACCTTCGGCAAATGGGTGGGCGTCACGCTTTCGGCGGAGAACCGCCGGCAGTTGTACGTGCCGGGGGGCTTCGCGCACGGTTTTTACGTGCTCAGCGAGCAGGCCGACGTTACCTACAAGTGCACCGATCTATACGCCCCGGGCGACGAATACGGCATTATCTGGTCCGATCCGGAGGTGAATATCGAGTGGCCGCTGCAAGGAGCGCCCCTGCTTTCGGAGAAAGACGCGATGTATCCCCGCCTGGCAGACGTCCCCGTGCAGCATCTACCGCGGTATTCTGAGAGATAGGGATATTTGGTACGTATTGCGCAAAACGTAATGCGTAACAAAACGGAATACGAAATTCACATTACGAGTTACGCATTACGAGTTACGATCCCCCTCCCCCCTCATTTCTCCTCATCCGCCAGGTATTCCTCCACCGGCGGGCAGGTGCAGACCAGGTTGCGGTCCCCGTAAGCGTTGTCGATCCGCGCCACCGCGGGCCAGAATTTGTGCTCCCGCAGGTAGGGCAGCGGGTACACCGCTTTTTCCCGGGAGTAGGGGTGGGTCCAGTTATCGGAGAGCGCCTCTTCCGCGGTATGGGGGGCGTTTTTCAGCACGTTGTCGAGCGGGTCGGCGATTCCCTTCAGCACCTCCTGAATCTCCTCGTAAATGGAAATCATGGCGTCGCAGAAGCGGTCCAACTCATCTTTGGATTCGCTTTCCGTGGGTTCCACCATCAGGGTGCCGATGACCGGGAAGGAGACCGTGGGAGCGTGGAATCCGTAATCCATCAAGCGCTTGGCGATATCTTCCACTTCGATCCCGCCCTGCTGCTTAAAGGGTCGGCAGTCGAAGATCAATTCGTGGCCCACTCGCCCTTTTTTGCCGGTATAGAGCACCGGGTAGTACTTTTCCAGGCGCGATTTGATGTAATTGGCGTTCAGGATAGCGTATTCGCTGGCTTTTTTTACCCCCTCTTTCCCTAACATTTTGATGTAGCCGTAGGAAATGACCAGGATATTGGCGCTGCCCCAGTGGGTGGAAGAGACCGCCGGGAGGGCTTTTTCCGACTTTTTGGGCGCGAACACGTGCCCGGGTAGATAGGGGGCCAGGTGGCCGGCCACGCAAATCGGCCCCATGCCCGGGCCGCCCCCGCCGTGGGGAATGCTGAAGGTTTTGTGCAGGTTCAGGTGGCAAACGTCCGCCCCGATGATCCCCGGTTTGGTCAACCCCACCTGGGCGTTCATGTTGGCGCCGTCCATATACACCTGGCCGCCGTTTTGGTGCACGATTTCGCAAATCTCTTTGATGTCTTCCTCGAAAACCCCATGCGTGGAGGGATAAGTCACCATCAACGCGGCTAAGCGGTTAGCGTGCTGCTGCGCTTTTGCCTGCAAATCCGCCAGGTCGATGTTGCCGTGATCGTCGCATTTCACGATCACCACCTCCATGCCGGCCATCACCGCGCTGGCGGGGTTGGTTCCGTGCGCGGAAGAGGGGATGAGCGCCACGTTGCGATGCCCCTGGCCGCGGTCCTCATGGTAGGCGCGGATCACCATCATGCCGGTAAATTCACCCTGCGCCCCGGAGTTGGGCTGCAAGGAGACCGCCTCCAGCCCGGTAATTTCACAGAGCATGGATTCCAGCTCCGCAAACATTTGATGGTATCCCTCCGCCTGGTCCCGGGGAATGAAGGGGTGCAGATGGGAAAATTCCGGCCAGATTACCGGGATCAGCTCCGTGGTGGCGTTCAATTTCATGGTGCAGGAGCCTAACGGGATCATGGAAATGGTGAGGGAGAGATCCCGGTTTTCCAGGCTCTTGATATACCGCAGCATTTTGGTCTCGGTGTGGTACTGATGGAAGACCGGGTGCGCCATGAACTCGCTGCGGCGCTGCAGCGCTTTGGGGATGGCGGCCTGATCGCCCTGGGGATGGTTGTTGACGTCGATGCGCGGCGATTCTTTTCCCACCGAACGGGCAAAAATCCGCAAGATTTGCTGGATATCTTCCGGGAGAACCAACTCGTCAAAGGAAATTCCGATGTGGCGGGAATCGATGTAGCGGAAATTCATTCCCGTCTCCAGGGCGAATTTCTGAATACCGCTCATGCGCTCTTTTTCCGGGGAAGGTATGGCGATCTTCAGGGTATCGAAGTAATAGCGGTTGGCCTGGGTGAATCCTAATTTAGTTAATTCGATATCCAGGATGCGGGTATATTTGTGAATGCGCCGGGCGATCGCTTTCAAACCTTCCGGCCCGTGATAGACCGCGTACATGCTGGCCATGTTGGCCAGGAGGGTCTGGGCGGTGCAGATATTGGAAGTGGCTTTTTCCCGCCGGATGTGCTGCTCCCGGGTTTGCAAGGCCATGCGGTAGGCTTTTTTACCGCGGCGGTCGATGGAAACCCCGATAACCCGGCCCGGCACGTGGCGCTTGAAGGCGTCGCGGGCGGCAAAGAAGGCGGCGTGCGGCCCGCCGAATCCCCGCGGCACCCCGAAGCGCTGGGCGGAGCCGAAAACCACATCCGCGCCGATCTCCCCGGGGGGCGTCAGCAGCGCCAGGCTGAGCAAATCCGCGGCCACGGCCACCAGGATGTGCTGCTTGTGCGCCTCTTCGATCAAGGCGGAATAATCGGCCACGCTTCCGTCGGCGTCCGGAAATTGGAGCAAAATGCCGTAAAGCCGGTCGTTCAGCTCCAAATTCTGCGCGTCCCCGATTTGCAGTTGAATTCCTAAGGGTTTGGCGCGGGTTCGCAGAACGTCGATGGTCTGGGGAAAACATTTATCGGACACAAAAAAGGTGTGGGCGTTGCGATCGGCCGCCTCCGGGGAGCGGGCGCGGTGCATCATGCTCATCGCCTCCGCGGCGGCGGTTCCCTCGTCCAACAGCGAAGCGTTGGCGATTTCCATTCCGGTCAGGTCTGCCACCATGGTCTGGAAATTCAACAGCGCTTCTAAGCGTCCCTGGGCAATTTCCGCCTGGTATGGGGTGTAGGCGGTGTACCAGCCGGGGTTCTCAAAAATATTGCGGGCGATCACGGTCGGCAGAATGGTTCCGTAATAACCCATCCCGATGAAAGATTTGAAGGTTTTGTTCTTTTGGGCGATTTTTTTCAGCTCGCGCAGGAATTCCGCCTCACTGATCGCCTCCGGCAGGTTCAACGGTTCCTTCAGGCGAATCGCTTTCGGGACGGTTTCGTTAAGCAGCGTTTCCAGGGAATCGCAGCCGATGATTTGCAGCATTTCCGATAGTTCCGAGGCGCTGATACCGATATGGCGGGAGGAGAATTGATCGGGAAACGCAGATTTGCTTGACTGGTCAAGATGCATGTATGTTGCCCTTTCGCTTAAATTGGATTTGCGCTTACCTCATGCCGCCGCGCCGGGCTTTGCCGGCGAACGGCGCGCGCTCACGTAAGCGCCGGGAGACGACCGCTGCTTCGCGCAGAAACTTCAATTATCGGTCGTAATACCCGGAGGCATAAATTATGAAACTCCCGCCGAATAAATCAAGCAAAGCAAATTTATTTTTTGCAGAGCGCAGAGCGCATGGTGCGTGAAGAAGCATACCATGCGGATAAAAGTATGTACACTACGCTCTGCTCTATGCCCTATGCCCTATGCGCTTTGCAGCTCTGCAATCTTCTCCCGCACCGCGTCGGCGTGGCCGTTTACGCTCACTTTCGGCCAGATGTAGGCGATCTTCCCCTGCGGATCGATCAGGTAAGTGGTGCGAATCACCCCCATGTACTCCTTGCCGTACATGCTCTTTTTCTGCCACACCCCGTAATCGTTCAGCGTCATCTGTTCGGTATCGCTCAGCAGCAGCACTTTCAAATCGTGCTTGCCGATGAATTTGCGGTGGCTCTGGCAGGAGTCCGGGCTGACGCCGATAATTTGGGCGTTCAGTTTCCGGAACTGCGGCAATTGAGCAGTAAAATCCAGCGCCTCCACGGTGCAGCCGGAGGTGTCATCCTTGGGATAGAAATACAGCACCACCCACTTCCCCGTGAATTGATCCAGGGTTACGGTTTGCTCGTTCGCGTCCTTTAAAGAAATGGCTGGCGCTTTAGCGCCGATTTTCAGTTCTTTGGCCATGAGAAAGTCCTCCGTTGGTTGGATTTATATGGATGATTGGATTACTGGATTACTGGATTACTGGATTATTGGATTATTGGATTATTGGATTATTGGATTATTGGATTGTTGGATTGTTGGATTGTTGGATTGTTGGATTACATGGATGGTTAAATGGCTGAATGGTTAGTACCACCCAACAATTTAACCACTTAACAATTTAACCATCCAGCCATTCAACCTTCCATTCCCCATTCAATCCTCGCACGCGCTCAAAACTCCAGGCTGAAGCCGATGCTGGGCAAAATCCCGATGGAGTTGCTGGTATTCACCTCGTCCTCCCAGAAATCGTAACTGGGGCGCACCGGGACTTTGTAATTATAAATATTCTGAATATCCAGGTACAGGGTCATGGTCAGGCTGCGAAAATAGAAGTAGCGATCCACCCGCACATCCAAATGGTGGCCGGGATTCAGCCGGGCGGTCAGGTATTCTTCCGGCAGGTTCTGGATCAGGCCGGGATTCAAAGGGTTTTCGGAAGGGCGATACACCGGGGTGTAGGGGATGCCGGTAAAGTAGCGGAACTTGCCGCTGATCTCCCAACTGCGGTTGAATTTGTAGCCCCCGGAAAGGTTGAAAATGAAGCGCTGGTCGAACTGGTTGGGGTACACTTTTCCGTTCCCGGCGGTCAACTCGCTCTTCCCATAGGAGAGGCTGAGCTGGCCGTAACAGGGGATTTCCGAGAACTTCTTTTGCAGCAGCAACTCCATCCCGTAGGCTTCCCCCCTGGCCCCGGAAGTCAGCGGAAAGTACCCGAAAGATTGGAAATCGTCTTCCCGCCCGCCGTATCCCCCGCCGGTATTGCTCATCACGATATAGTCGTTCACCCCCGGAATCGCCCCGGTGGGTAGATCGCGGTAGCGTTTGTAATATCCTTCCAGCGCTAAACGCACGTCGTTGCGCGCCAGGTAATCCCACCCCAGGATCAGCATATCGTTTCGCAGGGCTTTCAAATCCCGGTTAACCGGGTTTACGGTCCAAACGTAGGAGGGAGACTGGTAATAGATTCCCCCGCTTGCCTTCACGGAATGCCGCCCGGCAAACTTGAATTTAGCCGCCAGCCGGGGCGCCAAATAGGCGGCCCGGTTGATGAAAGAAAAATAGTCCGCGCGCACCCCGGCGTTGAATTCCCATTTCGGGTGCGGGTCCCACTCCAGCTCCGCAAAAGCGGCGTATTTTTGCGCCCGGGCGTCTGCCGCGTAGCTGTTTTCCAGTCCCAGCGCGGATGCCGGCGTGCGGTTGCCGTTGCTGTCGTAAATGGTATCGGCGAAAACGGTAGTATTTTTGTTGAGCAGGGTCTTAACGGAAACGCCGCTGAGCAGTCCCAGGCCGGGGGAAATAGACCAGTAATGCTGCAGCTTCAATCCCGTTTCCCGTTCATCGGCGCGGCTGTTGAAATATTCGCTTTCGAACTCATCCACCTGGCTGAAGCGGTATTGATAAAAATTAAAGTTGAGGGTGGCGTCCAGGTAACCGTGGTTGAACAGGCGGCGATAGTTTATCCCCCCGATCCAGATATCCTGGGTATTATCCATGATGCCGGCGTTGGTGACCCGGTTTTCTTCCGTGGATTGGTCGCGGTCCACCCGGTCGAGCGCGACCAGGCCGAGCAGAAAGAGCTGGTCGCGGGGGGAGAGATCATAATTGGCGAGCAGGTTGAAGTCGGTATAAACCGGCACGAAGGGCAGCCCCGCGGCTTTGAAGATAAAGTCCAGGTAACTCTTGCGCGCGGATAAGATATAATTCCCCCGTTCTCCTAACGGCCCTTCTATGTTGGCGCCGAACTGGGTGGCGGAAATCAGGAATTTCCCGCCCGGGCGGTCATCCCGCCCGCGGGACATGTCTAAACTGAGCACGGAGGACATTTTGTCCCCGTACCGCGCCGCGAATCCGCCGCTGGAAAAGGTAACGTTTTCCACGAAATCCAGGTTGACGAAACTCAGGCTCCCGCTGCTGCTCCCCTGGGTGCTGAAATGGTTGATATTGGGCACTTCGATATTGTTGACCACGTAGAGGTTCTCCGCCGGCCCCCCGCCGCGCACTAACAAATCGTTGCGCCCGCCGGAGGTGTTGATGGCCACCCCCGGAAGGGTGGAAACCGTGCGCACCACGTCTTCGAATCCCCCGGGAAAGCGGCGGATCTCTTCCCGGGAGAAACCGATCACGCTGGGCTGGGTCTGCTTTTCTTCCACAAAATATCCCGCCGTAACCAGCACCGCCTCTCCCTGAACCGGTTGGGGCTTTAATTGCACGGAGAGATACGCGGGCCGGGTGTTGGTTACGATAATGTCGGTTTTGATCTCGCTAAGGTACCCCAGGTAGGAAAACTCGGCCTGGTAAGCGCCGCCCGGAAGCTCTTCGATGCGGAATTTACCCTCATCATTGGTAGAACCGCCCCTCTCCGTGCCGATGAGTACCACGTTTACCCCGACCAGGGGTTCTTTGGTTTGGGCATCTATCACCATTCCGGTAATGCTGCCCTTTTCCTGCGCCCACAGGGCTGCAGACAAAAGACTTAGAACAATGAACGTTCGACTAAAGTAATCACGCATTGGTAATTATACCTTATACCCATATACCTGAAGAATTTAAGGGCTTTCGCCCTTTTTATTGTACCACTGAACGCTAATGTGTTTCAATAACTCTGTGCGCTCAGTTGGGTACATTATTTTTTTCTGGCTCCCTA
>JABWBP010000030.1 GCA_013360445.1 Calditrichaceae bacterium | reverse complement strand
GTTAACCTAAGTAAAAAATCACCGCAAAGACGCAGAAGTTTTAGAGAGTTTTCGCCTGAAATTCCTCCTGATCTTCACAAAAATCAGCACTGTTTTCTTAGTCCCGGATGGCCGGGGTCTTTGCGGTTAAAAATCCCTAAGGTTAACGGGAATGCGGATGGCCGGGATTGAACCCCTACCGGGGTTCCTTATAGAATAAGAAACGGAAATTTTAAAATGCGCTTAGCATAATGAATGGCTGAATAGTAACAAAAAGTGAGAAATGAGAAGTAGCGTACAAATCCTTACCGGCTGCCACTTGCCACTTCTCACTTCTCACCCTTTGCCAAACAGCGCCAGCCCGATTCCCGCCGCAAACAGGCCGATCCATAGCAGCGGGTTAGCGCCCTGCACCAGGGCAATGACCCCGCCGACGATGCAGGAACCGGCAATCAAACCGCTGCGCAGCCCCGCCAGGGGGTTATCGCCCGGCGGGGTGTTGACGGTGCGATCCCAGAAACGGGAGCTGTCCGCAATCAGTTCCGGCAGGTGAACTGCTACATCCACCAGCTCCGGCATCCCCTGCATGAGCTGGGAGAACAAATTGTCCACGCTGAAATGGCTCTTGTAAATGCGCAGGATGTGCCGGCGGGAGAGTTTCGGCACGTTCAACACCGGGTCTAAAGTCTTTCCCACCCCCTCGAAGGTTACCAGCGCTTTCACCATCAAAGTCATTTCCACCGGGAAGAAGACGTGGTATTTGCCCCCCATGGCCAGGGATTGCAGGATCACCCTGGCGAGGCTGAAATCCCCGTTGGCGGCGTGGAGCAGGTAACGCCGGAACAAATCCGCCGCCGCCCGTTTGAAACCCTCCGGATCCCCTTTTTTGCCCACCGTGGCCATGGAGAGCAGGTGTTTGGCGGTTCTCTCCACGTCGCCGTTGACCAGGGCGTAAAAATAGTGCAGCATGTTGCGCTTCATCTTCTCATCGAAGCGCCCCACCATGCCTAAGTCGATGAAGCCTAACTTCGGGCCGGGAAGCACGATCAGGTTGGCGGCGTGGAGATCGGCGTGGAAGAAGCCGTCCTCGTAGAGCATCTTGATGATTGCCCCCGCGCCTAAGTTGATAACTTTGTGCTGGTTAGCTTTGCTCAGCTCGAAAATCGAAGGCTGGTTGGGTTTGATGCCGTTGAAGTACTCCATGCACAACACGTCGCGGGAGCTTAGCTCGCGGTAAATCTTCGGGAAAACGATGTTAGGCTGCTTCGCAAAATTGGCCGCGAAAATTTCCGCGTGGTCGGCTTCGCACTCCAGGTCGAGCTCTTTTTCGGTGTAATTGCAGAATTCGCTGATGATCAGTTTGGGCTGGTAACGGGGGATGACCCACTCCAGGAGGGTGGAGAGCATCCGCAGCAGTTTGAGGTCCGAGAGCACGGTTTCCCGGATGCCCGGCTTGATCACTTTGACCGCCACCGGCTTTCCCCGGTGGGTAGTGGCGCGGTGGGTCTGGCCGATGGAAGCGCTGGCCAGGGGCTGCTCCCGGAATTCGATGAACAACTCGCGCAACGGCGCGTCTAAACTTTCTTCAATGGTCTTGCGGATCATCGCAAAGGGAGCTGCCGGGAGTTGATCGAGCAGCTTTTTCAATTCAGCGGTGACGTGGGAGGGCAGGATATCTTCCCGGATGGCCATGATCTGGCCGAGCTTGATGTAGGTGGGGCCTAACATTTCCAGGCGGCGGCGCAACTGCACTTCAAAAGGCTGCTTGCGAAGCTCTTTTTTGAGGAAAATTTTCAAAAGAGAGGCCACCAGCCAGGCGACGGCAAAACGTACCCCTTTCCGCCGGTAGGCGGGACGGGCTTTTACGGAGGCAACCCGCGCCCCGATCCATAAGCCGATGCCATGCTTATAGAGCAGAAAAAGACGCCTTCCTACGCCTTTGTAGTATGAAAGAGGTTTTAGCGCCACACTGCTGATTCGCTTGTTTGAAAAGATTCGAGATCGCTTTTTCGATTTTTACATCTCTCGTCCCAACTTGTTTGCCGGGAAAGATTATCAAAAAAAAACGAAAAAGGAAAGGCATTAAAAACATCGCTGCACCGGGGGAAATTGCAGCAATGGAAGTGCAAACCGTGAAACGTAATACGTGAGATGGCTAATACCCTTCATACCCACGCATCACCCGTTTCCTCTTCACTTCCACACCAAAGCAACTGCCCGAAGACAGCTGCTTCGGTGCGCAAAAAAATCTCGTCGGAGAATTTGCCGGGCGCGGTCAAACTTTCGTTTTGGGTTTGGGGGGCATTTTCCCCGCTTCTTCTAACTTTTTGGTGAGGGCGGCCACGGTTTCGGTCAGCTTGTCCACTTTGTCGGCCAGGGTCTTCACTTCGCCCCGCGAAGAGACCCCGAAGGTCTCCAGCACGGAACGGAATTTTTCTTCGATCATGGGAATCGACTCGTTGACTTTGGCGGTGACGTCGTCGCTCAGCTTGCTGGTTTTTTCCGAAACGTAGGAAGTAAAGGAACCCATTTTGTCTTTCGCCTTCTGCTCGAAGGTCTCTCCTTTGGATTCCAGTTCCTTGCCTCTTTCCATGAATTTATTGAACAGCTTCTCGCCCTCTTCCTCGATGGTGGAAAAGACCCCTAAGCCGGCCAGCCAGATTTCCCGGGCTTTTTCGGCCATGGCGTCCTGGGGTTTTTGGGATGAGCTTTTAGTTGCCATAATGATCTCCTTTGACGTTCTGGTTAAGATTTCGCTTTTTTAGCGCCGCTCGCCTTGCAATCCTGAAACGGTAACAAGCGGTCGGCGCGAAATTAGGGGCCAACGAGTGCGCCCGCAGGAATTCCGCACCCCATCGACCCCGAAGAACTGCCTCGTGTTAATTGTCAATTGGCAATTAACAATTGCCAATTGACAATTACTAATCCTCATCGGCCCCGAAAAACGACCCCGCGTTCCGCTCAGACCTTCGGCATGGCCGTGGGGGTTTTGCCGGTTTCGCCTAACTTCTGCGCCAGGGTGGAAACCGTCTCGGTCAGCTTGTTTACCTTCTCGCTCAGTTTGTTGACTTCCTTGCGGGTGGAAATGCCGAACATGTCCAGCGCGTTGTTGAATTTCTCTTCCACGAAGCCCGGCACCAGGTCGCTAAACCGGTGGGAAACTTCATCTTTGATCTTGCCGCCCTGCTCGGTAATGAAAGAGGTCACGGAGTTGAACTGGTTGCGGGCCTTCTTTTCGAAGGTTTCTCCTCTTTCTTCCAGGCCCCGGCCTTTGTCGATAAACTGGTTGAGCAGTTTCTCGCCTTCTTCTTCCATGGTGGCAAACAGGCCTAAACCGGCCAGCCAGATTTCCCGGGCTTTTTCGCTGATTTCTTCCCGGGTGGATTTGGGCATGGTTTTGGTTGCCATAAGGTACTCCTTTCTTGCAGGTTGAATTTAAGGGTTTCGAAGAGCGTTTAAGACTTGCTCCCGTTGGAATTTTCTGATTGTTCCGGAACAATTTGATTGCCCAGGGTATTGATCAACTCTTCTAAGGTCTCGACTCTTTTTTTGAGGTCTTCGATCTCCGCGGAACGGTTTCCGCCGAACAGCTTATTCAGGGATCCCGGAACCAGGTGATCCAGGCTTTGCCGCACCTGCTGGATGCCGCCGTCGAGCACGGTATTGCCCCAGCGGATCACCTCGTGTAAAATTTCGGTGGAGAGGGGATTGCGCCCCTTTTTGCCTTCTTCGAAGATCACCTGGGTGAGGGTCTGGGCGGTGATATCCGCCTCGGTGTTATTTTCGATCACCTTCACGTCAACGCCCTGGCGCACCAGGGAAGCAATCTCCTCCAAAGAGATATATTTCCGGCTTTCCGTATCGTACAGCTTCCGGTTTTCATACCGTTTAATGATTCGACTCATCCTTTCTGTCCTTTCCTTCTTTGAGGAAGCTTTCCCCTCAAAACAACAGAAGAAAATCAAATTTTGGTTTTCGCGTCCACCTTTTTGATCAATTCGTTGACCTTCTCGGTCAGCTTATCGACCTTGTCGGCCAACTCTTTCACCTGGGAGCGGGATGAAGCGCTGATGCTATCCATTGTGGCCTTCAGCTTCTCTTCAATGTAAGCCGGAAAGGTTTCGCCGATGGCGGTGGAGATTTTCTCCTTCTTCTCGCTGACGTAGGAAGTCACCGAATCTACCTTTTCCTTTGCGCGTTTCTCGAACGCCTCCCCTTTTCCTTCCAATTCCTGTCCCTTTTCCACGAACCGTTTGAAAAGCTTCTCGCCCTCTTCTTCCATGGTGGAGAACACCCCTAACCCCGCCAGCCAAATCTCTCGGGATTTTCCGGTAATCTCCTCCTGAATCTGTTTGATTTTGTCCTTTTCCTTTGCCATGGCGTTGACCTCTCCTGTTAAGTTGGTTTTGGTTAAACTTTGGCAAATCTAATGATGGGCAATGCCCCGGTACGATTCTGTTCCTTTTTATCACTTAAAAATGACGGCCATAATATAACACAGTGCGTCATAAAAGTCAAGAACTTTTTTGACGCACTGTGTAAAATGTTCTTTCAGCGGCGATTCGGAGGAGGGGAAAGATTGGGTAAGTCGCTTTATTCTTGAGGCATTTTGAATACTTTTTGGCGAATCGGAATTCTTTTCCGAAAAAAATGCAGCCGGTATTTTCTGCTAAAATTAAGGCGTTTTATGACGCATTGAGATAGAATTCTGCCCATCACTGGCCGGCGGCGCAGAAATCCGGCAGAAGCGCCTATTTCTCAATATTCCGCAGCAGAAACTCGAAAATCCCGTAGGCCACGTCCAACTTGGATTTCAAATCTAAGTGCTGGGTCTCTTTGGGGGAAATTAAAGTAACCTGGTTGGTCTCTACCCCAAACCCCGCGCCTTTCACTAAGGGATCGTTCAATACGATCATATCTAATTTTTTGGATTTGAGTTTTTCCCGGGCATTCTCGATAGGGCGGTCGGTTTCCACCGCAAATCCCACCAGGCGCTGGCGCGGTTTTTTCAACAACGACATTTCCCGCAGAATGTCGGGGGTTTTCTCCATTTCCAGGGAGAGGCGGTCCTGCCCTTTCTTTATTTTCGCGGCGGAGTAGGTTTCCGGGCGATAATCCGCCACCGCCGCGGCGCTGATGAAGAAATCCGCCCGCGAAAAATGGCTTTTCACGGCGTCATACATTTGCTGCGCCGACACCACTCCATAACTCTCGACGTTGACCGGCGGGGTCAAACTGCCCGGCCCGTGCACCAAAACCACATTTGCGCCGCGCGCCCAGGCTTCCCAGGCCAGGGCAAATCCCATCTTCCCGGTGGCGCGGTTGCTGAGCATGCGCACCGGGTCGAGATACTCTTCGGTGCGCCCGGCGCTGATCAGCACGGTTTTTCCCGCCAGGCTCTCTTTATGGGGATGGACGGCTCGATATAGATATTGAGCCAGGTATTCTAACCGCGCCAGGCGCCCCACTCCGGAGTATCCCTCCGCTAAAAATCCCTCTTCCGGGTAACAGATTTGATACCCCAGGTCTTCTAAGAATTTGACATTTTTTTTCACCACCGGGTTGTTCCACATGTTGGAATTCATGGCCGGGGCGATGACGATAGGGCAGTGCAGGGCCATGGTGGTGGTGGAGACGAAATCGTCGCCGATGCCGCCGGCGACCTTCCCGATCAAATTGGCGGTGGCCGGCGCGATAATGGCCGCCTGCGTCCAGTCGGCCAGCTCGATGTGGTGGGTAGCAGCGAATTTCCCCTCCGGGAACATTTCGGTATAGACCGGGCGCCCGCACAGCGCTTCGATGGTCAGCGTGGTAATAAATTTTTCCGCGCCGCGGGTCATCATTGCCCGCACTTCCGCGCCTTCGGTGATCAGGTAGCGGATCAGCTCGCAGGCTTTGTAGGCCGCAATCCCCCCGGTAATGCCGACCAGGATTTGAGCGTTGTGGAATTGTTTGCTGGAGAACATGATAGTGTTTTGGCGTCGGAGTGCAAAACTTCAGTTTTGCACTCAACCGGTCCTTGATTTTACGGTTTTTCTTTTTCTATCCATGTGCAAAGCTGAAGCTTTGCACTCCTGATGTTATCGCTTGCGAATCAATTGCTCGATGAATACAACCGTGCTCAGGAGGTCGTCGTTGACCACCTGGTAATCGAAATAGTCTGCTTTTTCGTACTCCATGGGCAGGCGTTCCAAGCGTTTTTGGATTTGCGCTTCGCTCTCGGTTTTGCGGTTTTTGAGGCGGCGAATCAACTCCTCTTGAGACGGGGGGCGGATAAATATCAATATCGCCTCCGGGTACTGCTTTTTGATATTCAGCGCCCCGATCACGTCGATATCGAACAACACCGTGAAGCCCTGCCGCAGCAGCGCCTCCACGCTGGCTTTCAGGGTTCCGTAGTAATGGCCGTGAACCTCGGCGTATTCGATGAATTCGTTGTTTTCTACCTTTGCAAAGAATTCCTCTTCGGGCAGAAAGAAGTATTCCACGGCGTTGCGTTCGCTCCCCCGGGGGGCGCGGGTGGTGGCGGAGATAGAGAGCCGGAAATCGGGATTGCGCTCTAACAGCATATTGCAAATAGTCGATTTGCCCGCCCCGGAGGGGGCGGAAAGGACCAACAATTTAGGCGTCATGGGCAATAATCCGTAGGGGCGAAGCATTCGGAAGAACAGCCGTTGAATTGCAGGAAATCGGGTTTCCGAATGCTTCGCCCATACCGTAGGTGTGAAGCATTCGGAAGAACAGCCGTTGAATTGCAGGAAATCGGGTTTCCGAATGCTTCGCCCATACCAGAGGGGCGAAGCATTCGGAAGACAGGCCGGCGAATTGCGGGGAACCGGTCTTGCGAATGCTTCGCCCCTTCGCGTTGTCATTCGATGTTTTGCACCTGCTCGCGCATGCGCTCGATTTCCTCTTTGATGGTAACCAGGCGGTGGCTGATCTCCACGATGGTATTCTTGGTGGACATGGTATTGGCTTCCCGGTGCATTTCCTGCAAAATAAAATTTAGCTTTTTTCCGTTGGGCGAGCCGGCGCGCAGGTTTTCGCGGAACAGTTCCAGGTGGCTTTCCATCCGCACCACCTCCTCGCTGATGTCCACCCGGTCGGAAATCAACGCCAATTCTAATTCCAAGCGGTTGCGGTCCACCTTGTTCTCGTCGATGAGCGAGAGCAGGCGCTTGTAGAGTTTTTCCATTTCGGCGCGGGAATTCCCCTCGCCCAGGGAGCCAATCTCCCCGGTGAGGGTTTGAATATTATCCAGCCGGTTTTCCAGGTCGATTTTGAGGTTCCGGCCTTCCAGGGAGCGGGTTTCGTTCAAGCGATCCAGGGTATTCCCGACCAGTTGGAAAATCGCGTTTTGCAGCGCTTCATCGATCTGGCTTTGATCTTCCAGGGAAAAAATATCCTTGAAAAAGAGAATATCGGAGACTTTGGCCGGCTCGGCAATATTCGCGATGGCGCGAATGCGCTCGATGAGGTTTTTATACATCAAAATCGCGCCTTCATTGACCTTCAAATTGTCTAACAAAGGCTCCTGGGAAGAGAAAGAGATACCGCAGGTAATTTTAGCGCGATTGACTTTCTCCCGGATGATCGAGCGGATGGCGTCTTCCAGGTCTTTGATCGCAAAGGGAAGCTTTACGGACATTTCCAGGTAGCGGGAATTCAACGCGCGAATCTCGCAGGAGATTTCGATGCTTCCGTGCTGAACGGCGCCGGCGGCAAAGCCGGTCATGCTGTAGAGTTGGCTCATAAATTTCCTTGCCCGGTTTACTCGTTACATGGCTCTGCGTGTAACGCAACTGTAGAGGCTCTCCCTCCGGCCAGAAAGTGCAACGTTACAGGCCCATCATTTTTTGTCTAAGCCGCTTAAATATAAAGGTTTGCCATATTTATCGCAAACAATTTCCTGCGTCCCGGAAATTTTCGTTTGTGAAAATCTATTTCCTGTTATATTATTATGCCCGTTAATATCGAAAATGGGAAGAACGCCCTGGCAGGAATTTACATTTTGAATTTTTCATTTTGCACTTTTCTCGAGGAGATCGCTTTATGCAGAAAATGGGCAGCATCCGGGTAATACCGGAATTACCCAATGAAATCAAACGGCTGAATGATTTGGCATACAATCTCTATTTTTCCTGGACCGCCCAGGCTCGCCAGTTGTACCGTACGATCGATCCCAAGCTCTGGACCGTGGTCAACCATAACCCGGTCAAATTTCTGCGCGACGTGCAGCAATCGGATCTGGAACGGGCGGCCAATGACCCGGTGTATCTCTCCAATTTCAAAAAAGTGATGGAAGATTTCGACCGCTATATGGCCAAGGAAGACACCTGGTTCAACCAGGCTTATCCCAAACTGAAAGATAAAACCATCGCCTACTTTTCCGCGGAATTCGGCTTGCACGAATCGCTGCCGATCTATTCCGGCGGCCTGGGAGTGCTGGCGGGGGATCATTTGAAAGCCGCCAGCGACCTGGGTCTTCCCCTGGTTGGCGTCAGCCTCTTTTATCACCAGACCTATTTTACCCAGCAAATCGACGCCCACCATAACCAGATTGCCCTCTACATTCCTTATTACCCGGAAGATCTGCCGCTAATTCCGGTGATGACCGAGCGGGGCAAACCCCTGGTCATCAAGGTACCGGTAGGCCCTCGGGACGTTAAGATAAAAGTATGGAAAGCCCAGGTGGGGCGGGTTCCGGCCTATTTGCTGGACTCCAACCTCCCGGAAAACCCCCCGGAAGACCGCATGTTGACCGCCCGGCTGTACGGCGGCGACCAGGAAATGCGCATCTCCCAGGAGATCGTGTTAGGCATGGGCGGGGTGCTGGCCTTGAAAGCCATGGGAATCGACCCCATGGCCTGGCACATGAACGAAGGGCACTCGGTATTCCTGGCCCTGGAGCGCATCCGCAGCCTGATGAAAGAGCGGGGCCTGGAGTTTTATCCCGCCCTGGACGCGGTCGCCGCCAATACCATTTTCACCACCCATACCCCGGTGCCGGCCGGCAACGACGCCTTTCCGCTGCACTTTGTGGATAAATATTTCCAGCGCTATTGGGAATCCATCGGCATCCGGCGCTACCAGTTCATGGAATTAGGCGCGCAAATTCAACCCGAGGGATATGAAATCTTCAACCTTACCGTGCTTTCCTTGAAGCTCTCCAAATTCCGCAACGGGGTCAGCAAGCTGCACGGGGACGTCTCCCGGGAACTGTGGAAAGACGTGTGGCCGGATATTCCTTCCCAGGAGATCCCCATTACCCACATTACCAACGGGGTGCACAGCAAAACCTGGACGGTGTACAAGTTTTGCCAGTTGTTCGAGACCTACCTGGGCAAAGATTGGGAAGACCATATCGACGAACCGCTGTACTGGAAGGGGATTTTGAGCATTCCCGACGAGGAGTTGTGGAAAACCAAAATGGAAGTGAAGCAGAAGATGCTCAACCACCTCCGCGAGCGTTTGGAGGTTCAACTGCTGCGCAACAAGGTGGGAACCCTGCAAATCCGCCGCATGAAAGATATGTTGAAGCCCCAGGTTCTCACTATCGGGTTTGCCCGGCGTTTTGCCACCTACAAGCGCGGCACCCTCATTTTCAAAGACCGGCAACGGTTGAAACAGATTCTCAACGATCCCCGCCGCCCGGTGCAATTGATCTTTGCCGGGAAAGCCCATCCCAAGGATACCGGCGGCCAGGATCTGATTCGCGCCATCAGCGAGCTTTCCATGGAAGAAGGTTTTCGCGGGAAAGTATTCTTCGTGGAAAATTATGACATGAGCCTGGCCCGCGACCTGGTCTCCGGGGTGGACGTTTGGCTGAATAATCCCCGCCGGCCGCAAGAGGCCTCCGGCACCAGCGGCCAGAAAGTGGGTATGAACGGGGGGATCAATTTGTCGGTACTGGATGGCTGGTGGTGCGAAGGCTACAACGGCAAAAACGGTTTTGCTTTCGGCGACCGGGAGGATTACCAGAGCACCGAAGAGCTGGATACCTGGGACAGCGAAGCGATCTACGATATTTTAGAAAACGACCTCATTCCCTTGTATTACGACCGCGCCGACGACGGCCTTCCCCATGAGTGGATCAAGATGATGAAAAATTCCCTGCTGAGCGTTTCGCCGGTATTCAACACCTACCGGATGGTCAAGGAATACGCCGAAAAGCTCTACCTGCCCGCCATTCGCCAGGGAGATGAGTTCAGCCTGGAAGATTTTATGCTGGCGAAAGACTATTCGGCCTGGTGCGACCGCCTGGAGACCCAATGGTCTCACGTCAAAATTACTTTAGATGATAGTATCAACCTGAATGACGAGATCGTTTTGAAGTTCAACGAGCCGATCAAGCTGCGGGCCAAAGTGGAATTGGGGGAGATTCAGCCCGCGGAGGTGAAAGTTCAGGTTTATTTGAAGCAGGAAGTTCAGGACGTGCGCCAGGAAAACCGCTATGAAGTGGTGGAAATGGCCCGTAAAAAAACCCTGGAGGATAATTCCTACCTCTACGAAGCGGTGATCACCCCTTCCAACAGCGGAAATTATAAATACACCATCCGGATTCTGCCCAGCCATAAAAAACTGCTCAATCTGGCGGAATTAGGGCTGGTTCGCTGGCTGAACGAGACAGAGTGAGGGAGCGCTCTCCGATTTACGCAATACGAAATACGCATCACGCATTACCCTTCGACAAGCTCAGGGTAAACTCTTTCACGTTTCATTCTGAAGCTCTTTTCTTAACACAGCCAACGGAGGTATGTTATGTCATCGTTATCCTGGACAGCGAACGCCGGGATAGAAAACCGGTACTCAATGAACTGGATTGTCAACCGGCGGGCGGATTTGCTCTGGTTCATCGGCGGGGCGCTTACCGGCTACGCCATGTTTTTCCTGCACGCCGGCCTGCATTTGGACATGGCCACGGTGTGGTTCCTGTGGGTGGTGTTCATCGACAGCCCCCATTTCTTCGGAACCTACGTGAGGACCTATTTCGATAAAGAGGAATTCCAGAAGCGGAAAAAACTGCTGATCGGCAGCCTGGCCTGGCTGTTGGTTGGGCCGGCCATGATCGGCAGCTCCTATGCGCTGCACCAGATGAACGTCGCGAATTACCGCTTCCCCTTCCTGTTGTTCATCGTTTTCTTCCAGCTCTGGGCGTACTGGCACGTGGTGCGCCAGCATTACGGCATCATGTCGCTCTATAAAAAGAAAAATAACGATTTCGACCAGCGGGATTTGCGCATCGATCAGGCGATTCTCTACGTCGGGCTGCTGGCGCCCTTTCTGGCCTTCATCATTCGCCACCCGGAAGCCCGCAAAGCGTTGGGGCTCTCGGCCGCCCTGCCGGCTTACCCTTCCCAGGCGGCCTTCTTTTCCGCCTCGTTCTGGCAGCAGTTGCACTGGGAACATGTGCTGGTAACTCTCACCGTGCTGGCGGTTCTTAGCGTGGTGGGGATCTTTGCGTTTCGCCAGGTCAAGCGCTGGCGCGCCGGCATGTCGCTCAACATGCCCAAAATCATCTTCCTGGTTGCGCTGCTGCCCCTCTATGCCTTTATTTGCTACAGCCCGGCGGTGCTCACCGCCCCGCTGTTGGCTTTCTCCGCGTTCGTGACCATTTACCACGACGTGCAATACCATGCCATCGTATGGTTTTACAGCAAAAATCGCTACCAGCGCCCCGGGGTAGATGCCCGGAAATACGGGCTGGCCACCAAAATTACCCGCAATTTCGCCACCTACATCGTGTGCGGAATCGCCATGGCGGCGATTTTCCGCATGTTCGGCTGCTCGTTTGATGTGCATCCCGGCTGCGGGGTTTTAGTGATGACCAGCACCGAGCATTTGTTCGGCAGCATGACCACCAAGGAATTGCTCTACAGTTTCCTGATCGGCTTGCCCATGCACCACTATTTTGTGGATCAGTTCATCTGGCGGCCCAGCAAAGACAGCGGCCTGCAAAAGGATTTGAAATTGGCCGGGCAGTAAACAGTAGGCAGTAGGCAGTTATACTCGTTGAGGGTAAGAATTTGATACACCCATGTCATTCCCGCTCCGAAGGAGTTACTTCGTGACGAAAGCGGGAATCTACCCCATGAAAAATTGGCTACCTGACGGCTGGGTGAAGGGGATGATCCTCTTCATCCTGCCGGTTTTTTTCGCCGCCCGGGGTGGGGAAATGCCGGATTCTACTGCTGCTGCCGGCCTCCCGGCGACTGCGCCTGCACCCGGGAACGCCGGCGGCCTCTTCCTTTGGGATAGGTCGCCAGCGGTTGTCTCACCGCACCCTGCCCCGGCCCCGTTTCTTTCCGCTCTCGCCGCTCTCGATACGGTTCCCCTCCCTCCTCCCATCAGTGATGAGTACTATCCCCGTTTGGATGACGGCACTCCCTGGAAGCGCAGCACCCGGATCATACCGCCGCGCTTGGGTGTGATCATTGCCGGTTTTGCCATTGGGGACGCCATCGGTTTCGCCAAAATCGCCGATCTGCAATACAATACCGAGACCAGCAGCTTCCATTTCCATGAGTGGAGATGGGATAGCCGGGAATACCAACAAATGGACAAGATCGGCCACTTTGTGGAAGCGTATTTTATGAGCCACCTGGCCTCCCGCATTTACCGCTGGAGCGGTTTTTCGGCCAAAAAATCTATCTGGTGGGGGGCCGGCACCGGCCTGCTGTGGATGACCCAGATCGAAGTGACCGACGGATTTTTCAAAAACTGGGGATTCAGCTACCTGGATTATACCATGAACGTGCTCGGCTGCGGATACGCGGTGCTGCAACAGTATTATCCCGAGCAATTGAAAGCCTATCGCTTCAAAGTGAGCTTCTGGCCGTCCGACGCTTACCGGAACGATCTATACAGCACCGTCAGCAAAAGCATTTTAGACGATTACGAAGGGTTTACCTGGTGGTTTGCGGTGAACGTCCATGATGCCCTTCCCGGCAAATGGCAGCGCAACTACCCCGGCTGGCTGAAACCCTGGGGAGTGGCGGTGGGGCAGAGCGCGAAGGGAATTGCGCAGGACGTGTTTGGAGGGTACCGGGAAATTTTTATCGCGCTGGATTTTGACGTCACCAAAATACCCACCGGCGACAGCCAATTTCTAAAATTCGTCAAGGATATCGTAAATTTCGTGCACCTGCCCATGCCCGCCGTGCGCATTACCCCGGACGCGGTGGTGTATGGGTTTTACTTTTGAGCGTGGCGAAATATTCAGGAGAGCTCCCACTATAGCCGGCGGAAGAGAGATTCCTTATTTCCAGGTCTTCTCTTTGGGCATCAAGTGCAACTCTGTTTCCCCGGTACAGTGGTCGCCCATAAAACGGTCCATGATCTCCCCGTGGTAATTCAGATAAAAAAAGCAGGTATCGCGCAGCTTCACGTGAATCTCTTTGCTTTTCTCGCCCAAGAAGGTCACGTCGGCAATTTCAGCTAACCGGAAGTTCGCAGTGGTGGTAACGTAGTAATACCACACTTCGCTGCCCGGCTGCTCCTGGCCGAGATAGGGGGGCGCCTGGCCATAAATTTCCCTGCCGTCGAGCAGAAATATTGCGAACAGGTTGTCATCCACCTGGAACTCCTTTACCCGCTTCAGATCATTATTGACCCCGGTGCAAATAATTTCCGGGAAACCGTCGCCGTTGACGTCTTCCACGAAAAGCTTCACCAGGTAGCCGGGATTCCAGTAGCTCTTTATTTCCCTCAGCGCCGCGTTCTCATACTGCAGCACCGCTACCCGGGAGGGGTAATACTGCTCGCCGGTTACGGCAACGACGATTTCCGCCGCCCCGTCATTCTCCAAATCGGTTATGCGGAAATCCACCACCCGCACACGCGGCTCCCGGGCCGGGTAAATGGAGGGTTTCCAGGTATTGAATTCCGTTAACAGCTCCCCTTGCTCATTCCATACGTAAATCCAGCCCGGCCGCTCGCCTTCCTCGTCGCCGAAAGCTTTCCAGGTTGCGGCAATCACTTCCCTGTCTCCGTCGCCGTCCAGGTCGTATAGCTCTAACCTGCGAATGGTGGTTCGCAGGTTTTTCTGCCACAGCGTATTCCCCTTCGCGTCGTAGGCCGCAAAAACCTGGGGATAATCTTTGTGGATCAGCGCCTCTTGCAGTTGTTGCCCGGGGTTCGACCGGCTTTGCGCCGCCGCGGGTTCCCGGCTCAGATTCCCGATGATCTCGTTGCTGCTGAGCAGCAGGGAGACGGAAGCGATGAAAATAAAAACCGACGCAAAAACGACGGCGCGGGATTTAGCGGGGCCTGCGGCCGCGGTCTTTTCAACCGGGGGTTTTTCTTCCGGCGGCAGGGTTTTCAATGCTTCGATCTTTTCCAACAATTCCGGGAAAGAGAGATCCAGCCCCGCGGCGAGAACGCTCAGGGTATATTCACTGTAGGAATCTTTTTTTCCGTCTTCCAGGTACTTAAGGGTGCGCTCGCTGATGGCGGCGCCGAGTTTTTCTTTCAGTTTTGCGGGGCAGAGGTTTAACTCCTGTCTCCGTTTGATCACCCATTGGCTGAACGCCGGCTGGGGAACCTTTACGCTCTGAAAACCCATGTCATCCCTCCGTTTCTTGCACGGTTTTGCACTTGAATGCACTTTACAAAAGTTGTTTGCCCGGCTATTTTGCGGCTGTAGTTAGTCGGTTCATTGTTCATAAAATTTTTATCGACAGAAAAGTAATCACAAAATCACAACGGAGGTGTGTTATGTCACTCGAAAATAAAACCAATAAATTCACGCTATCATCATTAACACTAAAAATAAGGAAAGAGAAAATGAAAAAGTCATGTACAATTCTATTTATCTTTTTAGTATTACCTATGATACTGTTATCACAGCCTATTCAAAATGAGTTAGATACTGTTAAGTCAGTAATTCCCCCGAAAACTGTTTATGAACGGAGTGAGGGGCATGAAACTCCTTCAGAATTATTACCTCTTTATGAAAAATTGATAGTGGCAAGAGAGATTGGGGACAGAGAAAGAGCACATCAGATACAAAGGCAAATAGATAATTATTATGGGAGAGAATACAATACCCGAATTGATATGAATATTGTGCCACCAGAGATTGAAGTATTAATTGAAGATGAAAATAACACTTTCATTGGAGATAATTTTGGATCAGATATAAACATTACAAATCAAAGCGGCGATCAAAAAGCCCCTTCAATGGATGTAGCAAATAATGGGGACATCTACGTAGCATATGAGAACAATAGTAGTTTAAATACATATACCTACATAACTATTAAAAAATCATCTAATAATGGAGTAACTTGGTCTCATATCGCAAGCTTTTATAGCTCTTCTCAAGCACTATTATTCCCAGATATTGAAATCGGAGAGTCTGTGGAAAATTGGATTTTCGTTGTGTTTTATAGAGCGGATTCAAAAGATGCGGTATTGTATAAACACCCTTTAGCAGGTGGAACCGGTATTTTCAAAAACATAGATACTAATGGTGAAGCAGTTAGAGTTAGGCTTGCTTTAGATGATGATAGATATCCTGATGAATATTGGCTATATGTATCGTATATCGATGAAGATCCGTGGCCTAATCCAGATGACTTGATCTTTGCTAAATCAACTGACTTTGGTGAAAATTGGACGACTACAAACTTAGGGAATGGATATGACAATAATGATATTGCTTTTGGAGACCAAAACGAAGTATACATAGTGACTTTGAATGACAATAAAGGTGAGGCAGATGTTATAATGATAAAATCAACAGATTTTGGTAACACGTGGGGAAATTCTGTAACAATCAGCCAAGGTGACAAAGCAGCATTTCCAAGAATAGCTGCCTCGCATCGCCATAGTAACAACTATGTTTACGTTCTCTTTGAATATTGGAGCACGAATGCACAGCGTAATATTTTTTATTCATACAGCACAAACAAAGGATCTTCATGGTCTATTAACAATGCCTTAGCTGCTTCAACACGAGAGGAAAGGTTTCCGTGCATATTTGCTGAACACAATGCCTTATCTAATCGAATCCATGCTGGTTGGTTTGATAACGGCAGAATAATTTACACGTATACAGACTCCTCTCCAAGTGGTCTAATAGCTAACCAAGAACAAGTGAATGATCAGTCAAATGCCAGCAACGATGATTTTCCAGCAATAGCATCTTTTAATGGATATGGTCTCAGCGCTTGGGCAGCCCCAGGAATTGGATTAGATATTTACTTTGATACAGATATCGTTGGTATCGAAGAAGAACCGATGCATACCACCGAACAATATAATTTGTTACAAAATTATCCGAATCCATTTAATCCCTCAACCACTATTCGATATATTTTGCCGAAATCAGCAGATGTGGTATTAAATATTTACAATTCACTTGGGCAAAAGATTAAGACATTGGTTAGTAATAGACAACCTGCCGGTGTCTATCAGATAGAGTGGGATGGGAAGAACGAAAATGCTGAACGAGTTGCTAGTGGAGTTTACCTTTGTCGCTTTAGCGCTGGGGAATTTATTGAAACCCACAAGATGCTTTTATTGAGATAAATGGGTTACAATTCTCTGCTTTGAAACAATCTCTTTGGAATATCTTGATTTCAACGGGGGGAGAGGCCCTGCTGTTGGCCCCTCAGCCTGCCTGCAACCGCTCTGCCGGTAGCAGGCAGGCTTTTTTATAATCCTTCAGTTTGTCCCGTTGGAGGATTTGCACAGATTCCCTCGCATTTTTTTCAATATATCCGTGAAAATCAGCGTCATCCGTGTCATCCGTGTTCTATCTTTTCGCCTGAGACTCTTGCAAGAGTTTTTTCAAACACACTCTTCCTGCGCCCCCCCCGCTACTTGCTAAAAAACCCCCCAAACCACCCGTTCGCAGCCAGGTATTCCTCCTCGCTGATGTATTGGAAGCGGTACAGCCGCCGCAGGATTTCGTAGCAGCGCCATTTGAGCTGCCCGGTGGGTTGTTTGGGGTGCAAAATGAGGGGGTTGGGAATGATCGCCGCCAGGCGGATCATTTCATGGAGGGTAAGCTGGGAGGCATTTTTCCCGAAATAGTACTGCGCGGCGCTCTTCACCCCGAAAATCCCGTCCCCGAACTCGATGATGTTCAGGTAGATTTCCAAAATCCGCTGCTTGGGGAGCTGCTTTTCCAAATCCCGGGTAATCAAAAACTCTAACGCCTTGCGATAGAGGCTGCGATCCGGGTTGAGGTAGAGATTCTTGGCGGTCTGCTGGGTGATGGTGCTGGCCCCCCGCAAGCGCTTTCCTTCTTCGATGTTCTGCCGCAGGGATTCTTTCACCTCGAACCAGTCGATCCCCTCGTGGGTCCAAAAAGCGGCGTCCTCCGATGCCACCACGATTTTCTGGAACAATTCCGGTATCTCGGAGAGGGGAAGCCACTGGTAACGAACTTTTAGCTCCTTTCCTTCCTCCGCGGCCTGTTTTTTGCGATATTCGATAAACGCGCTGGTTTCGGGGGCGGCGCTGCGCAGCTCGCTCACTTCCGGAAGGGAGAGCAGGGTGTAGCCCGCGAACCCCGCCAGCACGCCCCAAAAGCCGAACCAGGCAAAAATGAAGGTTTTGATGAGACTGCTATTCATGGCGGCTATCCGGCCTCACGCTTGACTGCGCCGATACTTCCGGAGCACTCCCGGTCAGGAATTCTCCTGGGAAAGCTCCAGCAGAATCCCGCTAACGCTCTTGGGGTGCACGAAAGCGATTTTCTTCCCCTCCGCCCCGGTGCGGGGCGCCTCGTCGATCAGGCGCAGCCCCTGCGCTTTCATCTTTCCTAACACCGCAACGATGTCGTCCACCGAAAGCGCCACGTGGTGCAGCCCCTCGCCGCGTTTTTCCAGGAATTTGGCAATCGGGGACTCCGGGGAAGTCGGCTCCAAAAACTCGATCTTCGATTCCCCGATGCGGAATCCCGCCGCCCGCACCTTCTGCTCCTCCACGGTCTCTTCGAATTCCGGCTCCAGGCCGAACACCGCGGCAAACAGGCCCTTCACCTGTTCCAGCGACTGCACCGCAACGCCAATGTGATCGATTTTCTTTAGCATGTTTTTATCCTCTTGGGAAGATTAAATGGCTGAATGGTTGAATGGTTGAATGGTTATCCAACCCCCCAACCATTTAACCATCCAACCATCTAACCATTTAACCATGTAACCATCAAACATTATTCGGCTAATTTAACGATACTGACCCGCAAAGCGATAAAATTATTGCCGTGCAAATGTCCGAACAGCTCCACCACTTCCGCGTTCACGATCTCCGGCGGGGCCGGTTCTTGCAGGCTGACGATGGCCTCCTGGTCATATCTATCCCGGGCATGGAAAGAGATGATATTATTGCTCCGGTCTCTTTCAAAACCTTTTGACCCCACTACCCAGGCTCTCATGGAGCGATTGATCTCCCCGCTGGCGCGCACGTTCTCGAACGAACCGATATCCTCGGTGGCGG
Organism: Calditrichaceae bacterium; assembly: GCA_013360445.1. Classification (GTDB taxonomy): domain Bacteria; phylum Calditrichota; class Calditrichia; order RBG-13-44-9; family J075; genus JABWBP01. Next base: position 19,367 of record JABWBP010000030.1, on the reverse strand, counting down.
TCAGCAGATAAATCACATATATCATAAACAGCGCCACAATCGCGATGACTACTTTGGTCAATTTGCTCATTCATTCTCCCCGTTTTATTGATTTGATTGATGGCTGAATGGTTACATGGTTGAATGGTTGAATGGTTACATGGTTGAATTGAACCATTCACCAATTGAACCATCCGACCATGTAGCCATCCAGCCATTTAACCATCTGCCCATCCACCAATCCTCCTCCCCAAATCCCCAAATCAGAGCTTATAATTGGGCGACTCCTTGGTGATTTCCACGTCGTGGGGATGGCTTTCCCGCATTCCCGCAGCAGTAATTTTGATGAAGCGCCCCTTTTTCTGCAATTCTCCGATGGTTTTGCAGCCGGTGTAGCCCATGGCGGAGCGCAAGCCCCCCATCATCTGGAAAATCGTATCGCTGACCGGGCCGCTGTAAGGAACCCGCCCTTCGATGCCCTCCGGCACCAATTTTTCCGCTTCCGCCACTTCCGCCTGAAAATAGCGATCCTTGCTGCCCTTCACCATCGCGCCGATGGAACCCATTCCGCGCACCTGCTTGTAGCGCCGCCCGTCCAATAAAATGGTCTCCCCGGGGCTTTCTTCCGACCCGGCGAACAGCCCCCCGATCATCACCGAATCCGCGCCCGCGGCAATCGCCTTGGCAATGTCCCCGGTGTGTTTGACGCCGCCGTCGGCGATCAGGGGAATTCCCGCCGCTTTGCAGGCTTTTACCACCTCCATGATCGCGGAAATCTGCGGCACTCCCACCCCGGTAACCACCCGGGTGGTGCAGATGGAGCCGGGGCCGATGCCCACTTTCACCGCGTCGGCGCCCGCGGCGATCAAATCCTGCGCCGCCTCATACGTGGCAATGTTCCCGGCGACCAGACTGATTTTTTTGAACCTGCGCTTGAATTCCCCAACCGTCTCTAACACCTTGCCGGAGTGACCGTGCGCGGTATCGATGACGATCACGTCCACCCCGCGCTCGATCAACGCCGCGGCCCGTTGCAGCGCTTCCTTCCCCACGCCGACGGCCGCGCCCACCCGCAACCGCCCCAATTCATCCTTGCAGGCGTTGGGGTATTTTTGCTTCTTCTGAATATCCTTTACGGTGATCAGCCCCTTCAAATTCCCCTGCCCGTCCACCACCAACAGCTTTTCGATGCGGTGCTTCTGCAGAATCGCTTTGGCGCCATCCAGGGTAGTGCCGACCGGGGCGGTTACCAGGTTATCTTTGGTCATCAGCTCCCGGATGGGGCGGTCGGTGTTCTCCTCGAAGCGCAAATCCCGGTTGGTGATGATTCCCACTAATTTTTTCCCCTCCACAATGGGAATGCCGGAGATATGGTAACGCTCCATCAACTCCAGCGCCCGCCACAGCGGCTGGTCTGCGGTAAGGGTGATGGGATCGATGATCATGCCGCTTTCGGAGCGTTTTACCCGGTCGATTTGCTCCCCCTGCGCTTCGATGGGCATATTTTTGTGGATGACGCCGATGCCGCCTTCCCGGGCGATGGCAATCGCCATGGCATACTCCGTTACCGTGTCCATCGCCGCGGAAATGAGCGGAATATTCAACTCGATGGAAGGGGTGAGGCGGGTCTTCAATTGCGCGTCTTTCGGCAGTATGGCGGATTTGGCGGGCAATAACAGCACGTCGTCGAACGTTAACGCTTCGTAGGCAACTTTTTCCATGTTAGGTTCTCCTGTGCGAATAAGATCACGAATTTAATGCCTCAAGACAGATCGGCAAAAAGAAAAGTGAAAATGTGAAGGAGTTATGAGTCTGGAGTTTGGAGCTGCGAATTTCGGGTGGGGGTTATGGCAAGCCTTACACGCTTAACCTTGCTCTCCGCCTCATTCAAAAACGGATTCGATTTTCCTTGAGTTCACGCACAGGGTTTTACGGAAAGAAGGCCTTATTTATACTCCATGCAGGCACGGGCAGCGCATCCGGTATGCCCGGGGGCAAGCCGGCATCATCCAAAAGGAGCAGGGAGGAATCAGGCATTCAAACTTATCCAGGAGAGATCATGACCTGTCGAAACTGCGGCGCTTATAACGAAGGAAATCGTTCTCATTGTCAGCATTGCCATACCGCGCTGCCGGAGGCGGTGAAAACGGCGCAATATACCCGAACGGTCATTCAAACCCCGTTGCGCCAGGCGCGGCCATCCGACATCATCAGCGCCAACCCCGCGGTTTTCTACGCTGCCGGGCAGGGCGAGCGGCCTGGAAAGGGAACCTCTTTCGTAAATCCCTCTGCCGATGAGGCCACGTTTTATGCCGCTCCCGGCGCCGATCCCGGCGGAATCTCCGGCCCCTTTTCCGGCAGCGCCACGAAAACCGCTTCCTCGCCAAAGCGCAAAACCCTGATTTTCTCCTTGATCGCCCTGGCGGCGCTGCTGTGCGCCGGCATGGGATTGTACCTCTTTCTTCCCGATCGCGCTACCCACGCCAGCTTCGTGTTTGCGGAAGCGGAAAAAACCTTTACCGCCCAGAAATATTCCGCCGCGCTGTTGATGTACCAGCAATTCATCGAGCGGTTTCCCGGGGACTACCTGGTTCCCCTGGCGCAGGAGCGCATCCGCGCCATCCATGGCCAGGTGGAAGCGGAAAAGCAGCAAAAAATCGAGCGCATGGAAACTCTTTTGCAGAACGCCCGGGAAGCCTTTCGCAAGCAGCGTTATTTGAAGCCGGCGGAGGATAACGTTCTCTTGCATACCTCGGCGCTGCTGCAGCTCGACCCGGCCAACAGCGCTGCTTTAGAATTGCAGGCCGCGGTGGTGCAATTCTACCAGCAGAAGGCGGAAGAAGCCTTCCGGCGCGGCTATTATAATTCCGCCATCGACCACTATGAAAACGTCCTGCGCATTATGCCCAATGATTCCCAAACCCTGGAAAAAATCAGCCAGGCGTTGGAAATGCGCAAGCGCGGGCGGTAGGGCTTTGGAACACAGACCTCAAAGGTTTCCAAAACCTTTGAGGTCTGCTGCGGCAGTTCAAATATTCTCCCCGAAAACTTTTCCTCCCGGAAACTTTCTTCCCCCTTGCAAATACACTTTATAGTTCCATAATTCAGATAAAAATTGTGTCGAAAACCGGCAAGGTTGGCGCTTTGAACGGTTATGTAGAAAAGGGGAAAACAGTGGGCAGTGGGCAGGTGGACGGTGGGCAGTGAGCAGTGGGCAATGTAGCTGTCAGCTTTCAGAAATTATATTACCAGGCGGCCTGTATGCGACGTTGCTTACTGCCTACTTGCCTACTACCTACTTGTCTATTGCCTACTTCAAATACGTTGGAGGCTACCATGCACAAGATTCAAAGATATTCAATTCTCTTCATCATCGCCCTGTTGGGATGGGGCGCGTTGCACGCCGCCCCGGGGCCGAAAATCCAGGTGGCGCTGCTGCTCGATACCAGCAACAGCATGGACGGCCTGATCGAGCAGGCCAAATCGCAGCTCTGGAAAGTGGTCAACGAATTCGCCCTGGCGCGGCAGAACGGGCAGGCCCCGGAACTGGAAATTGCCCTCTACGAATACGGCAACGACGGGCTGTCCTCCAAAAGCGGGCATATCCGCCAGGTCGCCCCGCTCACCACCGACCTGGATTTGATCTCCGAAAAGCTCTTTCAACTGACCACCAACGGGGGCGAGGAGTACTGCGGCCGGGTGATCCAAACCGCTGCTAAGGAATTGGCCTGGAGCGCGGACGCCAACGTGCTAAAAGTTGTGTTCATTGCCGGGAATGAGCCGTTTTCCCAGGGGAAGGTGGATTACCGCAGCGCCTGCCGGGAGGCGATTGCCCGGGGGATCATCGTGAACACCATTTTTTGCGGCGATTTCCAGGAGGGAGTGGAAACCGCCTGGAAAGAGGGCGCAGACCTGTCCGACGGCAAATACATGAACATCGACCAGAACCTGGCGGTGGTGCATATCGACGCGCCGCAGGACAGCGCCCTGCAGCGCCTGAACGACGCCCTGAACTCCACCTACGTGCCTTACGGCAGGGAAGGCGAACGCAGCAAAGAGCGCCAGTTGGAGCAGGATGCGAACGCTGCTGCTTACGGGGCCGGCAACGTGGCGCAACGTTCCGCCTCCAAAGCCTCCGCCTACTATCACAACGCTTCCTGGGATTTGGTGGACGCCGTGGAAGACGGCTCGGTTGACTTAGATGAACTGCGCAAAGAAGATTTGCCGGAACCGATGCAGAACATGAGCGCCGCCGAGCGCCAGAAATTCATCGACGGGCAGCGCGCCAAACGCGCCGAAATCCGGGAAAAAATTCGCCGGTTAGATGCTGAGCGCCGCCGCTACGTGGCCGAAAAGGAGAAACAGATGAGCGGCAGCGGCGCGCTCGACCGCGCGATCATCGACGCGGTGCGGGAGCAGGCGGCGAAGAAGAATTTTAGATTTGAGTAACCAAATCCCATCGCAGATTGCCGCACTTCAGTGCGCATGGTTTTCCAGGGCAGGGAGGATATGCTCATGCTGAAGCTTGGCAATCTCTTGATTATAACCGATGGCCGCACTTAAGTGCGCATTATTCCCCAGGAGGACAAACATGAGAACCTTCCCTCCCCATCTCTTCAAACTTATCGCCGGGATAGCGCTGGCCCTGACTTTCCAGCTTCGGGCGGACGGCTTCATCATCATCGAGCCGCCCTATCCCTATCCGCCCATGCCGCGCCCGCTGCCGCAACCGTCGTTTACCCCCTTTCCCCTGGAAGTGAGAAACCATCACGTCCAGGTAACTATCGAAGATCTGGCGGCGGCCACCTCCATCGACCAGGTTTTCTATAATCCCACCGCCAACAGCTTGCAGGGATATTACCTGTTCCCCATTCCCCGGGGAGTTACGATCACCAAATTCAGCATGTACATCGACGGGAAAGAGACCGAGGCGGAGTTGTTGGACGCGGAGAAAGCCCGCAAACTTTACGAGGATTACGTGCGCAAGGTGATCGACCCGGCGCTGTTAGAATACACCGGCCAGGGCGTTTTGAAGGTGCGCATTTTCCCCATTCAGCCCCATTCCGAGAAGCGGATCAAGTTGAGCTACAGCGAGGTTTTGAGCCGCGACAACGGAACCGTGGAATATATTTACCCGCTCAATACCGAAAAATTTTCCGCCGCGCCGCTCAAGGAAGTGAGCGTCAAAGTGGAGATCCATTCCCGGGAACCGATCAAAAACGTGTATTGCCCGACCCATGAGGCGGAAATCCGGCGCACGGACGAGCATCGCGCCATGGTGGGATACGAAGCCGGCAACGTAAAACCGGACGCGGATTTCAAAGTCTATTACCGGACCGATTCCTCCGCCATCGGTTTTTCCCTGCTCAGCTATCGCAAAGGAAAAGAGGACGGGTTTTTCTTCCTGAGTCTCACCCCCGGCTTTGCTTCCGGGGGGCAGGAGGTCGCCGAAAAAGATATTACCTTTGTGTTGGACGTATCCGGGAGCATGGCGGGCAAGAAGCTACAGCAGGCGAAGCGGGCGCTGCAGTTCTGCATCGAGAATCTGAACCCGGGAGACCGCTTCGAGATCGTGCGCTTTTCCACCCAGGCGGAGGCGTTATTTCAAAAATTAGCTCCCGTGGATGCGGCAAACCGGGCGAAAGCCGGGGAATTCGTGGAAAATCTAAAAGCCATCGGCGGCACCAACATTGATGAGGCGCTGCAACTGGCGCTGCAAAGCAACAGCCCGGCCGGCGGCCGCCCGGGTTTCATCATTTTCATTACCGATGGAAAACCCACCGTCGGCGAGGTGGAAGAAAACGCCCTGCTGAAGAAGATCGAGCAAGCCAATCGCGCCAATTTGCGCATTTTTACCTTCGGCATCGGGGATGAGATCAATACCCACCTGTTAGATAAGATCACCGAGGCCACCAACGCTTACCGCACCTACATCACCCCGGACGAGGATATCGAGGTCAAGATTTCCGATTTTTATGGCAAAGTATCCGCGCCCATTCTAACCGATTTGAAACTCTCGGTAGAAAACTCCTTGCGGGTGAGCGAAATGTATCCCGCCAGGTTACCGGATCTGTTCAAAGGCGCCACCCTGACGGTGTTAGGGCGTTACCGCGAAGGCGGCGAGGCGCGTATTACCCTAAAAGGGAAATTGAATGATGAAATCCAAACATTCGAATACCGGGCTGATTTCGCCCCATCGGATGAGCAATACGCCTTCATCCCGCCGCTGTGGGCTTCCCGGGCCATCGGTTACATGCTCGACCAGATCCGCCTGCACGGGGAGAGCGCTGAGTTGAAGAAAGAGATCATCGAATTGGCGCGCACGTACGGCATTATTACCCCTTACACCAGTTACCTGATTCTCGAGGATGAGGAACAGCGAGTGAGCCGCCGGGAATTGCCCCCGCAATACCAGCTTCTGCGCCAGAACCTGCTCGACGGCGGGGAGCAGGATTTCCTGAAATCCCGGGAGGGCGACTACGCGGATATGAAGAGCAAGAGCGGGCGGGGCAGCGTGGCGGGCAGCCAGGCGGCGCAGTCCATGGGCGGCGCGGCCAACATCGACCAGACCCGCCCGGGCGCGCCCCTGCTAAGCTACCGCGACCGCAGCGGCCGGGAACAGAATTTGGCCAGCCAGTTTCGCATGGTGCAGGGGCGGGCGGTTTATCAATCGGGGGATTTCTGGGTGGATTCGGAAATTCAGAATAACGTGGGAGCAAAAGTCAGCCGCATTCAGTTTGCCAGCGAGGATTATTTCAAGCTGCTGAATGAAGAACCGCAGAGCGGGCAGTTCCTGGCCCTGGGGCGCAACCTGCGCTTTTTCTGGAAAGACCGGATTTATGAGGTGTATGAATGAAGGGGTGTTTTAGTGTTATGGTGTTTGGGTTTTCCAAAGCGTAATTTGTGCAGCGAGAACACTAAAACACCAAAACACTATTTTTCCGCAATCTCTTTATCGGTAATGGCCTTGTCCGGGTCGCGGAGCGCCAGGGACAGGTCTTCGTTCTGTTCGATGCGTTCCCGGCATTCCCGGAATCCGGGGGCCAACTCCGCGGCTTTACGGTAGAATAGCAGCGCGTCGCGGTACTCCCCGGCGTCCTCTTTCCCCAGCCCCGCGGAATAGGCCACCAGGGCCGGCAATTCCCGCAGCCCGGACCCGCGAATGCTGTCCATGATCGCCGGGTCGGGTTGAATGCCCTTTCTTTGCAAGTATTCCAGCACGATCTTCTTTTGCAAGCCCGCCATGTTTTTCAAACTGTCCGCATGGGTAATAGAGTTGGGAATTTCGTCGCTGCCCACCTCCCAATAGACCACGTCGAGAATTACCTGCTCGCCGGAAATATTATACCCGCCCTGGATGACCGTTTTCGCGCCTAAGGTTTTTCCGATGAAGGCGGTGCGATTTTCCAACTTGCTGAGCAGCGCTTCGTGGGCGGAAATCTGCTCCAACAGCGCCTGCACCCGCCGCCGCTCCACGATTTTCAATCCCGGCGCCCGGCTCAAATCGTTGCTGATCAACTGCTGTAAGCCCTTTCCCAGGATGAAGTACTTTTGATCCTGCCCGTGGTAGGTAAACGGAAGCACCGCCAAATCCTGTTCGAGCGCCGCTTCCGGGTGTTGTTCCAGGTTTTGTTGCAAGAGCGCCAGCATGTCCTCTTTGAGTTTCTGGCGCGACAACATTTCATGGCGGCCTTTCAGCCAGCGCCGGTAAGGAGATTGCGGGGGGATTTGCAAATATTTCAAAAAAGTTGCCAGGGCCAGATCGCGCTGCCGGGAGAGTTCATAACTCAATCCCAAATAGCAGGTCGTGCGGGGATCGTCCGGGTTCAAGCGGGCGGTTTTTTCCAGGGCGGCCGCCGCTTTTTCGAACCGCCCGGCTTTGAAATACAGGATGCCTAATTCCCGGTTGGCTGCAAAATCTTCCGGGTTGGCGGCGAGATTCTCCTCAGCGCGGGCGATCTCTTCCGCAAATTTGTTTTCCGGCGCCTGCCGGGGCGGCTGCGAGCAAGAGAGCCAGGCCAGGGCATAAATCGAGATTAGTGCTGCAAATGTTAAGGTGTTGCCTTTCATGGCGGAATCGACCCCTCTCTACGGGTTCCGGATCAGGTAAATGACGATAATTTTCGTCCAAAAAACTAAGGTAGGCTTCAAAATAGCCCCGCCAGAAATACCAGCGGTGATTGTGATTACAAATAAGAGATCGCGCTATTTAGCGCCGCCATCGTACCGGGCGCTGTAGAAGACAGGAGTGCCCCGAAGGGATGGCACTGCCACAAAATTTATTTTGCACTAATTTCAGCGTATCTCTGCGTCAAAATTTTTCAATTCCCGATTTTGATCAGGATGTCATTCCGTTCCACGGCCTGGTGCGGCTGAACCAGGATTTCCTTCACCGCGCCGCCGGAGGCCGCGCGGATTTCATTCTCCATCTTCATCGCTTCGATGACTAACAGCGGCTGGCCGGCGGCAATTTCCTGCCCTGCTTCCACTTCGATGCGCAGGATCAGCCCCGGCATGGGGGCGCGAACCTCGCTTTCGGAGTGGCTTTTCTCACCTTTCCCGAAAATCTCCGATTCCAATTTCTGCTGCGGATTGAGCACCTGCACCACGCGCTCGCACTGGTTCAGCAGCAAATGCACCGCGTTTTTCTGGATCTCCGCTTCGACCAGGTAGGCGCGGTTATCCAGCACCACGGAGTAGCGCTTTTCATCGATGGGAACCAGATCCACAGCGTAATGTCTGCCGTTAGCGGAGACGCGCAGCTTCCCGCCGGCACCCTCGATGTCGATTTCTTCGTAGCGATCTTCTCTTTTCAGATAATATTTCATCATTATCTCATGGTTTTCAGCGCCCGGGTTTTCCAGGGAGACAGGGCGGGAGCGTGATTGGCGTTTTCTGACGGGGAAAGCGTCGAGGCGCTTTGGTGGTCGCGGTAGTACGCGATGGCCGCGGCGATGATTTCCGCCGCTTCCGCTTCATCCGGGAGGGATTGCTGCATCTGCTGCCAGTATCGATCCACAAAATTGATATTAAAATTCCCCTGTTGGAATTCCGGGTGATCCAGCACCCGCAGGCAGAAGGGCGCGGTGGTATCGATGCCTTCTATGCGCAGCTCACCCAGGGCGCGCTTCATGCGGGCAATCGCTTCCGGGCGGGTTTCCGCCCAAACCACTAATTTGGCGGCAATGGGATCGTAAAACCGGGAAATCTCCGAATGCAGGCCGACCCCGCTGTCCACCCGCACACCGGGGCCTTCGGGAAGCTTCAAATAGCTGATTTTGCCGGTGGAGGGCACGAAATTGTTGAACACGTCTTCCGCGTTGATGCGGCATTCGATGGCGTGACCGCGCGGGCGCAAATCTTCCTGCCGGAAGGGCAGCGGATGGCCTTCTGCTACCCGGATCTGGAGTTTTACCAGGTCCATCCCCATCACCATCTCCGTGACCGGGTGCTCCACCTGGAGGCGGGTATTCATTTCCAGGAAATAAAAATTACCCTCCCGGTCGTACAAAAATTCCACCGTTCCGGCGTTGCTGTAGCGGCAGGCTTTGGCCGCCTGAACCGCCACCTGCCCCATTTCCGCCCGTTTTTCCGGGGTTAGAATCGCGGAGGGGCACTCCTCGATCACTTTCTGGTGCCGGCGCTGGATGGAGCAGTCGCGCTCCCATAAATGCACCGCGTCGCCGCGCCGGTCGGCAAAAATCTGTATCTCGATGTGCTTGGGAGATTCGATGAATTTTTCGACATAGACCGCGGCGTCCCCAAAGGCTTTCAGCGCCTCGCCTTTGGCTGCTTCCAGGGCGCGGGGAAGCTCTTTGGCCTCGCGCACCAGGCGCATCCCCTTGCCCCCGCCCCCGGCCGCAGCTTTGATCAGCACCGGAAAACCGCCCAAATACTCGATCACCTGCTGCGCCTCTTCCACGGAGGCCAGCGCTTCCCGCGCCCCGGGCACCACCGGCACGCCCGCGTCCATCATGGTTTTGCGGGCTTCCGTTTTGCTGCCCATCAGGCGGATGGTCTGCGGCGAGGGGCCGATGAAGATCAGCCCGCTGTCCTCCACCCGCTGCGCAAAATCCGCGTTTTCCGCAAAAAAACCGTAGCCGGGGTGAACGGCGTCTGCGCCGGATTTCCTGGCCGCCTCTAAAATGGCATCCATGTTCAAATAGCTCTGCGCCGCCGCGGCGGGGCCGATGGGGTAGGCTTCATCCGCGGCCAGCACGTGGGCGGAAAGGCGATCCGCCTCCGAATAGACCGCCGCGGCGCGGATGCCCATTTCCCGGCAGGAGCGCATGATCCGCACCGCAATTTCTCCCCGGTTGGCAATCAGGATTTTTTGGATTTTTGTCATCGCTATAAGGATTATGAAGTTAAACCCGGCAGCTATTCTTTCAAATTGATTCTGCCGGCGCAGGCCGGCATTCCCATGAACGGGGTAATTTAAGGGTTAGAATTTAATATTCAAGAAGTTTATGGGGAAGATGGCCGGGCGCGGAAATGCGCTGATCCGGGCGGGGGAATTTCCGGGTTATGAACCATCTCACGCTTCGCTTGTTTCCGCAATGATGCGGTGGTAAATTCGCCAACGGTTTCTGGAAAGTATATGGGTTTGAGATAATAACTATTGTTACGGAGAACATTCTCGTTACACCTTGGAAAGCCGGGGTGGAACGCACTGCGCGATGCTCTGCATCGCGTCATGTTACGACCCGGCGCAGAGCGCCATCAGCGGCGTTCACCCCGACGGGTCGGGGTGAACGAGTCGTAAATGCGTAACATCAGTTATTAATGAAATCGGAATTAGCAGGGATGAATGGATCAACCTCTAATCTCAAGAGGGTAATGGCCGTATAAAGAGAAATGTACCGTTTGCGGGTTAAGCTTCATGGAAAATTCTCTGAAAAGCAAAATCGCCGGTTTTTTGCAGTGGTACCAGGACCTTTACGGCGGGGAGTGGTATATTGAGACCCCGAACCCTGCCGCTGCGGAAAAACGCCCCGGGCAAACCGCCGCCCTTGGAAATTCCACGTTGCAGCAGTTTCATCGCGCCATCGAAAATTGCCAGAACTGCCCGTTAGGGCGCACCCGCACCAAATTTGTCTTCGGAACCGGCCATGAGAACGCCGGCATCATGTTCATCGGGGAAGCGCCGGGGCAGGATGAGGATTTGCAGGGAATTCCCTTTGTGGGCCGCGCCGGGCAGCTGCTGAACAAATTGTTGGCAAACGTGCAGCTAAAGCGCGAAGAGGTCTATATCGCCAATATCCTGAAATGCCGCCCGCCCAACAATCGCGATCCCCAGCCGGAGGAGGTGGAGCAGTGCATTCCCTATCTTCAGCGGCAAATCGAAATGATTCAACCGAAGCTGTTAGTGGCGCTGGGCCGGGTAGCGGCGCAAAATCTGTTGAACACCACGGAGAGTTTGACCAATATGCGCAAGCGGGTCTGGAGCTACCGGGAGATTCCCCTGATTGTTACCTACCACCCCGCGTTCGTGCTGCGCTACAACGACAAATTCGATTCCGCGATGGAAGACATGCGTTTCATTCTGGAGCATTATCAGAAATTGCCGGAAAAAGAGAAACCGGGGCGCTGATGAAAATTAGGAGTGCAAAGCTTCAGCTTTGCACTAAATCCGGGCTAAACCTATAGGCGTACGGGCGAACCAGTTAAAAATACCCGAACAGGGATAAAATGGCTAACAAAAAATCCAAAGCAATCAAATCTGATGAACTTCTGGCCGAAGGCGGAAAAGTGCCCCCCCAGGCGGTGGACGTGGAGCGCTACATCTTAGGCGCGCTGCTGCTGGACAAGGAAGCGGTGGCGGTGGCCCTGGAAGAGATGGAGGAGACCTATTTTTACCGCGACGCCCACCGGCTCATCTTCAGCGCCATGCTCTCGCTCTACAAAAAGAACGAGCCGATAGACATGATCACCCTGGCGGAGGAATTGCAGCGCCAAAATGTTCTGGAAGAGATCGGCGGCGCGCCCTACCTGGCGGAGCTGGCCTCGCTGGTTCCCTCTTCCGCCAACATCGAATACCATCTCCAGATCGTCAAAGAAAAAGGCGTTTTGCGCAAGCTGATTCATTCCTGCACCCACATCCTGCGCGATGCCTACGACGGGCAGTCCGACGTGGAAAGCGTGCTGAGTATGGCGCAGCAGGAGATTTTCGACATCCTGAAGAGCCAGAAGCAGACCACCTACCTGCCCATCAATACCATTCTCAATAAAACATTTTCCGAGCTGGAGCGCCTGCACCACCTGGAGCATTCCGGCATCATCGGGGTTCCCTCCGGGTTTTCGGTATTGGATAACCTGACCGCCGGTTTTCAAAAAGGGGATTTGATTATTTTAGCGGGGCGTCCCTCCATGGGGAAAACCGCTTTCAGTTTGAACCTGGCGCGCAACGCCGCGGTGGAGGGGGGCGTTCCGGTGGGAATCTTCAGCTTAGAAATGAGCGACATGCAGTTGGTGCAGCGGCTGCTCTGCGCGGAAGCGATGGTCGATTCCCAGCGACTGCGAACCGGGAAACTGGCCGATAAGGAGTGGCCGAAGCTCTCCCGTTGCGCCGGAAGGTTGGCGGAAGCGCCGATTTATATCGACGACACTGCGGCGCTGGACATTATCAAATTGAGCGCCCGGGCCCGCCGCATGGCGCTGGAGCGCAATATCGGGCTGATCATCGTGGACTACATGCAATTGATGGAAGCGCCCCGGGGGTTCGACAACCGCCAGCAGGAAATCTCCTATATTTCGCGCTCCCTGAAGTCCCTGGCCAAGCAGTTGAACGTTCCGATCATTGCGTTATCGCAGCTTTCCCGGGCGGTAGAGGCGCGCCCGGACCGCCGCCCGATGCTCTCGGATTTGAGGGAGTCGGGGGCTATAGAGCAAGACTCGGACCTGGTCATGTTCGTGTACCGGGAAGAATTTTACCTGAAAGCGGATGATCCCAAAATCAAAGAGGTGGAAAACGTCGCCGAAATTATCGTCGGCAAGCACCGCAACGGCCCGGTGGGCACGGTGCAGCTCACCTTTTTGAAGCATTACGGCAAATTTGCCGACAAAGCCCGCGAAAGCGAAGGCAGCATGTTCGAGCAGCAGGCCGCGCCGTTTTAGGGGAATGGGCGCCTTCGCAGGGATTGCCACGCTTTAGCGTGATAGAAAAATCCCCACTTTTAGAAACCGCTTCCCCCTCTGGCTGAAGCCAGGTAATCTGATATGTGAGAAAATCGAGTGAGTGGATGATTCAACCCTTAGACTTGAAAGAAAAACTCAATCACCTCATCAACCTCTGGGATGATGAAAGCCCGGAAATGCGCAAAATTCTCCGGGAAGAGTTGTTGAAGCATGGCCTGGAGATCGTGTTGCAGCAGGATTCCTGCCTGCAGGCCCTGGGGGGAGAGGAGCGGCGGCGCTTTCAGGAATTGCTAAAGGAACTGCACTTCGATTTGGTGCTGGCGGCCTTTTCGCAAATTTTGAACCACTCCCTGGACGAGATCGACCTGGAAAAAAGTATGTTAGTGATCTCTTACTGGGATCGCCCGGAAATTCCCGGCCAGACCCTTCGGGGGCTGCTGGACAAGCTGGCCGATGAAGTTTCCCGGGAAATGCCCGGCCGCGGCCATCCCCTCAGCTTCATCGACCATATCAACCGGGTGCTCTTTCAAACCTACCATTTCCGGGGCAATTCCGGGGATTATTACAACCCCGACAACTCCTACCTGCATAAAGTGCTGGAAACCGGCCTGGGGATTCCCATCTCCCTTTCCATTATTTATATGCTGGTGTGCAAGCGCCTGAATTTCCCGGTGTACGGGGTGTGCATGCCGGCGCATTTCATCGTGAAATTCGATAACGGGGAGGATGAAATTTTCTTCGATCCCTTTTACGGCGGAAAAGTGTATTCCCGGCAAAACTGTTTAGAGTATTTGCAGGGCGTGAAAGCGGAAAATCCCGATGAAATTTTGAAGGGCTGCAGCACCCTGGATATTGTCAAACGGGTGCTGCGCAACCTGCACCTGAATTACGCTTCCCATACTCCCGCCCCGGAGAAAGTGCTGGAGATCGAGCAGATGCTGGCGGTGTTGGAAACGTTTGAACAATGACGCGCTACCGGCTTTATACTACAGGAGTCAAAAATGTCCTACCTTCCTTCTCAGTCGCGGTACGACGCCATGCGCTACAACCGTTGCGGGCGGAGCGGCCTGCTGCTGCCGGCCATCTCTTTAGGATTGTGGCATAACTTCGGCGGGGTGGATTCGTTCGAGAACGCCCGGGCGATGCTGCGGCGGGCCTTTGACCTGGGAATCACCCATTTCGACCTGGCGAATAATTACGGCCCGCCCTACGGGTCTGCCGAGGAAACCTTCGGCCAAATCCTGAAAAAAGATTTTTCCGGCCTCCGCGATGAACTGGTAATTTCCAGCAAGGCCGGGTGGGACATGTGGCCGGGTCCCTACGGCGATTGGGGATCCCGTAAATACCTGGTCGCCAGCTTAAATCAAAGCCTCAAGCGCATGGGACTGGAGTATGTAGATATTTTCTACCACCACCGCCCCGATCCTCACACCCCCTTAGCGGAGACCATGAGCGCGCTGGATTTCACCGTGCGCAGCGGAAGGGCGCTCTACGTGGGCGTTTCCTCTTATTCCGCGGAACAAACCCGCCAGGCCGCCCGGTTGCTGCGGGAGATGGGAACTCCCTGCCTGGTGCACCAGCCGGTTTATAACATGTTCGACCGCTGGATCGAGGAGGAATTGTTGGACGTGTTAGAGGACGAGGGCCTCGGCTGCGCGGTATTTTCCCCCCTGGCCCAGGGACTGCTCACCAATAAGTATCTGAACGGCATTCCCGCGGATTCCCGCGCCGCGCGTTCCGACAGCTACCTGGACCGGGAAGACGTCAGCGAAGAAAAACTGGCCAAAGTACGCGCCCTGAATGAGATTGCCCGCAATCGCGGCCAGTCCCTGGCGCAAATGGCCGTTGCCTGGACGCTGCGCGACCCCGGGGTAACTTCCGCGATTATCGGGGCCAGCCGGGTAAGCCAGATCGAGGAAATTGCCGCGGCGCTGCCCAACCTGGAATTCAGCGTGGCGGAGTTGGAGGGGATTGAGGGGATTCTGAGCGGGGGAGGAATTTCTCAAAATCCGCATTAGGGACGCTGAGACGCCTGTTCATTTCTTCTTTCATTTTTTGCCAAAAAAACCGGGGAGCGATGCCGCGCTCCCCGGCGCACTTTTCACTTCAGCGCGGCACCGCTTTCACCCCATAGGCAAGCACGCCTTTTTCCCCGTCTTCCTGGATTTTGCGGAATTCCAAGCTCACCGGCATACCGATCTCGATTTTATCCAGATCGCAGTCCACTACCTGGGTGAGCAGCCGCACCCCCGGCTGCACTTCCACGATGCCCATGGCGTAGGGCGCCTGGTCGGAAAACTGCGAAGGGGCTACCCGGATCACCGTAAAGGTGACGATTTTCCCCTCCCGGGGCAGGCTGAGGGGCTCGAATTCCCGGGCCTGGCATTCCGGGCAAACCTGGCGGGCGGGGTAGTATATTTTCCGGCACTTTTTGCACCTGCCCGCCTCTAAGCGATGATGGGCAGGGATTTCCCGTACATATTCGGCAGGTGTAATCATAACGCCTCCATAATGTGAACGACACAGCTTCCGCCGGTGCCGCCCATGTTTTGGGTTAAACCGACTCTGGCATTTTTTACCTGGCGGTCGCCCGCTTCGCCGCGCAGTTGGTGCACGATCTCCACCGCCTGCGCCACCCCGGTTGCGCCCACGGGGTGGCCCTTGGCCTTCAACCCCCCGCTGGTATTCACGGGCATCCGCCCCCCTAAGGCGGTGTAACCGGATTCCGCGGCCTTGCCGCCCTGGCCTTTTTCCGCCACGCCTAACGCTTCCAACACGCAAATCTCCGCGATGGTGAAGCAGTCGTGCACTTCCGCCAGATGGATGTCCCCGGGCTTTTTGCCGGCCATTTTGTAAGCCTGCTGCGCCGCTTCCGCCACCGCCCGCAGCTCCGTAATATCCTGGCGGCTGTGCAGCGCGATAGTGTCCGTGGCCTGCCCGGAGCCGGTAATTTTCACCAAGGGCTTCTCCCGAAGGGATGGATTCCCATTAGCAAATTTCTTAGCGATTTCCCGGCTGCACAGGATCACCGCGGAGGCCCCGTCGGTGATCGGCGAGCAGTCTAAAATGTTCAAAGGATCCGCCACCGCGGTGGAATGAATCACCTCATCCACGGTAATCTTCTGGCGGTACTGCGCGAAGGGATTCATGGAGCCGTGCAGGTGGTTTTTCACCGCCACCTCTGCCAACTGCTTGCGGGTGGTGCCGTAGCGGTGCATGTGCGCCCGGGCGATCATGGCGTACAGGCCCGGGAAGGTCACCCCGTAAAAGCTCTCGTAGGTCTGGTCGGCCGCGGTGGAGAGCGCGTAGGTGGCCCCGTCGGTGCTGACGTCGGTCATTTTTTCCACCCCGCCCACCAGCACCACCTCGTTCAGGCCGGAAAGCACCTCCATAAAGCCCATGCGCAGCGCCGCCCCGCCGGAAGCGCAGGCGGATTCCACCCGGGTGGCGGGAACGTGCTTTTGCCCCAGGTAGTCGGCCATCAGGGAAGCGATATGCTCCTGCCCGTTGAACAGCCCGCTGGACATGCAGCCGATGTACATGGAGCCGATTCGGTCCACTCCCGCGTCGTCAATGGCGGCCAGGGCGGCCTCCACGAAGAGCTGCCGGAGCGATTTGCCCCAGTGCTCCCCGCCTCTGGTCATCCCCACGCCCAAAATTACCACTTCTCTATTCACGGTATCCTCCGTTGTTTTAAAGTTCAGCATCATCTGTTTGGGGTAATGGATTGATGGATGAATGGATTGATGGATGAATGGATTGATGGTTAAATGGCTATCCATCAGTAATCCAACAATCCAATAATCCATCACTCCATTCCTCCACTCCTCACCCCGTCTTAATCTTCCCGCGGTACTTCGCATAAGTGCCGTAATCCACCTGGATTTTCCCTTTGGCGATCATCTCCCGGGTTTTGGGGGCGCGGTCCTGCGCTTCCCGGATGCGCTCGGTCACTTTCCAGATGAATCCGTCGCTGCCGGAGCCGGAGCCGTAGGAGACCATCAGGATGCGGTCGCCGGGTTTGGCGATGTCCAAAATGGCGGTGAGTCCCAGGGGAGAGGAGCCGGAGTAGGTGTTGCCGATGATCGGGCAGAGCAGCCCGGTTTCCATCTGGCTTCTGGAGAACCCTAACATTTTCCCGGCGCGCAGGGGGAATTTGCCGTTGGGCTGGTGGAATACCGCGAAGGTAAAATCCTGCGGTTTCATCCCCGCCCGTTCCATAATGCCGTTAGCCGCGCCCAACACGTGCTTGAAGTAGGCCGGCTCCCCGGTAAAGCGTCCCGCGTGTTCGGGATAGAACTGGTATTCCCGCCGCCAGAAATCCGGGGTATCGGTCATGAACGAGTAGGTGTGCTCGATCTCCGCCAGCACGTTCTTGCCGCCCATGATAAACGCTGCGCCCCCGGCGGAGGCGGTGTATTCCAGGGCGTCGCCGGGCTTTCCCTGGGAAGTATCCGCGCCGATGGCTAAGGCATATTCCATCCAGCCGGATTTGACCAGCGCCATGGTAACGAACATCGCCTCGCTGCCGGCCTTGCAGGCGAATTCGAAATCCGCGCAGTGCACCTCCGGGGTCGCGCCGATGGCGTCTGCCACCACGGTGCCGCTGGGCTTCACCGCGTAGGGGTGGGATTCCGAGCCTACGTAGATCGCCCCGATCTTTTGGGGATCGATGCCCGCGCGTTTGAGGGCGTTGCGCGCCGCCTCCACGGAGATGCTGATGGTATCCTCATCCGAAGAGGGAACGGATTTCTCCTCCAACACCAATCCGCTCTTGTAGCTGTCGGCGTCGGTGCCCCAGACTTTGGAGATTTCCTCCACTTTGATGCGCCGCCGGGGAACGTGAGCGCCGTAACCAACGATTCCGATCATGGGTGTTCTCCTGTGATAAGTGACTAAAGTGAACTAAAATGCCTAAAGTGCCTGAAGTGTCTAAAGCGCCTGAGAGAGTTAAAGTGCCCGAAAAACCGGGGTTTGATGGAGCAAGTTTTCGCTCTTTCGCCCGTGTAAAGCACTTTCGAATTTAATATCGCAAATGTTACTTTATGAAAACCATGACTTTTATCAGGATTTTACATGACTTTTAACAGGAAAAACCGGCCAAAACAGCCGCGCCGGCGCAAATGGGAAACGGAAAATAATTCTTTGCGCCTTTTACCGGGGAGATTTGCGTTTTACATTCACCCCTTCGTTTTAATCCGGCGTCAAGCTAAGAGGCCGTTTTAAAAGTTTGAATTTATGCCACGAAGCCACAAAGACACCAACTTTCACCAAGAAATTTATTATTTCTTTGTGAATCCTTCGCGTCTTTGAGACTTAGTGGCGAGTTTTAAAACAACCTCGAAAGTTTGACAATCCGGAAAGTATCAATCGGCGAGGCAAGGAGGTGAGCCATGGCAGAGGTGGTGTTTCGCGCCGGGGTAGGCGCGGTGATCATCAACGGCGCGGGCGAAATCCTGGTTTTTCAACGCTCGAATAATGACAGCGTCTGGCAACTGCCCCAGGGAGGGCTGAAAACCTCCGAAGAACCCCTGCAGGGAGTGCTGCGGGAAATCCGCGAAGAGACCGGTATCGAACCAGGCCAACTCCGGCTTCTGCGCGAGCATCCGGATTGGCTGGCCTACGAATTTCCCCCGGAAATACGGGCCACGAAAACCTTCATCGGCCAGGCGCATAAGTGGTTCCTGTTCAGATTTACCGGCGTTGAAAACGGCATCGACCTGCAAGCGGCGGAGGATGACGAATTCCAGGCCTGGCAATGGATGAGCGGTGCGGAATTGCTCGAAAAAACCTTCTCCTTCAAGACCGCGGTGTATCGCAAACTGCTGGCGGAATTTTCCGACCATTTGTCGAATACGGGTGAGTGGTGGGTGTACGCCATCCGCTGCCGGGACGGCTCGCTCTATACCGGGGTTACCACGGATGTAAGCAGAAGATTTAAAGAGCACCAGGCCGGGGGAAGGAAGTGCGCCCGCTACTTGCGAGGCAAAGCTCCTCTGGAGTTGGTCTTTCACAGCCCGGTCGGCCTGAAGCGGGAAGCGCTGCGGGTAGAAAAGCGGCTCAAAAAATTAGCAAAAACGGAGAAAGAAGCGCTGGTTTTGGGCAAGCTCACCCTTGCGGAAATAGTTGGCAGTTGGCAGGAGCAGTAGGAGTGCAAAACTTCAGTTTTGCACCGACTTCAATTTTGCACTGGCAGGAGGCAAGCACACAGTGGGAGTGCAATCCCAGGTGTTGCAAAACTTAAGTTTTGC
>JABWBP010000168.1 GCA_013360445.1 Calditrichaceae bacterium | reverse complement strand
CACTTCTATCCAGCTATTCCCCAGGGAAAAATAATCCTGCATGAATTTCACGATGATATTGCTGAAGGTTTCGTGATAATTGCTGTTTGGCTGGGAGAGCAGCGCCATGATCCGGTTATATGCTTCATCCGGATTCTTATCGTCATCCTCCGTGGTCAGCGTCCAGCCCAGGCCGGCCACCAGCGCCGCTTTTTTCAGCACGCAGCGTTTATGCCATACGCTCACGTCCATAAAATAGAGCATATCCGCAAAGGAGTAACGCGGCTCCACCACTTCCAGGCCGCGAAACTCCTCCGGGATCTGCTTGCTCTCCTTTTGCACCTCAACCACGTCATCTTCGGAAAGTGTCCAAACTTCAGTATAAATTTTTTCGCTCATGTTAACGGCATCCATATTTATGATTGATGCAATAGCTGCTCCCGGGATCTGCCGGCGCATCGCAGCAGGCGCATTTTTGCGTGCCGCCTTCCGGCGCACAGCTAAGTGCCAAAAAAATCAATGTGGAAATTAGAAAAATGATTTTGCCCATAATCGCTCCTTAAAAAACTTCAACCCTTGTCTCTCCGCTGCCGCCTGCCTTTTCTAACAACCGGATTGCTCCTTCCAGCGCATCCGGCCCATCGTCATTATTCCCATCCGGGAAATCCAACAATTGATCGATCAGCAGATTTATGTCGCCCGCCCCTTCCACGAAGCGAATCAGCCCATTTTCTACCAATGGCGAAAGCCGTTCGATGCGGATTATCTTATTTTCTTTCTGCACCACCGGCTTGATCGGCAATTGATAGCCGAACTCCCGCGCCGCCCGCTGGTATTCCCGCTTCAACAGCACCTGGAAATTATTGGTCTCCAATCCGATTTGCAGCGGGCGCAGCTCCTCATAACGGGTGTAGGTCGCCCGGATCATATGATCGATGCTGCTCTTTCGTATCCAGGCGTGCAGCACGTCGTAAAATTCTCCTGTCCAGCCCACGCTGATAATCGCCTTGAAATCATTCCCCTGCCCCGCCCCTACCGATGGATCGATAAAGCTGATAATCCGTCGGTATTTCTCTTCTGCCCTGGGAATCATTTTAAACCATTGATCCTGAAAAGCCCGGGTTTCATCGGAAAGGATTTTCAGCAGGTAGTTTTTTGCGTAGGCTACAGTGCCGATCAGCTTGCGGATCTCCTGGAGCCGTTGCACCGGAAACCGCTCCGGCTCCGTGGGCCGCCCCTTTTCATCCTCAGCCGCTAAAATGAACTTGATTACCTCCGGGTTTTTCTCCAATTCCCCGGCCACGCAATAACGCCCTAACCGCGTGGTGATATACCAGATTTGCCAGCGCTTGGCCATGCCCGGCACTAAGGTATTAAGCATGAAATCCAAACGCTGTTTCACCTGCTCCGGATTTTTCACGTTTTTATCATTTTCCAGATCATCCACAAAAGCGATGCCGGGCCGGTGCTGTTTATACTTGCGCCCCAATTTCATACTCACCCAGCTAAAACATTTCCAGCGGATGCCCGTGGTAGTCTCGAATTCATCTTCCGCCCAATTATGGCTTATCAATTTTCCGAAATCCTGCTGGATGCGCGGATTTTC
>JABWBP010000167.1 GCA_013360445.1 Calditrichaceae bacterium | reverse complement strand
GCGCAGCAGGCGGTGGAGGAATTGGATGCAGTGCGGGCCGGTTTGCTTAGCACCTTTGACGCTGCGGACGCGCTTAAAAATTTGCTGGCGCGGGGCTATAATTTAGAGCAGGCCATCGGCACGATTACCCGGTTGGGCGAAGCGGCTGCGTTCAACCGGGCTTCGCATTTGACCCTGGGAGAAGCAATCCGCACGGCCACGGAAGGTTTGAAAAATGAAAACTCCGTGTTGGTGGATAACGCCGGGGTCACTAAAAACGTGGCGGCAATCTGGAAGGACTACGCGGAGAGCATCGGCAAATCCGTTACGGATTTGAACCTGGCGGAAAAAATCCAGGCGGAATATTTGGGGATTTTGCAGGAAACCGAGCCCATGGTGGGAAACCTGGCGCGGCTGACGGAAACCGGGGCAGGAGCGCAGGCGCGATTCAGTGCAGAGTTAGAAAAAACCCGGGCGTCGATAGGGTTGATGGTGCAGACTGCCGGGGGGCCGTTTGTGCGGGCGTTATCGGGTATCATCAATCTTTTCAATAGCGCCCCGCCGATATTGCAGCGTTTTGTAGTGGCCATTACGGCCACGGCAGCGGCGCTGGCAATATTGAGAAAATCGCTGATTGCCCTGGAAATCAGCATGGGGCCCACGGGCTGGTTGATTGCCGGGGTAAGCCTGCTGGCCACTACTTTTGGGCTGCTTTCTACGGAGGCGGGAGACGCCAAAACAGAGTTAGCCGGGGTGGAAAAGGAGCTGGGAAAGGTAATAGGAAAGCGGGAGGAGTTGGAGCGCTTCAAAGCCCTGGGACGGTTGCCGGTAGTGCAATCGGAATTGGAAGAGGCCCGGGAAGGGCTGGCGGGATTGCTGAAGGATTTGGAGCGGGGCAGCGCATCGGCGCAAAAAGTGGCGCAGGAAACGCAGCGCATCGTGCAGGATTTGGGATTCGAGCGGGGATCGGTGCGAATTCAGAACCGCATCGAAATATTGCAAAGCGGGCTTACGCAGTATATCCGGAAATGGCAGGAAGTGAATGCGGTTTTGGAGGGAGCGGGACAGCAGCAGGTTTCTTTTTTGGAATTTGCCCAGGCGCTGCAAAATGACGCCATCAAAGCGGCAAATAATCAGCAAATCCAGATTACCAGCGGGGTAGTACTGCGGGCGCGGGAATTGGAAGCGCTGCAACAGGTAAATATGCAGCTTGGGCAGGTCGTAAAAAAAGAGCAGGAATTAGCCACTACCCGGAAGATTTCCGAAGGCAGCCTGAAGGCGGCGCAGCAAACCGCGGATGATACTAACCAGATCGTGGGCGATACGGTGGACGCGCAAAAGGCGGCCACGGCGGAAAAAATCAAGGATCTGGATCGGCTGAAAGAGTATCAATTCCAGACCAATCGCATTACATTGGGCGAATATTTAGCCTATTTGCAAAACCGGCTGGCCAATACCAAACGGGAAACCGCGGCGGAGATCTTAGAATGGTCCCAGCTATTCGATAAAATCCAGCGATTGAAAGCGCAGGCGCAGGAAGATGCGATTTTGGAATTCAAAATCGAAGCGCCGGAATTTCCCCTGGTGGAGCGCCAGGAACCGATTGTTGGCGAACCGGCAGGA
>JABWBP010000029.1 GCA_013360445.1 Calditrichaceae bacterium | reverse complement strand
TTCTACAAATGTTGAACACCTCCGGTGTTCGAGAAAGAATCCTGGTTACAAAGCGGCTCCATTGCCTGTAAATGGAAATTTCGACGTGCGTTTAGTATATGAAGCAATTTGACCAGTTAGCAATCGAACCATTTAACCAGTGCGATCCGTCTATCTTGTTACTCTGCGAGAATAATCTCACTGGTCCCGTGATTCTCGATTGTATAAGCCAGCGAGCCGGATGTTTGCTTCCCCACGGAGGCGGCGACTTGTTTCCCCTCGATCCGGGCAGTGAGGGCTGCCGGGGTGGGGGAGCGCCAGCTCAGCATAGCCCGGAGTTGCCCGTTTTCTTTTATTTCGTACATCACCTCAAAATCGATGTTCGCGAAGTGGAGATTGCGCATTCCCAGGCGATTGCCCGGCTGGAGCACTGTGGAAGGCAGGGAGGGCGCTAAAAGAAAGCCGGCCTCTTCCGCGCCGGGGGGCAGGTCGCGGTAGCCGACGACGCCGCGAATCAGGTGAATGGGCAACGTAGCGCCCCAACCGTAATTTTCCATTCCCGCGGGTTTCCCTTCCCGGTTGTGCCACTGCTCCGCGGCAACGCCCGGCATGGGGTCGGCATGTTCCCGGGGCGGGGCGTGGGGGTTGGTGGAGCGGTCGATCATCCCGAAAGATTCGTCCCATTTGCGGGGATGGTACTCCAGCAGGTTGGCGGGGCGGTCGATGTGCCCCCAGGCCCGGGGCAGGGCGTTGGGGGTTTCCCAGGCGCGGCGATCCCACCAGCCGTAGAGGTAGTCCATCTGGTTAGCGACGTGCTCCGCCTGCAAAACCCGCTCCCCCATGGCCCAGGCGCTTTCCACCACCGCCTGAAAGCCCGGCGGCCAGTTGGCCCAGGATTTTAGGGATTGATATTCAGGGGTACGCAATTTTTGTCTCAGAGCCGCGTTTTGCTTCGCATCGGTCAAGTCGAACAGATAGGGGAGCCACAGGTAGGCAAAATCCGCCTCGGTATGGCGGCCGCTGCGCCGGTCGATGTCGCGAAATCCCTGCCCGGTCCAGTATTTCCGAAGCCCTTGGCGATATTTTTCCTGCGTTTTTTGCCATTCATCGGCTTCCTGCAGATTCAGCAGCCCGGCAAACTGGGAGAGCAGCCCCGCAAAATCGGCGACGGCGGCGTGGAGGTCCACCGGCTCGAGGTGTTGCACTCCCGCGCCGCCGGTTTCCTGCTCGATTTGGAAGCGGGAAGACTGATCCTGCCCGCTCTCCCAACTGTTATCGAAAAAGAAAGCGCCGTCGGGATGGGTACGATTCTCCAGCCACCAGCGCATAAATTCTTCTAAGTAGGGATAGAGCGCCTGCGCCCACTTGCGGTCCCGGGTGCGGGCGTAAATGGAACGAATCGTCAGAGAGGGTAAACACCAGGAAGGGGCGGTGCCGCACTCCGCGCCGGATTCGGAGACCATGTTCACCGAGCCGTCTTCCCGCATACAGGGAACGTTGGGCGCCAGGGCGTCGGCAAACAGGCCGAAGAGAACTTCCTTCGCCGTTTCCGGGTCGGCGTAGCTGTAGGCGAGCATGTCCAGGGCGGTTTCTCCCAACACCGAGCGGGGAATGGCCGCCGCCATGCCGTCCCAGTGACGCTGGTACGCTCCGATAGGGCGGCGAACGTTCATGCGCAGGGTTTCGAAATCATACACCAGCCCGCGTTTCCACACTTCCGGCCAATCGCCCACAAGCTGCGGGCAGCGCGACCAGAAGCGGGCATCGTCCTCCCGGAGCTCCGCCCGCCGGCGATCAAAGTATTCCAGCGCCGCGCGAGCCTTTCCCAACGCCGCCGCCTGCGCTGCGTCGCGGATGAGGGTGAAGCGGAAGGCCCGCTCCGTCCCGGGGGAAACTGCCAGCGAACAACTTAAAATCGCGGCCATAAAATCCCCTTCCACGCTGATCGCCCGGTCTTGCAGGCGCTCTCGTTTTCCCTCCGACATAAACGCTGCAACGCCGGCGGGCGACGAGCTGACCGCCCGGAAAACGTTCTCCGCATCGGTGTAGAGCAGATAGAGCGGCCCCTCGGCAAAGCGGCGAATCAGCGCGCCGCCGGGGAGCGTTCCGGCGGTGTAGTGGTCGAAATCCAGCCGGGGAACGCTCAGCAGCGCCCGCACCTCCACCATCGCCGCCGCGGAGCCGTGATTGGCGATCTTCACCTCGCAGTTCAGCCCCTGCGCCCGGTCTGATTCTAAAAAATAGCTCGCGCTGAATTTTAGCGCCCCAATCTTCCAATCATAGCTGAAGATATTTTTGGAATGATAAGCGGAGTGCAAGCCGGCGGTTTCGAAATCGGCAGGCTGGCAATAGCTGCGCCCATTCACCGCCGCGGCTAATTGCAGCACGGTGTGGTGCTCCCGGAAGCGAAATCCTGACGGCGGGGCGCTGCGGATCACCCCGCTGTTGTTCAGCCAGAGGGTGTGATAAGGGTTGTCGAGGTAGCCGAAAGGGGTGTAATTGCCTGCCGGAAAACCGTTCGCCGAATCTGTCGGAGTATCCATTCCCTGTCCTGCCGCCGTAGCGGTTATGAGTAAGATGATGACGATTAACATTGCCGGACTCTTCCCTCAATGAAATCATGGGGTGTTTTAGTGTTTTGGTGTTTGGGTAATCGAACTATCACACTATAACACCTGAACACTATTCGATCCGCAAATAAATCGGCCTGCCGATGCCCCCGCCGCCGTAGAGGTCGATCACCTGCAACACCAGCAAATCTTTCTGCCCGGGATGAAGCAGCGGGGTCAAATCCGTCTCCGTGCGGATGTAATGTACCGATTTGGCGTGCTCGGTAAAGCTGCCGTATTCGGCGACCTTCACCCCGTTCACGTAGAGGCGATAAGCGTCATCCACTCCCTCGGCCACCAGGGTGATTTTTTTGTTTTTCAAGGACGCCGGCGTTTCGATCCATTTGCGATACCAGGCCATCCCGTCGTAACGGTAACCCTGGCGTTCCCAGAGCTGGCTGGCCTGAATCGCCGCCCAGTCCCGGTCATCCAGGTCGCTGCGCTCCCAGCCTTGTTGATCCCCGGTCTGCTCCGGATCGAGCTGGAAGCGCCAGTCCGCGTTCAATAGAATGATTTCCTGCACTTTTTCCGCGGCAAATTTGCGCAGCTCTTCCGGTTCCATGCGGGCGGCCGGGAAGGTATCGGCCGCCCCATTCCATGCCTGCGCCCACTCCACGATCCGGCCCAGCGCCCATTGGCCGGCCTCCGCGGAGTGGTCCAACGCGCTGGCGATGAACAATCCCTTGCCCACCCGGGCGGCGAAAAGCTGGTCCTGGCGGGTAATATCCCGCTGGTTGTGCATCTCGAAAAAGCTCAGCAGCGGGTCCACTTTATCGGCAATGCCCAGCGCCTCCACCGGAATGGCCTGGCTCGCCTGGTGGGTGAGGTCGTACTGATGTAGTCGCAGCATCCGCTGAATTTCGATCTCGCTGAAAACGCCCACCGGGGGCATAAAAAAAGCGCCGCCCCAGAACATGCTCTCCGCGCTGCCTAACCCACCCGGCCATTGGGAGGGGAAGAGCAGCACCGCGCCCCCGCTCTCTAAGTAGCGCAGCATCTCCCCGGTGAGGATGCTGGTGGCCAGCAGGGGCTTCTCTGCGGCTGGAATCAGTTTTTCAATATCGGGAACCGTTGCCTCCCGGGCATTGGGCCAGGCGCGGAAAAGCCCGTTCAAATCCGCGTAGCCGGTGTTCAGGTAGGCCACTTTTCCGCTGCGATTGGCCGCCATTCCCCAGCCGTTATCCCACTGCGCCAATTGCGGGGCGCGCTCGATCAACGGGCGTTTGGGATCGGTTGGGCGAACCCCGGAAACCTGCACCGGCGCGGCGGTATGCTCGCCGAACCACGCCCAATCTTCCGGTTTCCAGCGCAACTTCCCCGCGTCGTCGATCAACCCGGAAGGAATTCGCGGCAGATCGCGGATCAAAAACAGGGTGTAACCGCGGTAGCGGGGATCGGAATGGAGCAATTCCACCTGGAAACGGCGGAACCGCAGGCTGTAGCGGTAACTTTGGGGAATCAGGTAATCGCGCACGATATCTCTTCCCGCGGGCAGAAGCGCGTTGTAGCGTTCCCGTAACTGCGCTTCGATCTTCAGGCAGGATTCAAAGCAGGCCGGAAACCAGTAAGGATATGTTTCTCCCGGCAGGGGCTGATCGACGCCGCGCAGCCAGTTGGAGAGCGGAACGCCGGGGGTGATTTTTGGCAACGTATCGGTATCGATCCACACGCTGCCGGCGATGGTCTCGCCCATCAGGTAGGGCTTTGCCGGCAGGGTATCCAACTGCGCGGGCAGATCCAGCAGGAAGTATTTGGCCCAGCGGCTGTTGTTCCAGTAATTATCATCGCCGTACCAGTCGGACAACTCCAGGTTGCTCATCCACATCCAGGAATTGTTATCCTGCACCGGGGTCGCGGCCATTTCTTTTGCCAGATTGACCAATTCCGCCATCACGGTTTGATCCTGCACCCCGGCTTCCACGGAGATGCTGCGCAAAATGATCGCAGGATGGTTGCGGTCGCGGCGCAAAAAGGCCGGGAAGAGGCGGCGGTAAGTGGGCAGGCGCGCGGCGGTGAAATCGTTGTGCCAGGTGGGATATTCCTGCCAGATGAACATCCCCATCTCGTCGGCGATGTCATAAAAATAATCCGGCATGTTCATCAAACAGATGGTCTCGGCGTTGAAGCCTAAGCTTTTGAGGTAGGCGAACTCCTCGCGCACCACCTGCGGCGGCGGAGCCGGGCTGACCACGCGGGGATAATATCCCCAGTTCAGCACGCTGCGAATGTGAACCGGATTGCCGTTCAGCAGTACTTCGCTCCCGGCGATTTCGACGGTGCGGAATGCGAATTTTTGCAAAACCCGGTCGGAGACGCTTTCCGCTCCTTTGGCGGCAGGGCGGGGGAGGCGCACCTCCGCCCGGTACAGCGCGGGGTCTTCGGGGCTCCAGATCTTTGCGCCGGGGAGTTTCAGGCGAATCTGCCACTGGTTTTTTTCCGCGTCCAGATGCGCCTGTTCGCTTCCTTTGAGGGGGGAGATCGCCGGGGAAAGGGTTTCCGGCTGCGCGGGATCGTAGCGGCGCACGATAAGCTGCGGGGCGGGCATTTTTTCATCCCATTTTCCGTTGAAATCGACCGCGGCGCGAATTTCGCCGTTGGCCGGATCGGTCTGGAGGTAAATGCCGTCCGGTTCCACGGCTACCGGCCCGGTCGCATACATGCGCGCCTCCTGCCAGACGCCCCCGTGATGCGGCGCGACCGCGCTGAGAAATCCCTGGGTGACGTGCCCGGGCAGTTCATCCACGTAGAGCAGCAGTTGGTTGCTGCCTTTTTGCGCTATTCCGGTGACTTCTACCCGGAAACGGGTATAATCGCCCACGTTGCCGCCTGACCATTTGCCGTTCAGCCACACCCCCGCGACCGTGGCCACGGCGTCGAATTCGATCCAAATGCGCTGGCCGGACCTCAGCCACTCCGCAGGAACGTTTACGCTGCGGCGATACCATCCCGCGCCGTTATAAGCAATCCCGGCGACCTGCTCCCAGGCGGCGGGCACGGCGATGGCTTTCCACTCCGGGTTTTCCGGGAGCGCGGCGTGGGGGTCTTTCCGGGCGCTTTCCGGGATAAGCTCATCTAACTCCGGGCTGAGCTGGGGCGGATCGAACCCTTTGCTGCGATCCGCAACCACCTCCACCAGGGGAGCAGAGGCGCAAAATTCCCAGGCGCCGGAAAGCGAGACGGCCCGGGGACGCTCGTTTGCAATAGCTGAACACCCCAGGCTGATAATGAGAACCGCAGCCAGGCGCTTGTGCAATATACCCGGCAGGCTGAAGCGAGAGCAAAACAGGGCGCGCATGATTTTCCTCCTCTTGTGAGCAGCAAGTTATCAATGCAAAGTGAAAAATGCAAAGTGGAAAGCTTGTCCCCGCGGATGCGGGAATACAAAGTGAAACATAGAATTACTATTCAGCCACAGAGATCACAGAAGTCACACAGAAAGAATTTAAAACTCTTAAAATCATTATTCTTGTATATAGAACTTTTTTTTCCACTAAAGGGGTTTGTTTAACGCACTTTTCCATATCTCTGTGCTCTCTGTGAACTCTGTGGCAAAAGACCTGAATAGTTACAAAATAGAAAGGAATAAGTAATGACTGCTTGATCAGAAACCGGCGAATCGCTACATTTAGCCGTTTTTTTGAAATTTGTATCTTCGGCGAGAGCCATGAATCTATGTATTGTCTGTTTTAGTCTTGTAAAGTATGAAATGCCAAAGAACCGTTATCATGTCTCTGTGTGCTCTGTGGCCTCTGTGGCAAAATGCCTGAATAGTTACAAAGAATCTTTATTACGAGGTGAAAATCATGTCGAAGAAAGGTGTGCGGGCAGGAATTGTTGTCGCCGCGGCGGCGTTGGTTTTAGGTGGAATCAGCTTGACCGATTCCGCTTTTTCCCAGGGCATCAAAGCCGGGGAATGGACCATGGATTATGACGCCGCGCTCAAATTTGCCCAAAAAGAGAAGCTCCCCGTTTTATTGAATTTTACCGGCTCGGACTGGTGTTCCTGGTGCAAACTGATGCAGCGCAACGTTTTTGCCCAGGATAAATGGGCGCAATATGCCCAAAACCGGATGGTGCTGGTTACCCTGGATTTCCCCCGGAACAAAAGCCTGGTGTCTCCGGAATACGCCGCCCGGAACAACCGTTTGCAGCAGCAATACGGCGTGCAGGGCTACCCCACCTACATCGTTTTGGATAGCGACGGGAAGACCATCCTCGGCAAATTAGGCGCGGGGCGGGAAAAAACCGCGGAAAGTTTTATCCGGGAAGTGGAAGAGTTGCTCCTGTTCAGCGAAACGGAGATCCAGAAAACCCTTAGCAAATTGTCCCCGGACAAAGCGAAAGCTTACCGGGCAACAGTAGAGCAGCTTAAAACCACCCAGTCGGAATTGGATCGCTGGCTGAGCACCCAACCGGTGCGCAACGAAGAAAACCTGCAAAAATACAATAACTTTTTAGCCGCAATCGCGAAATCGAAAGAGCAGCTTCAACAATTCAAATGAGAAAGCAGCGCCATGGCAGAATTGATCGATATAATCGCTCCCGAATCCGACCAGGAAGGCACCGAATCTTTCATGGAGCGCTGGTTCAAGCAGCCCGGGGAGTACGTGGAACAGTACGAGCCGCTTCTGGAGCTTAACACCGACAAGGTAACCATAGAAGTGCCGGCGCCGGCAGGGGGCGTTTTAAAGGAGATCTTGAAGCGCCCGAATGAGCCGGTCGCCCCGGGAGAGGTGCTGGGGCGGATCGAGATCGCGGAGAAGGCGCAGGTGAAAACGGTTGTTGCGGCGGGGGCTAAAGCCGGCGCCGGGGTAGAGGAGAAGGAGACCGGGGAGATCGACGCCCCTGCAACCGCAGCCGGGGAGGCGGCGCAAGATTTAAGCCCGGCGGTGCGCCGCATGTTGCGCCAGCACGGCATCGCGCCGGCGCAAATTCGCGGAACCGGGCGGGGAGGGCGCATCACTTTAGAGGACGTGGAAACCTATTTAGCAGGCCGCCAAACTGCTCCCCTTCGACAAGCTCAGGGCAAGCCTGCTCCTGCCCCTACTCCTGACACCCCTTCGCGCAAAATTCCCCACACTCCCATCCGTTTGCGCACCGCCCGGCACATGGTGGAGAGCATGTTGCAAACCGCCCCGCACGTTACCGCGGTGTTCGACGCGGACCTTTCCGCGGTGATCGCCCACCGGGAAGCAAACCAGGCTGCCTTTGCGGAAAAAGGGATAAAATTGACCTACACCGCTTATTTTGTGATAGCAGCGGCGAAGGCGCTGCAAGCGCTGCCGGAGGTGAACAGCCGCTGGCGCGAAGACGCGCTGGAGATTTTCCAGGATTGCAACATCGGGATTGCCGCGGCCACGGAGAGCGGGCTGGTGGTGCCGGTAATTCACCGGGCGCAAACATTGGATTTGTTCGGCGTCGCCGGGCGGCTGCAAGACCTTACCGACCGGGCGCGGGAGGGCAAATTAGCGCAGCCGGAGGTTCAGAACGGCACTTTTACCATCACTAACCACGGGATGACCGGCAGTTTGATCGCCACGCCCATCATTCACCAGCCCCAATCCGCCATTTTAGGCATCGGTAAATTGGAAAAACGGGTGGTGGCGGTGGAAAAGAAAGGGAAGGATGTCGTGGAGATCAAACCGATGGTTTATGTAACCCTGACCATCGATCACCGGGCGCTGGACGGGTTCCAGGCCAACCGGTTTCTGACTGAATTTGTGCAGACGCTGGAAAATTGGCCTCTTCACTAACTCTCACCTTTAACGGAGCAACTCTTATGAAATCCAAAAACATCCTCAAACGGCTCTTTATTGGACTTGCCGCAGTTCTGGTTCTCATCCAATTGATTCCCGTCAACCGCACCAATCCCCCGGTCACGGCAGAGATCAACGCCCCCGCGGAGGTCATGCATGTTTTCCAACGCTCCTGCTACGACTGCCACTCCAACGAAACCAACTGGCGCTGGTACAGCTACGTCGCCCCGGTTTCCTGGCTCACCGCTTACGACGTTAAAGAAGGCCGGGAGCACCTGAATTTCTCCGAATGGGGCGGCCTGGAAGCGAAAAAACAGGCCAAAAAAACTGAAGAGATTTGGGAAGAAGTTTCCGAAGGGAATATGCCCATGAAAATCTACGTTCTGGCGCATCCGGAGGTGAAATTGTCCGAGCCGGAAAAAGAAGCGCTGCGGCAGTGGGCCATGGCCGCGGAGAGAGGGGAGGAGGAGTAGGGGAGGGCGCCGGAGTGCAAAACTTCAGTTTTGCACTCACACAAGAGTACCGACGAAGCAATAGTAGCCGGCAAAGAAGGGCAAAATTCACTGCCTGCTTGCTTGCGCCTCACGCTTACGTTTCAACCTGCAAAACTTCAGTTTTGCACTCCTGCGCTACCGACCGGCGCTGCTCCACCCCGGATCCACCGCCGGGTAGGCCAGCCGGTTCACCCCGCTTTTGTAAAGCTGCATGCTCGCCCAGCGGGATTTCCGGAAATCGATGACCGTGACGGTGTCCAGCGCCGCTTCATAAATACGCACGGGATAGCGTTCTTTCAATAAATCGATATGGCGGTTCAACGCCGCCAGGGAAGCCTCGTGGTAGGCGTCCCGTCGCGCCCGTTCGTACAGCGCGGAAAGCGCGGGATCCTCTTCCCGCCCGGTTTTATACCGCTGTTTGTTTTTAGCGAAGTATTCTTTTACCTCTTCGTCGCCGATCTGCACCTCCCGGGTAAAATGGCGCTGCGCCGCTTCATACACCCATTTATCCCGCCAGAGCGCCAGCTCCGCGCGCACCCCCGGCTCCTTTTCCAGATTCTTTTTCCGCCCCTCTGCCGCTAAAAAATAGTCGCGGATGCCTTCCGCTGCGGCGTCCTTCAGGCGTTCGGAAAAAGGGCGCTTGTCCTTGGCGGTGGAGGCAATTCGCCCGGGCCGGAAATAGTCCAGGAATTCCTCGAAAGTGATGGTTCCGCCGTTACAAACCGTAAAAGGCTGCGACAAGTTCTCCCGAAGCGCTTTCAGGGCCGGCAGAGTTTCCGGCGCATGGTGAACCGCCTCCTTGAAACCGGCCGGCCCCATAGGAGCCGCTCCCGGGTAGGATCGAGAACTCTCCCGGCTTTTTTCCCACTCCACTAACGCCTTGCCGAGCAGGTTGAGCGCCTTTCCGGGGGTGGATACGCCCCGGGATTCCATCAGGCGAACGCCGTAGCGCTCCAATTCTACATAGAACTTGCGATAAAAGACAGTCTGCTCGAATGTGGAAGCTTTGGCGAGGTATTCGTTTTCCGTGACCGCCCTGCGGCGAATGTCCAGCACCTGGAAGATGTAATACCGGTCGTTCAGGAAAACCGGCTCGGAAATATCCCCGTAGGGCAGGTCCTGGATCGCCTCCAGGAGTTCGGGCGGCGTTTCCAGACCGTTCAGGTAATCGGATTCCAGGTCTTGGGGATTGATGCGCAATTCCGGGTTGCCGCGCAGTTTTTCATCCACCACTTCGGCGTAGCCGCGCTCCCGCATCGCCCGGGCGGTTTCATGCGCTTCTTCCCGGCTCGCTTCCACCCAATAGCGGAATTTGAAGCTGACTTTGGATTGATTGATCGCGGCGCGGATTTCTTCCGGGGCAACCTTGATCTTGCTCTTCACCTCTGTTTCGATCAGGGCTTCGATCAGCAGCTCGTTCAGGAGCATGCGCTCGGATTCCCTGATCCATTCGGCCTGGTGCAGCCCTAAACGATAGCCTTCCAGGGCGAGCAGTTTTTCGTTGATCATGTACTTCAGGTAGGTTCTTTTGCGATCCGGCCCGGTTTTGAGGTGCGCGAAACCGGTTTCGTAACTGCGCCGGAAATCCTGCACGGTAATAAGTTTATCCCCCACCCGGGCAACCGCCTGCTCTTCCCCCCCGCGGATTTCCTTTTTCTCCCCGCAGGAGAGCAAGAGCAGCAGCGCCAGCCCTGCAAAAATGCCCCGGTTATTTCGCGCACCGCGCTCTGCGCTATGCTCTCTGCGCTCTGCTCTTTGCGCCATACGCTGCCGCCTCAATCAAAAATGACCCCCACCGAGAAGCGGTGGGCGCTTTCCAGAATCCCCCAATCGGAATAGGCGTAATCGATGCGGAAACCTACGCGGCTTTTGCCCGGCTCGAAATAGTCGATGCCCCCGCCCAAGGTCAGGCCGTTGATGGCGTCTTCTTCGAACAGATTTTCATAACCGGCGCGCAGGAAAAAGATGCCCGCGTAGCCGTATTCCACGCCTAAGTTGATGCTCTCGGTGGTATTGCTGGGGTGATTCAAGTCCCCTGCGAGCATAAAACTGCCGAAAGCCCCTAAATCTCGCTGGTACGAGATGCCGGCGCGGAAGAGCAGCGGGAGGTCATACCCATTGGTATTATAAGCCGCGGGAATCCGGTCCACGTTCTGGTTCTCATCATCGGGGTCCTTGGTGGTATCCAGGTCGCGGCCCTGCAGGCGAAGCTGGCCGCCGAAGTTGCTCATGCTCATCCCCAGCCGCAGGCCGTTCACGGGGGTGCTGTAAAAAATACCCAGGTCCAGCGCAAAAGCGTCCCCGCTTTCGTTCCAGATTTTCTGGTTGATGTATTTCCCGGATATTCCAAAGCTAAAATGGCTGGTAAAGGCGATGGCAGTGCTGAGAGCCACGGCGTAGTCCCGCGCGCCGTAGATTTCCCCGGTGCCTTCGGGTTCTTCCACGGTGCGCACGGGCTGCTCGCCGTAGTTGAGCATGATCAAACTGGCCCCGACAGAAGTTCTCATAAACGGCAGGGGCACGGTCGCGCCGATAAAATCGTAATTGGTATCCACCAGCCATTTGTTGTGCATGAACTCCACCTGGATGTTATCCATCCAGACGATGCCGGCGGGATTGTAGTAGAGCGCCGAGGGATCGTTGGCGACGGCGACATAAGCGCCGCCCATGGCCATGGCCCGCGCGCCTACCCCAATTTCTAAGAACGCCGCGGCGCTGGTACCCACGTTGCTTACCCCGGTGCCGGACAGGATGGGAACCCCGGGTTTGGATTGGGAAAAAACCGCTCCGCCGCCGCAAATCAGCAGGGCGAACAAGATTAGCAATAACATACTTTTCATCTTTGGCCACCTAAGTTGTGCTGTGTTTTTTTTCCCCGGTTTCTTAATGCTGAACGGAATACGCATTGCGTATTTCGTATTCCGTATTGATGAAGAGCGTGGAACATAATGCGTGGCATCCGTTACTTAATCACCGCAAATTTCCCGGTTTTCTTTCCGACGCCGGGCGCTTCCACCACGTAGAAATACATGCCGTGGGCAATCTCCAGACCGTCTTTGGTGCGCAGATCCCAGGAAGCGCGCCGGTTGGCCTCCGTGGCGCTGTGTTGAATCCGCTGCACCAGCCGCCCGGAAACCGTAAAAATGGTGATGCTGCACTCCCGGGGCAGGTTAACGAAGTCGATTCGCCGGTCTCCCCGGCCCTCGGCTTCATTATAAACCTTGCGCTCCAGGGGATTGACCGCGATGTAGGGGTCCGGCACCACGTAAATCTTTTCTAACTCGTTCGCGGCTTTGGCATTGTTGAAATCATTCCCCACCACGGTAAACTCGATGGCATCGTGGCGGTCGAAGGTCTTGCGGGTAACGATCTTGAAAACATCGCCCGGTTGGGGAGGAATGCGGGCGCTGGAGTCCACATTGGCCGGGAAAGAGAATCGCATTTTATAGAGCGACCAGGGCGGCGGGGGGGTTTTCCTCCTGGAAATGGTGATTTCATCATTGTGATCCAGTATGCCCGGGGTCGATTGGTCGATATAGAAGAAATCGAGTTGAAAGGTATTATCCGCATCGGTCACGTCCCAGATTTGGAAATTAGAGCGCCGGTTGTTCAGCGAGGTGTCCGCGTTCATTTCCATCACCCGGATTTCATAATCCCGCCCGACGCGCTGGAATTGCGATTCGGTGAGATCGATGAGCGCCAGGGGCGAATTTCCTTTGATCCAGGAGGAGGCGGCGGCGTCGATGCGGGTAGAATCGTTGTGCAGCAGCAGGCGCAGCCCTTCAGTGATATATTGTTCGTTGAAGTCGTTGTTCCGGGGGTTTTCATAATTGCCTAATATAACGCCTTCGGTCAGCGAGGTTAAGACCATGTGGTTCACTTTGCCGGTATAAATCAGGGGGTCCAGAGGCTCGTACTGCCCGTTATCGCCGAATTCCACCCGGTAGCGATGGCCGGTTTTAACGGTGAGGGGATTATAGAACTGGATTTCGATGCTGCCGGTGCCGATGCCGGAAACGTGCTCGAAACCGGCCTCGCTCACCTGCGGCGCCACCCATCCCCCGGAGCGTTCGGTGGGAATCACCGCCGCGGTATTGGGATCGAAAGCGATGGGGCGGCCTAACAGATCGAGCTGGATGTTGATGGGCGATTCCGTGGGGGAGATCGAGGACAATCCTTGCTTGGTTGAAATGCCCAGGTCGAAAAAGTCCGGGTGATAGCCCTGGTCCAACGCGGCCACGGCGTAGTAATAGGTTCTCCCGTTGATCACCGTGGTATCCACGAAATGGTGCTGCAAGCCGCCGTCCGTACCCATGTTGTATTTCACCCCCAAATCGCTGCCGGGGCCGATCTCGCTGCCGATGCTGATGGGGTGAAGCCCTTTCAAGCCGTTATTCAGGTCGAAAATCGCCATGGGTTTGAACAGGAAGGGGTTGCCGAAGGCATCGGTAATGGTCTTGATCTCGTTGAAAGTCGGGTCGGTGCTGCGGTACACGTAGTAGGCCTCGAAATCCGCCCCGTAGATGGGATCGCGGGAGCGTTCCGCGCCGCTGTCCCACTCTAAAAATACCCGCAGGTGGTCGCCGTTGGCGGTGAGAATGGGCTGGCGGGGCGGTTTGGCAAAGTTGTAATCGTTATCGTAGATCACCTGCATGGTGCGCTTGTTGCGGAAGATGTCCTCATAATCGTTGCCGAACACCAGGGCGATGGAGTAGCGCTGCCGGCGGTCCACCCCGGCCAGGGGAATGTAGCCGCTGCCATAGGAAACCGAAATATCGTTCTGGTAGCCGGGCACGATGACGTGGGTTCCCGGCGGAATTTCGGTATTCCAGTAATATTCATCATTGAGGGCGCCGTAGCCGTTGGGGTCCCCGGTGTAGCGAAGGTAAAAAGAGGTCAACCCCACCTGGTCGCTTTCGTCGTTATCGGTGCGGTCAAAATTCGGCTCTCCGTCGGTGGGGATGCCGTCGGCTTCGCCTTCATCCGGGCCGGGGTATTCAAAAAACTCCGGCCCCAGGCCGTCTTCGCCAAGATCGTCATTCAGCGGTTCCCAGTCTAAGCGCCCGTTCTCATTCAGGTCTTCCCCGGGGTCTAAAATGCCGTTAAAGTTCAAATCCTCATTATCATATATGCCGTTGCCGTTCAGGTCTTCCCAGGAGCGCCAGTCTCCGTCATTGTCGATGCCGTCGTACTGGCTTTCATCGATCATTCCGTCATCATCATTATCCACTCCATCGGCGCCCAGCCCCGGGCTTTCCAAAAACGCGAACCCGAAATATCCCAGGGGCAGACCGCGGTTGGAGGTAAAAGTGCGGTTCCAGGCGTAGGTAATGTCATCCAGGGTATCGAAATCGGCGTCATCGAAGGCAAATTCTCCCCCGAGGTCCGGGTCGATATACATGCCCACGATGCAGGTGGGCAATTCTTTGGCAGAATCCAGCAGGGCAATGTCATAAATACAGATCATAATATCTTCCGCCAGGCGGGCGTTCCACTGGTAGGCGCGCGCCTCGGTTCCGATGCCCAGCCCCCGCCGGCCTTCCGGCCAGGGCCGGGGATCATCGAAAGGGTAGTACTCGAACTCGTCGTTTTCCCGGTCGTCCATCACGTAATAGGATTCCTGGTCGGCGCGGGCGTAAGCGCCGTATTCCCCGTTCCAACGCGAGGCGCGTTTGCTGGGGCGAACGCCGTCGTCTCCCGCAAATGAACCGATGGGCCAATCGGTGGGCCAGGTTTCCCGGCGGTGGCTCATGGCGAACCAGGCGACCTGGTTTTGCATGCTCAAATCCAGCACCCCGTTGCCGTTGAAATCCTCCGCGGGCTGCAGAATGCCGTCGCCTTCCCCAAAATCTCCCGTGCCCGGCAGGCCGTCGATTCCCAGGTCCTCGCTGATGCCTTTGACAATCGGCGTGGAAAGGGAACCCGGAATATCCATATTGTAATACGCGGGCAGGGGCATGGTGGCGTATTCATGGGTCCCGTCCGGCGAAATTTCCTGCACGGTATTATCGGAAACGATGTGAATGGTATCACCGTTCGCGTCCACGACTTCCGCGGCCACGTAGAAGAAAGCGCGCCAGATATAATCCGAATGATTGGCGCCTTTCGGCCAGCCGATGCGCGTGCCGTAGTTGTTGCCGGATTCGCCCTGGGAAATTACTCCGGAGTTGGTCACCGGGCCGGTGACCAGGTTGCCATCGTGCATGGCGATCTGGCGGTACTGGGCGTGGCCTTCTTCCACGGTTTTACCCCCTTTTGAAAACCGGGAGTACCCCCGGGTATTGTGCAGGGATCCCTGCGGCTGCCGCGACCCCGGCTCACCTTTTTTGATATTCTGGGCGCGGAGGGCATCGTTGGCAACCAGTATAAAAAGTAAGGTCGAGAGACTGAGTAACCCTGCGAGAAACGCTCTGCTTGCCCGACAAAAAAATGAAATTGTCTTCATTATCGTATTCCTGGCTCCTGGCTTTTAATTTCTCATTCTTGACTCTTGATTCTTGATGCTCAAAACTTCACTTCCATTCCCAGCTCGATTTTCCGGGGAGTGGAGAAGAAGTCCGGGTTCAGGGTCACTTCTTCATAGGTGAAGTGGCCTTCTTTTTCTAAGCGTTCGAGGTATAAGGCCATCTCCGAGGGGCGCATGGCATTGCGGTCTGCCCGCCCGGTGGAGGGGTAAACGTCTTCTTGATTCAAATGGTCGAAGAGATTGTCGATTTTCAGGAAAAGAATGGTTTGGAGATTGAAAAATCGCAAATCTTTCTTTGCTTTCAAATCCACGTTCCAGCGCATCGGCTTGAGGGCGGCGTTCTTATACTCCAGATCATTCAACTCCGGGTTGGCGAAGAGATCCGGGGTAAACGGGGTCCCGGCGTTCAGCCAGCCCACCAGGCCGACGCTCCAGTTTCTTTCTTGCACAAAATTGACAAACGCATTGACGGTGTGGCGCTGGTCCCAGTCTAAGGAGTTGATTTGCCGGTCTGCGAAAGCCACCGGCTCGCCGCCGATTTGCGTGGAAGTGTAAATCAATTGCAGCGCCTCCGGGCTGGAAGAGCTGCCGTTGGCAAAGGAAAGGGTGTAATTCAACCCCCCGTTGATAAACCCGCTTCGCTTGGTAATCCCAAAGGTCACCCCCCGGGAATTGCCGTAATCGCGGTTAACGTAGCGGCGATAGGTGACATTGTCGATGGTTTTCAGCTCTTCGATGCCCAACAGGTTTTCAAAATCTTTATAGTATGCGGTGACGTCCACGGCAATGTCATCGGTAATGCCCTGCTGCAAGCCGATTTCGTAGGCAATGGTTTTTTCCGCTTCCAGGTCGGCGTTGCCCAGGGTTCTCCCCTCCAACTGGAATTTGCTCACCGTCACCAGGGGTTCGTTGTACATGCGCTGGAAGCTGGGCATCTGGAAAAAGTGCCCGTAAGCGGCGTGGAAGTGTCCCCGGGAGGAGATCGGGAAAGAAATTCCTAAGCGCGGGCTGAGCTGGTACTTCACCGTGGCGTCTTGCAGGTTGGCGTCGATGCCTAAGTTAAAGGATTCGGTGCGATAATTGATGGGCACACTTTCGTTGGGCTGGAAGAGGTCTAAGCGCACCCCGGCGTTGATGATGACGTTGTTCAATTCCACCTTGTCCTGCACGTACACCGCCAGTTCCAGCGGTTCGATATTGAAGTCGCGATAGAGATTGGCCTCGCTGTCTGCCGCGGCTACAAAACGGGTGGTGCCGTAAATGTCCTCCCAATTGTTCCAGTAATCTATCAGATTGGTCCAGTACTCCTCGAAGGTAAGGGATGGGCCGAAGAGTTGCTGAGGATTGGTTGGAAACGAATTGTTCGTCCATTCCGTGGTGGCCCGGAAGCCCCGCCCATATACATTGATGAAATGTTTTTTCAGCTCCATCCCGGCTTTGATGAAGTGAGATTTATGAATCAGCCAGTTCAGGTCCGCAGTCAACAGGTACTGGTCGCGGAATCCCTTTCCGTCTTTGCCGGCATAAAAACCGTCCGTGGCGCCTAAGGAAAAGCCCTGGGAAAAAGAGGTGATCGGTTGAATCCCCGGCTGCCCCGGCGCTGCCGCCACCAGGTTGTCCTTGTAGAAATAACGCTCCCCGTCATTGTGTTGGAAAGAGGCGCTCAAATTATAAAAAAACCGTTCCGAAAGGGAGTGCTGGAAGCGGAAGAAGTGGGAGTGTTCCCAGATGCGGGACTTCCCCGAACCATCCGGTTGATAACGGCGGAACTGGTCTAAACCGGCGCGGTCGGGGTCTTGAGGGCCGTTATATTCATCATAAGAACCGAAGGCCTGGTACGTGAGGGATACGTTAGGATGGGGACTATAGATCAATTTGGCATTGAGGGAGTTGGAAATGCCGGTGGTCAGCGGCCCTTGCGAGCGGTCGCCGGTCTTCAGGGAATCGGGAATGGTGATAAATCCCTGCGAGGAGCCGCCGCCATAGTGCTGCACCCACTGGGTGTATGCCGCAATTCTCCATCCATCGAGGAGATTGTAGCGCCGCTCGTACCAATCCAAGCTTTGCCATTCATTGAATCTTCCGGAGACGTAAAATCCTAATTTGTTGGAAAAAATCGGCCCGGTAAGGCTGAATTGAAGATCCTTTTCCGCCAGGGGGTCGAAATTACTTACCCCGATGAAGACGTCGTTCTGGGCGCTCAGCCAGTCTCCGGCGTAGAACTGCACGTTTCCGTCGAAGGTTTGCGAAGGCCTTTTGGTGACGATGTTGACGACCCCGGACTGGGCGGCGCCGTATTCCGCGTTAAAGGTTCCGCTGATCACTTCTAATTCCTGGATCATATTGGTTTCCACGTTCACGTTGCTGCCGCCGTTCTGGCTGTAGGGATTGCTCACCGGCACGCCGTCGATCACGTAGGTGACTTCCCGCGCCCGCCCGCCCCGGAAGTGCAACTGCCCGCCCGCGCTCACCACCCCCGGTTGGAGCGCGATCACCTCTTCGACCTCGGTCACCGGCATCATTTCCACGGTTTCCGCGGACACCACCGCGGCGCTATGGGTGCGATCCAACTCCACAATCGGGCGTCTGGCTTCGATCACTACGGTCTGGCCTTCCACGGCCTGGGAGGACATGGTGATATTCAGCGTGGTGGTGCGGTCCACGCTCACTTTCACGTTCTCGATAGTAATCGGCGCGTAACCGATATAGTGAGCGGCTAATTGGTAGGTTCCCGGGGGCACGTTGAGAATCACGTAAAAACCATCCTGATCCGTCGATGAGCCCAGGCTGGTGCCCTCTAACATCACGTTCGCGCCAATCAAAGATTCGCCGGTAGATTTGTCCTTAACCGTGCCGATAATCTTGCCGGTAGTTCCGGCAAAGGCGGGCGCCAGGTTCAACAGCAGCAGAACCGAAAGGATTAGGCCGTATCTTGAAACGTGCATATAAAAATCCCTTTCGCTGTGGTTTGAAGCGTAAAATACCAATAGAATAAAGTGCAAGGGTTGTTAACGAAATTGAGGCTTTCTTCCGGAGGAACCGGAAAGAGGCAATACGTAGAACAACCGGCAACAAGTGAAAGGAAGAATTTACAAAAAATTTCTGCTTAAGCAAGAGGCAGCGTGAGGTTTTTTTGAAAATTTTTCGCGCGTTACTCCGGGTTTCCATCTTCACCGCAATAACAAGAATCGCTCTGGTATTTATCCCATTGCGCTTTGAAGCTCTCCAGCGCTTCCAGGTGCGCCAGGATGGCCTGTTTTCCCCGGCAGGTTTTTTCGCCATCTACCAGCAGGGGAAGATTCCCGCCTTGAGGAAGCTGCGATGAATCCGCAACGAAAATAACCCGGTGCGCCAGCACCAATTCCTGCAACTTTTCCTGGATTTGCTCGCATTCCGCACATGTTTTATGACGGTAAAATTGGAGCATGGGGAGGCTCCCTGTTTGTTAAGGGCTTTCGCCCTTTTTATTGTACCACTGAACGCTAATGTGTTTCAATC
Organism: Calditrichaceae bacterium; assembly: GCA_013360445.1. Taxonomy (GTDB): domain Bacteria; phylum Calditrichota; class Calditrichia; order RBG-13-44-9; family J075; genus JABWBP01. The sequence goes on along the minus strand of JABWBP010000029.1, from coordinate 61,833 downwards.
ACTCTGTGCGCTCAGTTGGGTGCATTATTTTTTTCTGGCTCCCTAAAGAGGTAATTCCGATACCGGATGTTATGCGTATTTCGTATTCCGTTTTACACACTACCCATTACGCAATACGCACTACGCACTACCCCCCTCTCACTCCGGCAACAAACGCAGCAGGCTTTTCTTCCGCTCATACACCCGTTCCCGGTTGAACGGCGCCGCCCGGCGTTCGCCCTTCCGCATCAGCGCCAGGTGATCGTCGTAGTGCGGGCTGAAGGGATTGCCGGATTGCCCCAGGTTGGTGTGAATCGTGAAATTGTCGATGTCCGACCAGTCTAAAATAAATCTCATGCTCGGCCCTGCGGCGCAGAAAAACGTTTCCTTTTCGCCGTTCCAGATTTTGAAATTGGCGTTCAGGGAACCGTTGTCTCCGCCGACCGGGAAGGGTCCCCGGTTCAAATTAAGCCAGTAATCGAGGATTTTCAGCCGCGCGAGCGGGTGGTTAATGGTTAACTTGCTGATTTCGCCGTAATTTTTTCTCCCGAAAACTTTCAACACCTCTGCCAGCGCGGCGGCGGAGATGTCCGGCGCGGTTTCTACCCGCTCCGCGGTGCGCCGGTCGTCGATAACGGATTTTAGGTTGGCGGTGAGCACTTCTTCCTGCAAAAACTGGCCGGTTTCCCATTTCTCACCCAATTCGTCTTCGAAAATTGTTTTGCCGAGAAGTTGCCACCACAACGCAAACAGCGCCGCAGTGCGGTTATCCGCCGCCATCTCGCCGCTCCAATCCTGAATCTCTTGTGCGAGACCGGGATGGTTGAGCCGGGCGGCGCCTTCGGCCATCAAGCCCTTCCAGCGCAGCGCCAGGCCGGAAACCAGGTCGAGCTGCATTTCCGCAAAGTATTCCGGCGAATATTGTTCTTTATCGGAGAGCCATTCCTCCACCCGGGTGATGCGGTAAGGATCGTAAAACCCCGGAACCGGGTAGGGCCAGTTTTCGGACACCACCCGGTTATTGCAGGTGGCCAGCCAGCCATTTTCGGGATTTAAGGCGTGAGGGGTCTGCGCCAGGGGGTAGTATCCCTGCCACTGCCGGGTGGTATCTTCCCCGGCAATTTGCACGAAGGCGTCGGAGAAATTCCGTTTGGGAATCGGCGCGCCCAACTGGTAGCCGATGTTCCCGGCGGCGTCGGAGTACATCCAATTGACGTCCAGCGCCCCAAACGCGGTGACCGCTTCGCGGAATTCCTGGAAACTGGCGGCGCGGTGCAGCTTCAGGGCAGAGCGCACCATGTCCCCGGCGTCGAAATCATAGCCGGCCCATTTCAGGGCGATCACGGAAGCGGAATCCATCTCTACCACCGGCCCCCGGGAGGTAAAATAGACCGGCTCCCGGCGGGGTTGCTCTTCTCCCTGCACCGGGATCTCTTCGTAAATCGCCCGCAGGGGTTGGGAACCGTTCTCCGCCAGAATGCTCAGATTGTCGCGGGAATTCCAGGCATAGCGGAAATAATCCAGCAAGTCGATAGACGCTACGGTGAAGGAATAAGCAATCGTTCCGTTGTGCCCCATCACCACCGCGGGAAGCCCCGGCGCGGTAACGCCCAACACGTCAGTGCCTTCCCGGGAGTGCAGCCCGGCGATATACCAGAATCCCGGGGCGCGGTACACTTCTAAGTGGGGATCGCTGGCGTGCAGCGCCGCGCCGGTAGCGGATTTAGCGGGCGCGGCGGCCCAGGAGTTGGAAGCGCGTGACATCCGCAGCGGAAAAGCGTCGTGCTGGAAAAGAGTTTTCAGGTAGCGGTCCGGCACCGTGGGCGGGGACCAGCTTTTCTCGCGGTTGATCAGCGGTTTGATGTCTTCGCCCAGGGCGGTCGCCAGGGTGTCGAACTGGAGATCGCGATCCATCAAGGAGTGGGCGTACCAGGTCTGGTACACCGCGATTCCTAAGCAGTCTTCCACCTGCCAGGGGCGGGGGGTAAGGCGGAGAATGACAAATTCCGGGGGCAATACGGTTTTGTAGCCGATCCAGGCGTTCACGCCGTCGCAATAGCGCTGTAAAACCTGCCGGGTGGCGGGGTCCAGCCGGGGAGCGTCTTCCCGCGCTTTGCGGGCAAAACCGATGCGGCGCTGGCGAACGTCCACCTCATAAGCCTCTTCGCCGAAAAGCTCCGCCAGCTCCCCGGCCACCACCCGCCGCACTAACTCCATCTGGAACAGCCGCTCGGAGGCGTGCAGCCAGCCTAAGGCGTAGAACATATCCCCGTCGGTTTCCGCCCACACCTGGGGGATGCCTTTGGCGTCGAAAGTGATCTCCACGGGGTTTTGCAGGCCGGGAACGGCAAGCTTCCCTTCGTAATCGGCCACGGAAAAGGAGAGTATCCAGCGGCCTCCAAACCAGAGCAGCACTATCAAAAGCACGATTCCCAGGGCGACAATCTTGAGAAATTTCTTCAATGCGCCTCCTTTAATGCAAATGAGTGGAGAATGTAGTGAATTGGCAGGGATTTTCAAAAGTTTTTCAGGAGGTGGGCAGCTGTGAATTACTCTTCACCGTTGCCTAATCTCATCGCCGCTTTGCAGCAGGGGATTCCGGATGTTATATTGGCATTCTCAGGCTCAGGTAGCAAACGATGGAGCCGATTATCTACGTGGTCCAAAGACCTCAAAGGTTTCCGAAACCCTTGAGGTCTTTATCCGGCGCCGATATATCTTTCCCAAAGACCTCAAAGGTTTTCAAAACCTTTGAGGTCTTATTTCGACGCCGAAATTGATTTTCGGGTGATAAAGGAAGATAAGCTTGAACACCAATATTCGATTGATAATTGTTTCCCTCCTGCTGATATGCAGCGGCGGGTCGCCGGCGCAAGAGTTGATCGTGCACCTCGCCCCCCAAATCTCCCTCGCGCCGGCGCAAAAAGGCTCTCCGCAACCCTACCTCAGCAGCGACGCCAGCCTTCAGCAAATTTTGGATCAACATCCCCCGAAAGAGATCGCTAACTTGTTCGGCGCGCCCCGCCGCACCCCCCTGCCGGAACCGCTGCAAAACGTGCAGCGCTGGCGGTTCGATTCCGCTTCAGAAACGGAATCGGTCATTCAAAAATTGAACGCCCTGCCCGGGGTCATCTACGCCGAACCCAACCGCGCCTATCGCGTCTCCGCGGAAATCAACGATCCGCTCTTTTCCGAGCAATGGCATCTGCGCAACGTCAACGCCCCGGCGGCCTGGGACATCGAGACCGGGCAGGCGTCGGTCATCGTGGGGGTGATCGACACCGGCGTCGATTATCTCCATGAAGATTTGCAAGGACAATTGTGGATCAACGACCCGGAAGATCTCAACGCCAACGGCGTTCTCGACTCCCTGGACCTCGACGGCATTGATGACGACGGCAACGGCTACATCGACGACGTGATCGGCTGGGACTTCACCGACGCGCCCAATTTTCCCGACCAGGGCGACTACCTGGAGCCGGATAACGATCCCATGGACGAATTCGGCAGCGGGCACGGCACCCCGGTGGCGGGTATCATTGCCGCGCGGCAGAATAACAACATCGGCGTTAGCGGGGCGGCGCCGGGCGCGCGGGTGATGGCCCTGCGCGCCGGAACCGCTTCCGGCTTCTTAGAGGAAGACGACGTGGCGGAAGCGATCCTCTACGCCATTGACAACGGCTGCAAAGTGGTAAACATGAGCTTCGGGGATAACGCGGTCTCCTACCTGCTGCGCGACGCCATTCAATACGGGGTTAGCCAGGGGGTGATCTTCGTCGCCTCCGCCGGCAACAGCGGCAGCGCTTCCCTCAATTACCCCGCGGCCTTCGATGAAACCATCTCCGTGGGAGCCACGGATTCCGCCAACAAGCTGGCGGGATTTTCCAACTACGGCAGCAAGATCAACCTGGTCGCGCCGGGCGTGGAGGTGTTCTCCACCCAGATCGGCGACGCTTACGGAATCAACAACGGCACCTCTTTTTCCGCGCCGGTGGTCTGCGCGGCGCTGGCGCTGATCCTCTCCCACTATCCCGATTACACTCCCGAGCAGGCCAAAGGGGCGCTCTACGCCGGCTGCCGCGACTCAGGCTATTTCGGGTGGGATCCTTTTTACGGGCACGGACTGGTTGACCTGGAACGCAGTCTGACCATCGGCGAGCAGGGCTACGCGGAGATTAGCGCGCCCGCCACCGGCAGCGGCGCTGCGCACGATGAAATCGCCGTCATCGGAACGGTGTTTGGCCCCCGGCTGATTTCTTATTCCCTCGCCTACGGAACCGGGGAGAACCCCTTCCACTGGACCCCCATCACGGAGGTCTTCGGCGTGCAGGCGCTGCAAGATACGCTAACGGTCTGGAACCTTGCCGGGCTGCCCGATACCACCTACACCCTGGAACTGCGCCTCAAACAGCACGGGTTGAACGACGTGGTTCATAAAACCATTTTCGCCCTCGACCACACCCCCCCGGCGCTCAGCGGGCTGGATGCCGCCGCCATGCTCATCGGCCCGCAAAACGGCTTCCTGATCCGCTTCCGAACTGACGACCCCACCGTGGCTACCCTTTTTTACCGCAACGCCGGCGAGCGCACATTTACTTTATCGAAAAGCTCCCAACACTCTCAGCCCATCCTCCATCCGGAATCCGGAATACGCAATACGCAGCCTTTCTTTTCCAAAATCTCCCAATATTTCCAGGATGAGCACAATTTCATCCTCTCCCAGGAAGACATCAGCGGGGAGATCGAATTTTACCTGCACCTGCGCAATTCCGCCGGGCTGGAGGTGATCTATGACAACGAGGGGCAGTATTACCAACTGAATCTTGCCGAATCCCTCCCGCCGCAGACCCTGCTCGTCGAAAAAGAGCAGCTTCCGGTGAGCGGCTTTTTCATGCCCTTCGGCGCCGATTTCAATGAAAACCAGCGCCCGGAGTTCGTGATCTCGGAATTGCTCGGCGGAAGCCAATTCGGTCCCCTGCAAGCCTGGGAATATCTCAACGGCCAGTGGGCGGCGCGGCAACTGACCGGTTTCCCCCTGATCCCCCGCGACGCCGCCAAAATTCACCCCGGCGGAGGGCTGGAACTGTTGGGCGGCTATGGAGCCAACTCCCTGCTGTTGGGCGGCAATGCCCCGGGGGAGTTCCCCAACGCCGTGGTCTGGCAGGATACCGCCAATTTCTGGGCCAGCCGCCTGATCAACCTGGATAATGATCCCGAGCCGGAGCTGCTGGCGCTGAATTTCGGGCGCTGGCGCATTTTTGACATCGATCCGGATCACCGGCTTACCCTGCGGCAAATGCTGCCTGGCGAGGTCACCCCCGGCAACAACCAGTTCGGGGTGCCCTGGGCGGTGGTGGAAGATTTCGACGGCGACGGGCGGCGGGAAATCGCCGTGGAAGATGCCGACGGCGACCTTTATATATATGAAGAGGACGGGAACGGCCAGTACCAGTTCACCTGGTCCACCCGGCTGCCCGGGCGGGGCGGCAACAGCCTGCTGCAAGCCGCGGACCTGGACGGCGACGGGCAGCAGGAGCTGATCAGCGCGGTGCGCAACCTGCCGGAGGTGCTGCGGGAATCCAACGTGAACACCAAATTCTGGGCAGTGACGGTATGGAAATCCGCCGGGAACAATACTTTTGAAATGATCGGGCAGCAGAACGTGCACGGGGTAACGGTGCAGCCGGGGATTCATAACGGGCTGAGCGCGGCGGATTTGGACGGCGACGGGCGCAGCGAGATCATTTTTACCCCCTTCCCGGACGCTTACGTGCTGAAATTCGAGGAGGGTAAATTCTCGGTCGCCTGGTATCGCGAGGGCCTCAACAGCAACCTGGCGCTGGCGGAGGATTTCGACCGCAACGGCCTGCCGGAGGTGTTGATGAATACCGACGCGGGAATCCTGCGCTTCGAAGCAAACGCCAACCCCAATCGCCCCTCTCCGCCGCTCCTGCTTCAGGCGGTTCCGCTGGATACGGCCACGATTCGCCTGGCCTGGCGGGAAAATACCGGCTCGAATTACTACAACATTTATCGCAAGAGCACTCCGGCGGGCGCTTTTGCCCTGCGCGACTCCACTCAATCCCCGTTTTTTGTGGATTCCCTGGTGCATCCCGACACGCTTTACACCTACGCGGTCACCCGGGTGGATTTCAGCTTCCCGGAGCCGGAAAGCGGTTTCAGCAGCCCCGCTTCCGCGCAGCCCAATGCGCCGCCGGTTCTCCTGGGCGCGGAAACGCTCACCGCCCGCCAGGTGCGCCTGCGCTTCAACGAGGCGATGTCCGACGCCGCCTTCAGCACGGAAAATTATCGCCTGCTGATGTCCGCCGGGGGCCAAACCGGCGAGAGCCGCCGCCCCGCCAGCGCCATCCGGGGAGAAAACCGCCGGGAAGCGCTGCTCTCCTTTTTGGAAGAATTTTCCCCCGGGGTGAACCACCTGGAAATGGACGGGCTGAGCGATCTCCAGGGTACCCCGCTGCCTGACCAGCCCTTGCTGGTTTCATTTGAATACCTCCCCGCCGGCGAACCCTTTTATCTGCAATCCGTAAATTTCCCCGGCCAACGCTCCCTGCGCCTGAAATTCAGCCGCGAATTAGACCCCGCTTCCGCGCAGAACCCGGAAAACTACTTTTTAGAGCCGGATGGGGAAATCCTCCAGGCGCGGCTCGACAGCAGCGACGCGCGAATGGTGCATCTCTCCGTCAGCAGCGAGGCCCGATTAGGCAGTTTGGGGGTTCCCTACTACCTTACCGTAACCCATCTGAAAGACGCGGCCGGTTTTCCGCTCGACAACCGCAAAGCCAACCGGTTGGCGATCATTCTCAGCGCGGAGAGCCTGGCGGAGGTGCTGGTCTATCCCAATCCCTACCGTGGCCAGGCGGCGCAAAACGACCTTATGTTTGCCAACCTGCCCCAAGGCTGCGAAATTTTCATTTTCAACGCTTCGGGGCAGTTTTTGCAGCGGTTGGAAGAAACCTCCGGAACCGGGGGAGTAGCCTGGGATTTACGCACCCGCGCCGGGGATTTGATCGGCAGCGGAGTGTACATTTACCTGGCGCGGTTCAACGGGGAGGAGAAGAAGGGTAAATTTATGGTGATCCGGTGAGCGGATTCCATGCCCGGGGTGCCACGAAGTGGCTTCTTTGGAGCAAAACTTCAGCTTTGTTCGGATGGCCGGGATAACATTCCCGTAAAGGATCGAAACCCATGACCAACATCATCGGGCGCAAGCGCGAATTAGCCGAGCTAAAGGAAATTTTTCAAACCGTTCAGCAGGGGAGGGGAGTGATAGCCTTCCTGGCCGGGGAAGCGGGGGCGGGAAAGACCCTCTTGGCGGAGGAAAGTCTTTCCCACGGCGGCCTGCGGGTATTTACCGGCAGAACCGCGGAAGAAGCCACCCCGCCCTATGGGCCGGTTACCGCGGCGCTGCGCGACTGCCTGCGCAAAACTCCCGGCTTTTCCTTCGACGGCGGCTCCCTGAATCCCTACCTGGCCCTGCTGCTGCCGGAATTAGGCCCGCCGGCCCGGGAAGCGGATAAGGAAACCCTGCTGGAAGCCATCGGCGCCGCCCTGGCAAGCATCGCCGCCGGGGGCCCCTGCGCGATCTTTTTAGATGACCTCCACTGGGCCGACGAGGCCACCCTGGAACTCCTCCCCGCCCTGGCCGACCGCCTGACAGACCGGCCGCTGCTGATTTTAGGGGCATACCGCAGCGACGAAATCACCCGCGGCCATCGCCTGCGCCGGGCGCGCAACGAGCTGCGCCGCCGGCGCCGGCTCCGGGAAATCAACTTAGAGCCGCTGAGTCCGGCGGACTCTGCGATTCTAACCGAGCGGGTGCTCGGCGCGCCTCCCCATCCCCAATTGGCGGAGATGATCTACCGCCAGACCCAGGGCGTGCCGCTGTTCGTGGAAGAGCTTTCCAGCGCCCTGATTGCCCGGCGGCTGCTGCGACGGGGAAAAAACGGGCTGGAGTTGCTCCCCGGGGAAGACGTTCCGGTGCCGGAGAGCATCCGCGACGCAATTTTGCTCCGCCTGGCGGCGCTTTCTGCTCCGGCCCGCGCCCAGCTCGAAGTCGCTGCGGTGGCCGGGATGGAATTCGACCTTAATTTGATCGTCGAGCTGACGGGGGCGGAATCCGCGCTGGATGAGCTGTTCGAGCGCAACTTGATCACTGAAATCGAAACCGGGCGGGGCGCGTTTCGCCATGCGCTCACCCGGGAAGCGGTGCGCAGCGAAATCGCCTGGTCGCGCCGCCGGGCGCTGAACCGTCAAATCGCCGCATACTTAGAATCCGCCTACGCCTCCCCGGAACGGATCGCGGAGCACTGGATGGAAGCCAACGAACCGGCCAAAGCGCGGACGGCGCTGGTTGCTTGCGCGGAGCGTTTCTGCCGGCTTCACGCCTACCGGGACGCGGCGCGCGCCGGCCACCAGGCCCTGGAAATCTGGCCCGCGGGCGAGGCGGAAGAGGAGCGCCTGCACGCCCTGGAGCGCCTGGCCCATTGCGCCCAGGTCAGCGGGCAGCTAAGCGACGCGGGGCGCGCCCTGCGGGAGGTTTTAGAAAGCCCCTTGTTAGCGGAAAACCATCGCCGCCGCGGGGATTCCCTGCGCTCCCTGGCCACCATTTACGGCCTCCAGGGGGCCTGGGAACAGTGCCAGGCGGCGAGAAAAGAGGCTGCAGACGCATTCGAAGAAGCGGGTTTGTTCGCAGAGGCGGCGGTGGAGTGCCTGGCTGCGGCTGCGCGCTACGGCGGAATGCTGCAGCTTTCCGCCGCGCTCGTGCTGTGCGACCGGGCGCTGGCGCTGGCTCAAAAAGCCGCCCGCCTGGATCTGGAAGCGCGCATCCTGGGGCTAAAGGGCAACCTGCTGGCGGTGCAGGGCCATTTTCAGGAAGGCATCGAGATCGTGAACCGGGGTCTTTCCATCGCCTTGCAGCATCACCTGCCCGACGCCGCCTCCGAGGTGTACCGGCGGTTGGGCGGGGCGCTGGAATACGCCTCGGACTATGTTTCCTCCCGGGAAGTCTATACCACCGCTTACCACTATTGCCAGAACCAGGGAGAAGAAGCGCAGGCGCAGCTTTGCCTGGGCTGCATGTCCTACATTCTGTTCCGCACCGGCGACTGGAAACAGTGCCTCGAAATTTGCCGGAAAATACTGAACGATCCGAAAACCGAGGCCGGGGGAAAGACCATTGCCGGCGCTATGTTGGGAATCATTCGCAGCTATCGCGGAGAGACCCGCCCGGCGCGAAAGCATTTGCAAACCGCTTTCAGCCGGATGCAGCGCGACCGCTCCCTGGCCATGCAGCTGGTCACGCTATGGGGGCTGGCGCAGTTGGAAGAATACGAAGGAGAAACTTCCAAAGCGGATGAATATTACCGCCAATTGCTGGGGTTGTGGAGCGACACCCGCGACATTCACGACGCCCTGCCCGGGATGGGCGCCGCTGCGACCTTTTTTGGCGCGCGGGGGCTGGAAAAAGAGACCACTCTCTGCGTGGATGGGCTTGCCAAAATGGCCTCTGTCAGCGGCAATTACGAAGCCCTGGCCACCTTAACCCACGCCTTAGGAGAGATCGCCCTGCTGCAAGGAGACGCCGGGGAAGCGGCGCGGCAGTTTTTGCAAGCCGTGGGACAATTCGAAAAATTGGAGCTTCCCGTGGAGCGTCTCAAGTCCGAATTCCGGGGAGGGATGGCATTCATCCGGGCCGGGGAGCGGGAAACCGGCGTCGCGCATTTGAAAAGCGCCTACCGGCTGGCCCGCAACTTAGGCGCGCGCCAGCTCGCTTCCCTGGCAGCCCTGGAACTTGAGCAGTTGGGAGAAGCGGCGGAAGAGCGCCGCAGCCCGGAAGCCCCGCAGCGCGCCCTTGCCGGGGGGCTGACCGGGCGGCAGGTGGAAATCGCCCGGCTGATCGCCGCCGGGCTGACCAATAAAGAGATCGCCGCCAAACTCTTCCTCAGCGCCCGCACCGTGGAAATGCACGTCGCCAATATGCTGGATAGATTAGACTGCCGCAGCCGCTCCGAAGCGGTGCGCAAAGCCGGGGAATTGGGGTTGTTGGAGTAGCGGCGCGGGGACGGCTATCCCCGGATCCAATGGGCAGCCGGGTAGCTCAAAAATTCCTCTACCGGCACCCCTTCCCGGCCTACCCACAGGGCGCGCGCCCTGGGGAATGCTTGCATAAAACCATCCATGCCGGGATGTTTTCGTTTAAATACGCCGCTTTTTACCTCAATGGCCAGAAGCCGGTCTCCCTCCCGGAGAACAAAATCGACCTCTTTTTGATGATTCCGCCAGTAAAAAACTTCGATTCCTCTGCCGAATGAAGTGTTGATGAGATGCGCTCCTACCGCGCTTTCTACTAATCTTCCCCACCTGGCGGCGTCGCTGCGCCAATCGGAAGAACGCATCCCGCCAACGGCTGCCATGAGCGCAGTATTCAAAACCATCCATTTAGGGCTGGAACCTCTTTGCCGAATTACGCTCCCATGATACTTGGGAATTCCCCAAATCAATCGCGCGCCCTCCAACAATTTTTGATAATGGGCTAAGGTTGTGGTGTTGCCGGCATCCAAAAGCTGTCCCAGGAGCTTCTGGTAGGGCACAATTTGCCCGGAATACTGGCAGGCGAGCATAAACAACTGCCGCAAAAGCGCCGGTTTTTCAACCCGGTTCAAGAGGAGAATATCTTTACTAACGGTCGTTTCGATCAAAGAATCCCGGATATATTGCGCCCAGCGTTCTTCATCGTCGATTAACAAAGCGGCCCCGGGGTATCCGCCGAAAAAGATATACTGATCCGGCTCCCATCCAAAACATTCCTGGCATTCCTTGAATGACCAATGAGTTGCGTGAAGGGTTTCGAAGCGCCCGGAAAGGCTTTCGGTAAGCCCGGCCTGCATTAGCAGGGCAGACGATCCGAGAATAACCACCCGGACATCGCGGCCTTCGCGACTATCTTCGTCCCAGAATCGTTTCACCACCTCCGACCAGCGCAAGACTTTTTGTACCTCGTCTAACACCAGAATTACCGGCTGGCCGCCCGTCGCGCGTAATCGCGCCAATTCCCATTGTTGTTCGATCCAAGCCGGCTGGGGCGGGGCGGGGAGGTCTGCGCTGGCATAGTGGCGCAGACCGGTGACCACCTGGATAAATTGCCGCTCCTGGCTAATACGCTGTAAAAGAGTGGCAACAATATCCCTTCTAAAAGTCGGTTGAGCCATTGTTTCCCCATTTACTCAATGTTCTGAGTAAATTTACTCAGAATTCGAGAGAAAACAAACCTGTGTTTCATTCCCCCGGGCGCGACGAACACCCCGCATTCCCGGGGCAAGCTCCGGGGCAGGTTTCCCGGCAAACCGCATAAGCGTAAACCTTAGGTATTTTTTACTGCAAAGACGCTAAGACGCAAAGAGAATAGTGTTGATTTTTGTAAAGACCAGGAGAAATCTCAGGCGAAAACTCTCTAAAACCTCTGCGTCTTAGCGTCTTTGCGGTGATTTTTTGCTTAGGTTTACGCCCATGCGGCAAACCGGGGTTCGTCGCCGCGCCATCAATACCGTACTGCCCCGTAAACCGCTACCGTACTCGCCGCCCCCAAAAACGGTACTACCCCGGTTGTTAACCCCGCCTTCAAAACGTTATTTTATCTGTGTAATTGATTCAGGAACAGAAATCGAAAGTAAACAGAAAGGAGCAATATCATGTGTACCGTTCACACCCTGGAAGCGCAAAAGAACGAAGCTTTTGCGGAGAATTTACTGGAAATGTTGAATAAAGGCGCCCTGGCGTTGATGGTCTCCATCGGCCACCGCACCGGGCTGTTCGATGCCATGAGCCAACTACCCCCGGCAACCAGCGAGCAGATCGCCAAAGCGGCCGGCCTGCATGAGCGCTACGTGCGGGAGTGGTTAGGCGCCATGACCGCCGGCGGGGTGGTGGAGTGCCTGCCCTCGCTGTCCAAACCGCTATTTTCCCTGCCCGCGGCGCACGCCGCCTGCCTCACCCGCGCCGCCGGCGCCGATAATATGGGGGTGTTCGCTCAATATATCGGGGTGCTGGGATCGGTGGAGGACCGGATAGTGGATTGCTTCAAAAACGGCGGCGGGGTCGCTTACCATGAATATAAACGCTTCCACGAAGTGATGGCGGAGGACAGCGGGCAGTCGATTGTTTCTTCGCTGTTCACCGCGGTGCTGCCGCTGGTTCCCGGCCTCACGGAAAAGTTAGAGCGGGGCATCGAGGCGCTCGACATCGGCTGCGGCATGGGCCGCGCCCTGATCCTGATGGCGAAAGCCTATCCCAACAGCCGCTTCGTGGGCTACGACCTTTGCGAAGAGCCGATCGAGATCGCCCGCGCCGAGGCGGCCAGACAGGGCCTTGCCAACCTGCGTTTCGAGGTGCGCGACCTGACCACCTTCGACGTTGACGCGCCGGAGGCAAAATTCGACCTGATCACCTCATTCGACGCCATCCACGACCAGGCCCGCCCCGACCGGGTGCTGGCGGGAATCTCCCGCGCCCTCAAAGCCGACGGGGTTTACCTGATGCAGGATATCGCCGGTTCCAGCGAGGTGCACAACAACCTCGATCATCCCTTAGGCGCGCTGCTTTACACGGTTTCGACCATGCACTGCATGACCGTTTCCCTGGCGCAGGGCGGCATGGGGCTGGGGGCCATGTGGGGCCGGGAAAAAGCCCTGGAAATGTTGAAAGAAGCGGGGTTCAACCGCGTGGAGATCAAGAATCTCGACCACGACATTCAGAACAATTACTACATCGTGAGCAAAAATTAAGCGAGGAAAATAAAAGATCTCAAGAGTGATGCATTTCAAACCGCGAATGGGCGCGAATGAACGCGAAAAGTACTCCCCGGCACGACCGCTGGTTGAATCAGGGAAATCCATTCGCAGAAATTCGCGTTCATTCGCGGTTAAATTTCAAAGAGGAACCCCACATGATTGCCCAAACATCCATTTCCCGGGAATTCATGATCCGGCTGGAGCAGCAGGAAAGCGCGTACTGGCGCGACTATTACCGCGACGTTCCGGAGCGGGTTGCAAAACGGTTAGGAGTCAGTTTGCTCGATACCGGAACCGCCAGCGCCGGGGCTGTTGCCGGCATCGACGTGCTCGCTTTCAACCGCGCCCTCGGTTTGGGGATGGAGCAGCCGGCCACGGAAAGCGACGTGGATGGCATCATCGCCTTCTTCCGCGACGCCGGGGCGCGCCGGTTTTTCGTTCAGCTAAGCCCCCACGCACAGCCCCGGAACCTGCCGGAAATCCTGCAAGCCAAAGGCTTTCGATATTACAACAACTGGGTAAAACTCTTCCGCCGGATCGAGCCGTTGCCGGCGGCGGAAACGCAATTATCCATCGCCCGCATTGGCAGGGAGCGGGCAGATATTTTTGCGGAGATCATCGTTCGCGCCTTCGGATGGCCGGAGGCGCTCAAACCCTTGATCGCGCTCCCGGTGGGGCGGCCGGGCTGGCAGCATTACCTGGCTTATGAAGGAGAAAAACCGGCAGCCTGCGCGGCGCTGTTCACGCAGGAAGAATACGCCGCCTTAGCGTTTGCCGCCGCCCTGCCGGAATACCGCGGGCGGGGGGCGCAATCGGCGCTCATCGCCCGCCGTTTCCGCGACGCCGCGGCGGCCGGCTGCCGCTGGATGATCACCGAAACCGCCGAAGAAGCCCCCGGGCGGCCGGTCGCCTCCTACCGCAACATGCTGCGGCAGGGGTTCGAGGTCGCCTACCGCCGGGCGAATTATATTTTGGGTTAGCAGTGGATGGTGAGGGGGAGAGTGGCGAGGGGAATCAGGAGCAACGCTCGCTCTGCCACTCTACCACTCTACCATTGCCCAATGTTCCTGCAAAGGTCTTTTCTCTTGAAAAATTGCCGGGAATCTCTTATTATTTGGCTCTCAGACCGGAACAGGAGGCAAGAATATGATCGCACGTACCTGGCATGGCGTGGTGCCGGAGTCCAAAGCGGCGGAGTATTATCAATTCCTGCTCCGCACCGGCGTTGCGGATTACCGGGCGACCCCCGGCAACCGGGGCGTGTACATTCTCCAGCGAACCGCAGGGGGGAAGACCCATTTTTTGCTGCTTACTCTCTGGGATTCCTATGAAGCGATCAAAAAATTTGCCGGGGAAGATTTTGAGCGGGCGCGTTATTATCCCGAAGACCCGGAATATCTTCTGGAACTGGAGCCTTTTGTAACCCACTACCAGGTTTCCTACGGCCCGGATCGCCCCGGCAGCGAATGATACCATACCCATAGGCCATACTCATTATGGGATGTTTTTTCTTGAGTTCCTTACTTACCCTTAATCCTTCAACCTTTATCCCCTGAACGTTGCCTATCCATCAACAAAGGAGACATAGAGCTATGGAAGATAGACAAAAATCACCGTCCTGGCTGCCGATGACCCGCCGGAAAATGCTCGGCAGCCTGTTAGTCGGGGCCGGCGCAGTCATGTCCGGTTTCGGCATGAACACCCTGGGAGAGCGCGCCAAACAACGGGGGAAAGTCCTGCTGGATCGCATTCCCGGGATTCCGGCGGGGCTGGAAGAGGCGGTGCGCTTTCCCCTCATCGAAGCGCTGCACGGCCGGCGCGCCCGGCGTTTCTCCCTGGGCGCGGAGATTCCCGACGGCCCGCTTGCGTTCAAATCCAAACATGAACCGATGCCGCTGGATGAATTGGAGCAGATGCTGGTGCTCGCCGCTTGCGCCGGAAACACCGGCTGGCACCACATGATTTACCGCCACGCGCGGTATGCGCCGCATTTGTCGAACTACTCCGCAGCCGCCGGAGGGCGCACGTTCCCATCCGCGGCCGGCTGGCATACCAGCGACTTCTTTTTCACCGATGATAAAGGAGTGTATTTCCTGCCTACCCGTGATTCCGGTTCGCTAATCAACAAAGACGAGGAGGGCGCGGTGGATCTGCAAAGCTGGCTGGAGGCGCACCGCCAGCGCATCAAAAAACTGGCTGATGGGCGACTCAATCTTCCCCCGCAGGAACCCTACATGGAAGGGCACAATACCTGGTGCGTCAACCGCCCCGGCAGCACCCTGGTCATACCGGTCGCCGACGTCGCCCAACACTTAATCCTCATTTTCTGTTTTCTGGTGCAGAACGGCTACTGCATCTTCGATGACGTTCACAACCAGCGCATTCCGGGCATGGAAAAATTCAAAGACCTGGTGGACGTGGAGAATCCCTATCCCCTGACTTTTATGGAACAGTACGCCCTCCGGGAAACCACCGCGGAACTCTCCGCCGCGTGTTACGCCGGGATGTTGATGCTGCAAGCGCTGGGATTGGGCGGCTGGATGTTCGACGGCATCGACCCCTTTACCATGTTAGGCGCCAGCGGCAACCCGGAGGTTCCGGGGCTGGGGTTCCGCTACGACACCAGCGAACAGTGGGCTTTGCCCAACCCAACCGGCCGGGCGGGGGTATTCGAAGGGTTCTGCCCGCCTCACTACCCGGACATGGCCGCGGCTGTAGAAGCGGTGGCGCAGCGCAAGTTCGGGCCTGGCGGGCCGTTCCATCCCCAAACCCCGGGACCCTGGAAGGAAAGCTCCCGGGTGCGCTCCGGCGCCCAGGTTCATAGCGAAGCGTTCAAAGCGTGCGTGGCGCTGATGGCGCAATATGTTTATGACCGCTTCGGCAAATTTCCCGGAACCGTGCCCACTCTCAACGTACTTACCTACCTCCAGGCGCACCATTTGGACCTGGATTTCTACGACCATTACTTCACCCCCGGCGCGTACCTGGAAACCCAGGCCCGGCACATGGAGCGCTGGCACGGCGGCAAGACGAAATGATCCGGAAAATAAGGGGAACAGTTCGACAATAGTTCTGGAATTGCCAATTAAAAACCTCCCCGAACGCAAACCGGTTATTGTTTTTGTGGAGTTTATGGCTTATAATTCCTTCCGGCTGCCGGCGTCTCCGCCGGGTAGAAGCCGAAAGCGCCTTTATCGACAGGGGTGTTGGCATGACTATAAATCAAGTACCCGTACGCATCATGTTTCACGCATCACGCACACTTCGAGGTTTGGCATGACCATCGATCAAGTTCACGCTCTTCTGGAATCCCAGAAAAACCAGCGCGGCATTGCCTACTGGGAAAAAGCCGCCCCCGCTGCGTTGAAAACTTTCGGCCTGGGCCTGACCCAACTGAAGGCCATCGGCAAACAGATCGGCAAAAACCACCCACTGGCCCTGGAGTTGTGGAAAAGCCCCTATTACGACGCCAAAACCCTGGCGACCATCATTGACGATCCGAAGCAGGTAAGCGAAGCGCAGGTGGAAGAGCAGATCAAAGATGCGGATTTCTGGATACTCTCCTACAGTTATTGCAGCAATCTGCTGGCGAAAACATCCTTCGCGCAGAAGAAAATGGAAGCCTGGACCGCCAGCAGCGACCACCTGCTCCGGCGCTGCGGGTATATGCTGCTTTACCACCTCGCCAAAAACGATAAAAAACTGCCTGACGCCTATTTCGCGCCTTACCTGGATACCATCGAAAAATCCCTGCAAGCGGAAGAGAATTTCGTGAAAGATGCCATGAACAACGCCCTCTGCGCCATCGGCCAGCGCAGCAAGCCGCTCAATACCCGGGCGATTGCCGTTGTGAAGAAGATCGGGAAGGTGGAAGTGGATTACGGGGATAACTCCTGCCAGGCGCTCGATTGCTACAAACATTTGACCGCCGAACGGGTGCAGCAGCGGTTCGCAAACGCATAGAGCTTCCCAGATTGTATGGACAGCGCCAAAACAAAACCGGTCAGCAGCCGTTACAGACAAGTGCTTCACGAAATTATCTTCGAAGCGGATACCCTTCCGGGCAAAATATTCGACGTCTGGTTGATTGTTACCATTCTCCTGAGCGTAATCGTGGTAATGTTGGACAGCGTGACGAGCATCCGCCAGGAGCACGCCTCGATCCTGTACCTGCTGGAGTGGACCTTCACTGTTGTATTCACCATCGAATACCTTCTGCGCCTCTATTGCGTGGGGAAGCCGCTTCGCTATGCGGCCAGTTTTTTCGGCGTGGTCGATTTGCTGGCGATTCTACCCACTTATTTAAGTTTAATCCTGCCTGGCAGCCAGTATTTCCTGGTGGTTCGCATGCTTCGTATTGTTCGCGTATTCCGGGTGTTCAAGCTGGCAAAATATATCAGCGAAGGCCAGGTGCTGCGGCGCGCGCTCTACGCCAGCCGGCGCAAAATCGGCATATTTTTGTACGTAGTGATGATTTTAGTGGTGATCATCGGCGCGCTCATGTACTTGATCGAAGGCGAAGCCGGGGGATTTACCAGCATTCCCCGGAGTATTTATTGGGCGGTTGTAACCCTGACGACCGTCGGCTACGGCGACATTACCCCGGTTACCGGCCTGGGGCAGGCTATGGCTTCTCTGGTAATGATCATCGGCTACGGTATCATCGCGGTTCCCACCGGTATCGTGACCGCGGAGATGGCGATAGAATCCGCCCGGCAGGTTTCCACCCAGGCCTGCCCGGAATGCAGCGCCGAAGGGCATGACGCCGATGCGCGGTATTGCAAATATTGCGGCGCAAAATTGTAACCTGCAACGAGCAACCCGAGGTGATACATTAATGGACGCGCCCCGAACGACCTGCCGGTTTTTATTATGGTTTCTCACCTTTTTATTACTGATCGTTATCCCCGGTTGCGGGGTCGAAGAAACCAGCTCCGCCGGGCAGTATTTCCTGGTGATGCGCTATAATCCGGATGGCAGCCCGGACATCAACTTTGACAGCGACGGGATCGCTTACACTTTTTT
This sequence comes from Calditrichaceae bacterium, assembly GCA_013360445.1. Lineage (GTDB taxonomy): Bacteria > Calditrichota > Calditrichia > RBG-13-44-9 > J075 > JABWBP01. The sequence continues at coordinate 44,023 of JABWBP010000029.1, read as the reverse complement.
CCCCTATACCGCAAAAAACCAGAAATCCGATCTTATAGACGTCTCCGGGCAGTTGCGCGCGGAAGCAAAAGCCGTGGTATTTGCCGGTGAAAAACGGATTTTTGCCGCGGGTTGGGCGCTGATGGACGACAAAAAACAGGCTGCGATTACCTGTTACTTAGGCGAGGACGGAAGGCCGGATAAAGAGTTCGACGCTGACGGAAAAGCCTGGATCGACGTTAGCAACGCTCTCATGGTGGAAGCCCGGGCCATCGCACTGGCGCCCTGGAAACGGATTATCCTGGCGGGGTTCGTGCAGCAGGACAGCGAGCCGGATTATTGCGATTTTTTCCTGGCCTCTTTCACGGAATCCGGAATTCCGGATCAGAAATTTGGCCGGGGCGGAAAAGTCACTACCGACTTTCCGGGAGTGCGCGATGAAACCGCTTCCCTGGTAGCAATCGATCCCGGGGGTAAAATTGTGGCGGCGGGTACCGGAATCGATTCCAGCGGAAGCTCCGCGCTGCTGCTGGCCCGTTACCTTTCCAACGGTCTTCCGGACCAGGGCTTCGGAAAGGGAGGGAAGGTGGTTGTAATTCCTCCCGCGGGAGGCTCCTTTACCATTTCCGACCTGGCGATGGATGCGGCGGGGAAAATCGTGCTCACCGGTTGGATCAGCCGCTTCGGGCGCACCCGCTTCCTGTTGGCGCGGGTCAGCTCCGGCGGGCAGTTAGACGGAGAATTCGGCAGCGGCGGCCTGGTTTCTTATGACGTGTCCGAGACTGCTTCGGAAAAGGCTGCCCGGGTAACGGTTGACCTGCGGGGGCGAATCGTCGTCGCCGGGGAAACCGGCGAAGAGGGCGGCAGTCGGCGCCTGCTCGTGGCGCGTTTTAGCAATAAGGGAAAGCCGGATAGCGATTTTGGGGAGGGCGGCATAGTAGTGACCGACATCGGCGAGACGCAGGATGAAATGGTGCAGGACGTCGCCGCCGATGCCGGCGGAAAGATCCTCATCGCCGGCAGGGCCATCACGGAGGATTGGAAAAGACAAATTCTGCTCGCGCGCTACAACGAGAACGGCAGCTTAGACGATAGCTTTAACGAGCGAGGATATGTGCTGGTCGAAATTCCCGGCGCCGCCGGCCACGAGGTAAACGCCGTGCGCGTCGATCCGGCCGGCAGGATTGTGTTGGCAGGCTGGGTGGCGTTTATGTAGAGACGTCGCGGCGCGACGTCTCTACCGGAAATCCCGCGATTATCCCAATTGTTTTCGGAAAAATTCTACCGTTTTGCGCAGGCCGGCTTCCAGGTCCACCATCGGCTTCCAGCCTAATTCTTTCTCGATGTAAGAAGCATCTAACACGCTGCGCATCTGCTCGCCGGGCTGGCCGGGGCCGTGGATTTCTTTCACGGGATGCTCCATCATTCCGGCAATGCGGCGGAAAAGCTCGTTTACATCGGTTTCGATGCCGGTGCCGATGTTGTAAATCTTCGCATCTCCTCTGGTCAGAGCCAGCTCGTTAGCTTTTACCACGTCGCCGACGAATACGTAATCGCGGGTCTGGGTACCCTCGCCGTTGATCATCGGCTGCTCTTTTCGCAGCATTTTTTTGCAGAAAATCGCCACCACCCCTGCTTCCCCGTGGGGATTCTGCCGCGGGCCGTACACGTTGGCGTAGCGCAGCACCGTATATTGCAGCCCGTAGCTCAGGCTATAGAAGTGCAGGTATTTTTCAGTGGTCAATTTGGTGATGCCATAGGGAGAAATCGGGCGGGTGGGATGGCTTTCATCCGCCGGGAAGTAGTCCTGCTCTCCGTAGATCGCCCCGCCGGTGGAGGCGAAGATAAACTTCTTCACTTTGAACTTTGCGCAATTTTGCAGCAGGTTAAGGGAGCCGAGAATGTTCACATTGGCGTCGTAAACCGGGTCGGCCACGGATTTGCGCACGTCCAACTGGGCGGCGTGATGGTTGACGATGTCGGGGCGCTCGGCTTCGAAAACATTTTTTATCTTTTCATCGCAGACGTCCATTTCGTAGAATTTGGCGGCTGCGGGGATATTTTTGCGTTGGCCGGTGATCAGGTTATCCACAATCACAACTTCATGGCCCAACTCCAGGTAGCGATCCGCAATATTCGAGGCGATAAACCCGGCCCCGCCGGTAATCAGAATTTTCATCCCTGTTCTCCTTTGGTTTCAGTCTGCTTCATGATCCATTGTTTTTACAGAACCCATCCAATTGGGTTTCAAAAATCGAAGCCCCAATATAATGCAATTCATTCTCAAAAATGCGCATAAATCACAGAATGGCGCCTGCGATTCCGAAAGTCTCAAAGCAGCGATACGAAGAATCTAAAATAAAATTTCTCGCACTGCCGGCCTTTTCTTATCTATATTTAATGCGAATTACCAGTTGGGGGTTTTAGCGTTTATATCCTTAAATTTCTTCTATTTCTTTGTGCTTCCTTAACGTCTTGGTGTCTTCGTGGCCATAATTTTTCAACTGGTAATTCGCATATTTAGCCTGTCAAAACGGAAAAGAGAAGCGCGGGCATGTTCTCGGATTACAAAATCGGGCCGGAAGCGATGGAATATTTCCTGATGGGTTACCAATCGCAGATGGACGGCAGATTGGAAGACGCGGTGTACTATTACAAAAAATCCCTGGAAATCGAGGATACCGCGGAAGGGCATACTTTTTTGGGCTGGGCGTACAGTTTTATGGGGAATTTGGAAGAAGCGATAGCAGAATGTAAACGAGCGATACAGGTGGACCCGGAGTTCGGCAATCCCTACAACGACATCGGTTCTTACCTTTTGCAGCAGAATAAGCCCGATGAAGCGATTGCCTGGCTGAAGAAGGCCAAACGCGCCAAACGCTACGCCACCCCGGAGTATGCTTACATCAATACCGGCAAAGCGTATGAAATGAAGGGATTGTGGCCGCTGGCGATCTTAGAATACCGCCGGGCATTAGAAATCAATCCCCGCTACGTTCCCGCCAAAACTGCCTTAGACCGGCTGGCCATCCGCTTGAATTAGCGAAGTAGCGATCAGCAATCAGCCATCAGCGGTCAGCTAAAAAAGCTGAAAGCTGACCGCTGAGAGCTTTCTTTCAATCCGCCATCCCCTCATCCTGCAGGTAGGTGGATTCGAGTAAATCGCCTTCCTCGGCTTCGTGGGATTCGATGAGGGCAAAAAATTCCCCGACACGGGCGCGTATTTTGTCGAGTTTCAGATCGTCCTTTTCTTCCAGGTTTTTCAAATCCTCCAAAATCCCGTCCAAATCGATGACCATCTGGCGATGTTCGGTCTCTAACTTCTTCACGACATCCAGATTGTGCGGCGCAATCCGCACCACCTCGCTCATAAATCCCCCTTCTTCCTCGAGGTCGAAATGGCGCTGCAGGCCGGTTTTGAAATCCCGCAGCAGCCAGAGCAGGTCCAAACGCCATTTCGCAAAACCTTCCCGGGAAACGTGCGCCTGGGTCATGGTGCGAATCTTTTTCATCTCTCCCTTGATCCGCTCGTGTTCCTCCTTAATCCTCGCAGCAATTTCCGATTCTTTCAGCGGCATGGTCGATTCTCCTGGTTAGCAGAGCGCATGGCGCATAGAGCATAGAGCATGGCGCATAGAGCATAGAGCATGGCGCATAGATAGAATTGCTTCGCGCTCCGCAAGATCGTATTACACTCTTCTACATGGTTCAGGCTGAGAGTATTTATTAATCGCAGATACCGCCTCAGGCGTGTTCTTCATCTTTGCGGCAATGCCCGGTGAAAAAACACCCGATGCAGCTAAAGCGTTTCAGCATCACGTCATCATCGCAGGCTTCCGGGCGGGTGAAACTGTCTCGCCGCTCCCAGGCCTGGATGATGAACCAGCCGGCCATGAGCAAGATAATTATAAAAATAGCGATAATGGTATGATATAGCATTGAATTGAGACCTTTGGAGCAGGGGTGTCAGGTGATTTGTTTTTCACTGTAATTTTTCAACGCCAATTTGATTTGTTTTACATGGTATTCCAAACCCTCCGGCGAATTCGCCAATGCCTGCCAGGTCTGCGGAGCAATGACAATTTTTATTCCGTTTGGAATTCTGATCACCATCGCTGCGTGTTCAAAGAATTCTCCATCTAATTCGGAAATATCGGACAAGTTAATATCCTCGTCTTTAATTAACTCAACTTCTTTAAGTCTTTCCGCGGATATAGGCATAATAAATTTTCCTCTCTTTTTTAGTTGCTTTCCTTGCAGAAATGATTCGGATATTATCCGCCCTGGTTGTATGCACCACGACAATCAATACCAAATTGGATAATGAACCGATGCTGATTTCCCGATCTTCTTGATAGTCTCTCAAATCAAAAAAAGTATAAGTGTCTTTTCTTTTGAAAATTTCTTTTGCTTCGTTAAAATCAATGCCATGCTTACGGACGTTGGCTTTGTTTTTTCTTTCATCCCACTCGAATTCCATCCGCCAATTTAATCAAAAAACACTCACTATCCAGTTTTTTTTGACCGGGCTACAAAAATTCGTACTCCGCGCTGTGTGTGTCTCTGGCGCTCTTTTTTAGCAGGCAGTAGGCACAGCAGGCAGTAGGCACAGTAGGCAGTAGTTAATTTTCATTATCCTCACCCCTGCCCCCGCCGACAACTGCATTCACATCCCTGTGAATTTGTCGGCATTAAGCCTTCCAGGCTCAACTGCCCCTGCCCTTCGCCACTGCTTCCGCACTTACCCCTGCAAAACTAAAGTTTTGCACTCCGGCTCCGGTTCCTGCTCCTGCCTACACCCGGTTAAACTTCGCCGCCCGCTTGATCAGCGCCTCCAATCCCGGCTCGCTGGAATTCTTCGGTTTGCCGGGGTGGATGATCTGCACCGGGCATTTTTCCGCCGCCTGCACCAGTTGTTTGAAGGTTCCCGCCCCGGCGTCTTTGATGTAAGCCTGCTTGTTCTCGTTGTAAGCGAACATGCGGTTGTTGATGTTGATGCAATCGTTGCAGCTGGTGCACAGCGGGCTGTCGATATACGCTTCCTCGATGATCAACACTTCTTGCGCTTTTTCCGCGGGCGCAACCGCAACAGGGGCCGCCGGCGCCGGCGAGGGCGGGAGGGAGGGAACGGCCAGCGGCGCGGAGGGAATCTCCTCGCCCCTGCCCACGGCGATCAACCCGTTGATAATCCTGAAGGCAATGTCCCGGCTCAGCTCATCCATATTCCGGGAAGGAGCGGCTTGCGCCGCAACGGTTTCCGTCGCCGGGCGAGTTTCATCCTGAAGCCGTTTCTGCTCCGTTTCCGCCATTCGCCGCAGGTGGGAGTTATTGATCCCGGCCAATTCTTGCAGGTTTTGCCAGCGGGCGGCGATCTTTTGGGCGGCGGCTACCACCCTCCAGCCCACCACGACGCGCCAGAGGATGCCTTTTTCATCCACCATCCACAAAAAGGGCACTTTCTCAGCCATGTCTTCTTTCGATAGCCGGAAGTACTCGCCCAGGAGAACCATTTTCTCACTGCCGGCCGCCGGGGGGAGCGGGAGGAACTGCCCGGCAAAGCGGCGATCTGCGGCTAAAAAATCCGCATAGGTGAATTCGACGGCGGCGGTTTTCTCCTGCCCTTCCGCGGTTTGGCAGGGAAAATTCATCTCCGGCCAGGCGCGGGAAGATTGCGTTGAGAGGCTTACACTGAAGCGCGAGGCCCAATCCGTTCCCCTGCCCGGGTCGTAGGCAAATCCCGGAAAAGCCCGCGCGCGCGCGGCTGCGGCGCTGAGCAGATAAGCGGGAAGCGGCGAATGATCTTTAGCGCCGGCCGCGGTGTAAACTGCAAAAAGCGCCGGTCCCTGGTATTCCAAGCCCTTCAGCAAACCGCCGGCGAGCGCGGCGGGGTTGGAAAGACCGGTTTGCAAAACGTAGGAATGATTCAAGTTGAGCGCCATGCCGGCAAGTTGGGCGGCCCAGAAATTTACCGGCGGCTGGTGATCGTCAGCGAGGGGGCTTTCCCCCAGGTCATCCACCCGGAGCAGAATTTTGACCGGAAAATCCGATCCCAGGAGGTCGAGGAGCAGGCTTTTATCTTCTGCCTTGATGTGATTGGCGGTCAAGGATACTAAAACCGGCGGGAAAATCCCGATTTCTTCCGGCGTCAGCAGGCTGAGATCGAACGTCTCGAAAAAAGCGTCGTGCTTCTCTTCCTGGTAGCGGTTTTTCACTTCCAGCCGGGCAATGCGCAGCGCCTTGAAGAACGCTACGAAGGTCTTTTGCCCGCGCCGGGCGCTCTCCAGGGCGGTTTTGGCGGAATCGGTCAGATGGCCCGGGTGCGCCAGGCGGTTTTTGGATTTGGCGGCCCCGCTTTCCCCGGCCAAAAACGGCCTTAGCGATTCCAGCGTGCGCAGGCTTTCCTCGATGCGCCGCTGGCGTTTCTCCGGCAGCGACTGCGCCGGCTGGCTGCGGGCGAGGATGGTGGACATGGCCGAAAAATCCACTTCTTCTTCCCCGCCTTTTCCGATGGAAGCTTTCAAACCCTCCGCGGAGTAGGCGCGGGAAGCCCTGGCCTCGTCGGTATCCAGGGTATCTCTCAGGCGGGCGATCAGGTCATCCGTTTCCCGGAGGATTTTTTCGATTTTTTTCCGCCATACCCGGACGGCCGCCGCTTGCAGTAGCCGTTCCGGGGTCGAAGAATCGCAGGGCAGCAGGATGCCATCGCCGGTCAAAGCGTTACGGGCGGCGGCAAATTGTTTGGCGATCACGTCGTCTTTTTGTTTTTGGGAGCGGGCTTCTTCCAAAATCTGGTTTGCAGCCGCTTCCCACAAATCCGCTAACCGCCCGGTTCCTTCATTTTCCAGAAAGCGCTTGATGCGCTCTTCCAGGCGCAGCAGGTTTTGGCGGAATGATTCCCCTTCCTCGCCTTCGGGAACGGTTTTCTCGGCCAGGCGGTCGAAAATCGTTCGCAGCGGGGTGGTCCACTCTTCCCCGGAAGAATCGGGCAGGCCCGCCTGAACAGCGAAGTCGGGCAGGCAGAGCGGGTAATCGTAGCGCACCCGGGAAAGGTTGCGATAGGAATATAAAACGGCCGGAATTAAATTCTCCTGAAACAGTGCGGCGCCCTCTCCGCCGGCCCCGGCAGGGCGGGCAGCGGTGACGTAGAAGGTGCGCAAGTCCGCAAACGCCGGGGGAGTCCCGGCTTCGGGGGGCGCTTGTTCCCGTATTGTTCCGGCGGGGTCGCCCGGGGGCGCCGGCAAGGTTTCTTCCGGCAACGCCGGCGCGGAAAATTCCGCCGCGCCGGAATGGCCGGGCTGGCCTTCCTGGCCCTGGCCGGTTCCTTCGCCGGTTTGGCCATTCAATTTTAAAGATGTAGAAGTTTTGATTTCCGGTTGATCAGTCTGCGCTTTCACTGCTGTCCCCTTCTTCGGTATCGGTAATACTGACGGCGAATTTGTCGAATTCCTTGTCCAGGGCGGCCTGCACCATCTCCGGGGTAAAGAAATGTTTGGGCTTGCGGATCTCATCGTAGCAGGGAACCTCCTCATTGCGATAGAGAATACCGATTGCCAGCTTGTCGGTGCGGGAGGCGTATTGCCGGGCGCGATGAATATCCGCGGGGTCGTGCTCCTCCTGGTTCTTGTAGATGCGGGAAAGCGCCTTGCTCGGCTGAATCCCGTTCCGGTGAGTGAGCATGAGGATATTATCCGGGTTCTGCATCAGCGGATCGAAATAAGTGGGCAGGTAGTGCGGGCAGCGCTGCAAAATGCGGATGAACGCAAATCCCTGGTGATGATAGGCCGCGCGGATAATATCGTACAGCATTTCCGGGAGCCATTCCACCGCCTGGGCCACAAACGAAACGTTGCTGACCCCCAGGGTGGTAACCGTGGGATTGAGCGGCTGCAAGTAAGCGCCGTAGGGGGTGGTATTGCTCTTCAAGCCCTGCGGGGAAGTGGGGGAGACCTGCTTTTTAGTCAACCCATAAATGGCGTTGTCGTGCATCATCGCCACCATCTTCATGTTGTAGCGGATGGCGTGAATCCAATGGGCGGTGCCGATGCTGCAGCAGTCGCCGTCGCCCATGTTTACGAACACGTGCAAATCCGGGCGGCGGATTTTGACGCCCTGGGCAATGGGCAGCGCCCGGCCATGCAAACCGTGGAACCCGTAGGTTTTCATATAATGGGGAAAGCGGCTGGAGCAGCCGATGCCGGAAACGAACACGGTTTTTTCCGGTGGAAGCTGCTCGTCGCGGCAGAGCCGCTGCACCGCGGTCAAAATGCCGTTGTCGCCGCAGCCGGAGCACCAGCGCGGCTCGTTGCCCTGGTAATCAACCAGGGTGTACTGCTCTTTTTCCAGATCGATCAAATTGTCAATGCTGACGCCGAACATGTCCTATCCCTTTCTTTCTATTTAACCGCAGAGAGCGCGGAGTTCGCAGAGAAAGCAAAGTATTTTTAGAGTTTTCATTCTCTAAAATTGTTTACCATTCTTTTTATTTCATCTTTGAGCACAAAAACATTGAAGTTGATAAGTAAACCCACCTGAAGTTTGGTGATTTTCAAATAGTTCAATAATTGTGCCTGGTCTATGGGATGCAGTTCTTTAACGGATTTAGATTCTACAATAAGCCGTTCATCTATAAGAAAATCACATCGGAAGCCTACATCAATTACAACTTCTTCGTAAATCACAGGCAGTTCTTTTTCTCGCTCAAAAGGAATTCCGGCTTTTTCCAGTTCATAAGCCAGGGCCGCCTGATAGACGGATTCTAAAAAGCCAGGGTCAAGCTTCTTATGCACTTTGATAGCCAGCCCGATACCCTTCTCCGTTAATTCATTTATGCGTATTTTTTCCATCATATCTCTGCAATCTTTTAACCTGACAATACTAAATTTAAAAATTCACCGCAGAGGTCGCAGAGTAATACTTCATTTTAAAAGATAAATCTCCGCGATCTCTGCGAATTCTGCGGTTAAAATTTCTTAAACCATTTGCGCAATAACCTCGCGGATTTTCTTCTCGATCGCCCCCGGTTTGATGGGCTGCCCGTGCACGTTGGAGAAGGAATCCACGTCGATGAGGTAGCGGGCGCGCAGCAGCCATTGCAAATTGGCGTAGCGGCGGTTGTCTTCGTTGATCAATTCCCGGTTCACGTCGTCGGAGAAGTTGATCTCCACGGTCATTACTTTTTTGAAGCGCTGCAATATCTCTTTGATGCCCGTGGCCAGGGGCTGCAGGAATTTGAGGTGCAGGGAAGAGACGCTCAGCCCCGCGGCCCGCACCCGCTCCACCGCTTCCTCGATGGCCCCTTTGGTGCTGCCCCAGCCGACGATCAGCAGATCACCTTCTTCATCCCCAAATACTTTGGGCGGCTTCAAGGTCTTCTGGAACGCCGCCAATTTCAGGCTGCGATGGTCGCAGCCTTCCTGGTTCACCCCCGGCTCGTAGGCTACTTTCGATTCCCGGGTGTGCGCCAGGCCGGTGAGGGTGTGCATCCCCCCCGGCTGCCCTGGAATGAAGCGCCGGGAAAGGCCGGTAACCGGGTGCCAGTCGTACGGCTTCGTACCCTCGGGAATGGGGCTTTGGTCAAATGGGGGAGTCAGCCACTCTTTTTGGAATTGCGGCCGCAAAAAAGGCTGCTGCCCGGTGGCAAGGTTGGCGTCGGTGAGCACCATAACCGGCATGCGGAAGGATTCCGCAATCTTGCGGGCGGTAATAATGCTGTAGAAGCAGTCCTCGATGGTGGCGGCGGCCATTACCACTTTGGGGGCGTCGCCGGGGGAGCCGAACATGGCCGCCAACAGGTCGCCCTGCTCCACTTTGGTGGGCAGGCCGGTGCTGGGGCCCCCGCGCTGCACGTCCACCAACACTAAGGGGATTTCCGCCATTACCGCCAGGCCGATCAGTTCGGTCTTGAGCGCCAGGCCGGGGCCGGAGGTAATCGTGACCGCGCACTTTCCGGCGTAGGATGCGCCGATAGCGAAGGCGCAGGCGGCGATTTCATCCTCCGCCTGGTGCACCATTCCGCCGGAGTTCTCGAATACCTCGCTGAGGTAGTGGGAGGCGGAGGTGGCCGGGGTGATGGGATACATGGCGCAGACTTCCATGCCCGAGGCCATCACGCCCAGGCCCACGGCGACGTTGCCATTTACCACGATCTTTGGCCGGGTATCCCCGGTGGGGGGCACCACAAATTTGAAGTCAAGGTTATTTTCCGCCCATTGGTAACCGGCGTCCAACAGTTTCTGGTTTACGTCGATGACCTTCTGTCCTTTTTTGCGGAAGGCGTAGTAAATCTGCTGATAGGCGATTTGCAAATCCATGCTATAGACGTTGCAGAGCAGCCCTAACACGAACATGTTCTTGCCCCGCCGGGGATTATCCATAACTTTCAGGCACTCCTCTTCCATGGGAATCTCGTAAATCCGGTAATTCTTGCGGCTGAGCATCTCGAAAGTCTCGGCATACTGGCGTTTGATCCTTTCATCCAGATCCTCCCGCCATTTGTTCTCCATCAGTATAATACAATTTTCTTTCAAATTTTTTGCCCGCTCCCGGCCCAACAGCGCCTGCTCGTTGAAAGCCACCACCAGGTCCGCGTCATCCCCGGCGTTGCTCATGTCGAAGGAGCCGAAGCGAATGCGGTTCCCGCTGGCGCCCGCGGGAGTGCGCGCCGGGGGCTCGATCTCCGCAGGGATGATCTCCACGGTCCAGACCCCGTTGCCCATGCGGGCGCAGATGGATCCGAAAGCCTGCCCGGCAGTCTGGGCGCCTTCGCCGGAATCGCTGACAATCTCGACGATGTGCTCTGGGAGCTGAATAGTTTTTTTTACCGGTGGGGTTTCCGGTTTTCCGGGATGAGTAAGTACAGGAGTCTCCATTCAAATTTTCCTTCCTGATTGAAATATAAGTATCAAAAGTATAAGGTGTAAAGCTTGTTTTCCCATACCTCAAAACTAACAAAGTTCAGTTTTTAACCGCTCGAAGTACAAGTTAATACTTTTGATCGAAAAGATCACTTACAAAAATCATGTTCAAACATGATTTTTGTCATGTTTTGAAGCTTTTCAGGTGAAAAAGCAGCGTTTGTAAAGAATCTCTTGCGCCTGTAAAAAATCTTCTTGTATTCGGAAGGCTTTTATCCGATTATTGAACCATGAATTTTATAAGTTGGCGAAAAGTCTATCACTTTTTGGCAGTCATTACCCTGCTCGGCCAGGTGTTCGGTCTGGTCTTCTGCGGCGATGCCGATTGCCTGCAAGGCGGCCCGGATAACGATTGCGCCACCCTGGTTTGCAGCTTACTGGGCAAACATACCACGCCAGCCCCGGCCTCCGATGGCGGTTCAAATGATAACTGCCAGTGCTTCTGCCACCAATTAATCCACCTGCCCAATTTAACCCCGTACGTTGTCCCATGCTACTCTGCCGCTTATTACCCCCATGAATCTCCCCATTTCCCTTCCACCCCGGTTTATAATATCGATCGCCCTCCCTCCGCGTAACCCCCTGAAATATTAGACATAGTTGGGAATAATTCCCATAAAGTCTATTTTTGAATTGCCCTGACTCAAACTCATAAAATTCAGTTCTGATTTTAGAAAGGAACCGGAATATGTCCCTATTCTTGCGTTCCTGCGGGGCGGTGCTGTTTTTTCTGTTATTTTTTATGAACAGCAGCGGCGCGCAGGAGAATTTGTCTTTACAGCAGGCGATTGATCTGGCCCTGGCCAACAATCCGCAAGTGCTGGCGGCGCAGAAGGAAGTGGATGCCGCAAGCGCGCGCATCTTGCAGGCGGAGGCGTTTCCCAATCTCGAATTCAGCATTAATTGGGATGAGACGCCCTCGAATTTCGACATTACCAAAGCCGGGGAGCGCAACATCGGCCTGGTGCAGCCCCTGGAATTTCCCGGCAAACGGGGAGCGCGCGGGAGGGTGGCCAGAATCGAAACCCGATACTCTGAAGAGAGTTTGCAGCGCATCAAAATTCTGGTGGGCGCGGAGGTAAAACGCGCTTACTACCAGGCCTGGCTGAACCGGAAATTAGTCGTCAATTTCGAGGCGATTGCCGATTTGTTGCAGCAATTCCGCGAGGCCGCCACGGTGCGCTACCAGGCGCAGAAGGTGCCGTTTTTAGAAGTGCTGCGCGCCAAAACCGAGTTGGCGAAAATCAATAATGAGCTGATCGCGGCGCGCCGGGATGCGCAAAACGCCCTGGCGGAATTGAACCGGCTGCTGGGCCGGCCCGGTTCTACTCCGCTGGCGCTGGGGGAGGACTTTTCCTACCAGCCCTTTACCAAAACCGTGGAGATGGCGGTGAATGAACTGCGCCAGGCCAGCGCGGCGCGGCGCTTGAGCGAAACGCTGGTTCAGCGCGGTCGCGCCCAGATGCGGCTGGCGCAGAAAAGTTATTTGCCGGATTTTACCGTCGGATTGTTCCATCAAAAGCGCGACGGCCAGCCGCCTTTTACCGCCGAAAATCCTTTTGGCAGCACGGTGAGCAACCTGTGGGGCATCGATGTGGGCGTTTCCATTCCGCTGTGGTTTTGGAAAGGCCCGCGCGGCCAGGCCGAAGAAGCGCGCGCTTCTTTCGATCTGGCGCAAATTCAGCGCGAAGCCGTTGACCGCAACCTGACCACCGCGATTGAGAACGCCCATCGCAGCGTGAAGGCCGCGGAAGAGCAAGTGCGGCTCTTTGAAGAAACCTTGCTGCGCGACGTGGAAGACGAGCTGCGCAGCGGCATTTCACATTATCAAACCGAACAGATCGACGCCCTGAATTTGATCGACATCTACCGCACCTACACGGAAACCAGGGCGGAATATTACCGCGCGTTATACAACTACCACGTGGCGCTGGCCGATTTAGAAGTGGCCGGCGAAACGGCTTTGTAACCGTAACCCGGAGTGCAAAACTTCAGTTTTGCACCTCGTGCAATGCTAAAACATTGCGCTCCGGTTCAACTTTATTCGTTGGAGCATGTAAAATGCAATTTCTCAAAACTTGTTTCGTTTTACTCCTCGCTGTCGCGCTGTTTGCCTGCGGCGAGAAACACAACACCGAAGAATCGGCCAAAGATGTCCATGCAGAATCATCCGGACATAGTGGTGAGGAAAATATTGTCCGCCTCGACGCCGAACAGCAGCAGAAAGCCGGCGTCAAAATCGAACCCGTGACAATGCGCTCGCTGCAGCAGACGATTTCCGCGCCCGGTCGCGTGGTGCTCAACGAGCGTCGGCTGGCGCACCTCACCGCGCGCGTGCCCGGTCGCGTGGAGCAGGTCTATGCTTTTTTAGGCGAGCGGGTGCAAAAAGACGCGCTGTTAGCGACGATTTACAGCCAGGATTACCTGGCGGCGCAAGCGGAATTCGTTCAGGCAGAAGAGCGATTGAAATTGGCGGCGGCGCGCCAGGATTCCTCGGAGCTTCCTACCGCCCGCGCCATTTATGAATCGGCGCGGCGCAAGCTGCTGGTGATGGGCGCGACGGAAAAAGACCTGGAGGAAATTGCCGACACCCACGTGCCCAAAACCTTTCTGGAAATTCGCGCGCCGTTTGCCGGCACGGTTATCGAGGCCAGCGAAATTCTCGGCCACTTTGTGGAAGTGGGCGGAGGATTATTTCACCTCGCCGATATTTCCAGCCTCTGGGTGCTGGCGGATATTTACGAGAAAGACCTGGCTAACATCAAGCCCGGGCTCCGCGCAGAAATTGAAGTGGCGGCTTATCCCGGGGAAAAATTTCCCGGCCGTCTCACCACCATATTCGACGTGCTCGACGAAACCACCCGCACCGTCAAGGCGCGCATCGAAGTTGAAAATCCCTCCGGCAGGCTGAAGCCGCAAATGTTTGCGACCGTGAACCTGCCAGGCGGCGCGGCCGCCGAGGTTATCGCCGTGCCCGAAAGCGCGGTGCAGTCCGAAGGCGAGCAGCGTTTTGTGTTCCTGCCGCATGGGGAAGGCGGTTTCCAGAAACGCGAGGTTCGCACCGGTCTAAAGATGGATGGCTTCATCGCCATTCCGGAGGGGCTGGCCATGGGCGACAGCGTTGTAACGGAGGGCGCGTTTATCCTGAAATCCGAATTGGCGAAAGAAGGTTTGGAGGAAGGCCACGCGCATTAAGTAAATTTTAATAGTAATAGCGCCGCAAATTTAATAGTAATAGCGCCGCAAATTTAATAGTAATAGCGCCACAAATTTAATAGTAATAGCGCCTTCAGGCGCTAAATTCTAAACATTACAAACCTGGGAGCATTATCATGCCTTACGAGTACCGCCGCATGACGCCGGAGCAACGCGAAGCCGTTCTTCGTGCGCGCGCCGCTAAAGGTTATCCATTACATGCGCCGCCGCACCCTTTCCAGGAGAAAACTTACTATCTGCTTACGGCGGCTAACTACGAACATCGCCACATTATGGCCAGCGCCGGGCGGCGCACAGAATTTCAGAAACGCGCATTAGAAAAATTCAAAGAATTCGAAATTGAAGTTGCAGGATGGGTATTTCTGGCAAATCACTATCATACTCTGGCTTATGTGCCGGTTTTCGCTAAACTTCCTCTGTTATTCAACCGCCTGCATGGCGCCACCTCGCGCCAATGGAATTTGGAAGACGGCCAAACCGGGCGACGAACGGTATGGTATAAATTTAGTGATCGCATGATTCGGGATGAAGTTCATTATTATACCACGCTGAATTATATCCATTACAACCCGGTAAAGCATGGCTATACCAAACGGATGGGCGAGTGGGAGTGGTCCAGCTTTCATTGGTATTTAGAGGAGGAAGGACGTGACTGGTTGGTTGAGATTTGGAAAAAATATCCCCTCAAAAATTATGGTGAGAAGTGGGATTTATTTTAAAGACTATTAAAAATGATCGTAGTAGTGCCTTCAGGCACATTTTGCAGGCACATTTTGCTGGCTCCTGAAGGAGCTACTACTAACATTTATTAAGGGTAATCCATGATCGACAAACTCATCTCCTTCTCCCTGCGCAATCGCGTACTGATTTTAATTCTCACCCTCCTGCTCAGCGGGGTGGGTATTAATGCCTGGCTGCAAATTCCCATCGACGCTTTTCCGGACGTCACCAACGTGCAGGTGCAGGTCATCAGCAAGGCGCCCGGGCGCTCCCCGGTGGAGGTGGAAAAATTCATCACCTTTCCCGTCGAGGTCACCATGAGCGGCCTGCCGGACCTCACCGAATTGCGCTCGCTCTCCAAATTCGGCCTGTCCATTGTAACCGTGGTGTTCGAAGATAATGTGGATATTTATTTCGCGCGGCAGTTGGTGCTGGAGCGTTTGATCGAGGCCAAAGAAAAATTGCCGGAAGGCGTGGAAACTTCCCTCGGCCCGGTGACCACCGGCCTTGGCGAAATTTATCAATACACCCTGGAGCCGCCCGCAACGGACGGCGAGCAACTAAGCCAGGAGCAACTCATCGACCTGCGCACCATGCAGGACTGGATCGTGCGGCCGCTGCTCAGAACCGTGCCCGGCGTGGCGGACGTGAATTCGTTCGGCGGCTTCGTCAAGCAGTATCAGGTGCTGGTCGATCCCGATCTGCTGTTCAAATACAAAATCTCGCTGCGGGAAGTTTTCGAGGCGATTGCCGCCAACAACGCCAACGCCGGCGGCGGTGTTCTCACCCACAGCGCGGAGCAATACGTGGTGCGCGGCATCGGCCTGATTCAAACGATTGAGGATATTCGCAACATCGTGGTCGCCGCGCACGAGGGCGTGCCGATCTATGTGGGCAACGTGGCGGAGGTAGTGGTCGGCCCGGAAGTGCGGCAGGGCGCGAGCGTCAAAGACGGCAAAGGCGAGGCGGTAGTCGGCATTGTGATGATGATTCGCGGCGGTTCCGGCCGTGACGTGGCGGCCCGCGTCAAGGAAAAAGTCAGTGGCATCAACGAGCAGAAAATTCTCCCCGGCGGCGTGGAGATTAAAGCGTTTTACGACCGCACCGATTTGGTGCAGGCCTGCATTCGCACCGTCACCAAAGCGTTGGAAGAAGGCGTGCTGTTAGTGATCATCGTGCTCTACCTGTTTTTGCGCAGCGTGCGCGGCGCAGTGGTGGTGGCGCTCACCCTCCCGTTGGCAATGCTCTGCACCTTCATTATTATGAAATCGGTTGGCCTCTCGGCGAATTTGATGACGTTAGGCGGCCTGGCCATCTCCATCGGCATGATCATCGATGCGGCGATCATTCAAGTGGAAAACGTACAGCGCCATCTCTCCGAAAAAGGCGCGGGCGAGCACAAGCTGCACAGCGTGCTTGAGTCGGTGCTGGAGGTGCGAAAGCCCAGCCTGTTCGGGGAGCTGATCATCGCCATCACCTTTCTTCCCATCATGACGCTGCAAGGCTTGGAAGGCAAAATGTTCGCGCCGCTCGCTCTCACCATCAGCATCGCGTTGTTCGCCTCGCTGCTGTTGTCGATCTTCGTGATCCCGGTGATTTGTTTGTTCCTTTTGAAGCCGGAAACCGAAAAGGAAAGCTTCATCGTCAAAGGCGTGAAAATAATTTATCTGCCGGCGCTGCGCCGGGCGCTGCGGCGCAAGAAAACCGTGGTCGCGGGAGTTTCGGCGATTCTGGTTGCCAGCCTGGCGCTGCTGCCTTTTCTCGGCACGGAATTTATTCCGAGCCTCGACGAAGGTTCGCTGACGCCGCAAGTGCTGCGCCTGCCGAGCATCTCGCTGCCGCAGTCCGTAGAAATCGAAAAGGTGGTGCAGCAAACCCTGATGGAATTCCCGGAAGTAGAAACCGTGGTCTCGAAAATCGGCACCGCGGAAATCGCCACCGATCCGATGGGGCCGAACCTGAGCGACCCCATCGTGGTGCTCAAGCCGCGCAGCGAATGGACGACCGCGAAAACCAAAGAGGAGTTGGTGGAAAAGATGCGCGAGCGCCTGGAAAAAATTCCCGGCGTGGCCTTCAACATCACCCAGCCGATTGCGCTGCGCGTCGATGAGCTGATCTCCGGCGTCAAATCGCAGATCGCCATCAAAATTTTTGGCGAAGACATGGAGGCGCTCAAAGCCAAAGGCGATGAAATCGCCAAAGTGCTGGCGGGGGTGCGCGGCGCGGCGGACGTGCGGGCGGAGCAGGTTTCCGGCCAGCCCTATTTCACCATCGAGATCGACCGCCCCAAAATTGCGCGCTACGGGATCAACGTGGCGGACATTCAGGAAATCATCGAAACCGCGGTGGGCGGAAAAGTTGCCGCGGATGTTTTTGAAGGCGAACGGCGCTTCGGGGTGCTGGTGCGCTTTCCGGAAAACCGGCGCAATGATCTGGAAAGCATCGGCAACATTCTGGTCGATACCCCGGAAGGCTCGCGCCTTCCCCTGGCGCAATTGGCGAAGCTTTCGCTGGTGGAAGGCCCGGTGCAGATCAGCCGCGAGGACGTAAAGCGCCGCCTGGTGGTGGAGTGCAACGTCGAGGGCCGCGATATCGGCGGCTTTGTGGCCGAGGCGCAGCAGAAAATTCGCCAGGGCGTGGCGCTGCCCCCCGGCTACTTCATCACCTGGGGCGGGGCGTTCGAGAACCAGCAGCGCGCCATGCAGCGCCTTGCCATCATCGTGCCCCTCACCATCGCGCTGATTTTCTTTTTGCTCTATTCCAGCTTCGGCTCGCTGCGGCAGGCCGGGCTGATCATCATGAATTTACCCTTCGCGCTCATCGGCGGCATCGTGGGATTGTTCATTTCCGGGCAATATCTCAGCGTGCCGGCCTC
The DNA here is from genome assembly GCA_013360445.1 of Calditrichaceae bacterium. Taxonomy (GTDB): domain Bacteria; phylum Calditrichota; class Calditrichia; order RBG-13-44-9; family J075; genus JABWBP01. Next base: position 26,320 of record JABWBP010000029.1, on the reverse strand, counting down.
GCTGGGATTCATCGCGCTCTTCGGCGTGGCGGTGCTCAACGGCCTGGTGCTGGTGTCCTATTTCAACAAGCTGCGGGAAGAAGGCCGGCCGCTGGAAGAGGCGGTGCTGACCGGCTGCGAGCTGCGCCTGCGCCCGGTGCTGATGACCGCCCTGGTGGCCATGCTCGGTTTGATTCCGCTGCTCTTCGCCACTGGCCCCGGCTCGGAAATTCAGCGCCCCCTGGCAACTGTGGTCATCGGCGGCCTGATCACCTCCACGCTTTTGACGCTGGTGGTGCTGCCGACGTTGTACGCCTGGTTCGAAAAACCGAAAGTGGAGTCGGAGATATGATTTGATGCGTAAAACCTAATGCGGTAATAATTACGGATTACGGATTACGTTTTACGCCCCGTAAAAAAGTTGGAAAAACTACAATAAAGGTGCTGTCTTCCATTAGACATCAACTGAAAGCAAAACTATGAAAAAATATATTTTAAAAAACCTGGATTGCGCCGCCTGCGCGGTAAAGATCGAAGAGGCTCTCTCCCAGAGGGATGATGTAAAGCGCGTCTCGGTTAACTTTGCCACTTCGACGATGCTCTTAGAAAGCGCGGATGATCAAAAAGCCCTGGCTCAAATCAAAGCCCTGGAACCGGGAGTGGAGGTTTTTGAAGCCGATGAGCATCCCGCCGGCTTATCTAAATCGGAATTGCTGGAAAACAAAGCGGAACTGGCCCGGATTTTTTTAACCATCCTGCTTTTGATTGGCGGATTGCTCTTCGAAGATCAACTCCATGATTCTCCTTTCCGGATTGGGGAATACCTGGTTTACGGAATCGCTTATCTTATCAGCGGTTACAAAGTCATTTGGGGCGCCACAAAAAATATCATCAAAGGCCGGGTTTTCGACGAGCAGTTTCTGATGAGCCTTGCCACCCTGGGGGCCATCGCCATTAACGAGATGGCGGAAGCGGTAACGGTGATGCTGTTTTACGTGGTCGGTGAATTTTTCCAGGGTTTGGCGGTTAATCGTTCCCGAAAATCGGTTCAATCTCTCCTGGCCCTGAGGCCGGATTATGCCAATCTAAAATTGAACGGGGAAATTCAGCAGGTGGCCCCGGAAAAAGTGGCGGTTGGACAGACTATTGTCGTAAAAGCCGGCGAAAAAATCCCCCTCGACGGCGAAGTGTTAGAGGGGCAGTCTTTTGTGGACACTTCGGCGTTAACCGGCGAATCCGTGCCCGCCAGAGTACGCCCCAATGACACGGTGCTATCGGGAATGATTAACCAGTCCGGGGTGTTAACCGTCAAAGTAACCAAACCCTACCGGGAATCCTCCATTGCCAGGATTTTGCAGTTGGTGGAAGATGCGGCTAATAAAAAGGCCGAGACGGAAAAATTTATCACCACTTTTGCCAGATACTACACCCCGGCGGTCGTTTTTGGCGCCCTGGCCCTGGCGATTATCCCCCCTCTGCTCATTTCCGGCGCTGCCTTCTCGGAATGGATTTACCGCGCTTTGGTGGTTCTGGTGATCTCCTGCCCCTGCGCCCTGGTCATTAGCATTCCGTTAGGATATTTTGGCGGGATCGGCGGCGCGGCCCGGAAAGGAATCCTGGTTAAAGGCTCCAACTATCTTGACGCGCTCAATCAACTCAAGGCGGTGGTTTTCGACAAGACCGGCACGCTCACCAAAGGAGAATTTCGCGTCTCCCGGATTGTTACCGAAAACGGATTCTCTGAAGCGCAAGTATTACAATATGCCGCCCTCGCCGAAGCCAATTCTAATCACCCCATCGCCGCCGCTATTTTAGATGCCTGCGCCGGGAATGTGAATCTTTCCAGGGTGCAGGAAATAAATGAGATTTCCGGGCATGGCATTATCGCCAGGGTGAACGGCCAGGTAATTATCGTAGGCAATGATCGTTTATTGCACCGGGAAAATATTGCCCATCCCCGTTGCAATGTAGCAGGAACGGTGGTTCATCTGGCCGTGGATCAGACCTACGCCGGTTATATTGTTATTTCCGACCAATTGAAGGAGGATGCGCCGGAAGCCATTGAAAAGCTGGCCGCCAGGAACATTAAAACGGTGATGTTAACCGGCGACAATAAAACCGCTGCTGAAGCAGTGGCCCGACAACTGAACATCAGCCGGTATTTTTCCGAGTTGTTGCCGCAAGATAAGGTAAACCATCTTGAACGGATCATGGCTGAAAACCAGCCGGGCAAGGTGGCGTTCGTTGGCGACGGGATCAATGACGCCCCGGTGCTGGCCCGCGCGGATGTGGGCATTGCCATGGGCGCTTTAGGCTCCGACGCCGCCATTGAAACTGCCGACGTGGTGCTAATGACCGACCATCCTGCGAAGGTGGTTACTGCTATTGAGGTGGCCGGAAAAACCCGGAAAATAGTCTGGCAGAATATCTCTTTTGCTTTAGGAGTAAAACTATTCTTTATCGTCCTGGGCGTGGGTGGAATTGCTACCATGTGGGAAGCGGTTTTCGGCGATATGGGGGTTGCTTTGGCAGCTATTTTTAACGCCATGCGGGTAAAAAATTAAGACCGGAGTGCGACGGTTCACCGTCGCACGGCGTGGTCCGTAACCGCATCGCCAAAACCTTCAGCGCAGCAACATCATCTGCCGGGTTTGCTCAAAATTGCCGGCCTTTAATTTATAAAAATAAACCCCGCTGCCCAGCGCTTCTCCGAATTCATTGCGACCGTCCCATTCTGCCATATACTTTCCTGGCATTTTGGTCTCGCTCACCAGGGTACGCACCAGTTGTCCGGCGACATTGTAAATCTTCAATTCCACATTGCTGACGGCTGAAAGCTGATAGCTGATCGCTGTTTCCGGGTTGAACGGATTGGGATAATTCTGCTCCAACCGGAAAGTTAGCGGAAGGGAAAGATCATCCGGAATACCCACGGTGGTGGATTGAAGGGCAATGTTTTGCACAATGTTGGCCCCTGAAGGGAACGAGACCGTCAGCGTATCCGTAAAATAGCCCGCCCTGGAAACGATGACGGTATGGGTTCCCTCGTTGGTGCGCAAGGAATAAGCCCCGTTAGCGCCGCTGCTGACGCGTTTACCGGCTTCCACGAACACCATCTGCGCTCCCGCCAGGGGGGCGCCGTTGTGCGCGCTGCTGACCACCCCCTCGATTCCCCCCGCCCCTAAACTATCAAAGCGCAGCACGTACAACCCGCTTTGCATGTCCGAGACCACAAAATTGCCGGAGGGGAAAAAGGGATACACCCCCCAGTCGCCGCTGAAGCCGTTGCCGGCGGGCTGGTAGGTGTCGTAGTAACCCACTTCCACCGGGTCCGCGGGATTGGAAATGTCCAATACCCGCACCCCTTCCAGGTAGTGGGAGACAAAAACGTTGTTGCCGCGCACCCGCGGCTCGTGGGCGATCTGGGTGGGATTGCTGATGTATTCTCCCACTAAGTCGATCTGGTCGTTGTTCGTGGGATCGTTATCCCACAACACCTGGATATCCCATACTTTCACGGTCAATCCGGCGATTTCGTCGGTAGTGACCAGGTACTGGCGATCCGGCGTGGTCCAGCCGGTATGGGAGAATCCCTGCGGATAAACCAGGGAATGAACCGGTTGGGGATTGGAGCGGTCGGAAATATTGAGAATGTCCACAAAACCGCCCTCGTAGATGTTGAAAGCAAACAGCAGGCTGTCCTGCACAAAGGTATCGTGCGCGTAGCGGAGGTTAAAAATGCCCACCGGCGCGGGGTTGAGCGGATCCGGGTTCAAGTTGAAAATCCGGATTCCTCCCTGTTCACCGCCGGTATTGCGGGTAGCCGTGCCGCCCTGGATATATAAATAACCTTCGCTGTCCATCGTGACGGTATGCGCCCGGGCATTGGAAGGGTCCACTCCCGGCCAGCGCGCCACGTTCGCCAATGCGGCGCCGGCGGGCAGGTTGGAGAGATCGATGATTTGAATGCCGGATAAATTATTGGGTTCGGTATGCTCGCTCACCACGTAGGCGTGCTGGCCGTAGGTTTTGATCTCCCGCCAGCAGGTTCCGGTAGAGACCGGGCCGGGAATCATGGTTATTTCTACCGGGGCGGCGGGATTGGTGATGTCCACGATGGAGGTGCCGGCGTTGTGGCCGATGAGGGCGTACTCCCGGCCCTGGCCGTCCACGTAGCCCCAGATGTTGGAATACGTACTATAATCGTCCACGTGGCTGAGCAGGGTCACGTTGTTGTTGATCCCGGGAGTGTATTGAGAAAAAGCGGTTGCCGAGAGGGCAATCAGGCATAAAACCAACCGTACCCGGCCATGATGTATGCGAGGCATAGGGGTCTCCTTATGATTTACTCATTACAATTTGCGATCTATGAATTTCGAATTGCAAGCTGCGATTTGCGATGTATAAACAGGAGTATTTTTCGAACGTTTATTGTACGATCAGGCCATGGCTGATCCGGAAATTTTCAACAGGAGGATGCAAAAGTAACACATGGCCGCGGTGTACGCTACTGTTTTTTTAGGGATGTTGATTAGCGTAGAGACCTCAAAGGTTTCCAAAACCTTTGAGGTCTTATACCCCTGCCGCCTCACCCCGTCAAACAACTTCTTGCAATTGCTTCCTGATCCCCCCTAAATTCACCGCTAAAAAAGAGTGATGATGGCCGAGCCAAAGCGATCCGCCGCCGTGGAAGAGAAGCTGCAAAATCTTCCCAACCAGCCCGGGGTTTACCTCTACCGCAATGAGAAGGGCAAGGTTATCTACGTCGGCAAGGCGAAGAACTTACGCAGCCGGGTGCGCAGTTATTTTCAGGATTCCCGGAACCTCGCTCCCCGCACCCTGCTGCTGGTGCAGCAAATCCGGGATCTGGATACCATTATCGTGGATTCGGAAGTGGAAGCGCTGATCTTAGAAGCCAACCTCATCAAAGAACACCGCCCGCGTTATAACGTGTTCCTGAAAGATGATAAGTCTTACCCCTACATCCGCATCACCCACGAACCTTTCCCGCAGGTGTTCGTTACCCGCCGGATCGTGCAGGACGGCTCCAAATATCTCGGCCCCTACACGGACGTGAAGCACCTCCGCCACATCGTCAAAACCGTGCGCAAGATTTTCCCCATCCGCTCCTGCAAATTTTTCTTAAATGATGAAGTGATCGCCGCCGGCAAGGTGAAACTCTGCCTGGATTATCACATCCACCGCTGCCAGGGACCGTGCGAGGGGCTGGTGAGCCAGCTCGAATACAATCGCATGATCCGCCAGGTGGAGCAGTTCCTGCGCGGCAAGACCCGGGAGCTGCTCAGCGAATTGGAAACGCGCATGAAACAGGAAGCGGAAAAGATGAACTTCGAGGAAGCGGCGCGGATTCGCGACCAGGCCAAAATGATCAACGAATACCATTTCATCGCCCAGAAAGTGGTATTGGGGGATTTTGAAGACCGCGACGTTATCGCCCTGGCGCACGAAGACGAAGACGCCTGCGCGGTGGTGTTCAAAATCCGCGACGGCAAGGTGGTGGGGCGGCAGCATTTTTATCTCGAGGGGGTGGAAGATCGGGAAGACGGGGAAATTCTGCAAACTTTCTTGCAGCAATATTATTTAAGCGCGGACTATTACCCTTCCCAAATCCTGCTCCCTTTTCCCCTGCCGGAGGAGCCGGAGTTAGTGGAAAAGTGGTTGAGCGAAACCGCCGGAAGAAAAGTCGAGCTCGTCGTTCCCCAGATCGGAGAGAAGAAAAAACTGCTGAACCTTTGCCAGAAGAACGCCAAATTTTTGTTAGATGAGCTATCCTTGCAAAAACTAAAGCAGAAAGATCACCTGCCCTTCAGCGTGCGAGAGCTGCAAAAGCATTTGCGCCTGGAGAAACCGCCCCGCCGGATCGAGGGTTTCGATATTTCCAACATCCAGGGCCGCGATGCGGTGGCCTCGCTGGTCTGTTTTGAAGATGGCCGCCCGAAAAAGAGCGAGTACCGCATCTTCAAAATTCGCTCCAAATCCACTCCCGACGATTTTGCGATGATGCACGAGGCGGTGTACCGCCGCTACAAACGCCGGTTGGAAGAAAACGCTTCCCTGCCCGACCTGATCCTCATCGACGGCGGCAAAGGGCAGCTGGGCAGCGCCCTGCAAGCGTTGCAGGAGTTAAATATTCAAAACCAGCCTATCCTGGGACTGGCCAAGCGCTTAGAAGAAGTGTTTCTGCCGGGTATGAGCGACCCCATGAACCTTCCCAAACGCTCCGCCGGTCTGAAGCTCCTGCAGCAGGTGCGCGACGAAGCGCACCGCTTCGCCATCGGCCATTTTCACAAGCAGCACAAAAAATCCACCCTCAAATCCCCCCTGGACGAGGTCGAGGGGATCGGCCCCGCCCGCAAAGCGCACCTGCTGAAAACCTTCGGTTCGCTGAAGAAAATTAAAGAAGCGACGGCGGAGGAACTGCGCGAAAAGGGCAAATTGCCGGGAAAGGTTGCCGAGAAGCTGAAAAAAGTTCTTACCGAACTGGTGGAATAATACCGGGAAAGGGAGCCAGAAAAAAATAATGTACCCAACTGAGCGCACAGAGTTATTGAAACACATTAGCGTTCAGTGGTACAATAAAAAGGGCGAAAGCCCTAAAACTGTTCAGCAAGGGAAGATGGAGATAGAGTGCGACGTCTCTCTCCAGAGTATTAATGCTAATGATTTGATTGCCAAATTGAGTTGGATATTAGAGAATTTAGTAATAATTTTGTTTGACAATTATTAAATATGCCCAAAAGAGGTTGCGATGAGATCGAATTCAGAAGAACCTGCCGCCGAAGCGTTATTAAAAATGTTAGAGATTCAATGGCAAGATCATTTCCAAACTCGCACTCAAACATGGAGGGCTTTGGAGATTACAGCCATCATTGCAGTTGCTTTGGTCGGTTTGGATTGGAAGGTCGGTAATCCTCTCATCACAATCGTATCTGCATCTTTATTAATAATGGTAACACAATTCGGAATTCAAATAACTCTTAGACATCGTAAAGTAGAGGAAACAAAATTCCGAATTATTGCTTCCGTTGAAAAACAACTAAATATTGCGGACACTGATGTCCGACTACCAGAACCAATTTCCTGGTGGTCTATTTTTAAGGTCTGGAAATCTAATACACTTTTGTTTATTCTTCGAATGCATTTTGTCATTCAATTATTCGCGATCTGCTATCTTATACTTCGAGTATTTGACCTCTGGAAATCATAATACCAACAAAATTTCCTGCGTCCTTTCCGAAACCTCCCCGTCTATGAGAGTGAAATGTAAAATGTAACGGTAACTTTACAGACGGAGAATACGATGAATGCTCTGAAAAATGAGGATATTCGCCAGGTAGTGCGCGAACGCTACCGCCGGGCAGCCGGCGCGGAAGATGACGCCGAAGACTGCGGGTGCGCCCCCTCCTGCTGCGGCGGGGAAACCGGGAATACGGTGAAAACTGAAGAGATCCGCCAGGCGGTGCGCGAGCATTACGGCCGGGCGGCAACCGAAGAAGCGGGCGGCTGCGGATGCTCGCCCTCCTGCTGCGGCGGGGAAACCGTCGCCGCGGCGGATGAAAAGTCGCTGGCGTTAGGTTATACAGCGGAAGAACTCTCCGCCGCGCCGGAAGGGGCAAACCTGGGCCTGGGCTGCGGAAATCCTACTGCCATCGCCTCGCTGAAACCCGGCGAGGTGGTGCTGGACCTGGGCAGCGGCGGCGGGTTCGATTGTTTTCTGGCCGCGCGGGCGGTCGGCGAAAGCGGGCGCGTGATCGGGGTGGATATGACTTCGGAAATGGTCGCCAAAGCCCGCCGCAACGCCCTCAAAGGGGGCTACGCCAACGTGGAATTCCGCCTCGGCGAGATCGAGCACCTGCCGGTAGCGGATAATTCCGTGGACGTGATCATTTCCAACTGCGTGATCAACCTCTCCCCGGAAAAAGCGCAGGTGTTCCGGGAGGCCTTCCGGGCGCTGAAAAAAGGCGGGCGCCTGGCGGTTTCGGACGTGGTGGCCACCGCGCCGCTTTCGGAAGAGATCAGGCAAGACCTGGCGCTCCACGCCGGCTGCATCGCCGGGGCCTCGGAGATCGAGGAGTTGCAGCAAATGATCGAAGCGGCGGGATTCACCGGGGTGCGTATTGCCCCTAAAGACGAAAGCCGCTCGTTCATCCGCGACTGGGTCCCGGGGCAGCGGATCGAAAATTATATCGTCTCCGCCATCATCGAAGCGGTAAAACCATAAAACGCGGCATCACAGCGCGGCGCGTCCCGGCCAGTCGGGCGCGCCGCGTCTTAAAATCACCCCATTAGTCTTACGGAATAAATCGGGAGTGCAGAATTCATTCTGCCCTGGCAGTGCAAAATAAATTTTGCACTGTCGTAATATTTCCTCTTGCAAACCGTTCGATTATTCAATATAATCAGGCGTTTTTTCCCGGCATGACATAGCTTGCCGGGTATTTTTTTTGATTTTTCAAATGCGGTAGAAGGAACCGGGGATGAATATCCAGCCAACGAAATTAGAGCCGAAGCTGATTACGGTTTTTAAAGAAGGGTATTCCCGCCGCCTGTTTTTCCGCGATCTGGCGGCCGGTATTATCGTAGGAATCGTGGCCCTGCCGCTCTCCATTGCCCTGGCGATTGCCTCCGGCGTGAAACCGGAGCAGGGGCTTTATACCGCGGTAATCGCGGGTTTTCTCATTTCCGTGCTGGGCGGCAGCCGCTTCCAGATCGGGGGGCCGACCGGGGCGTTTATCGTGATCGTGTACGACGTGGTGCAGAAATACGGCTACGACGGTCTCGCCGCCGCCACCGTGATGGCCGGGGTGCTGTTAGTGGTGATGGGATTTGCCCGCCTCGGCGCGGTGATCAAATTCATCCCTTATCCGCTCACGGTCGGATTCACCGCGGGCATCGCCCTGATCATTCTCACCTCGCAGATCCGCGACTTTTTGGGCTTGAAAATGGATTCCCTGCCGGCGGATTTTATCGAAAAACTGCTCGCCTATTCGGAAAGCCTGGGGAGCATCAATCTCTACGCCCTCGGAATCGGCCTCCTTTCGCTGCTGATCATTCTCTACTGGCCGAAAGTGACCCGCCGCGTTCCCGGCTCCCTGGCCGCCATCCTGCTCGCCACCGCCCTGGTGCAGTGGCTGCACCTGCCGGTGGAGACCATCGGGAGCCGCTTCGGCAGCGTTCCCAACATGCTCCCCGCGCCGCGCCTGCCGGCAATCAGTTGGGAATTGCTCCGGGAATTATCTTCCCCGGCGCTGGCCATTGCCTTGCTGGCCGGCATCGAATCCCTGCTCTCCGCGGTGGTGGCGGACGGGATGAGCGGCACCCGCCACCGATCCAACATGGAGTTGGTGGCGCAGGGCGTCGCCAACATCGCTTCCCCCATTTTCGGGGGAATTCCCGCCACCGGAGCGATTGCCCGCACCGCCACCAACCTCAAAAACGGGGGAAAAACCCCGGTCGCCGGCATCACCCACGCCCTGACGGTGCTGCTGATCATGCTCTTCTTCGGGAAATTGGCCGCGCTGATCCCCATGGCCACCCTCGCCGCCATTTTGATTATGGTTGCCTATAATATGAGCGAGTGGCATTTATTCGTCAAGCTGTTCCGCAGCCCCAAATCCGATATCCTGGTGCTGCTGGCCAGCTTCCTGCTGACGGTGCTGATCGATTTGACCGTGGCCATCGAGGTGGGAATCGTGCTGGCGGCATTCTTGTTCATGCACCGCATGGCCACGGTCACCCAGACCGGCTACGTTACCGAGTCGCTCCGCGAAGAAGAGGAAGGGGATGATCCCCTGGCGCTGTCCAAACGGGAAGTGCCCGAGGGGGTGGAAGTGTTCGAAATCTACGGTCCTTTTTTCTTCGGGGCGGCGGACCAGTTTAAAGACGCCCTGCGGGTGGTGGAACGGATTCCCAAAGTGCTGATTTTGCGCATCCGCCACGTGTTCGCCATGGATGCGACCGCCTTACGCGCGCTGGAAGACGTGTATGAGAAGTCTCGCAAGGATGGCACGGTGCTGGTGCTCTCCGGCGTTCACGCCCAGCCGTTGATGGCGCTGGAACGCTCCGGGCTGTTAGAGCGCATTGGGGAAGAGAACGTGCATTTGAACATCGACGACGCCCTGAACCGCGCCCGGGCGATTTTGGGGCTGCCGCCGGTGGAGCGCCCCACCCCGGTAGTTCCCACCGTGGCGCGAGAGAAGAACCCGGCCGCGCCGGCATCCGCCGGTGCGAAAGATGGAGCGGAAGAGTCGGCGGATTAATTGTGTGAATCGTGAGGCGTGAAAGGTGATTTTCCAGGCATCGCGCATTTCGGATTGCGTAACCTGTGAACAAGACGGTTTAAAAAGCGGGAGTGCAGAATTTATTCTGCAAAGAAAAGAAACTTGCGCCACGTGCAAAATAAATTTTGTGGCGGAGCCATCCCGTTGGGACACTCCGGTTGCCGCGTCAATACACCTCTAAATCGATCAGCCAGAGGTTGTCCTTGCCGATCTCTTCCCACTGGTTCATAAATTCGCTCCAATTGGCGTCCACCACCATGCGCTGCTCGCCCGGGGATTTCACCCAAACGCCCATGAATTTTCGCTCGTTATCGGTGGTGTAGGTTTCCAGATCGATCAGTTGAAACTTCTGCTCCTGCAAGCCCTTGTGGATCACCGCGAAAGTTTTCCAATCCAGGTCCTTCCAGATATTGCTCTCCCGCCCATCGCTTTTCCAAACCCCGATGAATTTCCGCTCCCGCTCATCCAGGTAAGTCTCCACGTCGATCAATACCAGGCCGTCTTTTTTATTCTGTTCCCAAACTTTGTAGAATTCCGGCCAGGCCAGCCCCGCCTGCAACCGTTCGGTGTAACTATCCTTTCTCCACGCGCCCACGTATTTGCGCTGCTTTCCCTCTGCGAAGGTCTCGATATCGATCAGCCGCAGCCCCTTGGTGTTCAAATCATTGCTGCGGGCAAGGAAGGGCTCCCAGCTATCGGCGTAGATCGCGCAACTATCGCTTCCGGAATGCCAGACGCCGTAATATTTTTTCTGCCCTCCCTGATCGACTACCTCGATATCGGTGAGAAGAAACCCTTTTTTCAGCAGGCTTCGATAGGTGTCTTCGAAAGTTTTGGCGCTGGCGTCGCCCAAAACCCGCTCCTTTTTTTCGCTTTCCTGCCATACCCCCAAAAAACGCTGCTGCGGAAAAACCTGGGTGCTCAAACAAAGCAGCAGGGCCATAAGCAGGCGCTTGATTGCCCGGAATGATCCGTCGCCGGGTTTGGGGAAGCGTCCCCGGGAACTCGCTGCCAAAGAGGGTTTATTGAGAATAGATAGATCCGGTAGATAACCGCGTGGTCTCATTTTCTGTGCTGGTCTCCAATTTGGGTGATCTGGTAGATATAAAGACCTCAAAGGTTTCCAAAACCTTTGAGGTCTAATATCGGGCTTCGTATGCTTACCGCTGCCTGAACTGGAAGATCATTTTATCTAAAATGCCCACCAGCGCTAAAATGGCGGCGGTGAAGAGCAGGATGTGCAGGCTGGAGCCTTGCAGCAGGGGAATGCTGCGCATGAGGTCGGAAATCCCGGCGATGCCTTGCTGCAGCAGGGTTTTGAAAACGTCGCCCGGTTCGAAAAAGTATAAAACCGCAGCCACGCCGCTGATCAGCGCGGCGACGATCAGGCCGATCTCCAGGAAATCCGCCTTGCGGTCGCCCCGTTTTGCGATTTTTGCCGCCACCGCGTCGGCGAAGTTAGCGGAGAGCAGAAAGCCGGTTTCATCCTTCAATCCCCCATAAAGCCGCCGGTAAGCCGCAAGATTCGCCCGGCAGTGCGCGCAAGCGTGCAGGTGCGCTTCCGTCTCCTCCCGCAACTGGGCGGGATCGCGGTCCAGGTAGGCCTGAAGTTCTGCATCGCTTAAATGCTTCATGGCATCAACTCCTCTGCGGAATATTTTTCCAACATTCGCTCTTTTAACAGTTTTCTGGCCCGGAAAAGATAACTTTTAACCGTGCCTTCCGGCAAGTTAATAATTTCCCCGATCTCTTTGTAACTCATCTCATCCAAATGGTAGAGGGTGAGAATGGCGCGGTACTGCGCCGGAAGCTCGCCGATCGCTTCGTGCAGGAACAGGCGGATTTCCCGGTTCGCGGCCAATTCATCCGGCGCGGGCAAATCTCCCGGAACTCCTTCAACAAACCCGAGCGTTTTTTCTTCCGGGGAATCGGTTCCCGTTTCCGCCAGGTCGTCATACAAGGGCGTTTTTTTCTTTTTCAGGTAATTGATGCAGGTATTATAAGCGATCCGCGCGATCCAGGTGGATAATTTGGATTGGAAATTGAAATTTTTCAGGTGTTGAAAAACCTTCACGAATACCTCCTGGCAAAGCTCTTCCCGGTCGGCCTCGTTGCTTACCATGCGGAAAACCACGTGGCAGACCAGCCGCTGGTAGCTCTCCACTAAAAACCGGAACGCTGGCGCGTCGCCGGCCACGATTTTTTCAATCAGCTCCTTTTCCGCCTGCATCATTTCCCGATTTCGTTAGCTTCATTCTATTCGACAATTTGTCCCGGAAAATGTTGCATAGTCATTGGCGTTTTTTCGCGTTCTTTCGCGGTTTAAAATCAACCCCGAAAGGATGGTTTACCCCTTTGGGGCTTTGCCACTAACACTACCGGTTTATGAGTGCACGCATACTTTTATCTTTCCTTTGTGAAGCCCTGGGTCTTCGTGTCTTGGTGGCTAAATAATAACTAAAAATCTGCGCACCCTGCAACATTTTCTTATCTCACCGGTCAACTGTGATGGAGAAGGTAAAGCAGGAAGGTGAAAAAGGCAATCAATTAAACCATATTAAAAGGAGAAATACCATGAATCCTGAAATTATTATTGTGCCGATCTTCTTTTTAGCGTTTGTCTGGATGGTGAAGATCATTTCCGATAACCGCATCCGGCGGCTGCTCATCGAAAAAGGCAAACTCGACGAGAGCGCCAAATACCTCTATCAACACCAGGCCGCGGCCAATCCCCTTTCTTCCGTAAAATGGGGATTGGTGCTCATCGGCATCGGCGCCGCCTTGCTGCTCTCGCAATTTTTCCCCTACACCTTTTCCGATGAAGCGATGTTCGGGTTGATATCCCTCTTCGCCGGGTTGGGCTTCCTGATCTACTATTTTCTAACGAAAAAACAGGCCGGCGAAGGGCAGGATCGTTCCATGATGTAGTGAAATTTTCCCGCTCCCCGGCTTTTGCAGATCTGCGGGGCGCTACCGCTCATGCGCAGCGGGAGTTAGAAGCCAATTCCGAATGATGGAGATCGAAACATGAACGCTTCAAAATGGCGGGAGATACCGGCGGCGGCGTGGGGTATCCTCCTGATTTTTCAGATAAGCATCGCCCCGGCCGGGCCGGCAGGGCGGGATAGTTTGGCGGGGGATAGTTCCACAACCGCAGAAAATGCCTCCGTTGCCGCGAGGGGAGAAACGGAAGATTTTTCCTTCAGCCGGGCTGATTTGCTGAACAGCCTGAGCGTGGAAATGCGTGGAGATATCCGCTTCAGCGAAGATTGTCGCGCGATCGGCGCCATGGCGCCCGGCAGTTATTTGCAGATCGAGGAGCGCCGCTGGCTTACCGCCCGGCGGTTAGAGGTCAGCGCCGGCGCGGAGGGGAATCCGCAGTACCGATTTTCTATGCGCAGCCGCTCCCTGCCGTTCGATGAGCGGGCGCAAGCGTGGCTGGCGAGAATTCTGCCGGAGGTCATCCGCGAAACCGGGATCAATGCAAAGGCCCGGGTGCAAGAACTGCTCTCCCGGGGCGGCGTGGCGGCAGTATTGCGGGAGATTTCCCGGATTGATCGAAACGAGACGAAACGGATCTATTTTTCTGCCCTGGTGGAATCCCGCAACCTCACCCCGGAAGAAGCGGCGCGGGTGATCCGGCAAGCCTCCCGGCAGATTACCGGCAGCAGCGCTCTGAACCGGACGCTTTGCGAAATTGCGGAAAAATTGCCCGCTGATGAGTCGCTCACCGTAGAACCCTTCCGGGGCGCGGAAAAAATCCCCTCCTCTTCGCAAAAAAGCGCCGCTATAATTTTTATCGCCCGCCGCCGGGAGATCGGCGCCGAGGCCGCTATCGCAATGGCGCAGAGCATTCGCAGCATTCCCTCCGGCAGCGAGGCCGCCCGCGCCCTGGAAACGCTGGCCGAAGTATGCCCGGCTGACGACGCGGTGGTCAGCGCTTACCTGGATGCCGCCGGATCCATTTCCTCCTCCGCGCAGCGGGCAAATGCTCTAAGTGCAATTATTCAGGCGGAGGGGTTAAGCTCCCAAAGCTGGATCGAAATCGCCCGCAGCGCCGCTGCCATTCCCTCCGGCAGCGAACAAAGCCGGGTGTTGCAGGAAATGGCCGATCGCTGTCCCGGCGATGAGGCGGTCATGCGCGCCTACCTGCGCTCCGCCGCCAGCATCCCCTCTTCCCACGAAAAAGCGAACGCCCTGGTTGCCGCGCTGGGAAAAACAAATCTAAGCGAGCCGGCGTTCGTGAATATTGCCGAAACGGTTTCCGCGATCCCCTCCAGCGCGGAGCAGGGGCGGGTTTTGCAGGCCATGGCCCCCCTTTGCCCGGTAAGCGATGCCGTGGTAAGCGCCTACCTCGACGCCGCGCTGGGGATCACCTCCTCCGCGGAGCAGGAAGCGGCGCTGTTAGCCCTGCTGCAGCGGGAAGGAATCAGCGCGGAAATGCTAAAAAATATCTCCCGACGCGCCGGCTCGGAAATCAGCAGCCGCAGCGCCCGCCAGGCGGTCATCGACCGCGCCGCGGAACGGATGAAGGAAGATTAACTACACCGTTTAACAAGTTTTCTGATATTTCTCGTTCCAACGGTCTCCGTTGGAACGCGCGGCGCGATGCTCTGCATCGCGTCGTGTTATAAACTTGAGGCAGAGCCTCTTAAGCGGCGTTCACCCGCAGAGCGAGTTAAGGGCTTTCGCCCTTTTTATTGTACCACTGAACGCTAATGTGTTTCAATAACTCTGTGCGCTCAGTTGGGTACATTATTTTTTTCTGGCTCCCTAAACAATGTATTAACCCCGGCAGGATAAATTTCACTTTATATCCCCACATCTCCCCACGCAGGAAAACCTGGTGGGGATTTTGTTTCTCATCACTTTTTCCCCAACCGAAAAATAAAGTTGTTGTTAATCGGAGTGATAATTTCTATATTGTTCCCGCATTTCAAGCTCTTTGTCTCAAATCATCATCAAGTAAAAAACCGTGAAGGCAAGTTCTTCGCGGGACTGAACCCTTTTTCCTGAGCGGTAAAATTCAGATTTACCGCGGCCCATTATTCGGGGCAACAAAATATTTTCTTTTTTAATCGCATCGGAAGCGCGCATCGAGAAGGAAAATCTCTCCTTCTTTGATGGATGCGAGCGCCGGCCCGGTGCGGAAAAGGGCCTTTCAGGCATTCGATTTTCGGAAATCTTAACCGTGCGAATGGATGAAAGGAGGTGATGTGATTTGAGAGTGAGCTGAGCTTTCTACCCCCTACATGATCCCGGAAGTTATCCTGATGAAACCCCGGTCGTTTATATTGTAAACGATCCCCGGTTTTCCGTGGCATAATTTCCATCTATGTTTTACTACTAAATCGGTGGACAATTATGGAAAACAAATATAAGGAGAAAATGATGGATAAAATAAAAGGGAATTTGCTGCTCTTTCGGGCAATATGGAGAATAGTTCCGTTCTTATTGCTCGTCACGATGTTCTTTACCGCGCCGGCAGGAGCAACCCACTTCCGCTACGGCCATTTAACCTGGCAGCCGCGCCCGGACATCGCTCCCAACACTGCGGAGTTCGAGTTGATAAACGCCTTCCGCTGGTCCGGATATGGCTCTCCGCCGGTGGGCGCAATCATCACGGAAACGATTGGCGCCACCACACTGCACTTTGGCGACGGCACTTCAACGCCGGTTTTGCAATACGTGGTCATCGCTATTTTCCCGTCCCAGAATTACTTGATCGGCCGCGCATTGCAGCCCGGCACCACCACTCCCAATATCATCCATACTTACAGCGCGCCGTTGAACCCGGCCACCAACAGTCCCTGGGTGGCAGATATTTCCTCTTGCTGCCGCATCAGCACCCTGGTGAACAACCCCGATGGAAATTACCGGGTCGAGACGCAAGTTCGTTTCGACATCTCCAATAGATCGCCGGTGAGCACCATGCCGGCGATTATAAACGCGCCGATCAATAGCAATTTCTCATTTTTCGTTCCCGGGGCGGATGCCAACGGAGACCAACTGACCTGGCGATTTTCCACTGCCGCCGAGAGCGGGATTACCGATCCGATCGGCCCTCCCGGGCTGCCGAATAATCCCCTGGTGTTGAACTCCGCTACCGGAGAAATCACCTGGAACACTACCGGCGGAACCGCCATCGGCCAGCTGTACTGCGCCCAGGTAACCATCGAGGAAAGACGCGGCGGGGTTCTGATCGGAAAAGTGGCGGTGGATTTTATTCTGGAAATCGTAGGGGTGGTCGGAGACCCGCCGGTTTGTAACATCAATCCGCCGGGGCCCTTCGTCATCCAGGAAAATCAACCGCTCTCATTTGTGGTTTCAGCTTCTGATCCTAATGCCGGCGATATGATAACGTTGAATACTGCCGGCCTGCCCACCGGCGCAACCATGACCCCGGGTCTGCCGATTAGCGGTCCCCATACCGGGATTTCCTCCACCTTCAATTGGACCCCGGCGACCGGCCAGGCAGGGGTTTACCTGGTTCAGTTCGTGGTTTTCGATAATACCGGGCTGCAATCTTCCTGCACGGCGCAGATTACCGTAAATCCTCCCTCAACCAACGATCCCCCGGCCTGCGCCATTACGCCTCCCGGTCCGTTCACGGTGGCTGAAGGCAGCCCGGTCTCCTTCACGGTAAGCGCCGCCGATCCCAACAGCGGCGACGTGATCACCCTGACCGGCAGCAGCTTGCCCCCCGGCGCTACCATGGCTCCGTCGCTGCCCCATTCCGGCCCCAATACCGGCATCTCTTCTACCTTTAGCTGGACGCCCGCGCCCGGCCAGGCCGGAAGTTACACCATTACTTACACGGTGACGGACAACCAGAACGCCTCTTCGCAGTGCAACGTGCAAATCAACGTTACTCCCAGCGGGGTTGACAACACCAAACCCTCCTGCAACATCGTGGTAGTGCCCAACTCCTCGCCCACGGCGCTGGACATTACCCTGAGCGACGCCGGCAGCGGGGTGGCGACCATCAAAGTTGTGAAGCTCAGCAACGCCACCCTGGAGATTCCCTACGGCTCCGGTAATTTCTATACCAAGGGGCAGACCGCGGTAATTTCCCCGGCGCAGGCTTCTGCGCTGGCGCGGGCCACCAAGGTCAAGAATAACAAGAGCAGCACCATCGCCCTCAAAGTGACCGACGCCGCCGGTAACTCGGTTAGCTGCGACCCGGTGTACTCCACTATTTCCGAAGTGGTGCCGGAAGGGTTTGATCTGCAGCAGAATTATCCCAACCCCTTCAATCCCTCCACCACCATTCGCTTCAGCGTTGCGGCCACGGAAGCAAGGGCGGACTTCGTAACCTTGAAGATCTACGATCTCACCGGCCAGGAAGTCAGAACCTTGATTAACGAGGCCGTGGCTCCCGGCGAATATGCCGTGGAATGGAATGCCACTGACAATCACGGCCGGAAAGTCGCCGCGGGCGTGTATCTCTATCGCATCACCGTGGGCAGCTTTGCGCAAACCCGGAAAATGATTCTGGCGAAATAACCGGAAAAACCGAAAAGGAAGGTTGGCCAATTCGATAATCTGTGAGGCGTGAGGCGCGAGACGTGAGTGTTCGCGCCTCACGCCTCACGTTTTTCGGGCAGTTAGCGCCCGTATTCCTCACCTTAATCGCTGGTGGTTAAATTTTAACTGCTGAAGGATTGATCGTCACTCCCGGCACGAAGTCCTCTCTCAGGGAAAGGGAGCCTTGGTAAAAGGAAGGGAAAACAATGCAATCACATAAAAGCAATAACCTGTAAGAAACTTTTTCTTTCAACCTGCCATCATTTTTTCTCACCGGTTGTTTTGTGCGATTCATCAATTCCCTCGGAGCATCTATACTTAGATTGATATTGTCTCATCAGGCTCTTTGCATCGATTTATTGCCAAGTGTAAATGCCAGTATCTGCTAAGGGGATAACCTTCCGCAGAATTGCCGGCATTTATATTTGAACCGGCATGCCAGTTGTTTTGCCAGGTGATTTTGGTGAAACCGCTCCCAGGTAAGCCGGTTTGAGGTCTTTGATCCTGCTATAATACAAGCACCGTGCTTATTGCCGGAAACTTCTCTCCCAAGCACCAATTCCTTTCTAATAGCTTTTATTAACGGCGGATAATGCCAGTTGCTGGCGCGCCGCCATCCTCTGTTCTCAAATAACCTCATTTCTCACTAAGCTCACAAACCTGGAAGGTCTGAAAGGAGGTGAGTATCTATGCGAGATGGCTGATTTTACAGGGATTTTCAGGTAGTTGCAGTTGAAATTAATTAACGGAAGGATTTCTTCCCAAATTCCCAATCGGTGCTGGCCCGGGCCACCAAGGTCAACAATAACAAGAGCAGCACCATCGCCCTCAAGGTGACCGACGCCGCCGGCAATTCGGTTAGCTGCGACCCGGTGTATTCCACCATTTCCGAAGTGACGCCGGAAGGGTTTGATTTGCAGCAGAATTATCCCAATCCCTTCAACCCCTCCACCACCATTCGCTTCAGCGTTGCGGCCACGGAAGCAAGAGCGGACTTCGTGACTTTGAAGATCTACGATCTCACCGGCCAGGAAGTCAGAACCTTGATTAACGAGGCCGTAGCTCCCGGCGAATATGCCGTGGAATGGAATGGAACCGACAATCACGGCCGGAAAGTCGCCGCGGGCGTGTATCTCTATCGCATCACCGTGGGCAGCTTTGCGCAAACCCGGAAAATGATTCTGGCGAAATAGTTGGGAAATGTCTGAAAGGTTGAACAACCGATAAAAAGTGATGCGTGATGCGTGAAACGTGAGTTTTCGCGCATCACGCATTACGGGTCTAAAATTCCGAGCAGTTATAGATAATCCGGTACACGCACTTTTCGCTGCGGCAGACTACTTTGCATTTTTCCTGGATCAGCTTGCCTCCGCACACCGGGCAGACGTTAGGGTCGGTCTGTTCCGCCGGTTTCCCGGGGCGGATTTCTTCTTTGGAGGGGTTTTTTTTGATCATGATAATTCCTCCTGCGGTCATTTTTCGGGTGAAGTGGGTTCCTTATCGTTTCGTCCTGTTTCGGCGCTTTCCGAAGAACCGCCTTCTTCCCCCGGCTCCTCCGCCTGATCGGGCGATTCCCCCGCCTCCGCAGCGTCCCCCGCTTCGCCTCCCGCCTTGCCGTCCGCCCCGTATTTTCCCTTCAGCCACTCCCGCGCCCACTCCCAGATGCGCTCGCTAAACACCGCGCCCACCAAACAGGTAAAAAACACCACGTAGGAATTCGGCTCCACCTCCTGGTTGGTAAACACCGCCAGCCCGCCCTTGACGGAGAGAAAAACCACCACCGCCGCGGAGAGGCCGCGTACCACGGCGGCGTCCAAATCTTTTACCAGCGGCTCCTCGGGCCGGCGTTGGGAATGCTCCCGCACGATGGAGGAGATCAGCGAGCCGAATAAGCCGAAACCGAGCATCCCGGTAATCAAAATGAGCGCGTAGGAGTTGGCGCGCAACAGCCAGCGGGATATCAGCCCGAATATTCCCCATTGCGAGCCGGGCAGGGGCGGCGCCGGCAGGGGATCGGTCGCCCGGTTCCTGAAAGAGGATTGCCCCGTAAACAAATCTTCCGTGTAAAGGGAGGGCTTGTAAACGTAGGCGCTCTCGAATACCATCTCGAGCGAATCCGGGTTTGCGCTGTTCCGCCGCGCGGAGAGTTTTTCCGCATCGCTGGCCAGGGCGGCGGTGATATCTTTTACCCAGTTTTCTAACTTGTAATCATATTGCTTCAACAGGTTTTGGTAATCTTTCAGGGCGGCGTCGAGATTTTCCGCGCTGGCGCTCAGCCACTGGCTGACTTCCAGGTAGTAAGAGGCGCGCTCCCGGGGCCCCAGGCTGATGGTAGTATCCTTGATGCTGATTTTCGCCAGGCTGAGCAGGCTGCTTTTGCGTTTTTCCACGCTCTCGCGCAGCGATTCCCAACCGTCGGCGAGGAGTTTCCGCTGCTGCAACAGCTCGTTTCGATCCGATTTGACCCGGGCAAGCAGCAGCCCCCATTGCGGCAGGGTATCCAGGGCGGCCTTTTCATCCAGGAACGCATCGGAGAGGGGATCCAGGGGAGCCGCGCCAGGGATTTCCTCCCCGGTTTGGGCAATCGTATCCCGGGTTGTGATAATCGTTTCCAACTCCCGCTCCCAATCCTCGTGGTTTGGCTTGCCGGTTTGCTGGAACCAGGGAACCGCGATCATGGAGGTCATAATCAGGTAACCGCTGACCAGGAAGGCGGCGGTGAGCAGAATATTCTTCCGGGTGGCGGGGGCCAGTTTACGCACAAATCCCGGCAAACCGCCCCGCTCTTCGCCCCGCCCCGCGGAACCGTCGAAGACAAAGCTGAGAATCTGCCCTAAAATGAGCCACAGGGCCAGGGCTAACATCAACGAGGGAATTTGCAGATCGATCAATATCTCCGCCAGCAGGTTCCGCAGGTAAATCCAGGCGTCGCGGAAGGTATAAAGGCTGATGCGCAGCAAATCGTGCAGATCCATGCCGCCGTAGCCGCCCCCCGGGGTGCTGAGGGAGGTGTTCAAAACCGTGATGAAATAGGCGCTGAAATTCATAAAAAACCGCACCGGGGCGATGATAACTTCCCGCACCACCTGGGGAAAGATCAGCGCCGTCAGCCCCAGGCTGATGAGGCGCAGGGGAACCGTATCGCCGGCAAACCCGGCTAATTTGCCTAACAACCGGAATACCGCCCGCACGAATAGGTATCCTGAGTAGAGTCCCAGCAGCAAAAACAGCAAGGAGATTGCGGAAATCGCCGCCAGGAGAATAGCGTTGTCCTGGCTGGCGTAACCGCCGCCTTCCGCCAGGGAAATCAACCCGATAAAAAGCAATGCCAGCGCGATCAGCGACGCTATCGCAATCAAAATCTTACCTGTCCGGGTCATGGCCATCGTTCGATCCTTCCGTTCGATTCGATCATCCGCATCCAGGAGGTGGAGTGATGGAGTGCTGGATTGCTGGATTGCTGAACGGTTAAATTGCTATCCAACCATTCAACCATCCAACCATTTAACCATCCATTACTCCATTCATCCACTACTCCACTAATCCATTACTCCACTAATCCATTAATCCACTATTCAACTACCCTCCCACTCCCAAAACAAGCCGAATAATTCAAACTCTTTGATATTTCCTCGAAACGTTTTAATTTTGGCATCAAGATATTGAATAATTTCCGGTTACGAAATTCTGTGTTCTGAAGCGCAAATATATGCCGGATCGGACGCTAAACTTTTGAAGGAGATCAAAAAATGGCCGCACATGGTTTGCAAATTCCCCGAAAGTCCCTCGTAGAACGGTTCCTAAAATATGTAAAAATTGACACCCAATCCAGCGAAGAATCGCAAACTTATCCCAGCACCGCAAAGCAGTTAAATCTTTCCCGGCTGTTAGTGGAGGAATTGAAATCCTTAGGGGTGAAAGACGCCCGCCTCACCGAACACGGGTACGTTTTCGCGACCCTGCCTTCCAACCTGCCCAAAAACCATCCCGCCGCGGTGCCCGCCATCGGGCTGATTGCCCACGTGGATACCTCCCCGGACGTGAGCGGGGCCAACGTGAAGCCGGTGATCCATGAAAATTACCGCGGCGGCGCCATCGTTCTGCCCGCGGATTCTAACCAGGTGATCGACCCCGGGGGCAACCCGGCGCTGAAGGACTGCCTGGGGCACGATATCATCACCACCGACGGAACCACCCTGTTGGGCGCGGATAACAAGGCCGGGGTTTCGGAAATCATGGCCGCGGTAGAATACCTGCTGGCGCACCCGGAAATTCCCCACGGGGAGCTCAAAATCGCTTTTACCGTGGATGAAGAGGTTGGCCGGGGCACGGAGCACTTCGATTTGCAGGAATTCGGCGCGAAATACGCCTACACCATCGACGGGGAAACCGCCGGGGAGATCGAAGACGAAACCTTCAGCGCCGATACCGTGGAAGTGCAGGTGTACGGCACCAACGTGCACCCCGGCTACGCCAAAAACAAGATGGTAAACGCCCTGAAGGTGGCCGCGGACTTCCTGGAGCGCCTGCCCAAGGAGCGCCTCTCCCCGGAAACCACCGAAAAACGGGAAGGCTACGTGCATCCCAACTCCATCTCCGGCAACGTGGAAGAAGTGGAAATCAAATTTTTGATCCGCGATTTTACCGTGGAAGGTTTGAAGGAGAAGGAAAAATTCCTGGAAAAACTGCGCGATGAGACCCTGAAGAACTGGCCCCAAGCGCGCCTGGAGCTGAAGGTGATCGAAAGCTACCGCAACATGAAATACGTGCTGGAAAAATACCCCTTTGTGAGCGATTACGCCGTGGATGCGGTGCGGCGCAGCGGATTGGAACCGCGGCGCAGCATCATTCGCGGGGGCACCGACGGCTCCCGGCTCTCCTTTATGGGCCTGCCCACGCCCAACGTCTTCACCGGGGGGCACAACTTCCACAGCAAGCGGGAGTGGATTTCCATTCAAGATATGGAAAAAGCCGCCGAAACCATTTTGCACTTAGTGCAAATCTGGGCGGAACGGGGGGAGTAGGCGGATTGCGGATTTCCTGATGCGTATTGCGTACTGCGTATTCCCTATCCCGAGTTACGCATTACGTTTCACGCATTACGTTTCACGCATTTTCTTTTAAAACTCTACCTGAACCGAGGACCACACCATGACCGAACATAATCGCAATGAGAGCGGGAAACTGGCCCGGGGCGCCAAGTGGGTGATCCGGCAGCTTCTCCTGGAGTTAGAGAGCCGCGGCGTCGAGATTACCCTCCGCGACGCCGCCCCCAACGGCTACACGATTTTCTATGACCTCGCGGCGGGGGATGAGGCGCTGGTGGCGGAGTTCGCCCAAAAATTAGGCATTCGCAAAAACGGCGACCGCCTGGAGGTGCAGCATGGCATCGACTAAAGGCCCGGTTTCCTGGATCGTTACCGCACTGCTCGTCCTGGTGGCGCTGGCGGTAATCTGGAGCATCTGGAATTCCCTGCAAGATACCCGGGAAAAGCTGCGCGCCCAGAAAGAGAAAATGGAGGAGTTAGAGCGCAAAGACGCTGCCATGCGCCGCTACGTGGACAGCCTCGATAACGCCCTGGCGCAGATCCGCGAGCGCGAGCAGCAATTGGCCGAAGAGCGGGAAGCGTTGCAGCAGCGGCTGGCGCGCTTGCAGCAGGAATACCAGCGCGTGAAGGAGCGCATCGACCAGCTTTGGGAAGCCAAAGGGGTGATCGGCGAGTTGGACCAGGCCTTTCCCCACTGGGCGGGGCAGTTTTGGGAAGCGCAGCGGGCCGACGGGGTTCACGGAATCATCGCCCCGCGTTTGTTCGGGGCGGAAGTGGCGGAGATCAAAGCCGACCTGGACAAAAGCGAGCGGGAAATCGGCATCAAAGACAGCGTAATTACCAACCTGGACAGCACCGTGGCGCTGAAGAATGAAGAGGTGAAAGTGCTGGAAATGAAAGCGGACAGCATTATGAGCACCTACAACAACCTCTTTGCAGAGTACCAGGAGTTGGATAAGAAATACCGCAAGGAAGTGGCGAGCAAGTGGTTCAAATTCACCCCCGGCAATATTTTGAGCTTCGGCGTCGGCGCGGGAGCGGGGTATTTGATCGGGAAATCGGCGGGCGACTGAGGAAAAACAGGGGCAGGTGGCAGGAGCAGGGGCAGGAGCAGGAGCAGGGGGCAGGTGGCAGGGGGCAGGTGGCAGGGGGCAGAAATAACATTAGGGGAGAAATTGTGGCAGGCGATTTTCGTGAATTAAAAGTTTACCAGTTGGCCTATCAGTTGGCGATGGAGATATTTCATCTCTCAAAGACCTTTCCCCGGGAAGAAATGTATTCATTAACCGACCAGATCCGGCGATCATCGCGATCTGTTTGTACAAATATTGCGGAAGGGTATCGAAAGAAGAGATATCCCCGGCACTTTACGATGAAAATGAGTGATGCGGATGGTGAAACCAGTGAGACAACAGTGCATTTGGATTTTGCCAAAGACTGTAGTTACATCACTGAGGACATTCACAATTCATTAATTCAAAGATACCAGGAAGTCGGAAAAATGCTTGGTAGTATGGCCGATCATCCCGAACGATTTCTCCCCAAATAACCGCCCCTGCCCCTGCCCCCTGCCCCTGCCCCCTGCCCCTGCCCCCTGCCCCTGCCCCTGCCCCTGCCCCCTGCCCCTGCCCCTGCCCCCTGCCCCCTGCCCCTGCCCCCGCTACTGCCCCAGGGCCTTCTGGCGGTGCAATTTGGCGAGGTCGGCGTACTTCCTGGCCCACTTCAAATGCTTCTCGAAAGTCTCTTCCGGGAGGGTGCGCACGAAGCGCGCCGGAACCCCGGCCATCAGGGAAAACGGTTCTACCAGGGCGCCCTCTTTGACGATGGCGCCCGCGGCGATCACGCTCCCGCGTTTGATCACCGCCCCGGATAGGATGATCGCCCCCATGCCGATCAGGCAGCCCTCTTCGATCTCGCAGGCGTGCAAGATTGCCCCGTGCCCCACGGTCACGTCGTTGCGCACGATGCAGGGCAGGTCGTTTTCCATGTGCAGGATGCTGCCGTCCTGAATATTGCTCCGCTCCCCAACTGAAATATAATTGATGTCTCCCCGCAGCACCGCGTTGTACCATACCGACGCTTCCGCCATCAGGCGCACGTCGCCCAGCACCTGCGCCCCCCGGGCGATGAAGGCGCTGGGGTCGATGCGCGGCTCCACGGTGAGGGTCAGCGGGGGTAGAACGGTTTTTTCCACGGGCATTTTCCTCCTTGCTGAAGTAGGAGGGAAAGTAAAAAGGCAAAAGTAAAAAGGCAAGGGGAGGATCAGGGCAGCTCCATTTTCCCTTCGCAGTTGGGGCACAATCCCTCGACGCTGAAATTGGCCGGATCGGCCTGGTGGAATCCGCAGTTCCAGCAGTAACCGTGCGCCTGGCAGTGCTCCGGGCAGTAATACTCCACGTACTGCGCCAGCAATTTCCGGCGCGCCTCCTCCTCAAGAGCGTGCAGGTCGCCGGGATACTCCGCCAGTTCCGGCTTGATGCACTCCACCACGGTGGTTCGGTTGCAGCCTTCGTGTTGGCATTTGATGACCATGCTCTCCTCCGGTGTAATGGTTACGTGACGCGTAAAACGTAATGCGTAAGGAAAAGAAATCACCTTTTACGCATCACGTATTACGCTTAGAAATCCATTGATTCATTCCCCCCGGGGTGTTAATTTATCCCCGCGCTGAATCGGTAATTGAAATGGCGCGAATCCGCTTTTACGAATCTTGTTCCGTTGCGGGCATAAAATAATTCGTAATAGCGAATAAATCAAGAAAAAAATAAAAAAAATTCGCCAAAGCGTATCCATGAAAAACATCGGCGCACGAATCAGGCAGCTGTTGAAGGAGCGGGGGATGAGCCAGAAGGAGCTTTCCCGGGCCGCCGGCATCCCGGAATCCACCCTCAGCGATATTATCAAGGAGAAAAAAGACCCCGGCATCTCCCGCATCGGGTTGATTGCCGAGGCGCTGGAAGCGGATTTGCACTGGCTGGTGTCCGGGGAAACTTACCGGGAGAGCGAGGCCGCCGCCGGGCAGGTGGCCGAGCCGGGCGGCCGGCGCAGCTACGGAGACGCTTCCCGAAGCCCCGCAGAGCTTCCGGAGCGCCCCGATGAGCGCCTGAAATACTTAAGCGAGATCATCGCCATTCTGAAAACCCTGGAGGAAGAGGAGCGGCGCTTGATTCTGGAGATGGCGGAACGGTTGAAAAAGAAGAAGTAGTGAGGGAACAGGGCAGTTGAACCTGGAAGGTTTAATCCCGACAAGTAAGCAGGGATGCGAACGTATTGTCGGGAGGGCGGGGGGGGTAGGGCCTGCTCCTTCACACCTGACAAGATTAACAAGATTGACAGGATTTTAGATTTATACTAAACGCACGTCGGAATTTCCATTTACAGGCAATGGAGCCGCTTTGTAACCAGGATTCTTTCTCGAACACCGGAGGTGTTCAACATTTGTAGAATTCACAAATCTCACCTAAC
>JABWBP010000121.1 GCA_013360445.1 Calditrichaceae bacterium | reverse complement strand
TTAGGGCTTTCGCCCTTTTTATTGTACCACTGAACGCTAATGTGTTTCAATCACTCTGTGCGCTCAGTTGGGTACATTATTTTTTTCTGGCTCCCTTATGGCAAAGAGTGAAACTTGCTATGGAACTCTTTTGGAGGTCGTTCACATGATGATCATATCCACCACCCCCTCCATCGAGGGCAAACACATCACCCGCTACCACGGTGTGGTTGCCGGGGAGGCGATCTTAGGCGCGAATATTTTCAAGGATTTTTTCGCCGGAATCCGCGATATTGTGGGCGGCAGATCCGCCGCCTACGAAGAGGAGCTGCGCAAGGCGCGCCAGATCGCTTTTCAGGAGATCGAGCAGCAGGCCGCGGAATTGGGCGCGAACGCCATCGTGGGCGTGGACATCGATTATGAAACCGTCGGCCCCCATGGCGGGATGCTGATGGTTAGCGTCAGCGGCACCGCGGTGACGGTGCAGTAGTGTGAATGCGCCTGGGGATGGACTTTTCTTTGAATTGCGTGTTGCGTATTCCGCCTGCCACGCATTCAGGCAGGTATTCCGTTTTTATTACGCACTACACACTACGAAATACGCATTATCGCTCTAAACTTTTACAACGATACCCGAGGTAACCATGTCCGATAAACGCGAAATCGCCACCCTGGGAGCGGGCTGTTTCTGGTGCGTGGAAGCGATTTTCCAGAATTTGCGAGGGGTAGAAAAAGTAGTCTCCGGGTACGCCGGGGGCAGGGTGCAAAATCCCACTTACGAGCAGGTGTGCAGCGGAACCACCGGCCACGCCGAGGCGGTGCAGATCACCTTCGATCCGCAAGTAATCTCCTTTGCGGAGCTGCTGGAAGTATTTTGGCGCACCCACGATCCCACCACCCTCAACCGCCAGGGCGCGGACGTGGGAACCCAGTACCGCTCGGCAATTTTTTATCACTCCGAAGCGCAAAAAACCATCGCGGAGCAATCCAAACGAAACGCGAACGCCTCCGCCCTGTGGCCGGACCCCATCGTAACCGAAATCGTGTCCTTTACTAATTTTTATCCCGCGGAGGGCTATCATCAGAATTTTTTCCTGGAGAATCCCAACCAGCCCTACTGCCGCATGGTCATCGATCCCAAAATCCGCAAGTTCCGCAAAGAGTTCCAGGAACGGTTGAAAAAATAACAGGGAAAAGTAAAAAGGCAAAAGGGAAAAGGGAAATGCAGCGAAAACGATCCGGTTTTGTGATAATGGTTTTAGGGGTTGCGGGTTTTTTAGCGGGCATTCTTCCGGCGCAGGATCCTCAACCCGGCCAACTGCCTGCGGGAGCTATCCAGGTTCCGGCGGATAAACTGGCCTGGGTGGAAGCCCCGCCCGCGCTCCCGGCGGGCGCACAAATGATGCTTTTGGAAGGCGATCCCCGAAAGGAGGGCCTGTTTACCCTGCGGCTGAAAATTCTCGCGGGAACCCGCCTGCAACCCCATTGGCATCCCCGGGACGAGCGGGTTACGGTGCTCTCCGGGCTGGTAAAAGTCGGGTTTGGGGATGAATTCGAGGAAGCGAATATGGTCTCCTTCGGGCCGGGGAGTTTTTATCTCAATCCCGCCGAAAGCCGCCACTACGTCTGGTTTGTGGAGGAAACGGTGATGCAGTTGACCAACGTGGGGCCCTGGGAAGTGCTTTACCCGACCCAGCCGGAGTAGGCGCATAGCGGCTGCACCTCGCCAAAACCGTCTCAATAATTGGCAATTATAACGACCTGGAAAAGGCCACATTTCTCGCTCTAAGTCTCGAAAAATGCGCAGTTCCTTACCGCCGGCGGAACAGCGAGCGCAGCGCAACCCGGCGAAGCTCCCCGCCGCTTATTTGCTTCTGTAATCTCACCAGCGCCGCCTCCGCGGGGCCGATGCTCCAGCAAGCCTCCGCGGGAAGGGTTTCGACCGCCTCGCCTTCCTCGTTCAGGGGGCAAATAGCGCGCATTTCTACCGCCTCACCCTCGGGCGACTCCTCGATCCAGCGCAGCGGCAATCCCTGGGTGCGGCAGACGTAGGGCAGCCGGGCATAGATCCGGCAGGCCCCTTCTTCATCCAAAAACGCGCACGCCCCCGGGGGATGCGGAGAACCTTCGGTCAGCAACCGGGGGTAATGGAAACGGATGTTCTCCGCCTCCACTTCGAAAACCGTGAGATCGTCTTCGCAGCAGCTACAGCAGCCCCGCCGGCATTGCAGCCGCCCGGCATGGAGAGCGGAAAGCCGCCCGGCCTCGCCATCCACCTCCCGGTAGAGCCGTTCCAGCGCTTCCCGCACGGTTTTCCAGCGTTCGTTCCGGTTTTCCATGCTCACAAGTGTAAAAGTAGGCAGTGGCAGTAAGCAGGGGCAGTAAGCAGTAGGCAGTAAGCAGTAGGCAGTAAGCAGGGGCAGTAAGCAGTGAGCAAATTCCTCCTACGCCACTGCCTACCCTATATATATTGCCTACTGCCTACTTGCCTACAGCCTACTGGTCTTACTGCCCGCTACAAAGGATTATTCAACGCCAGAACCGCCAGCACGATCAATCCCAGGGCGATCCGGTAATACCCGAAGGGGCGGAAATCGTTGCGGCGAAGGTAGTGCATCAGAAAGGCGATGACCGCCCAGGCCACCAAAAAGGAGGTTACAAAACCGGCTAACAGCACCAGCCATTCGTTGGCGCTCAATTTGAAGCCGGTTTTGATAATCTGGTACGCGGAGGCCGCGGCCATGGTGGGAATGGCCAGGAAGAAGGAAAATTCCGCCGCCACCACCCGCGAACATCCCAGCAGCATCGCCCCGATGATAGTGGCGGCGGAGCGGGAAGTTCCGGGAATCATGGCCAGGCACTGGATGAAGCCGATGGCGATGGCGGTGCCGTAGCTGATGGCGGCAACCTCGCTAATAGAAGCGGATTTTTTGCGCCCCTCGATGATGATGAGCAATACCCCGCCCACCATCAGCGCCGCGGACACCACCCAGGGATTAAAAAGTTTGGTTTCGATGTGCTCCCCCAATATCGCCCCGATGATGATTGCCGGCATTACCCCGGCAAAGATTTTTTTCCATAATTCCCGCACCTGCGCTCTCTCCGCGGCGCCGGAACTGCTCTTGCGGGGGAACAGCTTATCCCGGAAATACACCACCACGGATAAAATCGCCCCCAACTGAATCACCACGTTGAACATCACTTCAAAATGGTCGGGAAGCTCTAAAAACTGGTTGAATAAGATCAAGTGTCCCGTGCTGCTAACGGGCAGGAATTCCGTCAAACCTTCGATGATCCCTAAAATAATTGCAATCAGAATAACATCCATCTCCTGTCCTTGTTTCGCTGAATAAGGCGCTCAAAATAGCCAAATTTCGAGCGGGTTAAAACGCTTTTTTCTAATTATCCGGCCACGAAGGCGCAAAATCACAAAGATTCGCGAAGTTATTCCGTGTAAGCTTAGCGCCTTCAGGTCTTGCGCCCCAGGCATCCCTTTGAAAGCGGCTGAATCGTAACGCTTTGCTGAAGAAATTCCCTCGGCAAAAAAGGAAGATAACATTTTTTACCCCGGGAGGGTTTGCGCCGGTCAAAAATTAGCGGATCGGTTTTTTGACGGGAAGAGAATCCCCCAATAAAGTTTTTCCCACCTTTATCTTCCCCCGGCGATGTATTAAATTTATCTTCTGATTGTTGATGAATGAAAGGTGCGCCAAGCAATGCCGGAATTGCCGGAAGTTGAAACCATTCGCCGCCAGTTGCTCCCCCTCTACCGCGGGGAAATTTTCCGGGAAATCCGGCTAAGCGCCCTGGCGGCGCTGCAAAACTGCCGCGCGGAAGATTTTCAGCGCCTGGCGGGAAAGCGCATTGATGATTTTCACCGCCGCGGCAAGTTTTTGATCTTTGAATGCCAGGGGATTTACCCGGTCTTTCACTTGGGCATGTCGGGCATTTTTTTGAAATCGAAGGCGGAATCCCTCTATCCCCAACACATCCACGCGGAGATGCGCTTCAAAAGCGGGAAGGAGCTGTTCTTCCAGGATATGCGCCGGTTCGGCAACATCCGGCTATATAGCGAATTTCCCCAATTTCCGGGGTTGGGGATCGATCCGCTCGGCGCGGAATTCACCGCCGGGAGGCTGAATGCCCTGCTCGCGGCCAAAAAGATGAACCTGAAGCAGTTTCTGATGGATCAGCGTTATATTGCCGGCATCGGAAACATCTACGCCAGCGAAATCCTCTTCCGCGCCCGGCTCTCCCCCCGGCGCAAAACCCATGAATTGAAGTCCCGGGAGCGCGCGGCGCTGTTTCAAGCAATTCCGGCGATTTTGGCCTCCGCGGTGGAGAATTTCGGCACCACCTACAGCGCCTACCGCACCGTTACCGGGGAGAGCGGGGAGAACCAGCATTTTCTGCAAGTGTACCAGCGCGAAGGCGAGCCTTGCCATCGCTGCGGGAGAGCGATCATCAAAACCGTAATGGGAAGCCGCTCGACCTTTTATTGCGAAAAATGCCAGCGGTAACAACCGGAGTGCAAAACTTCAGTTTTGCAATCGGGATGCAAAACTGAAGTTTTGCACTCCGAAAGCGTAAAAAAGCAATCAATGACGCGCGAAGCGCAAATTCACCAGGGAATATGAGCCATGAAACACCCCGTTATCGCCTTATTGACCGACTTCGGAACCGAGGACGGTTACGTGGGCGCCATGAAAGGCCGGATTTTAACCGACCTGCCGGAGGCGCACCTCGTGGATATCAGCCATCAAATCCGGCCATTTGATGTCCGCCAGGCCGCTTTCTGCCTGAACAACAGTTATCCCTACTTCCCGGATAAAACCGTGTTCGTAGCGGTGGTGGATCCCGGGGTGGGCACGGAACGGCGCGGTATGATGGTCAAAACCAGCCACCACTATTTCGTGGGGCCGGATAACGGAATTTTCAGCTTTGTATTCCACCGGGAGGGCTTCCAGGCCTGGGAAATCAGCCTGGGAACATTTTCGGAAGATGTTTCTCCTACTTTCCACGGGCGGGACGTGTTCGCCCCCCTGGCCGCCTGGATCGGCCGGGGAGAGAACCTCTCCAAATACCTCCTTCCGCTCCGGGAGCCGCAAACCTTCCTGCGCCCGCCGCACCGCGTGGGGGAGAAGGAGTTTCAATTGGAAGTGCTCCACGTGGACCATTTCGGCAACCTGATCCTGAATTTTCATAAAAATGAATGGCTGAGCTTTGAAGATGCGAGCGAGCTGCGGGTGGTCGTGAAAGATCTGGAATTGCGGGAAATTCAACCCACCTTTGCAGCCGCGCCGGAAGGGGAGCTGCTATTGTGCTGGGATAGCTCCGGCTTTCTGCAAATTGCCCGCAACCAGGGCAACGCCTCCCGAAGCTTAGCCATGGGCGTTGGCGACCCGATCCGACTGCTGCTATGACTATGAATCCACAAGGGCTGAAGAAGAATTATAAAATAAAAGCGGCGATCTTCGCATTAGCCTTTATTTTCTGGCTGATCGTCAAAATGATCAAGGTGTACGATTACACTCTGGATATACCGCTGCGGGTTACCATCAATAATGAAGATATATGTTTGAAGCATCCCGCGCCGGAAAAAGTGCGGGTAGAATTCAGCGGCCGGGGCGTTGATCTCCTCCAGCTAAACGTTTATCATCCCTACTACGAAGTGGATCTGAGCGAGGAAAGAAACCTTTTCGTGATGAACCTGACCGAGCACCGGGAATACGTGCGGCTCTCCGAAAAATTAGGGGTGAGCGTCAAATCCATTATCAGCCCGCACGAGGTCAAGTTTGAGTTGGACCGCCGCCGGCAGAAGAAAATTCCCCCGCAAGTGCCCGCCGAAGTCAAAACCGACCCGGGGTTCATCTTAGTTCATACCGTGTCAAATCCCGAATCCGTGCTGGTAGTTGGCCCGGCCGGTTTCGTGGATACTTTGACAGCGCTGGCCACGGAGAAAAAGAGCTATTCTGAAATCGACCGGCCTTTCCGTGACCGCTTTCAGCTTCTCACCAGTGATCGTTTTTACGCCGAATATATTCCCCGAACCGTGGAGGTCTTTTTCGACGTGCAGCGGCTGGCGGAAAAAGAGGTGGCGAACGTGCCGGTGAAAGTGGTCAACGCGCCGGGGGCTTACGAGGTGGTGCCCCTGCCTCCCACGGTGAAAGTTTATGTTAAAGGCGGGGAAAAAATTTTAGCCGAGGCGGAGGCGAAGGATTTTACCGTGGAGATCGATTTTTCCCGCGATTGGCGCCCCAACGCCGCCCCGGTGCGCGCCAGCGTGCGCACGGATTTGAATGTTTCGTATTTAGAATCCCGCCCGCCCTATTTCGAGCTGATTGTGGAGCGGAAACGCGGGGCGAACGCGAAGTGAAAAGTGAAAAGTGCAAAGTGCAAAGTGAAAAGTGAGCGGGATGGCCGGCGATGTTGATACTTGGCATTGAAACCTCTTGCGACGAGACCTCCGCGGCGGTCATCGAGGAGAGCGCGGTGCTCTCCAACGTGATCTCCTCCCAGGCGGTGCATTTGCAGTTCGGGGGAGTGGTGCCGGAGTTAGCTTCCCGCGCGCATTTGCGCAAGATCATTCCCATCGTGGAAACTTCCCTGGCGAAAGCCGGTAAAACGCTGCACCAGATCGACGGGTTGGCGGTGACGCACGGCCCGGGATTGATCGGCGCGCTGTTAGTGGGGGTGAACTACGTTAAAGGGCTGGCCGCGGTGCTGCAAAAACCATTTGTCGGGGTAAACCACATCGAAGGGCACGTATATTCCAATTTTTTGGGAGAGAGCGGCCTGGAGCCTCCGCTGCTCTGCCTGATCGTCTCCGGCGGACATACCCAGTTGGTGGTCATCGCGGAGCACCTGAAATACCGCCTGATCGGAACCACCCGCGACGACGCCGTGGGCGAGGCGTTCGACAAAGTGGCCAAACTGTTGGGATTGCCCTACCCCGGCGGCCCGCAGGTGGATAAATTAGCCAAAACCGGCGACCCCGGCTACGTGAATTTCCCCATCGGGCTGGGGCGGGAGAACACTTTCGATTTCAGCTACAGCGGGCTGAAGACCGCGGTGCTCAATTTCGTCAACCGCCTGGATGCGGAAGAGCGCAAGGCGCGTCTGGCAGATATCTGCGCATCGTTTCAAAAAGCGGCGGTGGCGGCGCTGGTGGAGAAGACCCTGCGGGCGGCGCGCACTTACCAGGTTCACCGGATTGCCGTGGCCGGGGGAGTGGCGGCCAATTCGCTTTTGCGAAGCGCCCTGAAAGAGCAGGCGGAAGCGTATCATTTGCAAGTTTTTTTTCCGGAGATGCAGTACTGCACCGATAACGCCGCCATGATCGCCCGCGCCGGGCTGGAACGTTTGCGCCGGGGATTCCGCTCCGGTCTGTCCCTGAACGCCTATCCCTCGCTGCAATTGGGCGAGGAGAAAGGGTAAGCCCGGGAGTGCAAAACTTCAGTTTTGCACCAGGCTCACAACTCACAACTCGAAACTGCACCCGATGCTCCAAGACCTCATACTCAAATTAGCCTGGCCGAACTGGTTGTTTGCTCTAACGGCAGCAGCGCTGGTTGGAATCGCCTATCTTTTCTATTTCCGAACCCTGCCGCCTCTCTCTCCCGGGCGGCGGGCGCTCAGTTTTACCCTGCGGGCGCTCACCCTCTCGGCGCTGCTGTTCCTGATCCTGGAGCCGGCGCTGCGCTTGCTCTTCCAGCAGCGGGAAAAGCCGGTGGTGGCGGCGCTGTTGGATAATTCCGCCAGCATGAGAATCAAGGAAGCCTACGGCGAGCGCGGCGATTCCCTGCGAATTTTGGCCCGCTACCTCTCCGAAGGCCGCTTCGGCCAGCGCCCCGGCGCGGGGGCGCGCCAGGACTCTCTGGACCTTCGCCTGTTCAGCTTCGACCTGGCCGCCCGGGCCTGGAGCGGCGATTCCCTGCGCTTCGAGAGCGACGGCAGCGACCTCAGCCGCGCCATTACCACTGTGTTAGACAGCCTTTCCGGAAAGAATCTCCAGGCCCTGGTGCTGGTGAGCGACGGCATCTACAACCAGGGCGCCAACCCCCTTTTGGCGGCGCAGAACAGCCCGGTAGCGGTTTACACCGTACTGGTGGGCGATTCCACTGCTCCCAAAGACCTGGCAGTCCGCCGGGTGGAAACCAACCAGATCACCTACGTCGATAAGAAACTCCCCGTCGAAACGGTGTTGTGGCAAAACGGGTTCGACGGCAAAACCGCCCTGCTGACGGTTTCCGAAGGCGAGCGGGTTCTGGCGCAGCGCACCGTTACCCTGGGAAAATCCGGTTTCGAGCAGAAAGAGATCCTGGAGATCGTGGCCCGGCAGGCCGGGGAATTCAATTTTACGGTCAGCGTGCAGGCGCTGGAGGGGGAAGTCACCGAGCGCAATAATCGCCAGATCGTGCGGGTGCGGGTGCTTAAAAGCAAAATCAAGGTGCTGGTCATGGCGGGAACTGCCAATTTCGACCGGCGCACCCTCTCTTTCGTGGCCGATCAGCTAAAGGATTATCAGTTCACCTTCCTCACCGAAAAATCCCCCGGGCAGTATTTCGAGCAATCTTTTCGCGACGCCCAACCGGATTCGCAGGATATTTTTATTTTCTACGGGTTTCCCACCCGCAACAGCGACCTTGCCCAGCTAAGGGAGTTGATGAAGCAGGTTACGAACCGGCGCGCGCCAGTGTGGTGGTTCATCAACCGGGATACCGACCCGGCAAAGCTGCGGGAGTTCGAGCCGCTCCTGCCCTTTCAGGCGGCCGGCCCCCTGGCGGCGCTGGAAAATCAGTTTGTGCGGCTGAGCAGCGGGGGAAGGCTGCACCCGGTTACCCGGCTGGATGAGAACGAAACCGTCAACAGCCAAATCTGGCGGGAACTGCCGCCCCTGGAAGTCTATCGCGGGTTAAAAATGCCTGCGGGGAGCCAGGTGTTGCTGGAACCGGATGTCCGCCAGCCGGAAAACCTCCTGCCCGGCCTCGAAGCGATCTGTTTTGCCTACCGGCAGCAGGAGATCAAATATTTAGTATTCAACGGGGCCAATTTCAGCAACTGGCATTTTCAACTACAGGAAGACCCCGCCCGCGACCGCTTTTTGGTGCAGTTCATGGAACGGGCGATTCGCTGGCTGGTCAATCGCGACGACATTCACCAGATTCAAATCGCCCCGCTCCAGCAAATCTACAACGTCGGGGAGGCGGCGGCGTTTTCCGGCCAGGTTTATGATGAATTCTACCAGCCCATCAGCGACGCCCGGGTGGTAGCGACGGTGAGCAACGAGACGTTGAACTACTCCGATGAGATGATTGCGGAGGGCAACGGGTTCTATCGCCAGACCTTTTCGGGATTGCCGGAGGGGGAATTTTCCTATCGCATAGAAGCGGTCCGCAACGATAAAACCATCGGGGCCCGCACCGGCAAGTTTACCGTCAAACCGTTCTTTTTGGAGTTCCAGCAAATCCCTGCCAACGCTGCGTTGATGCGCCAGCTGGCCCGGGAAACCGGGGGAGAGGCATACGCCGCGGGGGAATTTATCCGCCGCTTCCCGGAAAAAAAGTTAGAGACCCGGGTGCAATACACTTTTTCGGAATATTTTCTGTGGAATTACTGGTATTGGCTGGCCGCGCTGATCGTCTTGTTAGGAACGGAGTGGTTCCTGCGCAAGCGCTGGGGGCTGTTGTGATTGAAGATTGATGATTGAAGATTGAAGATTAATTCTACTTTAAGACTTTAAAGATGGAATACCAGTAAATGTGTAAAATTGCCTTTATTACGCCCCGTTGGGGGTGGGTTTGTGGTAATCAATTATA
>JABWBP010000120.1 GCA_013360445.1 Calditrichaceae bacterium | reverse complement strand
TCCGGGATGGGGTTGACCACGAAGGGCGGGTCGTTGGCCCCGGTAACGGTAACCAGGATGGTGTCGATATCGCTCAACCCCGCCGGGTCGCTGACGGAAAATTCCACCGTGAAGATGCCGGTGCTGTCGAGAGTGGCGGTGAAGACGGCCAGGTGGGTGAGCGGGTCGATGCTCACCTGCAAATCGCTGGTATCCACCTCGATTCCGCCGCGGGCGGA
This sequence comes from Calditrichaceae bacterium, assembly GCA_013360445.1. Lineage (GTDB taxonomy): Bacteria > Calditrichota > Calditrichia > RBG-13-44-9 > J075 > JABWBP01. The sequence goes on along the minus strand of JABWBP010000120.1, from coordinate 9,723 downwards.
TTGGCGATTGAAGATTGATGATTGGAGATTGATGATTGAAGATTGATGATTGGCGATTTTTGCGCCGGGGGAATTCGTTCCCTGCGCCGCGATCACCTGCGCCGACCAGGAAAGCTCGCTGGTATCATTATCCACGTCATTCACCCACTCATCCAGATCGAGAGTGTAGCTGCTGTCTTCCGGGAAGGTGACGTTGGGAATGTTGCTGATGGCCGGGGGATCGTTCACCGGGGTAATGGTCACCGCAAAGGTATCGCTGACGACCGTGCGGGTTCCGTCGCTGGCGGAGACGACCACGCTGCCGCCGCCGAAGAAGTTCGGAGACGATGAGACCTCCAAACTAACCCCCTGCAGCGCGGGCAGAATGCCGGGATTATCCGAAACGGCGCTGAAGGAGAACGTTGTGCCGGGATCGGGGTCGGAAAAGACCTCGTGGAGGTTGGCCGCGGCGATTACCGGGCCGCCGTCTTCGGCAAACTCCAGATCCGCAATGGGATTGGCCACGAAGGGCGGGTCGCCCACCGCGCTAACCGTCACGGTGATGGTGTCGCTATCCCACAGCCCGCCGGGATCGCTGAGGGTGAACACCACCGTAAAAACCCCGCTGCTGTCGAGGGTGGCGGAGAAGCTCGCGATGCCGCTGGCGGGATCGATGACAATCTGCAAATCCTCCGGATCTACTTCGATTGAAGATTGAAGATTGAACATTGAAGGTTGAAGATTGGGGGAACTCTTCTCTTTCCGATCCCGGAACGCCGGGACGGAACGCACTATGGTGTGAAGCTCCGCTTCGTAGTTAGGAAGAGCGTTCCGCTTCGCCGCGCTCAGGAACTGCGCCCCGATCACCTGGGCGCTCCAGCTTAGCTCCGCCACGCTGTTATCCACGTCGCTGGCGTAGGGGGTGAGGTTCAGGGTGGCGCTGCTGTCTTCCGGAAAGCTCACCTCCGGCAGCGGGCTGCTGATCACCGGGGGATCGTTCACCGGGAGCACCGTGATGATCACCTGCGCGGTATCGCTCGCGCCGTTATCATCCATAACGGCATACCGGAAAGTATCCGGCCCGAAATAGTTCTCCGCGGGAACATATTGAAAAGAGCTGTCTCCCACCTGGCTGGCCGCGCCGTGCAAGGGCTGGCTGAAAAAGCTGATGGAGATGGCGTCGCCGTCGGGATCGAGGTCATTGGCGAGCGCGTTGAAGGTCGCCGCCAGGTCCTCGGAAACGTTGATATGGTCGTCATTCGCCAGGGGAAGCTGGTTGACCTGCAAGGTGCGCAGCACCACCCCGGTGGACTTGTACTCCAGGTCAAACATCGGCTGGCCGCCGATGGTGGGGGGAACAAACGCCGCAAACTGCCCGGCCCGGCTGGTATAACTCATCACTTTGAAGGTATCGCCGATGGCAGGCACAAAATTATTGGCCAGCACCACTTTCAAGGTTCCGCTGAGCTGCGCCGCGCCGACCACTTTCAAACGGTCGTATTGAACTCCCGGGGTATAACCGCCCACTTCGATGTGCAGGGTTCCCGCGGCCGACTGGGGATAAGTGCCGGAAATGGTCAGCATTCCGGGTGAGGACCCCGGCTTCACGTTTCCGTTATTCAGAAAGGCGGCGGTGCCCACGCCGATGGTATCGCTGCCCTGGAGAGTTCCGGCGACGTCATTGAGCAAGGTTTTGGTGAAGGTAATTTTACCGCTGTTGGCGTCTAAAATGCCGTAATTATTGAAATTCACGTTGACGGTAGTGGCGCCGGCGCCATTGGATTTGATGGCTGTGCCGTAATTATTCACCAGGCCGCCTGCCGGAGCAATGAATTCCAATCCGGCGTCGGTTTGTATGTCGAAAACGCCCCCAACCTGGTTGGCCAACACCGCGTTATTGGCAAAGCGTAAATTGCCGCCCCCGTTCAGATTGACCGCGCCGGCGTTGGTAAGCGTCAACCCATCCAGGGTTTTGGCGGCGCCCCCGGGCAGGTGAAGCGCCCCGTTCACCGTAAAAGAACCGGAGCCGGTAAGGGTTCCGGCGTTCCAGTTGAAGGTTCCGTTAATGATGGTCGGGCCGTCGCTGTCGAAAACGCCGCTGAGCATGTCTAAAACGGCCGGGGAAGCCAGGGTCATCCCGGAACCGGTTGCGTTGAGGGTGCCGGAGCCGGTCAACACCGCGGTTCCCTCGCCGTTAACGGTTAAACCGGAAAGGGTATGAACCCCGCCGTTGAATTGCAGGGTTGCCCCCACGCCGATGGTGAAAGTTCCCCCGCTGCTGTTTCCCCCGCGCTGCAAGTTGACGCTGCCGGCGCCGATATTGAACCCGCCGTTGTTTTGCAAGGCCACGTCGATCACCGTGGTTCCCGCCCCATTGTTCTTATTTACGGTACCGTTGTTGATAAACGTTCCGCCGTCGGGTACTGCAAAATCGATCTGCGCCTGGGACTGGATGTCGAAGGTTCCCCCGGGCTGGTTTTCCAGCACGGCATTGTTCTTCAAACGGATATCCCCCAACCCGGTCCAGGTGAGAACGGCAGAATTGGAAACCGTCTGCCCGTCGATGGTTTTGGCGTTATCGCCGGAAATGCTGAACGGGCCGTTAAAGTTGAAATTCCCGCTCCCGCCGATGGTGCCGCGGCTCCAGGTAAAAGGACCGTTAACCACAAGGGAACCATTTCCATCTAAAATACCGTTATTCATCTGGAAAGGAATCCCCGGATCGAACACAGCTCCACCCCCGTTCACTTGCAAATTCCCGGTGTTGCCGGTCAATTCCACGGTTCCGCTTCCGGTAAAGGTAACGTTGTCGAGGCTGTGCACCCCGGAAGCGTATTGCAGCAGCGAGCCGGCGTTGATATTGAAGGTTCCCCCGGTGCTGACCCCCCCGCGGGTCAGTCGCAGGTTACCGCTGTTCAGGTTGAAGGTCCCGTTGTTGTTGAAGACGGCGTCGATCAGCAGGTCCCCGGCGGCGACGCTGCGGGTCAATGTTCCCGCGTTGATGAAGGTTCCCCCGTTGGGAGTGGCAAAATCGATCTCCACGTCGCTCTCAATATTGAAATTCCCGCCCGGCTGGTTTAGCAGTTGGGCGTTGTTTTTCAGGTCGATCCTGCCGGCGCCGGCCAGCGCGGCGGTTCCGGCGTTGGCCAGGGTAATGCCGTCCAGGGTCTTGATGCTCGTTCCGTTGATAGTCAAGGCGCCGTTGACGGTCACGCTCCCGCTTCCGCCGATGGCGCCGCCGTTCCAGGCATAAGCATTGTTGACGGTGATGTTGCCGCTGCCGCCGAACGTTCCCCCGCCCTGGGTAACATTGGCCAGCGCGGAAACATTATTCAGGTTCAGAATCCCGCCGGTAATGGCGGCGGACCCGTTGCCGCCAAAACTGCCGTTGAAATTCACCGTTCCGGCGGAAACGGCTAAGGCGCCGCTGCTGTTATAAGCGCCGTTAAAATCGGAAACCCCGGTACCGGTAAAATTCAAGTTTCCGTCCCCGGTAACCGCGGCGGCGGGATTGAAACTATGGGTTCCCCCGCCGATGTTCAAGGCCGCCCCTGCGGCGATGTTGAAAACGCCGCTGTTATTGCTGCCCCGGTCTAACACCAGCGTTCCGCTATTTAGATTTACAGCGCCGTTATTAGCCATTTCCAGATCGATGGTGGTGGCGCCGGCGCCGGTTTTGGCCAGGGTTCCGGCATGGTTGAAGCTCCCGCCGCCGGGAACGGCAAAATCAAGCTGAGCGCTGTTCTGAATGTTGAAATTCGAGCCGGGCAGGGTTTGCAAAACCGCCCCGTTCTTCAGGCGAAGATCGCCCAGGCCGCTCCAGGTGGCCGCGCCGGCCAGGGAGATGGTTGCGCCGTCTAAGGTTTTGGCGTTATCGCCCTGGATCAGCAGCGAGCCGTTGATATTGTAGATCCCGGAACCTTTAATAGTTCCCCTGCTCCATTTCAGGTTTCCGTTGACGGTCACCGGCGCGCTGCTGGACAGGCTTCCGCCTAACATTTCCAGGTTGCCGGGGGAGTTGATGGTCATGCCGGAAGCGCCGATGGCGACGGAGTCCAATAATACCTCCAGGGTTCCGTTCCCGCCTATAGTAACCCCGTCTAAGCTGTGAAGCCCCCCGAAGAATTGCAGGGTGCGGTTGGTGGAAACCGTAATGCTCGCCCCGGTATGGGTTCCCCCCTCTTTCAGCCGCAGGGTTCCGGCGGACACACTGATCGCGCCGCTGTTCTGGATCACGGCGTCGATAATGGCCGTGCCGCTGCTGCCGTTTTTGTTCAGGGTTCCTTCGTTGACGAGGATTCCGCCGGTCGGCGCGGCGCCGTCCAGGGTGGCGTCGGTTTGGATATTAAAGGTTGCCCCGCTGCGGTTCAGCAAAACCGAATTATTCCGCATATTGAGATTGCCGGGTTCCGACCAGGTGGCAACACCGTTGTTGATCAACACCCGGCCGCGCAGGTCTTTGGAATTCAGCCCGCTGATGATTATTACCCCGCCCGGGAGCACCTCCGTGGTATCGATTCCCGCCAGGGTGGTGTCCCCATCCATATCTCCCCCGCTCCAGGTAAAGGCGCCGGCGATGCTGAGCTTTCCGGCTCCGTAAATGGTGCCGTTGCTCAGCGTCAACCCGCTTACCGTAACGTTGGTGGTAAGCAAAACGGTTCCGCTGTTGATAATCGCATTGTCATTTGCGCCCGGAACTCCGTTGGGCAGCCAGTTGGCGGCGGTGTTCCAGTTCCCGATCCCGGTATTCCAGGTATAAATGGTTTGCGCATAACCGGGCAGGCCGATGAACATACTGAGTGCTGCAAAAAAAACGTTTTTCAAAAATTTTCGCCGTACATCCATGGAATCACTCCTTTGATTTGATCAGGTATTCTTCCCTGATAGTTTCCAGATTACTTGAGAGCAAATACCCGTTGAAATAGTGGAAAATTCTGACCGGCAAAGCGCCGGATGAATGAGAACCTGCGTATCGCGTCCTTTCACCGATCAATTCAAAAAGTAAGAGGTGAAGCAGGAATAAGGATGATTGAACGCACAAAATCGGTATGCGCTTTGGTGTTCCGGGGAGAGTAAGGCGGTCGAAGAGAAGAGGGGGGATGCGGGGTGAGGGGTGAAACGTAAAACGTAATGCGTAAACTACGGAATACGCAATACCCTTCGAGGTTCGGCAGGCTCGCCACGGGCAATCTCAGGGTAAACTCTTTTACGCATTACGAGTTACGTATTACGCATTACGTTTCACACATTACGTCCCACGTTTCATCCCGCCGGGCGCGCCGCCGGAGTACCGGCCGGCGCGCCGCGGGGGAGAGGATGGGTCACTTGAGGTAGATCATTTTTTTCGTTTCCGTGAAATCACCGGCGCGCAGGCGATAGTAATACAGGCCGCTGGCAACCGGCTGCCCGTCGTTATCAGCGGCATCCCACTGAGCCGTATAGCGCCCCGGCGCTTTGTTTTCACTGACCAGGGTGCGCACCAACCGCCCGTTCAGATCATAAATCTTCAATTCTACATTGCTGAGGGCTGAAAGCTGATAGCTGATTGCCGTAGTCGGATTGAAGGGATTGGGATAATTCTGCTCCAATTCAAATCCTTGCAGGGGCGAATCGCCCGGGGCAACGCCGCTCAACCCGCTTTCGATCAGGAAATTCCCGCCGCCGGGGTGCTCGAAATAGAGCGTCCCGTCGTTGCCCACTTCAATGGTCTGGAGCAGGGCGCCGTCCTTTTTCACCTGGTATTGGGCGGGCAGCAAGCCGGTGATAAAGTGGCGCACGGTTTGGGAAGTGCTGATATTATAGCCGATCCAGGTGCCCGGCGCAGCGGTTTTGTTGAAAAAGGCCACCCGGTTCCCGTTGATGAAAGCGCCGACGAAGCGCACCGTCTCCAACTTTTGCACCGCGGCCATGGCGTTCAGGGTGTTGGCGTCGCCGATCTGCATCACGGTAAGGAACTGGGAATCCTCGCCGCCGCTCCAATCCTCCACCTCCAGGCGGTGGCTTCCGGCCCAGAAAGCGCCCCAGTCGGAGAAAGGCCCCCGTTCGGTCAGGTCGTTGCCCTCCGCATCGGTGAACCAGTAGTAGCTGCTGCCGTTGTTCCCGCCGCGCAGGCGCAGTTGATAACTGTTGGGGGCGAGGATTTTCAGGAACATTCTGCCGTGGGCGTTGGCGTAGGTGCTGCTTACCTTCAGGGTAGCGCCGGAATTGGCAGTCCAGAACCCGTTTCCGGCAGAGTTCCAGCTTCCGTCTAACAATTCCGGAGCGGAGGCGGTGTGCAGCAGCCAGCGCCGTTTGATGCCCGGCACGTTCAGGTCCGCGTCGTCGAAGAAGAGCAGGTACTCCTGGTTGGTGTAGTTGGGGGCGTTGGGATCGCGGATATAGAGCATTTTCCGGCGCATGCGGTCGGCGTAGTCTTCGCCTTTGTAGGCGCGGGTGTAATCGTAATCCACGTAATCGAACACCCCCGCTTCAAAGCGCAGCGCGGCCACGTCGCCGACGTGATTGGCGCCCCCGGGCTGGTTGTCGGGATCGTAATAAGCGTCCGCGGCGTCGTTGGTGTTGGTTTGATACTCATAGAAAATGTTCTGGCCGGGAAAATAGGTCGCTAAAATATTATGATAAACCGGGGTGCTGGTCTCGTTGGATTTCGGCAGGGTAGAGTGGTTCTTGGTCACTCCCGCGTCCACCGCCAGGTTGCCGTACTTGAAAATGATAAAGTTGGTGTTATCTTCGTGGGCGTGCCGGGTGATGTGGTATTTGGGAGTTATGAAATTGATTTTGGTGGCGTTTTGGGTGGTCAGGTCGCTGCGCAGGATAACTTCCCCCAACCCGAAACGATAGGAAGTCTGAATGCCGGCCTGGGCCGGGGTTTTCTTGGCGACGTCTTTGCTCCCCCACAAAAATTTATAGAACAGCCAGTACAGGCGCGGTTCCGCGGCATCGAAAGAAAAGGTGGTGAAGTGGTATTCGCTGTCCTCTGCAATCCAGCGGTAAAACCCGGCCCTGGTGGGATCGCTGGATTTTATCAGCGAAGTGACCGGGTAAAGCTGTTGCAGGGTTCCCATGTTGTCCCATTCGCGCAGGGAAGCGGCGTCGTTGCGTTGCTCGTAGAAACCCGGCTCCTCGCCGTTGACATACATCGGGAAGAGATAGAAATACAGGTACAAGGGAAGATCGTGCAGGAAGTGAATATCCTGGAACAAATTCTGGTTGACGGCGCTGGAGAGCGCGGCGGTGTACCAGATCAGGTGGGAGCTGCTGCCGGCAAAGTAGTCCGGGCCTTCGCTCCAGCCGGTGGTGCCTTCGAACATATGGTCGCCCATCAGCAGAATGCGGTCGAGCCAGAGCCACTGGATGCCGTTCAGCATTTCCTGCACGATGGCGGTGTACTGGCTGCCCAGGGGATCACCCCACAGCGCCAGGCCGCCCACTCCCACGTGGTGGCATTGCGACAGCACGGACATACCCAGCTTAACATATTCTCCCGGGTTTACATCCTCATCGCGCTGGTTGTATAACGTGATCAGCGCGTCGGCGATCACCTGTTTTTGGGAGAGGGTCAAATAGTTATAGCACCAGTCATATACCGCTCCTAAGGTTAAGCTCGCGTACCCTCCCTGCCCGCCGGAGGAAAAAATGTTGCCGTGCGATTCCTCATCCAGCCCGCGCTGGGCGATTTCTGCGGCATGGTCATACGCTTTCGCGGCGTACTGCTCGGCGCTGCGGGCAAAGCTGTAATTGGAAAACAGCCCGGAAGCCTTCGCGTAGCTCAAAAAGGCGTAATTCGTGGCGTCTAACAGCAGGAAATTGCGCTCCTTGCCGGAAGGCGCTTCGTTGAACGCCCCGTCCACCGCGTTGATATAGGTTTGAAAATTGCCCGCCTCGTGGACGTTGATATAATTGCGAATGGTTTGCAGGCTGGCCTGGGTAAAGAACAGGCGCGGATGTTCGTGGTTGGCCAGGGGACTGCCGGGAGGCGGGGTGTAGGTTTGGGCGAGCAAAAAAGAGCAGCCGAAGAAGATCAGCAGGCGCGTGAGCCAGCGGCTAACGGAACGAGAAAGCATTCTAACCTCCATATTGTTATGAAAAATCCATTTTGTTTACAACAAATCTGATACCAGTCTATTAATCGAATGAAAATGCGGGAAGTTTATCACAATGTTGCGCAAGCGATGTGAAGATATTTTACAGATTGATGTTACGCACTGGGCATGATTCGGGGATAAATCCCCTCACAAATTGCCAGAGAGGATTCACAGCCCCCCGCGATGAATCGCGGGGCTATTCATTTGCTTAGACTTGAATAGCCCCGATCTTTAGATCGGGGATGGTTGAATAAATCAACTTTTCCATAATTTTTGCAGGGATTTATCCCTGCGTAACATCAGTTACAGATTGATTCTCCCACACGCTGTTAAGCGATATATTATCGCCATTAATGCGAATTACCAGTTGAAAAATTATGGCCACGAAGACACCAAGACGTTAAGGAAACACAAAGAAATAGAAGAAATTTAAGGATATAAACGCTAAAACCTTTGTGAAACTTCCTGTCTTGGTGTCTTGGTGGCAAACTTTCTTCAATGTCATCCCCAACTGGTAATTGGCATAGGTAATGCGGCTGTAGCCATTTCCTTAGAAGCGTTTATTGCACAACCCTCGGAAAAATAAGCGACTTGTTTACCTTACCATTCAGTTCTTTCTAAGAGCTTGTGATTCCCCGCCGCTCGTCAAAGCGCTGCAATCCCGCCCGGCGCGCCAGCGCGTAGGCATCGCGCAGCTCCGCGGAAGTGATGCGCCGGTTCAGCTCCGGGTAATGCGCTCCATCCACTTTTCCCGCCGGGTAATACTGGCTCATGATGTTCACGTAGGTATGGGGGGAGATTTCTTCCGCTAAAAAACGCATGATTTCCCGGGTTTCTTCCAGCTCCCCGGGCATTACCAAATGGCGCACTAACAGGCCCCGCTGCGCCAGACCCTCGGCGTTGATTACCAGATCGCCCACCTGGCGGTGCATTTCCTTGAAGGCCGCCCGCGCCGCGGCGGGGTATTTTCCGGTTTTGAGGTAGCGTTTCGCTTTCTCTTCCCGCCAGTATTTGAAATCGGGCATGTAAATATCCACGATACCGTCCAGCAGGCGCAGGCTTTCCAAAGAATCGAAGGCGCTGGTGTTATACACAATCGGCAGGCGCAGCCCCCCGGCAATGGCGTGGGGCAGGGCTTCTAATATTTGCGGAACCACGTGCTCCGGGGTCACCCAGTTGATGTTGTGGCAGCCCTGCTCCTGCAACTCCAGCATCATTTCCGCCAGGCGCTGCGGGCTAACCTCTTTTCCGGCGTCCTGCTGGCTGATGTCGAAATTCTGGCAGAACACGCAGCGCAGGTTGCAGCGGGCAAAAAAGATGGTGCCGCTGCCGTTCCGGCCGCGCAGGCAATCTTCCTCCCCAAAGTGCGCAAAATAGCTGGACACCCGGGCGTAGCGCCCGATCCGGCAAACCATTTTTTCGTCGTTCAGGCGATTGACGCCGCATTCCCAGGGGCAGGCGCGGCAGTTTTCCAGCTCCGCCAGGCCCTTATCCACCCGCCGTTGCAGCTCGCCGGAGCGGTGCAAGAAGAGATAATTCGGAGAATAATCGCGCATATTTCTAATTCTACTTTAAGACTTTAAAAGCGAAGTTACCCATCTCTGAGATAATTCCGATCAATATCGAACTTCCGCTTGTAGTGGCGTTCTTTCATGAGCCT
>JABWBP010000028.1 GCA_013360445.1 Calditrichaceae bacterium | reverse complement strand
GCCATCATCAAAACACAAAAACCTTATGAGCCTAAATATGTCTCGATTAACCCTAGTTTTCTGTAATTGCTCTTGACTCGGCCATAGAAATCGCAAAGATCGCAGAGGGTAATTTTATAAAAAACAAAAACTCTGCGCCCTCCGCGCTCTCTGCGGTAAAATCCAATTTTTAGCGTTAACGAGTATAAGTATTCAGGCAGATTTTTGCAAACCTATTTTGCGCCGGGCAGAGCCAGCGGCGCAGAATTGTTCACCCACGTATGCCGGCAGGAAAACCAGCGGATAACTTTTGACAATTTTATCGTATATTGAAACCCTTAGAAGGGGTTTGAACAGCGCTACAGAAATTTGCAAAATCAATCAAATCTTTATGCGACAGTAAAATAAACCTGAGGTGAAAAAAATTGGCTAAAAACCAGATCACGCAGCTATCCATTCATCCCGATGCTCCTTTCGATTTCGATTATACCGCCTACTCCCACGGGTGGGTAGTATTGTCGCCCAACGTGTGGAATCCGGAACGCAGGGAATTGCAGAGAACAGAACGCCTGGCCGGTGGGAAGGTGGTATCGCTCCTGATTCAGGGCCCCGGTTCGGTGGAAAAACCCGAAATCCGCATCGAGGTGAGCCATTCCGGCAAGCTTTCCGCCGGGCAGGAACAGGAGATCCTCGCTGCCGTCGCGCACATGTTCCGGGTTGATGAAAACTTCGCTGAATTCTATAAATTGTGCAAGAAACAAGGCCGGCGCTGGAAGAACCTGGCCCGGGGGTTGGGGCGCCTGCTGCGTTCGCCCTCCGTTTTTGAAGACGTGGTTAAAACCATTTGCACCACCAACATCCAATGGGGCGGGACCAAACGCATGGTGGCGGCGCTGGTGGAAACCTTCGGAACGGCGCAGGACGGGAACCCGGCTTTCAAAACCTTCCCCACCCCCCACGCGATAGCGGAAGTTCCCCCGGAGCGATTCGGCAAAATGGTCAGCCTGGGCTATCGCAGCGACTATATTCACCTTCTCGCCCGGCGGGTCTCCTCCGGCGAGTTGGATTTAAGCGCCCTGTTAGATCCCGCCATTTCCACCCCGGAATTGAAGAAAAAATTGTTAGCCATCAAAGGCGTGGGCAATTACGCCGCCGCTACCCTGTTAATGCTATTGGGACGCTATGATGAACTGCCGGTTGACAGCGTATTCCGCCAGTTCGTGAGCAAAAAATATTTCAACGGGGAGCGTATTTCCGACCCGGAAGCGCAAGCCATCTATGCGGGGTGGGGAAAGTGGAAATACCTGGCCTATTGGTTCGATATCTGGGAGGGTTTCGATGAGAAAGTGTAACCATTCGGCCTGCAGTCTGGAATTGTCCGATTTCAGCCTGACACATAGTGCACACCGGCTGAAACAGGGCGTCCGGGGAAAGAGTCGTACAGAGATTATCCCTGCGAACCTCTTGTTTTTAGCGGCTGACAATTGAATGCTGACGGCTGATCGCTTAGAATTGTCACAATTTTTTCTTTTTTCTTGAACACTGTTCAAAAATATGTTTATATTAGCCGGTGAAGTGTTCAAACAAGCATTAAAAGAAGTACTCCGATGGCGATAAAGCAGCTTGCAAATATAAAATCGAGATTTTCCCGAATCAGGAGGTACTTCCCATGCAAGATACCCGGAAGTTTCTGCCTTTCCGAACCGTAGCCGTGCTCGGCGCGGGGGTCATGGGCGCGCAGATTGCCGCCCACCTGGCCAACGCCGGCCTGCGCGTGCACCTTTTAGATATTCCCGCCAAAGAAGGCCCTAAAAATTCCCTGGTTGAAGGCGCGTTCAATAAAATTCTCAAGCTCAAACCCGCTCCTTTCGCCTCCCCTAAAGCTGCGCAACAGATCAGCACGGGCAACTTCGAAGAGCATTTCGAGCGCATCGGAGCGGCGGAATGGATCATCGAGGCGGTGATCGAGCATTTGCCAATCAAACAGCAATTGATGGAGCGGATCGAAAAAACCGCCCATCCCGAGGCGATTATCAGCACCAACACCAGCGGGCTTCCCCTGCACCGCATTGCCGAAGGGCGTTCCGAAAGCTTTCGCAAACGCTTTTTGGGAACCCACTTTTTTAACCCGCCCCGCTACCTCAAACTGCTGGAGATCATTCCCACCGCGGATACCGACCCGGAAGTGCTGCACCGGGTGCAGTGGTTCGGAAGAGTGCACTTAGGCAAGAGCATCGTGATCGCCAAAGATACCCCGAATTTCATCGCCAACCGCATCGGCACCTATTCCTTGATGCAGGCCATGCGCGCATTTACCGAGGGGGATTACACCATCGAGGAGATCGATACCCTCACCGGGCCGCTGGCCGGGCATCCCAAATCCGCCACCTTCCGCACCGCGGACGTGGTGGGGCTGGATACCCTGTTGTACGTGGGCGACAACCTCTACAAATCCATTCCCCACGACGAAAGCCGGGAAGCCCATCGCCCGCCCGATCTGCTGCGCAAAATGGTGGAAAAGGGGTTGTTAGGCGCCAAGAGCAAGGCCGGTTTCTATAAAAAAGCCGGGGAAAATATCCTCTCCCTGAATTCCCAAACCCTGCAATTCGAGTCGCCCCGCCCGATGAACTTAGGGGACCTGAAACCGCTCTCTAAAATTGGTGATTTGAAAGAGCGCCTGCGCGTTTTGTATGACGATAAAGGGCGGGCCGGGCAATTCACCCGCCAGACGCTGTTGGATTTGTTAGGCTATTCCGCCCGGCGCATCCCGGAAATCGCTGATAATCCCGCGGACATCGACCGGGCGATGCGCTGGGGATTCGGCTGGGAGATCGGCCCGTTCGAGACCTGGGACGCACTGGGCTTTGAGCGGGTGTTGAACGATATGAAAGCCGCCAATATCGCGGCGCCGGAATGGGTGGAAGCGATGAGAAAATCCGGCGCGCGTTCTTTTTACCGTTTTCCGAACGGCGGCGTAGAAGCGTTCATTCCCGGGGCAGGCTACCTTCCCCAGCCGGAATTTTCCGATGAAATCAACCTGCCGGCTATCGCTAAAAAAGACCGCGGCGTTCTCGTTCAACGTAAAGAAGCGGCCTTGTTAGAGTTGGGCGACGGCGTCGCGCTCTACGAATTTCGCTCCAAAGCCAACTCCCTGGGCAACGACGTCATCGAAGGGATTTTCGAGGCCATCGAATTCGTGGAACGCCATGACTATCTCGGGCTGGTGATCGGCAACAGCGGCAGAAATTTTTCCGCGGGCGCCAATTTAGGCGAAGTCGCTTTTGCACTGCAAGAAGGCAAATTCGATCTCTTAGAAAGAGCCACCCAACGTTTCCAGGAAATGATCCTGCGCATCCGCTACGCTCGCAAGCCGGTGGTGGCGGCGCTGCAAGGCCTGGCGTTAGGCGGAGGCTGCGAAATGACCCTGGCCAGCGCCAGCGCGGCGGCGGCGCTGGAGACCTACCTGGGGTTGGTGGAATTAGGCGCGGGATTGATCCCCGCCGGGGGCGGAACCACTCACCTGACCGCCCGGGCCGGGGAAAGCGCCGGCAGCGAATTTCCTAATGAGATTCAGCCCTTCATGCTGCGGGCGTTCGAGACCATGGCCATGGCGAAAACGGCTGCCAGCGCGCTGGAGGCGAAAGAATTGGGCCTGCTCCCCCCTCATGCCCGGGTGGTGATGAATGCGGAGCGCCGCCTCTACGTCGCCAAAGAAGAAGTAATCCGCCTCGCAAACGAAGGCTACCTCCCTCCCCCGCCCCGCAACGCCATTATGGTGTTAGGCGCGCCCGGCCGCGCGGTAATGGAATCCGCCGCCTACCAGTTGCAGCAGGCCGGCTACGCCAGCGAGTACGACCGCTACCTGGCCGGCCGCCTGGCCTACGTGATGAACGGCGGCAATATCTCCGCGCCCCAAACCGTGGATGAACAATACCTTTTTGACCTGGAGCGGGAGGTGTTCCTTTCGTTGTTAGGTGAAAAGAAAACCCGGGAACGTATCCAAAGCATTCTGACGGCCAACAAACCGCTGCGGAACTGAGCAGGAGGGCGGGAAACGTAATGCGTAATGGGTGACACGTATTGCGTTTTGCGTATTGCGCAAAAGAGTTTACCCTGAGCTTGTCGAAGGGTCGAAGGGTCGAAGGGTCGAAGGGTATTCCGTTTTTGTTACGCATTACGTTTTACGAGTTACGCATTACGCCCAGACCCTCGCAGCGTTAAAAATTCAGCAAACGAGGAAATATCTATGCACCAGGAAGCCTATATCGTCAGCAGCGTGCGCACCGCGGTCGGCAAGGCGAAGCGCGGGAGCCTGCGGAACATGCGCCCGGAAGAGATGGGCGCCGCGGCGGTCAAGGGCGCCATCGGCAAAGTAAAAGGGCTGCAAGCGCAGCAGGTGGATGACGTGCTGATCGGCTGCGCCTTCCCGGAAGGCCCCCAGGGTATGAATATGGGGCGGGTCATCGCCCAGGCGGCGGGATTGCCGGATTCGGTTCCCGCGGCAACCATCAACCGTTTCTGCTCCTCCGGCCTGCAAAGCATCGCCACGGCGGCGCAGTCGATTATGGCCGGCCACGCGGAGACCGTCGTGGCGGGAGGGGCGGAGTCCATGAGCCTGGTGCCGATGGCGGGATTTTATTTCACCCCCGATCCCGCCCTGGCGCAGGCGGACCCGGACGTGTACATCGGGATGGGATTGACCGCCGAGAACCTGGCGGCGCAATACCAAATCAGCCGGGAAGACCAGGACGCATTTTCCCTGCGCTCGCACCAGCGCGCCATTGCCGCCATCGAAAAGGGGTATTTTGCGGAAGAAATCATCCCCCTGGAGGTAAGGGAAACCTTTTATCAAAACGGCAAAATCCATACGCTGGAGAAAATTTTCAAGGTGGATGAAGGTCCCCGCGCGGATACGACCCCGGAGGCGCTGGCAAAGCTGAAACCGGCCTTCAAGCTGAACGGAACCGTCACCGCGGGGAACGCCTCGCAAGTGTCTGACGGGGCGGCGGCCGCGGTGGTAATGAGCGAGCGAATGGTGAAGCAACTCAAGGTGAAACCGCTGGCCCGCCTGGTCGCTTACGCGGTGGCGGGCGTCGCGCCGGAAGTGATGGGCATCGGGCCGGTGGAAGCGCTGCCGAAAGCCTTAAAACAGGCCGGTTTGAAGTTAAAAGACATCGGGTTGATCGAGTTGAACGAGGCATTTGCCGCCCAGGCCCTGGCGGTTATTCGCCAGTTGGGACTGGATGAAGAAATCGTCAACGTGAACGGCGGGGCGGTGGCCCTGGGACATCCCCTGGGCTGCACCGGCGCAAAATTGACCGCCGCCCTGCTGCACGAAATGATCCGCCGGAAGGTGCGCTACGGCATCGTTACCATGTGTATCGGCGGGGGAATGGGCGCGGCGGGGATTTTCGAGAATTTGAGGCTGTGATGAGGCGGTCGGGCGTTGGCGACCGGCTTTCAGGGCTATGTGAATGAAAAATTCACTATTCACCGTTCACAATTCACGATTTGCTAAAGGCAATCAACGCCTCAGAATGAATGGTGAATTCAGAATGGTGAATGGGGAATAGTGAATTCAGAATGGTGAATTCAGAGGACACTTAACCAATGGGGGTCATCATGGAATTTCTGCAAACCTTATTTGCCTGGCCGGGCTGCCGGGGCCCGGCGTTGCGCTGGGCATTATCGCGGTGCTGCTGGCGCTGGGATTTACGGGCGCGAATTTCTGGATCTGGGCGCTGGCCGGCGCTGCGCTGCTGTTCGGATTTGGAGCCCCGGCCTGGCTGTGGATCATTTACGGCGCATTGACGGCGCTGTTCGGCGTCCCTCCGCTGCGCCGGGTGTTGCTCACCTCCGGGCTGGTGAAGTTCATCAAAGCGAAAAACCTGCTCCCGGCTATTTCCGACACCGAACGCACCGCCATCGAAGCGGGAAGCGTCTGGGTGGACGGGGATCTTTTCTCCGGCAAACCGGACTTCGGGAAGATAATGAAAGAATCCTATCCCGACCTCGGCCCGGAAGAGCAGGCCTTTTTGGACGGCCCGGCGGAAGAAATCTGCCGCATGAGCAATGATTGGGAGGTGCAATTGCGGCGCGATCTGCCCCCGGAAGTGTGGCAGTACATGAAAGAAAAGGGGTTCCTGGGAATTATCATTCCCAAAGAATACGGCGGGCTGGGATTCTCTCCTTCCGCGAACAGCGCCATCGTCGCCAAGCTGATGTCGCGCTGCGGTCCACTGGCGATTTCGGTGATGGTGCCCAATTCCCTGGGGCCGGCGGAGCTGCTGCTGCACTATGGAACCGATGAACAGAAAAACTACTACCTGCCGCGACTGGCCCGGGGAGAAGAGATGCCCTGTTTCGCCCTCACCGAACCGGGGGCGGGGTCGGACGCCGGTTCCATGGCCGCCCGCGGGGTGGTGTTCCGCGGGGAGGACGGCAAGCTGTACATCCGCCTGAACTGGCGCAAACGCTACATCACCCTGGCGGCGATTTCTACGGTGATCGGCCTGGCTTTTAAGTTATATGACCCGGACAACCTGTTGGGCAAAGGAAAAGAGGTGGGAATTACTTGCGCGTTGATCCCCTCGAATACCACCGGGGTGGTGCTGGGACGCCGCCACGATCCTTTAGGAGTACCGTTTTACAACTGCCCCACGGAAGGGCAGGACGTGGTCGTTGCCATTGACGCGATCATCGGCGGGGCGGAGCAGGCCGGGAACGGCTGGCGCATGTTGATGGAATCGCTGGCGGCCGGGCGGGGTATTTCACTGCCGGCCTCCGCAGCCGGCGGCACCAAATTGGCAGCGCGGGCAGCGGGCGCGTATGCGGCGATTCGCAAGCAGTTCGGGCTGCCGATCGGCAAATTCGAGGGCATCGAAGAGCCTTTGGCGCGCATCGGCGGATATGCTTACATCTTAGAAGCGGGGCGGCGGTTTACCTGCGGCGGGCTGGACAAGGGCCAAAAGCCGCCGGTAATTACCGCTATCGCCAAGTACAATTTTACGGAAATCCTGCGCAAGGCGGTCACCGATGCGATGGATATTCTCGGCGGGGCAGCGATCTCGCGCGGGCCGCGCAACGTAATCGCCAACGGCTACATGGGGGTTCCCATCAACATCACCGTGGAAGGCGCGAATATTCTCACCCGCACCCTGATCATCTTCGGGCAGGGGGCCATCCGCTGCCATCCTTTCGCTTACAAGGAGATCACTGCGTTGATGGAAAACAAGCTGGCGGACTTCGACCGGTATTTGTGGAAGCACGTGGGGCACGTCATCCGCAATATGTTCCGCTCCATGTTGCTGAGCGTTACCCGCGGCTGGCTGTCGATTTCCCCGGTGAAAGGACCGACGGCAACATATTTCCGCAAATTGTCCTGGGCCGGGGCATCTTTCGCCTTCATGGCCGACGTGGCCATGGGCAACTACGGCGGAGATTTGAAGCGCAAAGAAAAGCTGACCGGGCGGTTTGCCGACATTCTCTCCTGGCTGTACCTGGGCAGCGCGGTGCTGCGGCGCTACGAAGCGGAAGGGCGAAAAAAGGAAGATTTGCCGCTGGTGCACTGGTCGATGAAATTCGCCCTGGCGCAAATTCAAGAGGCTTTTGACGGAATTTTCCAGAACATGGGATTCCCCTTCAAGGGGCCGGTGTCCCTGTGGTCGCGCTTCAATAACCTGAGCGCGATGCCCTCCGATACGTTAGGCAGCCAGGTGGCGCGCATTCTGCAAGCTCCCGGGGAGCAGCGCGACCGTCTCACCCGCGGAATGTACTTCTCCTTCGATCCGAACGAAGCGCTGGGACGGCTGGAAAACGCCTTTACCCTGGTAACCCAGGCCGACCCCATCGCCCGGAAGATCGTTCAAGCGGTGCGGGAGAAGAAGCTACCCAAAGACGCTCTCGAAAGGCTTGCCGCGCGGGCCGTGGAAGCGGGCGTCATTACTAAAGCGGAAGCGGATTTGCTGGCAAGAGCGGAAGAAGCCCGCAACGACGCGGTGCAGGTGGATTCCTTCACCCTGAGCGAGTATATGAGCTCCGCAGTGATCAAAACCCCTTCGGGCAACGGCAGCAAAAAGCCGGAAATGGCGCATTGAGGGTTCTCTAAATACAAGTAGGCAGTAGGCAAGGGCAGCCATTGGGGGTGCTCCCTGCATACTGCCTACTGCTCAATGCTTTCCGTCGGGTGGTAATTTTTAAACACCCTCACAAGTCTTTTGGGAAGTAAACGATAGAGCGTTTGACATTTAACGGCTGGCGTTATATATTGGGGCTGTGATCAGATCGTTCAAAGATAATGAAACGGAGAAAATTTTCAATCGAACCTTTTCCCGTAAACTGCCTCACAACATTCAACAAGTCGCTTTCCGTAAATTAAGAATGCTAAATCGGGCTGCCACTCTTAATGATTTACGTATTCCTCCGGGAAATCGACTTGAGCAGTTACATGGCGACCGTGAAGGCCAGTATAGTATTAGGATCAATGATCAATGGCGAATTTGTTTTGAATGGCATGAAGAAGATTCGTACAAGGTTGAAATAGTTGATTACCATTAGGAGTTTTAAGAAATGCGCAGCAAGAAGATTCCCCCGCTTCATCCCGGCGAGGTGTTACTGGAAGAGTTTCTCAAGCCGATGAATATTAGCCAAAACAGGCTGGCTCTTGACATTGGAGTTCCCCCGCGACGAATCAATGAAATCGTATTGCGCAAGCGCAGCATAACCGCCGATACGGCTTTGCGTTTGGCGCGGTATTTTGGCGTGTCGGCGCAGTTTTGGCTCGGCTTGCAAATGGATTTTGATCTCGACGTGGAAGCGGATAGATTAGCAGAACGGCTCGACCGGGAAGTTCGCGTATATGTGCATACCAATTCGTAAATCTTTGGAAGAACCAGCATAGAAAAAGGCGGCGCTGTTTCCAACGCCGCCTTTTTTTATCGGTCACTTCTCCTCCAATGGAAGTGAGCCGCGGGGGCCATGGATTTCAGGGTGAATTACCCCGCATCAACGCCCCGCTTCGGCAAACGCTACATTCCTTTCATGACGTTTCCCAGCGCCAGCAGCGCCAGCGCAACCGTTACCAGCCAAAACGTGTAGGGCATAAGAACTCCAATTCCGGCAACTTGCCCGACCACCCCAACCGCTCCCAGTATCACGCTAATCATCCATACCATCTTTTTCGGGGCATTCAATCTCATGGAAAATACCTCCATTGGGTTTTGTTTACCTGTTATTTATGAGAAACAGGAAGAACTTACCCAATCGCCGGAAAATATACAATACCCCTGGTAATTTTGAGTTGCGGTCTCTTAAGCAGTAGGCATTAGGCAAGTAGGCAGTTGGCTGTCGCAGGAAGCATCGCAAATGGCTGTGATTGCTTACTTTCTCTGCCTACTTGCCTACTGCTTACTGCCTACTGCTTACTGCCTACTGCCACTACTGCCACTACTGCCCCTGCCTACTTCCAAACCCCCAGGATTCCCCCCATGACGATGAAAGTGACCGCCTGGTAGCCGGCGTTGATCAAAAATAATTTCAGGGACCTGCGCTCGAACAGGTAGATGATCCCGATGGCGGCGGCCACCCAGCCGATTCCCGCCAACGCCCCGGCGGTCATGCCCCAGGCCAGGTTCGGCTCCGCCGGCTCCGCCAAAAACGCCGCCAGGTTGAAAGCCATCACCAGGGCGAGCAGAAACGAGAGGCCGAAAATCTTGCCCATATTGGCGTTTTTCATATCCTCTTCCGAGAAACCGTTCTCGCGCATCCAGGCTTTGGCGAACAGGATCGGCGAATACCACACCGCGCCGATGACGAAGCTGGACAGCGCCGCAACGAATACCGCTAACAGATTGATTTTGGACATATCCATAACTTTTTCTCCTTCAGGTTTTGGATTTTGTTTTTGCTAATAAAGTAAATAAATTCCCACCGTTTTTCCGAAGAAAGTGACTGAAGCGGGAAAATCCGAGGATGAAACGGGAAATTAAGTGGCTGGAGAGGGAAATAACTGTTGACCATGTTTTCATAAGGAATAGTTATTTGCGAAAATGATGCAAACGACCTATATTCCGGCGAACATATCTCATATCAACCTTAGCATCAGGAGGGCATAATTACCATGTTCGTATCTCATTCTAAATTCTTCTTACCTCTTCTTGTTTTATGTCTTCTCCTTGCGTTCCAGTGCGAGAAAGACAAAAACCCCCTGAATCCTGTTTTTAGCGGAATCGCGAAGACTGACGACCAGGCCAACCTCATCGAAGACGATCCTGATGATTGGCAACCTCGCTGTGGTGCTCCTGCACCTTTTTGTGCCAGAGCTGCCTATCCGAATCCAACGCAAGGGTTCACCAGCATTCATTTTGCGCTTTCCTCCGGCATGCCGGTAAAAATAGTCATCCATTCCCCATCCAACAGAATTGTGAGAACTTTGCTTGACACTTCTCTCAGCCCCGGCACCCACACTGTGGCGTGGGATTTAAAAAACGATGCCGGTGAATTGCTGCCGAACGGAATTTACCGGGTTTATATCGAAGCGGGTATTCTAACCCACGGCGATATCCAGATCCAACGGTAATTGCTGCCGCGGATCAACATAAGTGCAGCCATGAAACCCCAATCTCAAATCAATGATCTGAACATCCGCCTGCTCTTCATCCCCTTTTTCGGGATCGCCATCCCCAACCTTACGGGGTTGTTCGGGCACGTTACCTTTCGCTCCCCCCTGTACTGGATCGGCTACGGATATTTCATCCTGATTTCCTTTGTGATCTGGCACGGCAACCGCTACCTGCTATTCAAGCAGCGGGAGCATTACGACTGGTTTCAGAATCCCATCCGCAAATTAACCACCCTGGTATTCGCCAACGTGTTTTACACCGCCCCGGTAACGGCGCTGATGCTGCTGTTCTGGTATTATTTTGCGGGATTTGCGGGGCCGGACTGGAACGTGATCAAGCTGGTGACCCTGATGAACGTCATTGCGGTGATTTTCATTACCCACGTGTACGAAACGGTTTTTCTGATCAAGGAGCGGGAGAGCGACCTGCTGCAATTCGAGAAATTAGAACGCGCCAAAGCTCAGGCGGAGCTGGCCGCGCTGAAGAGCCAGATCGACCCCCATTTCATGTTCAACTCCCTGAATACCCTCTCCTACCTGATCGAGAACGACCGGGAGAAAGCGCTGCGCTTCAACGAGCACCTCTCCGACGTGTACCGCTATATCCTGATGAACAAGGACCGGGAACTGGTGCAGCTCCGGGAGGAAATCGAGTTCCTCAACCACTATTTCTCCCTGCTGCAACTGCGTTTTGGGAAAGGGGTTCAATTGACGATCAACGGAAACGGGGAGTGGGATGATTACCTGATCCCGCCGATTTCGCTGCAAATTCTGCTGGAAAACGCTGTGAAACACAACCAGGTGGATGAAAGTAGCCCCCTGGGAATCCGGGTGCGCATCGGCGATTCCTGCATCGTGGTTTCCAATCCCAGGCGCCCCAGGCTGGCGGAAAACGGCTCGCCCAAAACCGGCTTGAAGACCCTGAATGAGCGCTATAAACTGATTACCGGCCGGGAAATCAGTATCCAAACCGAAACGGATGAATATTCGGTAACGTTGCCGATTTTGAGAACGACATCGTGACGCCGGAGGCTCACCCCGGCTATTGGGGAAGGCAAAACGATTTGAGTGTGAACAGAATATGGAAATTCTCATCATAGAAGACGAAAAGCCGGCGCTGGAGAAGCTTTCCCAAATGGTGCGGGAATACGATCCGGCCATCGTGGTTGCGGGAAGCGCGGGCAGCGTGCGGGAAGCGCTGCGCTGGCTGGAGCGCCATAAGCAGCCGGATTTGATCCTCCTGGATATTCAACTCTCCGACGGCCTGTCGCTGGAAATTTTCAAACAGCGCGAGGTCGCCTGCCCGGTCATTTTCACTACCGCATACGACGAGCACATCCTGGAGGCGTTCAACTACAACTGCATCGATTATTTGCTGAAGCCGATCAAGCAGGAAAAACTGAACCAGGCGCTGGACAAATACCTGAAGCTGAAAACCCATTTCACCCGGAATTTCCTGGCGCTGCTGAGCGATCTTACCCCCTCCGGCCCCGCGCACCGGCAACGCATCACGGTAAAAAGGGGAGTGGACTTCCTTTCCGTGAAGGCCAGCGACATCGCTTTTTTTTACAGCGAGTATAAATTAACCTTCCTCATCACCCATGCCCGGGGAAAATTTGTGGTGGACAAACCACTGGCGGAGCTGGAAGATGAGCTGAACCCGGCCGAATTCTTCCGGGTGAACCGCAAATACCTGGTGAACATCAACGCGGTGGCTAAATTCAAATCTTACGACAAAGGAAAGATATTGGTGGAAGTGAAACCCCCGCTGCGGGAGGAAGTCATTGTCAGCCAGGAGCGGGCCGCGGCATTCAGAGAGTGGATAGAGGGAAAGAGCGCCGGTTAAGGGGGGCGGGAGAAAACAACTTGAACTCGCCCGTTTTCAGGCTAATTCAAAATTGAAGCGCTGATGGTATTGGAAGTGACGGTGACATAGGCTTTTACGGGATTGGCGTTGTCATTGCCTTTTTCCTTGCCGCTGCCGACAATGTAAATGGTAGTGGCGCTGATATCAATCGAACCCCCGGGGCTGACCGGCGCTGCGCCCATAATCGTCAGCGTATCGGTGGTCACGCGGTAATTTCCGTTGGGATTGCTGCTTTCGGCGGAGCGGAGCAAGTATCCGTTAAAATTGCGGGAACCGCCCCCTAACTGGCCGGGAGTGTAAAAATAGCGCTGGGCTTTGGCGGCGTGGTTCACTAAATCCGCTATCACGGCGTCTCGATTGGTATCCCGGGCGTTAGAATAGAATTGGGTTACCCCTGCTGCGACGGCAAAAAAAACGATGACGACGCTCAGAACAATGATTAAAAGATGCTGGGTTCCCATTCAAATCTCCTCCATTTTCACCGCAAATTGGCAAAACAGGTGTTATCAAAAAATCTGGCGTTGAATCGGTTGTTCCAACCGGGCGACGGCAAAATTAGTGAGCAGTTAAATCCGAAGCTATTTTACGCCACGAATTGTTGGTGATAATGCGCTACGTCACCGAATTTTTTCTACACAATTTAACGGGTAAAAAAAAGCCTTCCGGCAACCACCGGAAGGCTTATGGAAAACATGCGCATTTTCATAAAAGGCTATCGCAGTAACACCATCTTACGACTTTCTACAAAATTACCGGCCTGCATGCGGTAGAAATACATGCCGGAACTTACCGTTTCGCCCAGGTCATTCCGGGCATCCCAGCGGATTTCATGAACGCCGGATTCATAGTTCCCGGAAACCAGGGTGCGCACCAATTGGCCCCGGGCGTTGTAAATTTTCAAGCTGACCTGGCTCGCTTCCGGCAAAGCAAAGCGAATGGTGGTGCTGGGGTTGAAGGGGTTGGGGTAGTTCTGCTCCAGAACAAATTCTTCCGGCAAGCTTTCGCCAAATCCCCAGTCAATCGGCCCGTCGCCGCCTTTATAGAGGATGTTGGAGGGCGGCACTTTGCCGGCAGCGATGGTGCGGCGGAGGTTAACCTGGCCGGCCAGCAGTTCGGCGGTAAGATCGTTCGCATGGCTGCCATCGGTGAGCAGTTGAGAGACGTATGTAAGCACTTCCCCGGCGGTGCGGCCGTCCGCGGAGACAACGCTGTATTGCCCGATTCTTCCGGAGACCAGGTTCATCAAAAGCCCCGCTAATTGCCGGCGCGCTCGTTTGTAGGTGGTAAGATTGTTCCAAACTCGCAGCTTTTCCCACCAATCGCCCAGGGTGAGATCATCCTCGAAAATATCGAAATGGGGGGTGTAGTGCTGCTGCACCAAACCAATATAACCTAACAAATCCGATTCGCTTTCTTCGGGATTGCAGGCATTTAAGAGGTTCAGCAAGAATTGCACATCCCACCAGACCACCGGTTTGGAGTTATTGCCGGTAACGGTTTGTTCCAGAACAAAGTTCACCATGTCTGCATCCCCGGCCTCCAGGGTATCGATCACGGGATTGGGGGAGGCGGTGTAGCCCAGGGGCTCAATAAGGCGTACCAGGTAGGTATCGGGCGGTACGTCGTTGAACAGGTACTCTCCAGCGCTGTTGGTAGTTAGGGTGTCAAAACCTGGGACCTGCACCCCCATGGTATCCAGTAAGGCCACCTTCACGCCGGCCAATGGATTTACGCCGACTGTAACCGTTCCGGAAATTGTGCCGCTGGAACTCGTCGGCGTCAATACAAAATGCACTTCATTTACACCGCCGCAGGTTGTTAACTCGCTGACAACGTTATTCTGGTCAATCGTATATCCCGGCGCATCAACCATTACCTGGTAGGTAGCGAGCGCTATATCGCTAAAATCATAATTTCCACCGGAATCCGTGTTTCTGCTGTCGATGACGTTCATGGGATTCTGGTCATCCAGCAGGTTAACGGTGATACCTTCCACACCGCCGTTCCCACTTTCCGTGACGGTTCCGGCAATGGTTCCGCTGCCACCGGTAACGATTACATTAAAAGAGCAATCAGATTGGTTTCCGGCGTCATCCGTTGCAGTACAGTTAACCATAGTGGTGCCAATAGGGAAATTACTGCCGGAAGATGGCGTGCAAACTAACTCCACATCACTGTCGCAGTTATCGTTAGCGGTTACTGAGAAAGTAACCACGGCCTGACAGGTGCCAGGATCCGCCTCGACGGTAATATCCCCCGGGCATGAAATGGAGGGTGCGGTACCGTCGAACACTGTAATCTTTGCGGGGCAAGAGGCGGAAGCTTGACCTTCATCGGTCACAGTCAGAATCACATCCGTCTCTCCTAACTGATAGGGGCCTTCCGGGAAAAGGCTCAAGGTGAAGGAGTCACCATCGGGATCATAGGAATTGCTGTTCACCTGTGCGGCGGTAACGCTGGCCTGGCAATTTGCGTCAGCCGCTACACTCACATTCTGGCAGATTGCCACTGGGGGAACCTGGTTTTCAAAAGCGCCGATATCGCACTGGCCGTTTTGCGTGCGGGGAAAGCCCCGTTGGTCGGTGGCGACGCTACAATTGCCAGGAGCAATTTTGTCAATCGCCGGGCTGCCGGGGAGCAGCGCGTGGGTCCGGGTGGGGCCGCCGTTGTCGGCCAGAGTGTCTAATCCCGCGCTGACATCTACGATGTTGCCGGTAAGGTCGCCGGTGATGGTGGCGCCGGAGGTGCTGCCGATCAGGTTATAGCCCTGGGAGGCAAGGGTGCCCAAGCAATCCGGGCCCGTGGTAGCGGTGTTCCCCGCGATAATACTATTTTTGATAGCTCCAATAGTGCCGCTAATACCTCCGCCGTTCGTTGTAGAATTGTTTGAAATTGTTACAAAATCTAATCTTACAGTTCCTTCAGATCTATAAAGACCCCCACCCTCAAAAACTGCGGTATTACCGGAAATAGTACTGTTTTCTATAGTTATATCGCTATACGACGTTTCGGAATAAATTCCTCCACCACGGCATACACTTAAATTGGTTCTTGCGGCCACATTGTTGGCAATAATGCTGTTGTATATCTCTAAATAGACCGGTAAACTGTTTTGACTGGTATTCATAATCCCACCACCATTGGCGGAACTGCTTGAGATGCCAGTGCCGCGGACTGTATTTCCTTCTACTCTACAATAATTCAAAATCATTCTGGGAGAGCCACCGAATGGAATCCCCACATTGATAATCCCTCCCCCGCGTGCGCTGGTATGTTGCGCTGTATTATTGATGATATTACAGAAATTTAGTGTTACTATCCCTGAACTTACATTCCTTATACCTCCGCCCTCAGCCGGACTCGCAGTTGCTGACGTAGCTCTTCCATCACGGATAGTTAAACCGGAGATGGTAACATTAAGACTTCCAGAAGAGATTTCAATCACCCGAGAAGTATTATACCCACTAATCGCCAGCACATCGGCCCCCGGCCCGTTAATGGTTAAACTCTTGTTAATCGTTAGCTGGCCGCTGGTTAGAATAATCGTTCCGGTAACCCCGGAATCGAACTCAATCACGTCGCCGGATACGGCGTCGGCAATCGCCTGCCGCAGCGAGCCGGCGCCGCTATCGTCGGTATTGCTGACGGTAATCGTAGCCGCCGAGAGCGGCAGCAACGCCGCAGCGATAAGCATCAGAACTGCCCGGATGGCCGCAGCCACCCGCACTGTGAGTCGATAACTTTCTCTTTTCATAACCTTTCCCCTTTGTGGTTTGTTGGTTTGTCTAAATTCTGCTTTCTCCCCTGCTTTTAAAAGGGGGATCCGCCATGAGTATGGGCGAGGCCGGATAGTTGGATGGTTAATACCCCATCCGGCATCCAACCATCAGTACGAAAATAGGCTTATTTGAAAAAACAATCCTCCCCTGAGACTGAATCGGCACATTAAAAAATAATTCACCCTCTGGCGGTTTCTAAAAAAATTGGCAATGTGGTTGAGAACGAAATAAAGAGCGGTTAGAGCAACTTATGCACTAACTCGTGGGACTATTACGATGTATTTGTTATCGCGTACCTTTAACAGCTTCTTAAAGACAATTATTCTGAAAAATGGGGAAAAATTAATATGACGGAAATCACAAAATCGCATTGTGATTTGAAAATGGGGAGAATTTGGAAGGTGAGATGATTGCGGATTGGGGATTGCGGATTTCGGATTTGTAACTATTCGGGCGTTTTGCCATAGAGGCCACAGAGAGCACAGAGGCATAAAAAATTCCTAATCAAACCGCTTTATGTTCCAAATACAGGGATATAAGGCTCTAAATGCTATCCACGAAGTGGTTGATACCCCAAATTTTTCCTCTGTGACCTCTGTGGTCTCTGTGGCTGAATAGTAACTCGGATTTTTTTCAATCCGCAATCCCCAATCCGCAATCGCTTTAGTGCCCGATCGAGCCGGTAATGGTCACGAAGGCGTCCCCGTTGGGGCCGGTATTTTTCACTTTGACGGTTACCGGGCGCACGTAAACGGAGTCGGAAATATCCTCTACCGTGAACAGGAAGGAAGTCCAGGAAGGGCTTTGGGTATCCGGCAGGTTTACCCCAACGTCGCCGGAAGCTTTGGTCCCCTCCCCTTCCACTTCCACGGAGATGGAATTCCCCTGCGCTAAGGGATTGCCGTTCTGGTCCTTCACGGTGTAATAAAAAATCTTCGACTCCCCGGCGGGAATCTGGAAACCGGAGGAAGGGTTGACGCTGATGACCGGGTAACCGGAAAAGAGCACCAGGGTGGAAACGCTGATGGTATCCTGGTTTTCATCGAGGGTTTGCGCTTTGACGGCGGCAAAACCCGGCCCTAACACCGGGTGCACCGGGTGGGGCAGGCCGGAACGCAGGATCACGCTGGCCAGACCGTTTTCATTGGTTTGCGCCACTGCGCCGATGACCCCGCCGCCGGTTTTGAAATACACCGCGGTTCCGGGCCGCGCGGGGTTGGAGAATTTATCCCCCACCAGGGCGGTAATTTTATCCTCTAAATTGATGAAGAGCAGCCCGGGGATGTTGAGCTTCTCCGGTCCCACGCTGAAATGCGCCAGATCCGGGTAACCGCCGTGAATGGCGATGGAGATAGGGTTGGATTCGATCCCGGCCTTTACGATGCGCGCCTGCACCTGCACCACCCCGGCCTTGAAACCGCTGAATAAAAAAGCTTCTACCCGGCCGTTGCCGTTGGTAAGGGCGGAATCCGGGGAAATGTACTCTCCCCCGCCCGGCCCGGAAAGAATTCGGAAGTGTACCTGCGCGGCATGTTGCAGGTCCACCGGCCGGCCCAAAGAATCCACGGCCTGGAAAACCAACTGGGCAAATTCCGGGTCGCCAGCGCCGATGATCCCGATTCCGACGGATGACTGGGAGTACAGGTAAATACTTTTGGCATTGCCGGAGTTGTTCGCCGCAGTGGTGGTGGGGGCCAGCCGCAGCAGGGGCGCCTGCACCACCCGTCCCGGAACTGCCAGCGCCGAAGTGGTGTCGCCGCGGAATCCTTCCTTGAAAGCGATGACCTGAACCTCGCGGTTTTCCGTCACCTCGAATTCAAAGCTGAAATTGCCTAACGCCCCGCTCAGGGCAGTTTGCGCCGGGTCAACCTGGCGCAATTCTACCACCACGTTTTCCAGCGGCGCCCCGGTTTCAGCGTTGATCACGTTTCCGGTCAGGGTGACCAGTTTTTCGGAGCTGACTTTATCATCATCGCTGGGGGACTGGCACTGCAGCAGCGCCAGCGCCGCTGCCGCCAGCAACAGGAATGTACCTGAGTATGTATGTTTCATGGCCGATCTCGCTAATTTTATTTTTTGTCTTTTGATTGGCGATTATAATTGTCCATCCTTTGTTGAAGCTGGAAGCGTCCTTCTTTCAAGAGGTTTCGATTCTGGTAGTTGCGTTTCTTGGCCTGCAAGCGTTCCTCGAGGGTGGGGAGAATTTCTCCTCTGATGAGAATCAACAACTCTTTCTTCTTATAGCTTTTGGATTCGAACCCGAACACGTAACGCAGCCCGAAAAACCACCAGGGCAAATCTTTCAAAAACGGCACTCCCTCCCGGGTGGTGGCTTCTTCGTTGGAAAACAGCCCACCGATAATGGTTTCCTCCCCGTCTAAGAGCAGCACCGAGGTCTCCGCGGAAGATTTCAGAATTTCCAGTCCCCCGCTCTCGCTCACAGCACTTTTGCTCCGTTCGATAATCAATTGCAGGTTGATGAATTTCAGGGAATCGCGAATCACCACTTCCGGGGTTACCTGGATGATGGAGCCGGTGGAAAAGAACTGGGTGACGGAGTTGCCGGAAAAATCTTGCAGGGTTACGGAAACGTCGCTGCCCACCTGGATGCGCCCTTCTTCGCCGGATTTGACGGTGATCTGGGGGCTGGTAATCACCTCGCCCAACTGGTTGCTCTCTAACGCTTTGAAGGTAGCGGTAACATCCGCAAAATCCAGCTCGGGATCGATATCTACCCGGAAAAGCCCGCCGCGGGCGGTGGCGGAGTTATTCTGAATTCCTAAGTTAACGTCTTTCCCATAAAAGAAATCCCAGCTCATCCCGGCCTGGCGCAGCTTGGCAATGTCCGCTTCAAAAAAGATCGCCGAAATGACCACTTCCCGGGATTTTCCGCTATCCTCGGCCGGGGCGGCAGACGCCGCCGGTTTTACCGGGCTTTTGGCAAAAAGCACAATGCGGATATAATCGGCGTACTCTTCGTACCACAGGCCGTTCTGGCGCAAGATCATTTCCAGGGCGGTCATCCAGTGCTGTTTGTTAATGTCCACCCCGATGGGGCCGGAATAGGCATCCTGGCCGACGATCATCTTGCCGGAAAATTTTTTGGATAGATCGTTGACGATCAACAGCGCATTGGCAAAAGAAGTTGACCGGGAGAAAGAAACGATCTCTTCCGGGGCGGCCAGGGCCCTTCGCGCTTCCGAGGGAAGATTGGACTGGGACATCACCGCCTCTTGAGCTAATATGCTCAATAAAACAACGAACCAAAAACATTTCAAACGCATACGCTCCCTCACGGGTTATTTGAATTGAAGATTGAACATTGAAGATTGGGTAGTCCTATTTTGCTTAGGTTTACGCCTATGCGCGAAAGCGGTAATCTACAGGGACATGTTTTTCATTTTTCACTTTGCATTTTTCATTTCTCGCAGGGTCATTTGCCCCCGCCGAATTTCAATTGCAGGGTGACGGTTTCGGAAACCCC
Organism: Calditrichaceae bacterium; assembly: GCA_013360445.1. Lineage (GTDB taxonomy): Bacteria > Calditrichota > Calditrichia > RBG-13-44-9 > J075 > JABWBP01. Next base: position 72,389 of record JABWBP010000028.1, on the reverse strand, counting down.
GTTCTTGTTCAAGGTGAATACCACTTCGTTTTTATCCGGGTTGATGTGGGTTAGCTGCCCCAGGTACACCCGGTCGCCTTCCTTCATTACATGGACCTGGCCGTTGTATTCTATCAGCGCCTTCCCCGCCATCACCGCCTTCAGTTCCGCCCGCCCTACTTCCACTAACTTTTCGGTATTGGGGGGGAGACTGCTCACGGCGACCGGGCGGGCAACCGCCAGTTGAAAGGGGTTGGCAACCTGGGGCGCCGAGAGGCTCGCCAGGCGTTCGGTGACCGCCGGCAGGCTGTCCAGTTTGGCAAAGTAGGACCATACCTCCATGTCAAAGGGGATCACCTGTGCGGGATTGCGGCTGTTCGGCCCGCTGCGTTCCGCGCTGCTAAGGCTCAGCCGGCTGATGCGATACATCCGCGGCCCCTTTTCGATATAGTAAATAAACTGAAAAACCCGGGAAAACGCGCCCTCCCCGCGAATGCTGTACACGTTGTAGCCATACTTTCCGCGGTCCTCTTTGCGAACAAAATTCATGTTGAATTCTAAGAACCCGATCTGGCCCAGGATGCTGTTCAAGTAATCATAGGTTTGCGCAAAGGTTTCTTCGCTGGTAAACTGTTTCTCCAGGGTCGTGAGTCTTTGCCGTTTCTCCCGGATCATGCTGTCAAGCTGGAAAAATTCTCCCTCGATGTTCTCGTATTGCTTCAACTGGTTGTGCACCTCGGTAAGCTCTTTTTTCCGCTCAGCGATCTTGCCCGGGAAAAACCACAAGACGTAATAGCCCCCGACCAGAAGAACCGCCGCGGTAATGCTTCCTAAGATAAAGTTGTTGCGCATTGTGTAAGACATTAGAAGACGACCTCTTTTTTGATCGAGTATTAAAGGTGTTCAGATTTTTTAGTGATTTGGTAATTGGGTGGGATCGCTGGCGTACACCATAACACTCAAACACCATAACACTCAAACACCATAACACTCAAACACCATAACACTCAAACACCATAACACTCAAACACCATAACACTCAAACACCATAACACTCAGACACCATAACACCTGAACACTTTTTATTGCGTGGGTGGAACGACATCCAACTCGATATCAAAATTGTAAACTTTGGATTGCCGCATCTCCTGAACGTCCACCCGCCGGATGGTGGCGTTGCCCATCCGCCGGGAAAAGTCTAAGATGCTGGCGCGCTCCGTGGAGTATCCTTTCACCGCTACCTTTCCCGGGGTAGATTGGGACAAATCGGTGATCCAAACCCCTTTACTCTGGTTCGTTGCCCCGGCCAGACGGTGTAAAAAGTTGCTCCAGGTATCCGTGCCCAATGCCAGGGAATCCAGCATGCTCGCCGCGTCATCAAAACCGCTAACCTGTTTGCGATAGACATTCAGGCGCATTTCCATATCCTGGAATTGCTGCAATTCCTGCTTTTTGGCCAGGGTTTGAACATCTAACTGGGTGATGTCGCGGCTCTGCACCCCCAGGCGAATGGTGAAAATAAAGGTCATCATGGCCAGCATGATCAGGCAGGCCAATCCCCAAACTCCCAATTTGAAGCCGCGCCCTTCTTTGACGTCCTGGGGACGCAAATCCATGTCGATGATATGCTTATTTTGCTGGTACAGGCTCCGGAAGGCCGCGCCGGTAGCAATCGCATAACGGGACAATAAGGAATCGAGCGCCGGCTGCTCCAGTTCCCGGAAATGCAGGTATTCCACGTTCACGCCCTCGGGCAGGCGTTTGGCAAGAAAATTTTTCATGTCCGCCTGGTGGCACTCCCCGGCAAGGATGATGTGGTGAATTTTAGGCAGGCTGAGGTTGTCCTGCTCTAACATGATCCGGCTGTAAATGGTGTAGGCGATGTTCTCGGCGTCGATTCCGACTCCAATCACGTAGGAAATGTTGAAAATATGCTCGCCTTTCAAGAAAATCAGGCGGCTGTTTTCCTGACCGATGTACACGATGAGGGTGAATTCGTCGCTGTCCAGGTCGTAGTTCAGATTCACCAGGTTGATGAGGGAAATTTCCGCGCTCTCAACAAAGGCCAGCCGTTTTAGATAACGCGGGTGGGCGGATTGGAGGAGGTGCAGCAGGTTAAAACCGCTGTCGCGCAAAATCGCCATGGTGCGCCCGTCCACTAATCTGAGGACGTGCAAGTCTTCCGGCTTCAGGGTCGCGGCATTGGGGCGAAGCTGGGTAAGCTCGGCAATCACTTTCTGCTTAACATCCTCTTCCTGGGTATTCCAGTTTTTTGTGAAATAGGAATAGTGCACCTGCGGCTCGGCCAGGCTGATGGCGACCTCGTAGCGTTTATGGGAATATTTGCCTAAAATGTAGTTGAGCACCGAGGCATTTTTCGCAGGGTCGGCGCCATCCTTTAGAAAAATTTTAGAGTCCGAAAGCTCGGAGGCGAGGTCCAGCGGCTGGGAGTTTCCCGAAGAAATATCCACTAACTCCAGGATCGTTTCCTCCCCCCCGGCGGGCACGGTTTCTAACCGGGTAACTAACTTCAGGGTGTCCGCGTCCACCAGCTCGATATCCAGCCCGCTTTTTTTCAAGCAGACCACGTGCAGCGATTCGCCATCGACGAAGATGCCGATGGCGTATTGGGCGGATTGGCCGGGGATGAGGCCGACCGCCCTCTCTTTCAATTGCAAAGCCCGGAAAATCAATTCTTCTTTCATAGTCGCTATCATCGGCGAGCAACGCGCTCGCATTACAGGTTAGTTTCGCGCTCTATTTTTTTGCCAAATAGGTCACTTGGTTTTGAGTTTCGAGTTTCGAGTTTTGAGTTCCCGAAACTCGCAACTCACAGAATAATATCCGCATTGAGCAACTGCTCCATCAGCCGCTTGTTGTTGGCAAAACTCATGGCAGTTTCCGGGGATATTTTTTCCTCTAACAGCAAGCGCCGCAAGTCCTGCTCCATGGTGAGCATTCCGTGCTGTTTGCCTTCGTTGACCATCTGGTAAACTTCGCTGAGATTGTTATTCTTGATGGCGGCTTTCACCGAGGAGGTCATGATCATGATTTCCTTCGCCAGTGCCAGCTTCCCGTTTACTCCGGGAACGAGTTTCTGCGAGATAACACATCTGAGCGTATCGGCCAGACGATTGCGCACCCGGTCCTGCTCCAGGCTGGGCATTTCCGCGATGATGCGTTCGATGCTCTCCACCGCGGAGGCGGTATGGAGGGTGGAAAATACCTTATGGCCGCTGTCCGCCGCCTCTAACACGGTCATAATGGTCTCCGGGTCGCGCATTTCCCCGATGATGATAATATCGGGGTCCTGGTGCAGCGCCTCGATAACGCCCTGCTTGAAAGAGAGGGTATCCAGCCCGACCTCCCGCTGGCGGATGATGCACTTTTGAGACTGGTGGATAAATTCGATGGGAGAAGCCAACACGATGATATGGCCCTCCACTTCGCGGTTGTTCAGGTCGATGATGGCGTCTAAGGTGGTGGTCTTGCCGGAGCCGGTAATGCCGGTGACCAGGATCAGCCCCTCCTTATTATATCGCAGGCTGAGGGTACGGCTCACGTTTTCATGGAAGCCGTAGGATTCGTAGGGACGAAGCCGGGTCTGGATCGCCCGCATATTCAAGGCCAGCTCTCCCATTTCAAAATAAACCGTGGCGCGGTAACGCTGCCGGGGCTGGTCGGGCAGGGCGACGACGTAGCTGAAATCGATGCTGCGGTTCTTATACAATTGCTTTTGCTGGGTTTCTTGCAGCAGGCACTGGATCAGGATGCTGAATTCATCTAAGGAAAACCGCCCCAACTCCGGGAGAGGCCGCTTTTGCCCATAAACCCGCAGCCAGATCATGCTGTTCGATCCCGGCCCGCCGAATTCAATGTCGGAGGCTTCGTATTCCCGCATCAGCAGCAACAGTTTATGGGCAAACTCTCTCAACATCGCTTTCTCTCTCGGGGCGATTTTGGGAAGAATGCGCAGGCCGATGATGACCTGTTTCTCTACTTCCCGGAATCCCTGGGGGAGTTGCTGGATGAGCGAATTCAGGAAAGTTCTGATCCGCAGAACCTCTTCAGGATGTATGGCCATAATTTTTTCTCCGATTTTCAAATTCACGATTCTGAATTCACCATTCAGAATCGGCTCCTGCTGCTCCTCTGTCAAATATCTCCGGTCTTCCCGTCATTCCTTTTGCCTTCCCATCCCCGGGGTGGGCGATGTAGGGGCGAAGCATTCGGAAAAAAGACCCATAAATTTCCGAGAAATGTTTACCCCGAATGCTTCGCCCCTACCGCCTACCCCCTACCCCCCCCTGTCCGCCCCTGGCATCACTCCCACCAGGACAACAACCGCAAATGCGACACCGTGGGGAAATTGGGCGGCGCGGCGCTTGCCAGCCGGGTATCGTAACGGTATTTCCTGACGAAACCGTTCGATAAGGTGCTGGTGGACCAGTCGTAATTCCCAATCCTTCCCCGGGTATTTTGCGCCATGCTGCCGGTGATCCGCAGCTCTCCCGCGGGAGCACGGGTGCTCCAGTTCTGGGCGCGTATCTCTCCAAAAACCGCGAACAAACATGCCTGCACCGTTACATCGCTGGTGTTTTGCGCGTTATCAGTGATTTTAATGTTATCTAACGCCACCAGGCCCAGGAAATCGTCAGAGGCGGGATCGCTAAGGGGGTTGTTGGCATAGACCAGGTCGTCAACGATGTTAATATCATCGGTTGAGTAGATCGTCAACTGGCCGTTGAAGACCCCTTTTACGTTAACGTCCACGGTAGAGCGGATCACCCCGGTGGGGGCAATGTCGCTCACCAGCACCGTATCGGTGGGGCTGCCGGAAACCGTGCGGGCAACCCTGCCGTCGCTCAAAAAGTCGAAGGTGGTTATCAGGGTGTAAACGGATTTGGTATTATTGGGCGCGCCCCCGTTCCCGGCGTCTGCGGCGGCCACCAGGGCGGACATATCCGTGGGGAGGTTGATCTGCATCCCGATTTCCCAACCGCCGTACAATTTTGCCAGGCAAGCGGAGGTAGCGGGGCTGGGGGTGATCCCCCCGTAGGCGGTAACTTTGCGATGGAAAACCGGGGCGCCGGTAATATTCAATACCGTATTGGTGTGAACCGGGCCATAGGTGGTATCCGCGTCGCGCCACTGGTTCCAGGAACTGCCGGTGCCGCCTTCGTCGCCGCTAATCCAGAAATAACGGCAAAGCGGCAGAACATAAGCCAATTGGGCGCGGAGGGAGTCTTCCACCAGCAACGATGCGCCGCCCTGCTGATAGGCGGTTTCATCGAACACCGAGGTCCAGGCTTTTGCCAGGGCATACACGGTATCCGCCCCCGGCTTGCTAACCGAACAGGTAGCGGTACAGCCCTGGGTGTAAACCGTAAAGCTGCCGTTGGTCCAGTTTTCGTTCCAGATTTTATTGATTCCGATATTCATGGCGCCGGCGGCGGTTTCCCGCACCAGCATCCGGGTATATTGGAGATTGAAATCGTCGCTGCTGGAAACCCGGTGCTCCCGCAATTGAAGTTGATAGACCGCGAAAGTCATGGATAATCCTAATACGACGAGCAGCGCTCCTTTACCGAACATTTTCCGCTTTCTCCTTAAACGAAAGTATTTTTAGTGTTAAGGCGTTTTCTCCAAATCCAATCATATACTCCAACCCGTAATTGGCATCATAACACCTGGAAACCAAAACACTCGAACACCCCGGCGCCGCTTTACCTGCGCAAATTCCGCAACATGATGCGCGCCTCCCGGCTGTATGATCCGCGCAGAAGCCAGCGCACTTCCCGACGGCGAACCTCAAGATCGTTGCTGCTCAACGTACCGGTCATTACTAACTCCGGGCTTAAAATGACCCGGGGATTAAAGGCCCGCAGGCTCACCTCCAGCACGCGAATTTCCGCCGGAACCGCGGTAGTTCTGCCCCACTGGTCTAAATAGGTGAAGACGTCGTTATTTCCGATCTTCCCGATCATCATACTGTCGCTGGCGATTGACGCGATCTTGAGCCGGCGGTTGATATTGTAGAGCGTCAGGGTGGTATCGCCCAGGGTGATGGTCTCGTCCGCCGTAATGCTGTATTCCAGGGTATCGGGAATGTCATCGTAGGTGGAAACGCCGGCAACGGGAATCTCGCTGCCGGGCTGCAGATTCAGGTGCGCCAGAATTTTCACCTGCGAGGGCGCGGCAACCTGGAATACCTGGCCCTGGTCTTGCCGGGGAATGCCGAAACCGGCTTTGCGAAGGTCCGATTCCATAATGCGGTGGCTCTGCGCCAGGCTGAGCTGCACAATTTCCAGGGCGCTGTGATTCGCCGTGGTTTGCATCCCGGTGCCTAACGCGGTCAGGGCAATCACCAGAATGAGACCTCCCACCACAATCCCGGAGATGATGTCCATAATCGCTGACATGGCGCGCTCGCTTTGATTGTAACCTCACCCATCCCCACCTCAACCCTCCCCTTCCCTCTCCTTATGAGGGGAGGGAAGGGGAGGGTGTCTGCCAAAGGCGGGCAGGAGGGGTTAGGTGAGGTTCAGTTATAGAACCAGTAACTATTCACCAGGCTGACCGAGAGAGTATCCCGCACTTTCAGGCCGTTTTTCCAATGGTAGAACATCGGGTCGTCGCCGGCGGCGGTGTTATCCGTGACGTAAATTCTCATGCGCTTGTGGTAGGTGCGGGAAGCGGAAGTAACGATCTGGTTTCCCGACAAATCCACGTAATCCACTTTAAAGAAAATTTTATACACCATCCCGCTGGGCCCGGTATCGGTGAGGGAGTAGTTATGGTAATCATCGAAATCATTGGGAATTCCCCCATCGCCCACGCCCATGCCCAGAGAAGCCGCGGCGGTAAAATCATTGACCCGTTTGGCGCTGATCAGGCTGGTGCAGGCTTCGTCAAAAAAACGTGTAAAAGCCTCTTCTTTATAAGTGTTCATCAGCGAAAGCGCCTCCATGCGGTACTGGTTGTGCAGCAGGGCGACATCGCTGTCGCTGAAAGAGCGGTTCATGTTCAGCACGGTAATTCCCAAGAACATCAACGCTCCCAATGTGATCATGGTCTGTCCGGTGTGCATGAGCGCCTCCGGTTATTGGAGATTGAACATTGTTTAATTGCCAATTGCTAATTGCCAATTGCCAATTGGCAATTATGAATCTCTTCCCTTAATCTTCCATGGTCGCCTGGCCTACTTCCGCCAGGGTGGAAAGTCCCTGTTTGATGCGCTCCCGCCCGGCCGCCCGCAGGGTTTGCATGCCCTGCTTCCGGGCCGTTTCGCGCAGTCTTTCTTCGTCGATCTCCTTGCCGGCCTCGAAAATGATCTGTTGGATTTCTTTACTGAAATAGAGCACTTCGTGGATGGCCACCCGCCCTTTGTACCCCCCATGGCACTGGTCGCAGCCCACGGTATCGTAAAAAACCGTCTGGCGGGCTTCTTCTTCGCTGAAACCGAGGCTCAGCGCCGCCCCGATATCCAGTTTTTTGACGGGGGTTTTGCAGTTATCGCAGAGCCGGCGGATCAAGCGCTGGGCAATGATCACGTTGATGGCATAAGCGATCAAAAAGGGTTCAATGCCCATCATATACAAACGCGACACCGCGCTGGGGGCGTCGTTGGTATGCAAGGTAGAGAAAGTAAGGTGCCCGGTGTTGGCTAATTTGATGGCGGTTTCCGCGGTGATCTTGTCGCGGATTTCCCCTACCATTACCACGTCGGGGTCGTGCCGGAGAATGGAGCGAATGGCCTGCTCGAAGCTGTTGCGGTGCCCGATCTTGATCTGCCGCGCCCCGGGAATGATATATTCCACCGGGTCTTCCACGGTCAGCACGTTGATCTCCGGTTTTATCACGTAATTGAGCGCCGCAAACAGGGTGGTGGATTTCCCGCTGCCGGTCGGCCCGGTAACGATGACCATTCCCTGCGGTTTGGAGATTGCCTTTAGAAAAAATTCTTTCGCGACGCCCTGGAAGCCGAGCTGGTTGAAATCGCTGATCACTTTGCGGTCATCTAAAACCCGGATAACGATGCTCTCGAACTTATACTGGAAATCTTTTCCCACGATGGGCAGCACCGATACCCGGAAACGGATCATATGCCCGCCGACGGTGCGCTGGATAAAACCGTCTTGCGGCGAGTCGCGCTCGAAGCGATCCACATTTTTAGAGCGGTCTTTCACCACCGCGGCCATGGCCTCCGGGCGCACCCCTTCCTGCACGTGCCACAGGCGCAGCTTGCCGTCGATGCGGAAATGGATTTCCGTGGTTCGGGCGTCCCGGGGAACCAGGTGAATGTCGCTGGCCCCGCGCACCGCCGCTTCTAACAACATGCCCTCTACTAAGTGCACTAACAGGCTTTTGTTGATCTCCGCGTCTAACAATTCTTCCTGCAGGCCGGCCTCTTCATCGTCTTCCTGAATTTCGATGCCGCTGTCTTCTAAAATCTTCAAATACTCGTTTTGCTGGGGGAAGATCATTTCCCACAGGGTCTGGTAATCCCGGGAGTCGATGTAGCAGACCTCGTAGCGTTTGGCGTTCATAGCCATGGCCACGGTGGGAACGTGGCCGTTGGTGGGGTCGGTAGCCACAAAAATGTATTTATAAAGCTGGGAAGTGGGAATTTGTTCGTAGCCTAACAGTAAAATTTTTTCCTCTTCCATCAACGTGCGCATGGATTCCGGCAACTGCTCTATTTTGCGCCGGATGAATTTGAAGCGTTTCTCATCCAGATTCTCGTCGCCCAGGCGGATTTCCCGGAAGCCGTAGAAATCGGCCACTTCGCGGTAAATGGCATCGTGATCGAAATTGAAATCTTTTACCAGGATCTGCGCCAAACTCCTGCGAATGGGAGAATCTTCGGTTTCCTTGATTTCCAGCGCCTTTTTCAGGGTGCTAATATCCAGGATATTCTTCTTTAACAGCGTCGATCCTAACTGGTAGTTGATGTCTTGCATGGCTTTTTAGAGTGCTATGGTGTTTTGGTGTTTTAGATTCTTCATGCCGAAATCTGAGAGTTTGTCCCTAACTTTTTTAGCCACCCCCAAAGGGGTTCCTTTGGAAAGAGTTCACAGAGATCACAGAGTTTTCGGCATAGCTCCACTTTCTGGCTGGCATAATTTCTCAATTCCTCTGTGCTCTCTGTGTTCTTTGCATGGTGAGTTTATCGAACCATGTGGCAAATTTAAATATTTTTGGATAGTGTTTCAGTGGTCCTACCTGAACACCGGAACACTATAACACTAAAACACTCTGTTTACTGAAACGGCGATTTCGGCTTGATCAGCGCCGTCTCCGAAGAGATCAGGGTCAACAGGGTAATGACGATCATGATGATCATGGCGATGGCTAATTGGATGAATTCCACCGCGTTTTTGAGTTTGTACACGGTCTCTTTCTCGTAAAAACTGGCGATTTGCAGCGCCGTGGCCTTGATGGTTCCGGTCTCCGCCCCGGAGCTGAAGCGCGCCAGCGCGGTGCGGGTAAACACCCCGCTGGCCTCGAACGACTGTACCAGCCCCTTGCCCTGGCTGAGCATCATGGGAATGGCCACGGTTTTGATCTGGTGCTCCATGTATTTATTGCCGCAGGCTTCCGCGGCTAACTTGATCGCCTCGATATTCTCCCCGGAGCCGCTGTAAAGGGAATGGAATACCCGGCAAAAAATTTCGATGGAAGATTTGTGGATGAGGGTCCCTAACACCGGGATTTTGATCATGTATTTATCGCGCAAGAAATGCCCTTTGGGCGTGCGCAGAAGATAGATCAGCCCCCCGGCCAGCGAAAGGGTGACGGTAAGAAAAGCCAGGCCGTTGTTCATAATCATATCGCTCAAGGCCATGGTGGCGGTGGTCATGGGGGGAAGCTCGGTGCCTAATTTGGCAAAGAGCTTGGCGGTTTCCGGGAAAATATACGCAATATAGAAGACGCAGGCCCCCGCCAGCACTAACAGGGTAAACATGGGCATGATCAGGGCGCTGCGCAGGCTGCGCTTGAACTCCGCGCTGCGCTCCAGGAATTTGGCGGTGCTCTCGTAAATATTGGCCATGTTGCCGCTCTTGGAGGCGATGCCCAACATTCGGGCGGTAAAAGGGCCTAACACCTTTTCCTGGCGGAGGAACGCTTCTTCGCTGTCCTTGCCCTGGCGCAGATCATTGTTGATCTCTTTCAGAGCTTCCTTGAGGCGGGGATTTTGCACGTCGTTGGTCAAGAGCTGCAGCACTTCGGTAAAGGGGAGTTTTTCCCGCAGCAGGTCCGCGCTCAGGCGCACAAAAGTAATCACCTCGGTAGCCGGCGGGGGGAGCTTGATATCCAGGAACTTGGGATAAACGGAAACGGAGGTATAGCCTAATTTTTCAAAGGCTGCCTTCAACTCTTCCTTGCTGAAGGCTTTCTGCTCGCCTTTCAGGGGTTTTTCGTTGGCCCGTTGAATTTTATAAAGAAAGCTGCGCCGCCGGCGAATGCGCTGCACCTTGACCTGGTGCTGCTCCGCTAACTGGCGCACCTTCGACTTCGCCTCATTGGAGTTATCCGCGCTGACAAATCCCTGTACGGATTTGCCTTCAATCGTAGTTCCTTCAAACCGGAAGTCGGGCATCTTCCATCTACTCGCTGTTATGCTGTGAACAGGTAAACATTTTACTTGCGGCTGCCGCTGGTTGCTGATTTTTAGTACAGCGAATGAAGAGTTGAGCGAAAACACTGGTTTTACGAACGATTGGGAAAAGGACATCCCCCGTTCGGCTGAGCTCACGACGAAGCCCCATCCCCCCTTTGAAGGGGGGACAGGGGGGATGTTCAAGCCTGTCTTTTCTCCGCACTCACCAATGTATTTTCAACTCCTGATTCGCATTATTCCTGTAAACCGTGTACTATCACCTGACATATGAGTGTTTCTGATGCTCCTCGCGTTTAACCTCACCCATCCCCACCCCAACCCTCCCCTTCCCTCTCCTATAGGAGAGGGAAGGGGAGGGTGACGCGAAGCGTCGGGAGGGGTTAGGTGAGGTCAGGAGGGCGCTAAAGCCATACATTTCCCTAAAATTCTCAAATGTCAGGTGATAGGACACTGTAAACCGGCTAATCACTGCCGCAAATCTCAATAATTTCAATGAATGGATACTTACACGATGCAATCAAAAAAATGCGAGGCATTGGAAACCATGCCTCGCATTTGGGTTTGCAGTTTCTTTGCCGCCATCAGTTCAGAGGAGGATTAACCACGATAATCGAATCTGCGGTCACTCTCGCATACACTTTGAGCGGGTCAACTCCATTGTTGCCAGTTTCCGTGCCGCTGCCCACGATAAAGATTTCCTGGTCAGTAGCGGCGATAGATGATGCCGCAGCGGTAATCGCACTAGTGCCGGTAGGTGCTGTGGCTACTACCTGATAATTGCCATTGGCGTTGGAGTATTCATTCGCGCTGAGGAGCCCGAATCCATTGAAATCCTGCTTACCACCGCCTAATTCCAGGGGCGTGCGGTAATATCGCTGCGCCTTTGCCCCCAAATTCACCAGATCTCCGATCACTGCCTGGCGGTTAGAATCCACGGCGCCGCTTTTGAACTGGGTCACCCCGACGGCAACGGCCACACCGACGATGATGACGCTTAAAACGATCAATAAGAGTTGCTGTTGGCCCATTGTAGAACCTCCTGTGTTGTTAAATGGGTGATGGGTGAATTGAATAAAATGGATTAAAAACAGAAATAAACCGGCGACGATTCCTGTCTCCGGCGTCTTCTCCGGTTTAGAACAACGGGTATGAAAGGGGGAACCCTAAAGAGATGAGGAGTGGATGGACGTCGCAATATCAGCGGCGCTTTTTTGATGATACCGGCCGGGGGCTGTTTCCTGCTTCTTGAAAATCGCCGCCCCCAAACCGGACTCCCTGCAAACCCGAAGGTCTCCTCTCCGCAGGAGAATCTGTTGCGAACGGCTATCTCGAAAGCCTGGCGTTAGCACGCGACCGCTATCATACTCTCAACATTGTTTTCAAAGAACCGCTCTACCCTTTGTCCATCCAAACCTGGGCATATTATAAGGCGCTTTTGACTTTTTAAATTGCCCTGAATCACCGAACCTTTTTTCGCGTCTTTACCGCTTGCTACAACCCCCACAAACGCTTTTAACCTGCTGTTTAACCAACTCTTATCGTTAAGATGCTCACAGCTCCCCGGCCGCGGCAGCAGAATTAATGGGTATTTTGTAGCATAAACTCTACGCGAAAAATCTTACTGAACAATCTATTATAAACTAAAGACTTATGCGCAAAAAAATCTGCTTTTGCGGTAATTTGCTCTTCCGTCACAGGATGACTGCGCTCAAAAACTTAACCCGGTCTTGAAATAGTAGAGAGTTTCTATGTACATTGATCCGGCCCCGGAAGCAGTAAAACCGGCGTTCCAAAACCGAATGCTGCGGAGGATCCCTGTGGAAAGAGAAGGCGTGTTAGTGATTGGCAGCGCCAATATGGACATGGCGGTATATACGGAGCGATTTCCCGCCCCGGGCGAGACGGTGTTAGGCAAACAATTCGCCATGTTCCCCGGGGGAAAGGGCACCAACCAGGCGGTCTGCTGCGCCAAGCTGGGGAGCCGAACGCTTTTCATCGGGAAAATGGGAAACGACCTCTTCCGGGAAAGGCTCTGCGGCAGCATGGAGCGCAACGGGGTCAACCTGGAACACCTGCTGATCGACCCGGATGAGCCCACGGGGGTGGCCTTGATTACCGTGGACGGGCGCGGGCAGAACCAGATTGTGGTCGCCTCCGGCAGCAACATGAAGTTATCACCGGCGGATATCGAGGAAAAAAGAGCGCTATTCTCCGCGGTGAAAATCGTGCTGGCGCAGTTGGAATCGCCCCTGGAAACGGTGATGGCAGCCGCCAGGCTGGCAAATGAAAATGGCTGTATTTTCATTCTCAATCCCGCGCCGGCAGCGCCTCTCCCCCTTGAACTGCTCCAGCAGGTAGATTTTCTCACCCCCAACGAAACCGAATTGGAAATGATCTCCGGCATGGCCGCCGCCGACCCGGAAAGCGCCGCGAAGGCCGCCCGGAGCCTGTTGAATCGCGGGATCGGCCACGTTATCGTGACCCTGGGCGAAAGGGGCGCTCTGTTAGTCGATCAAAGCATGGAAAAATTATTTCCCGCCCGGAAAGTCGCGGTGGTGGATAGCACCGCCGCCGGCGACGCTTTTAACGGGGCGCTGGCGCACTCTCTGGCCAGCGGCGCAGGGTTAAACGAAGCGATTGAATTCGCCAACGCCGTGGGGAGTTTTTCGGTCACCCGCAAAGGCGCACAAAGCGCCATGCCTTCGCCGGAGGAGATCGACGCGTTTATACGAAATAACCCAGGGGTAAAGGGCATGGGGCAAGGGGTATAGGGTATAGGGTATAGGGTATAGGGTATAGGGTATAGGGCGTTGTTTCCCTTACACCTTATACCCTCTGAATAGTTACCACTTAGCGTCGCGGAGTAAATCACCATGAACGAGAGACAGAAACACATGCGCAGCCGGGTGGAGAAGGCGTTAGGAGAGTCCCACGGGGTGCTGCGGCTCAAGCCGGCCTGGGTGGCGCGGGATTTTCTGCCCCCGGGACGGCGGCTGGGCCTGCCGGAAGACCAGTATGAGTTAGGCGAGCGCGGGGGCATTTGCGAGCGCTGGCTGGCCTCCACCACCCGGGCGGATAACCGGGTAGCGGCAGCGGATGAAGGGCTAAGCTTTCTGGCGCTGGAAGAGGGAGAGCGCCTCACCCTCAAAGACGCCGTGGCCGCGGCCGGGGATTTGATCATGGGCGCGGAATACGCCGCCGCGCATCCCCGGGGGTTGGACCGGCTGGCGAAAATCTTCGATTACGCGGATCGGCTGCCCTACCATTTTCATCAGATGAAGCATCACGCAGCGCTGGTGGGGCAGAATCCCAAGGAGGAAGCCTACTATTTCCCGGAGGGCCTCGACATGGGCTTGCACCCGGAAACTTTCTTAGGCGTGCATCCTTCCATCGCCGAAGCAAAAAGCTACGAAACACTGCTGCCCTACCTGGAAAAATGGGACAGCGATTTGATTCTGCAGCACTCCAAAGCCTATTTGTTGGCCCCGGGAGACGGTTTTCACATTCCCGCGGGCACCCTGCACGCCCCCGGCTCCGCCCTCACCATCGAATTGCAGGAAGACTCGGACGTATTTGCCATGCTGCAAGCCAAATGCGGCGGTAAAATCATCTCCAAAGAACTGCTGTTCAAAGACGTGCGCCGGGAAGACCGGGAGAAATACCGGGAGCGCATCATCCTGGAAATGATCGATTGGGAAATCAGCGGGGACCCCTATTTTTACGAAAATCGCCATACCCCGCCCCTGCTGATCCCGGAGAGCATACAACCCGGCGGGGAGGAATACTGGATTTTCTACAACAGCGACCGCTTCAGCGGCAAGAAACTGGTTGTTCGCCCGGGAGAGACCTGCCTAAGCCGCGACAACGGGGTTTACAATCTCCTGGTGTGGCAGGGCAAAGGCCGTTTTGCCGGAAAAGAGATCGAGGGCCGCAACCCCGCCATGGATGAACTGTTAGTCTGCCGCGACGCCGCAATTCGCCCGGTAACGGTGGAGAACAACGGAAACGAAGACCTGGTTATATTCAAATTTTTCGGGCCGGATATCAATCCCCGGGCGCCAAAGCTGCCGAAATACGGGAAATAAACCGCTGCGTCTCCTCAAAATCGATCAGGAAGGGAAACCCCCAATGGCATACTTTTTAGGATTAGACTTAGGCACTACCGCGGCAAAAGCGGTTTTGATCGACGCAGCCGGAACCGTGCTCGGCAGCGCCGCCGGCGAATATCCCCTGTCCAGCCCCCGCCCGCTGTGGGCAGAGCAAAACCCGGAAGATTGGTGGAACGCCGCGCGAAACAGCTTTCGCGGGGCGCTGCAACAGGCGGGGATCAAACCGGGGCAAGTTGAGGGGATCGGGTTGACCGGCCAGATGCACGGGCTGGTGCTGTTAGATAAAGACGGCCGGGCGCTGCGCCCCTGCATCATGTGGAACGACCAGCGCACCGCGGCGCAGTGCGAGGCAATTACCCGCCGGATCGGTTTTGAACGGCTGCTCGAAATTACCGGAAACGCGGCGCTGCCGGGCTTTACCGCGCCCAAAATACTTTGGATGCAGGAAAACGAGCCGGAAATCTACCAAAAAACCGCCCGAATCTTGCTGCCCAAGGATTATATCCGCTACCGCCTGACCGGGGAATTTGCCACGGACGTTTCCGACGCTTCCGGAACCTTGCTGTTCGACGTGCAGCGGCGGAATTGGTCCGGCGAGATGTTAAGCGCCTTAGACATTCCCGCTTCCCGGATGCCGAAAGTGTATGAATCCCCGGAGATTACCGGCGCGGTTAGCGAAATCGCGGCGAAAGAGGCCGGTCTTCAGCCGGGAATTCCCGTGGTCGGGGGCGGCGGGGACCAGGCCGCCGGGGGCGTCGGAACGGGAACCGTATTGCCGGGGATCGTTTCCGTGAGCTTAGGAACTTCCGGGGTGGTGTTTTCGCATACCGACCAACCGGCCCGGGAGCCGCAAGGACGCCTGCACGGCTTCTGCCACGCGGTTCCGGGCGCCTGGCACGTGATGGGAGTAACCCTGGCGGCGGGCGGCTCCTTGCGCTGGTTCCGGGAGGTATTCGGCGAGCCGGAACAGGCCCTCGCCCGGCAAACGGGGGTTGATCCCTATGAGCTGCTCAGCGCGGAGGCGCAGCAGGCCCCGCCCGGCGCGGAGGGGCTGCTCTATTTGCCGTATCTCAGCGGGGAGCGCACCCCTTACCCCGATCCCCTGGCGAAAGGGGTTTTCCTGGGCATGACCCTCCGGCACCGCAAAGCGCATTTCGTACGCGCGGTATTGGAGGGGGTGGCCTACAGTTTGAAGGACTGCTTAGAGATGCTGCGAAGCATCGGTTTGGAGATTCGCCAGGTGCGGGTTTCCGGGGGCGGGGCGCGAAGCGAGTTGTGGCGGCAGATTTTAGCAGATGTATTCGCCGCCGAGTTGGCGACGCTCAACTCCACCGAAGGCGCGCCTTACGGAGCGGCGCTGTTAGCGGCGGTGGGCGCGGGCGCTTATCCGACCGTTCAGGAAGCCTGCCGGAGCTGCATCAAAATTGTCCGGCGGGTGGAGCCGGCGGCGGAACGGGTAAAGGTTTACCAGGATTTCTACGGGATTTATCGCTCCCTCTATCAAACCCTGAAAGATTCGTTTAAAGCGATCTCCGGCGCGGTGGATAAATATAGCCGTTGAGATTCATCTAAAAGTTTACCCATGCTCGACTTTCTTCCTGAAAAAAACCGTCCCCGGGTCAGCGATCCGTTCATATACAAGATCGATCCGGGAGATTATCTCTCCCTCACCCGCGCCGCCGTTGATAAGTCGGGTCTCTTCAAGGAAATCAGGCGGCTGCGGGAGCGCCTCGCCGGCGTCGCAACCGACGCCGAGGCTTATCAAACTGCGTTTTCGAGCATCCGCGGCTACCAGCCGTTGCTGCGCCGCTGGCAGGGAATCGAGTGGCCGGAGGAGAATTTTCGCGCCCGGGCGCTGCAATTTCTGGCTGAATTGCAAACCTATCACTACTTTTTCAAAGAGGCCGGGGCGGGAATGAGATTCAATCCTCTCTCTACCCGCCCCTCTGGCAGGGAGCTGCGACTGCGCATGGCCGAGCTTTTAGAGGCGCATGCGCCGCAGATTTGCCCCCGCGCGCTGTATGTGCTTTGCGATGCCGCCATCGACGAGAGCGGAATAGCGCTCAGCGAAAGCGGGCTGCGCTTCAACAGCCGTAAATTAGCCGAATTTTTCACTTCTTCGACGGATCATTCTGGCACACTGCACTCCGAAAAAATCCCTTCCCGAAGCCGGGGGCAGCGGCGAATAAAGCCCCGCCGCCGGGAAGTGCTCATCTACCTCGTCACCATCGGGCCGGGAATCGACGACGCCGTGCAGGCGTTGATGCGCAACGGCGAGATGCTCGAGGCGTACTTGCTGAACGGCATCGGCGGGGGAGCCGCGGAAATGGTCGCGCAGGACCTGAATCTCTGCCTGAATGACCATTTCAGCCGGGAGGAACCTTCCGCAGCCTGGCGGCGCTTTTCCCCGGGCTACGGCGACTGGAGCGTGAAAGACCAGCGGAAAATATTCGCGCTGTTAGAACCGGAGCAGCGGATCGGGGTGCGGCTGAGCGAGGGAGATATTATGATCCCGGAAAAATCCACCAGCGGGATTATGGCAGGAGCAGGGCGTTTTTAATTGGCAATTGGCAATTAGCAATTGGCAATTTTGGGGGGGCAGGAGCAGGGACGGAAAGGTATAAGGTAGATATAAAGTGTAGGGAAGGGGTATCCCCAACGGTTATATCTGCTCATTTGCCTCCCTGCCTACCGCCTGCTTCTTCAATGCAAGCTACACGGAGCGCATCAACCCTTCCCCGATCATTTCGCTCACGTCGGAGGCGATGACAAAGGCGTGGGGGTCGTAGCGGCGGATAATGTCCCGCGCCTGCTTGAACTGGTCGTAGCGAATGACGATCATCAACAGGTTTTGCTCGATTTGCCGGGCGGTATTCTTCGCGGTTAGAATGCTGGAATGCTCGCAGATTTCCCGGGTAAGCTGCTCGCCGATCCGCTCCAATTCGGGGGAGATGATCAACAACTTTTTGTATTGATACATTCCGTAGGTCATCGCTTGCAGGGTGCGGGTAAGAATATAGAGGGCGATGGCCGAGATCATGGCCTGCTCGACGCCGACCACCAGGCTGCCTAACAGGATAACGCCGGATTCCACGTAAAAAACGCTTTTGCCGGGCGGAATGGCTAATTTTTTGGTGATAATCTCCGCCAGGCCGATGGTGCCGATAAAGCTGTACCCGCTGGTGATGATCAGGCTGATCCCCAATCCCGCCAGGATGCTCCCGCCCACTGCCATCAGCAGAATATTTTCCGAAATGTGAATGGCGCCGGTCGCGGGAGTGGAAAACTGCACCAACAGGGTGAACGATAGCGAGGTGAGGGTCGCTTTGAGCACCTTCGGTTTGCCCATGTAGTTCAACTGCACCGCAAAAAAGAGCAGCGAGATCAGGAAAATGATCACCCCTAAGTAGTCGGAAAATCCCCCTCCCAGCCAGTTCAACACAATGATCGAGAGGCCGGGAACTCCCCCGGCAAAGATGGCCGCGGGCTTGTAGAACAGGTTCACCGCCAGGGCCAGCAGGAACGCCCCCGCCAGCATCCCGAAAAATTCAAGCAGTTTTTTCCCCATCGCATTTTTCCCTTTCGCATCAATATTTCACGCTACCCATTTGGCCACGAATATAAGGAAAAATTCAAACTATTGATTATCATAACCCGCGCTGGTTAATTTTCTGCACTCAAATTATTCAAAGGAGCTGCCGATATGAAACGACGACCCTGGTTGTTCTTCTGGAAACCCTCCACCCGCTCCTTTATACAGGAAGCGCGGAAGACTTCGCATTATTCCCTCTTCGATTGGATTCACGGTTACATTTACGCGCGCTGGCCCTATTTTTACATCGGCGTCGGCGTTGGGGAGCATCCCCTCAAACGTTTCTTCCTTCCGTTGTGGAATCTCTTTTCGAGAGTTTTCGAGCCCCGGCGCGAAGATGCCGGAAAGAACGGGAAGAGCGCATTTGCCGAGGGTTATCACGGCAAGGTGATCCCCCTGGAAGAGGCCAGCCGGCTGGTGGCGGTCAACCGCGAGGTCAGCCTGAAAGACCTGGAACAGGTGATCCCCTACTCCCGGGCGCGCGACATTATTCTGCGCAATCCCGGTCACATCGTCGCCCTGGAATGTCCCTGCCGCGCTTCCCGCCCCAGCCCCTGCAAACCTTTAGACGTCTGTTTGATCATCGGAGAACCTTTCGCCAGTTTTATCATCGAGCACCATCCCCGCCGCTCCCGCTGGATTACCCAGGGAGAAGCGGCGGAAATCCTCCGTGCGGAACACGAGCGCGGCCACGTTCACCACGCCTTCTTCAAGGACGCGATGTTAGGGCGATTCTACGCGATCTGCAACTGCTGCGCCTGCTGCTGCGGGGCGATGCAGGCCTGGCGCAACGGCACCCCGATGTTAGCGTCTTCCGGCTACGTCAGCCGGATCGACCCGGAGCGCTGCGTGGGCTGCGAAACTTGCATCGAGTATTGCCAGTTCGGGGCGCTGAAGATGGAAGAGGGCGTGGCGATGGTGGATGAAGGGCGGTGCATGGGCTGCGGCGTGTGCGTCTCCAAATGCGCGCACGAAGCCCACTCGTTAGTGCGCGACCCGGCCCGGGGAGAACCGTTGCAGATCCGGGAGTTGCTGAACAGCGCGGCGAGGGAAGCCCGCATCGCTGAGACAATCTGAGAGAATGTCTGAAAATTCGCTTCAGTATCCCTCAAACGCTCAATTGGAACGCGGATGACACAGATGAGACGGATTTTCACGGATGAATTGACCTGATTCCTCCAAAATTTGTTAAATAACTGATGTTACGCATTTTAACACAGAGGCACAAAGATCACAGGGTTTTGACCAACATTTTCAAATTTGGATTTCTCAAAGTGCTCTAAAACTTACTGAATGTTTGAGTTTCTCTGTGCCTTCTGTGTCTCTGTGGTTAATTTTTTCAACCCGCGTAACATCAGTTAAATAAAACCTGTGCAAGTCTCTGTCATCAGTGTGATCCGTGTGCTATTTCGGCGTTTTGGAGGGAGCGGATTCCCGCAGCGCTTTCAGAAAACTGCGAATCTCTTCCCACACCGCTTGCCGGGAGAAGAGATCATTATGCCCGGCCTGGGGAACTTTCACCCAGCGGAACTCCCCGCCCATATTGGCGGCGACTTTTTCTCCCTGCGCCGCCGGGATGATGGCGTCTTGCTCCCCATGAATGACCAGCGCCGGGCAGCGCACCCGGGAAGCCGCTTCCAGGGAGTTGTAATTCTCATCCAGCAGGGAATTGGCCAGCCAGCGGGGATAGTGCACCGCGGCCACCTCCGGCAGGGAAGCCCAGGGACTGAGCGCAATCAACCCGGCAAGCTCCCGGGAGTGTTTTGCAGCGGTCTGAATGGCCACCGCCGCGCCCAGGGACCAGCCGCAGATGATTTTAGGGGAATTCGCAAAATTTTCTTTGATCCAGATGAAAGCGGAATCCGCCGCCGCTAACAGCGCCGCTTCCGAAGGCGTTCCCCCGCTGCGCCCATAACCGGGGTAATCCAGCGCCAGAAAAGAGACGCTTAGCTCCTGAAAATCCGCTAAAATTCCCGAGAGTCGCAGGGCGCCTAAGTTCTCCCCGTTGCCGTGAAAAAACAGCATTACCGGGGTGGAATCCGCGGCCGCGGGCGCGTGGAAGAGCCAGCCGTGCGCCTTCGCCTCTCCCGAAAAGGGAATATACACGTCCTCTAACCCCGGGGGAGCGGCGGGCACTCCTAACGGCGGGGCGGGGTAAACCATTTGTCGGATCAGCCAGTTCATCGCCAGGAATAATAAAACCGGCAGCGCCAGGAAAACCCCCCAGCGCCGCAGGGAGGTGGAACGGGTGCGCTTCATGTTATTGGGAAAACAGTTTCGGATGCTGTAAATGAAAACCGGTAGCGTCCTGGTATTTTTTGGCGACCGCCAGCGCCTCCGCCTCGCCGAATAATTTCCCGGTGAAGCTGATGCTGGTGGGCGCTCCTTTTTCATCGAACCCGTTCGGCGCCACCACGCAGGGATGCCCGGTCAAATTGGTCAGCAGCAAGTTGGTTCCGAACGAGGGAGCGACATACACGTCCACTTTCCCCATCAATTCATCCATGGCCTGCACTAACAGCCAGCGGTAGCGGTTGGCGTTGAGGTATTCCACCGCGGGAATGAAGCGCGAATGGCGGAACACGTTCGGCCAGGCGTTCTTGATCTGCCTGACCAGCAGGTCGTCGCGGTTGCTGCGGGTGAGATCATCGAATGCCGCGGCGGCCTCGGCGCTGAGAATGATGGCCATGTCCGTCACCGGCAGATCCGGCAGCTCGATGGGGATCAATTCCACGCCTAAGGATTTCAACACTTCCAGCGCCGCGTCGTCATTGGCTTTGTTCTCCCGCTCCTGCTCGAAGGCGCTCTTCAGGTAGCCGATCTTCAACTTGCGAATATCCATGCCGGAATCATAATTGAAAGGCGCGTCGTAGAGGGTTTGATCCTCCCCGTCCGGCCCGTAAATCGCGTTGAAAACAATGGCGCAATCCTCCACGGTGCGGCAGATCGGCCCGATCTTGTCCATCGACCAGCTGAGCGCCATCGCGCCCTTGCGGCTCACCCGCCCGTAAGTGGGGCGCAGCCCGCTCACCCCGCAGCGGGTGGAAGGGGAAACAATCGATCCCCAGGTCTCGCTGCCGATGGCAAAGGCCACCAGACCGGCGGAGGTGGCCGCGGCCGAGCCGGCGGAAGAGCCGCTGGAACCCTGCTCTAAATTCCAGGGATTGCGGGTCATCCCCCCGTACCATACCTCTCCCCAGGCCAGCGCGCCTAAAGTCAGCTTGGCCGCCAGCACCGCCCCGGCTGCTTCCAGGCGTTTGATCACCGCGGCATCCTCGTCGATAAACTGGCCTTTGTAGGGCATGGCGCCCCAGGTGGTGGGGTAACCTTTGACGGCCAGCAAATCTTTGGCCCCGTAGGGAATGCCGTGCAGGGGGCCGCGGTATTTTCCGGCGGCGATCTCCGCGTCGGCTTTCCGGGCCTGGCGCAGCGCCAGATCCTCCGTCAGGGTGATCACGCATTCCAATTGCGGGCCGTAGGTTTTGAGGCGCTCCAGGTAGAGGCGGGTGAGCTGCTCGGAAGTGATTTTGCGGGATTTGAGCAGCGTTCCCAACTGGGCGACGGAGTAAAACGCCAGCTCCTCGGGATTTTGGGGAGCTTCCACTTTGCCCGGCGGGGTCATTTTGAAGGGTTTCCGGGCGGCGGGGAGCTTCGCGCCCGCGGGAACGGGGTTGAACTGCATCGCCGGGGGAACACCATTATCCAGGCCGACCTGGCGGAGATTCTGATAATTATCGAGCTGTTCCTTTAAGCCTTCCAGCATGGAATCACGCTCGGCGTCGCTGAACTCCAGGCCGAGCAATTTTTCCGCGCCGGCAACCATCTCTTCGGTCAGGGGATTCGGCGCCTTCTGATCCTCTTGAAAAAAAGCTCCCAGGGCAAAACTGGCTGCACAGAGAAGCCCCACGAAAAGAATTTTTCGCTGCATATTATTCCTTCTGCATTAACCTGAACCGGTAACTGTCCAGCCTTCGGCTTTTCAGCTTACAGCGATCAGCCTTCAGCTTTCAGCTTGAAAGATGCGGTACACCTAAAATCGTAAGCCCAGGCGTGAAGACCATGGCAGCGATTATCTCTAAGAACGTTTTTTGCTGACGGCTGACCGCTGATAGCTGAATAGCTATCTGAATTGCTTTATCTGCCCCGGTTAATCTACACTTCGCTGGTCATAATAAACAGGGGCCGGCGGTTGAAGGATTCGTATTTCGGGCGCAACCGCTCTTTGTTGTAGTATTTATCCACGTCGATGAGCTTTTTGGGGCCTACCACCACGTCGATGGGCACGCTGTCGTAAGTGCCCTGGCGCAAGCTGACCAGCCGTCCGGATATTTTGGAGAGCACCATATCTAAAGCTAAGTTGCCGAAGGCCATGGGCACGATGGAGTCAATGGCGTCGGGATCGCCGCAGCGCACCAAGTAACCTAACCGCTGGTTTACGATATTGACCCGCCGGCCGTCATTGTACTTGGGAGACAAATCTTTCAACAGGTTTGCCACCTTGTCGCCGATCCCGCCTAACTTGCGGTGGCCGTACTGGTCTTGCTCCTCGCTTTCGAAAGACATTTCCTGCTGGTGCCGCAGCGTGGCGCCCTCGGAGACCAGCACCACGGCATATTTGCTGGGATGGCGCTGGCGGTCGGTCACCAAAAGCGCGGCTAACTGCTCAATATCGAATGGGTGTTCCGGGATGACGCAGCGGTCCGCCGCCCCGGCAATGGTGGGCAGCATGGCGGAGAAACCGGCGTAGCGCCCGAATACTTCGATCACCAGGAAACGCTCGTGCGACCCCGCGGTCGTGCGCAGCTTGTGGGTCAGCTCGATGGTGCGGGTAACGCAGGTGCTGAAGCCGATGCAATAGTCCGTGCCGGGAACATCGTTATCCATAGTTTTGGGGATGGCCACCACGGGAACCCCCTCCTTGTGCAGCCGGTAACCGTAGCTCAGGGTGTCGTCTCCGCCGATGGGAATCAGGTAATTGATGCCTAAGAATTCCAGGTTTTTCAAAACCTCTTCGGTGACGTCGTTGATTTCCCGGCTGAATTTCTCCCGCAGGTGGAAAGGCACGATGCTGTGCGGAAGATGGCTGGGGCGGGTTCGGGAAGTGTGCAGAAAAGTGCCCCCGGTGCGCCCGGCGCGATCCACGATATCCTCGGTCAATACCTGCACGTGCTCGCTGTTGTCGGCGTCCTTTTCGCGGATCATGTCCACCAAACCAGCCCAGCCGCGGCGAATGCCTAACACCTGGTATCCTTCCCGCAGGGCGCGGAAAGTGACCGCGCGAATGGCCGGATTAAGCCCCGGCACGTCCCCGCCGCCGGTCAGAATTCCAATAGTTCCCTTGATCTTCTTCATTTTCAAAATCCTCCGTGTGTAACGATAGCGCGTAATGCGTCTTTCGTAATTCGTATTGCGTAATTCGTATTGCGTAATGCGTATTGCGTAACAAAAATGGAATACGCAATACGCCTTATATTTTACGTTTCATGCTTCAGCCTCCTCCTCAACCATCCAGTATAAAGTCCCCGCAGGCATAAATCTGTGCGGAATTCCATATTTTGAAAGAATTCGATACCCCCGCGGTTTTGAAGCCGGTAGAAATCGTTTCAATCTCCCGGGGGATCTCCCTGGCGAAAAACATATCCACGCTCTTTAACCGTGCGGCGCGGTTGAAGCGCCGGAAAATGGCGGTTTCCAGGTAGTCGAAGTACACCGAATTGTTCACGTGTTCGAGGGGATCGTAGTCGGAAAAGCGGGTGGTTATCAGCGCCTCCATTTCCGGGATAAAATCTCTGTCCGCTTTCCAGTTATCCAGGTCGCGCTGTAAAGCGGTTTCCGATTCGCTTCCATAGGGGGTGATGATTTCCGGGGGAATTCGCACCACCTGCTTCCGGGCCGCGTCGATGTAGAACCAGAGGCTGGAGGCCGCGATGGCCGTTTCGCTCCCGGAAGAAACCCGGAATTCCCGTCTCGCTTTAAGCCCCTTAACGCCGGTGGACCAGGTGACGATCTCCAGTCTCTCGCCGTATTCCGGGCAGCGGAGAATGTCGATGCCTAACTTGTGCAGCACCCAGGCGAACCCGGTCTCCTGCACCTTCCGGGCGCCCTGCCCCACGGCGCCGGAGTGAGAGATCGCCGCTTCCTGCAGCAGCTTTACCAACGATCCCAATTTCAGGCGGAGAGCGGGATCGGTTTCAAAGAATTTGACTTCGTGCGCTAATTTGAATTTCATCGGATTATGGCCCGGCAATTTACAATGGAAGCGCAGCGCGGGGGAACGCTGACAATTTAGTGGTTCTTCCTGGGATAATGGAAAAAGACGACCGATCCGCCGCCCGCGGAAATTTCTCTCCAGGAATTTGCCGCAAATTCAATACAAAAAACGCCGCACGTGGGGATATTTTCTACGGGGTGATCGGTCAGGTAGTTGGCTAACATGGTCAGGCCGGGATTATGCCCGAACAACATCACCGCATCCAGGGAATCTTCGATCTGCCGGATAATCGTTACCAGGGTGGGAACGTCCGCCAGGTAGAGTGTTTCGTTGGTAAGAATACGCTTGGGAGAAAGCCCGATCTCTTTGGCAATGATTTTCGCGGTTTTGAGCGCCCGCCTGGCCGGGCTGGAGATGATCAGCTCCGGCGCTTCCCGGTTATTTTTCAGGTATTCACCCATCAGCGGAGCGTCGCGCTTACCGCGTTTGTTGAGGGGACGGTCAAAATCGCTCAGATCCGGATTTTTCCAACTGGATTTCGCGTGGCGAACCAGGTAAAGCCGCTTCATGCCAGACATTATCCTCCGCGTAAGCCCCTTGGGAAAAAGAATTCTCTCGCAATACCCTTCCCATTACGTAAAAAAAGCACCCAAAAGTAACGTTTCGCAGGGGTGTACGCAATTGGAAAAAAGCAGGGGCAGGAGGCAGGGGCAGGCAAAACCAGATCGGTATTCAAATCCGGGCGTGATAGCCCCTCCTGGCGGATTGTTTCCGGCGGTTTGCTGAAAAACCTTTTCATTCACCATCAAAGAGTGCAGAACTAACGCCCATTCACCGCCGGGGGGACATGCTCAGGAATAACTTGGTCGGGCTGTACCATTTTTCGTTGTAACTGCGCGCCGCGTCGATAGTAAAATAGCGGTTCACGAATTCGCGCAGCGACGCGCTGGTGAATTCGGTGATATGTTTGGGGGCCTCGGGATTCTTGATCTTGGTAGCGCGATCTTCCAGGGAGTCCTTCACCCAATGGGTAAACACTTTGACCGCCGAAACCGGCCCTTTCACGTCATGGATAACCTGGATCAAATGAAATTTGCCGGAGGGCTTAAGAATCCGCAGCGCTTCTTTGAAAAACGCATCCAGGTCTTTAAAATGATCCATCGCGTCGATCACCACCAGGTGCGAGAAAGTGCCGTCTTTAAAGGGAATGTACTCCGATAGAGCGCTGACGAACGGAAACTCCGCCGCCTCCGGCAAAGGAAGGGGATCGATGCCATAGTATTCAACATTTTCCTTCAAGTGAAACCGGAATTTCCCGGGGCCGCATCCCAGGTCCAATACTTTGCCTTCCCGGATACCCGCGAATTCCGCAAATTTACTTTTTGCATGTTTTGAGCGGGATTTCTTTCCGAAAGAATGAACTTGCCGCTGCGGTTCCCGGATGCGCTCTTCCCGGCGCTCCTGGAAACCGCGCAAATGGTCCTGCCACATTTGCCATTGCGCGTCGCTCAGCAAAGCCGGGGGAATAAAATTAGCCACCCCGGCGCGAACCGGGTAACTCTCTCCCTCCAGGCTGCAAACTAACTCGCCTTCGATAATCTTGCCATTTTCCTGCCTGGTAATATCTACTTTCAACTCCCCGCGGCGACAAACCGGGCAGCACATATCGGAAAGCATTTCGATAGTAATCATATCCAGCGCTCCTGTTAAGATTAGTAGTTGGAAAGCAAAAACCGTCCATAGCAATCGGATTTCGGGAAAAATATTATTCCCGCCACAGCCTAATGCCAATCGGATTCTAATTAATGATAATCACGATCATTTGTTTGTAGGATTAAATGATTCTCCGAATCTTCTCCCAAAGCCCCCAAAGCAAGGTATCGGGAGAAGATTCGTTTATACTGCTGACAGCAAGGTTTACAGAAAAATTGATTCTAAATGTGATTTTTCGCAAATGGAGAGCATTTAAAAATTTCTGGACCGGGAGCATCGGCGGGATTCTGGGAATCCGGGCAGGCAGCTTTAAAGAACTAACGTTTCACGCCGCCCAAAACATAAAAGCACCAAGAGAGGCATGCAAAATGCCCCGGAACCTGGTGCCTTCGTGTTCAGAACCTGGATTTTGCCGTCTCCTTTCGCAGGAACGGCAGGTCATTTTTCTACCCGTAAGTTACCCGGCGTGGAAGGCGCGGTATTGCCGGTGTTGACGCCGGAATGGCTCCAATCCGTCCATCCCACGTTTTTACCCGGTGAAGAAGGAACCGGGGCCGGGAAATTGCTGCCATAGTAAAAGTTTACCAGGTGAGGCTGCCAGGTGTCATCGCCGGTGGCGGTGTAATTGGCCTGCTCGTGCAACCACTTAAAGCCGCGCAGCAACGCCTGGTCTTCCCAGTTCCACACGTCGGTGTAACCGGCGCGGTACAGGATCACCGCCTGGGCTAACGCCCCCTGTAAAGCTTCGTACACATAATTCTCTTTTGGAGGCGGCCAGTTGAATCCCCCGGCGCGGCGCTGGTCGTCGGGCAGAACCCCGTCGATGGAATGCCCCTGCTTGGTGGCGCCCAGCGGATTGACTCCTACCGGCTGGCCGGGATCGACCTGCCAATCCAGGTCTCCATACTCAAAGCCGGCGTAAGACTGGCGATCTCCCAGGTAGCCCTTGAATACCTGGGCGCAGCTCGCGATTTCCTGGGTATCGTTCAAATAAACGGCCACCGCCACCCGGCTGCCGCCGCAGTGGGTTCCCCAATTGTTGGGACGATCTTCATGAGTGGAAATCAGGGTTCTGCCTTGCAGGTCTTTGTGGCGCACTTCCTGAAGCCAGCTCCGGAAAATTGCATTTTCGTTTGCCGGCAGCCCCACCAGGTCCGCGGCGATCACGTAGGCGATCAATTCCCTCCCCAGCGCCAGGGTGCGCCCCCCCTCCTCGGTGCCGATGGCCGCCATACAGGCGTCAATCACCTCGGTACGGTAGGATTGCACCCCGGTGCGGGCATAGACCAGGGCTTTGGCCAGCACCCGCACGTTGGTGGGATCATCCTGATTCGAAAGGTTCGGGGTGCCGGTAGGCTTGTCCGCCTCGGCTTTCATTTTATCCCAGGCCGCGCCGGACATGGGCAGTTGCGCCAGTTCCGCGGCGCTGGTCCAAATAGAACCGGTCTGGGCAAAAATTTCCGCCCCCACAAGCATTGCAAGCAGCACAATCAACCAGCGAAAGAGATTAGATTTGCTTCTGAACATCGCTATCTCCGAATCATTTACGTAGTGAAGATTAATTTGCCAACCGCCGCACAACTCTCCAACTATCGACCCATTCAGCCATTTATCGCCCTTGATTTAGCGGCTTAACACCATTTTGATGGCCGTAGAATACCCTCCCGCCTCCTCCGGCGCTACTTGAAGACGCGCAAAATAAATTCCGCTGGGTAAAACACCGCCGCGATGGTCGAGCGCCTGCCAGTCCTGGGCATAGGAACCGGCGGAGTAGAACCCCTCGGCTAGCACCGCGACCTCCCGGCCGGCCAGGTCGTACACCGCCAACCGGATATTCGCGGCATTGGGCAGGGTATAGCGAATGGCGGTGCCGGGATTAAAGGGATTGGGATAGTTTTGCTCCAGTGAAAATTCCCGCGGGACCGCGACATTCCCGAACAGCGAAGAAGTTCCGCCGTTATTGCGGGGATTCCAGTACCCGGTATCGATCAGCAAACCCAAATCCTGGTAATCACATACCAGCACCGGGCGGGATCCCCGGTCAGTATGGGCGGTGAAAATGCCCGCGGGAAATTCGGGACCGAGGTTAACGTTGATTACGTCGATGCCGTCGGTATCGTCCGAATTGACCACCTCGAACGTTTTTACAAAATTATGGGGCGGTTTTCGCTCGTACACTTTAAAATCCCCGCTTCCCTGGCTGGAGACAATCAGGTAACCTTCTCCGTTGGCGGCATAGTAAATGGTTACCCCCTCGACGTCTTCCGTAAGGCCGTGGGAACCCACCGGCGCAATCAATTCCCCGACCGGGTTGGGATCGTTGGGATCGGCGTCGTATTTATAAACCCCATACTTTTCACTCGCCGCATAGAGCTTTCCGGTCTCATCATCGGCCACGTTCCCTTCGGTCTGGCCGTCGGGCGCGTTGAACCAGGTTCTTTTTTCGATCCCGCCGATGGTTCCGTCTCCGTTGTCCACTAATTCCCACTGGCGCATCTGGCTGTTGGTGGCGGATCCGAAGGCATAATATTTTCCGGTATTGGGGCTGCGGTAGAGGCAAAAACCGTAAAGCTCCGAAGGCCAGTTCCCGGCGTCGAAATTACCGACCATGCTAAGCTGGCGGGTGGCGTGATCCACTTTATAGAGCACGATTCTCTCGTTACTGCGGTCGTTGAATCCCACAATGTCGATGGGTTGCCCGGATAAAATAAAATTATAACGGATGTCGATGTTCCCGGGCTGCCCCGGGGTAGCAACGGACTGGATGGAATTGCCGCTGAGATCGTACACGAACAGCTTATTAGCCCCTTTATCGGAAGTAATAATGGTGCTCTGGGAAAGATCGCCCGGGTGCAGCCAGATGCACATGTCATCCTGGTCGTCAACTCCGCCGGCCTGTAATTCCAACTTCGGGGTAACGGACTGGGCCAGCGCCGTTGCTGCAACAAGTGCAAATCCGATTAACCAGGGGAATACAAATTTGATCATCATCATTCTCCATTTCCTTATGGTTCCGCAACCATTATCGGCAGCGACAGGGGTAAGGTTAGATTTTAAGAGCCGGAAACCGAATACCGGGCTTTCTGCTGAAGTTTTCCGGTTCCCGGCTCTTCCAAAGGATACCGGCGGTATCAGGCGCTTAGTGGCCGTACATCAACAAAACGTTTTCGTTATAATTGCCAATTGTTAATTGCTAATTGGCAATTGCCAATTATAACTGCCCCCCAAAATGCCTATATCCCGGCTCACAACCTCCCCCGGCGGCCTCAACGGGCCAAAATCATTTTGATGGCGCTTTCGTAAGCCCCGGCGCGAAGGTGCGCGAAATAAATTCCGCTGGGAAGAGGAGCGCCGTTGGCGCCGGCCGCCGACCAGGTATAGGTGTAGCTGCCCGCGGTATGGAATTCATCCGCCAGCCTGCTCACTTCCCTGCCGGCGACGTCATACACGCTCAATTCCACTGCCGCCGATTGCCCCAGGGTAAAACGGATCGAGGTACTGGGGTTGAACGGATTGGGATAGTTCTGCGAGAGCGAGAACTGCGAGAGCAGGCCAGGCTCCGGCTCGATGGCGCTGACCCCGCTGTTCCGGGGATTCCAATACTCGGTATCGATCTGCAGACCCAGGTCTTCATAGTCGCACATGAGAACCGCGGTGCTGCCTTCGTGCAAGGTAAACAGGCCGTTAGGAAACGCCGGCCCTAAGTTCACGTTGGTGACATCAATGCCGTCGGTATCGCTGGCCCCGTTGACGCTAAAGGTTGTGACAAAATCGTGCGGCTCTTTTCGCTCGTACACTTTAAATGTGCTGTTCCCCTGGCTGGAGACGAGCAAATATCCCTCGCCATTGGCGGCGTAATAGATGGCAACTCCTTCCACGTCCTCCGTCAGCCCGTTGGAGCCGGTCGGGGCGATGAGATCTCCACTGGGAGTGGGATCCGTGGGGTCGGCGTCGTATTTATAGACCCCATCGGCCTCGCTGGCCGCGTATAATTTGGCGGTCTCATCATCGGCCACCATGCCCTCGGTTTGCGTTCCGTTGTCCCAGGTCCTTTTTTCGATGCCGCCGATGGTTCCGTTGCCGTTATCCACCAACTCCCATTGGCGAATCTGGCCGCTCTTCCCGCAGCCGATGGCGTAATGCTTATCGGTGTTAGGGCTAACATAAAGGCAAAAGCCGTACAACTCGCTCCACCCGCCGCCGGCGTCGAAATTGGCCACCTGGGTCAGCTGGCGGGTGGATGGATTGACGGTCAGAATCACAATTTCGGTGTTATCCCGGTCATTGTAGCCCACGATATCGACCGGCTGGCCGGAGAGCATAAAATTATAGCGAACGTCGATGCCCCCCGGGCTGCCGTCGGTGTTGATGGTTTGAATAACATTGCCGCTCAAATCGTACACGAAAACCCTGGAGGCGTCTTTGTCGGAAGTGATGACGGTGCTCAGGGAAGGATCGTCGGGGTGAATCCAGATGCACATATCATCCTGGTCCCCGGCGCCCTGCCCGCTTAAGGACAGTACCGGCGATACGGCCTGGGCATACAGCATATTGCCCAACAACCATAAAAGAACCGCCGCGAAGGAAGCTTGTCGGAATAGAGAAAGCGCCCTGTCCCACTCACTTTGGTTTACTACATTCATGGCTTCTCCTTTGTTTTTGTTCCGGCAGGGAAAGAGCAAACACCTTGCCAGCCCTTTGAAAACAGGAGAACCATCTTGAATTTATCCCGGCAGCGCCATGTTTTAGAGATATTCATTAGCGGCGGGCAAATTTGCCGGAATCTTTCACGACTATGTATAATTTTTGCATAGCGGCTAAGAGTGTGTTTGAAAAATTTCTTGCAACCGTTTACTACTAATGAATGGAACGCGGATGACACGGATTTTCGCTGACAAATTAAAGAATATTGCTAAAAAATCTGTGTGAATCTGCGTTATCCGTGTTATCCGTGTGCCATTTGAACGATTTTGGGGCACTGAACTGAATTTTCAAACACCCTTTATGGGGTCCGGGAAGAAGGGGTGATCTTCAGGGGCCGGCGCGAAAGCGCGCGAGGGTTCCAGTATTCGGTATCGGTTTTCAACTCCAGGTCTGCGAAATCGCACACCAGCACCTCTTTCTTCTCGTTCTCGTTATTGTGTAACAGGAATATCCCCTGCGGAAACGCCGCGCCTAAGTTCACGTTGGTTACATCGATGCCGTCGGTTTCTTCCACGCCTCGAACCTGAAACGTGGTTACCAGGCGGTGGGGCGGCCGGCGCTCGAAAACTTTGAAATTATCGCTCCCCTGGTTGGAGACCAGAATATATCCCTCTCCATCGGCGGCGTAGTAAATGGCAATACCCTCTATGTCCGGCGTTAGCCCCTGGGTTCCGGTGGCAAACAGCAGCTCGCCGGCGGGGTTTTTATCCAGCGGATCCGCGTCATACACATAAACGCCGTCTTCTTCATTCGCGGCGTAAAGTTTCCCGGTTTCATCATCCGCTACCAGGCCCTCGGTCTCATTGGAACTGCCGTTCAGCCAGTTCCGTTTTTCGATTCCTTCGATGCCGCCCTCGCCGTTGTCGGTCAATTCCCACTGGCGAAGGCGGCTGCTTTTGTCCGAAGCAAAGGCGTAGTATTTTCCGCTAAAAGGGCTTAAATAGAGGCAAAATCCGTAAACTTCCCGGGTCCACTTTCCGGTATCGAAACGGCTGACCAGGCTTAGCTTGCGAGTGTCCGTTTGAACCCGGTATATCACAATGTCGTTGTTATCGCGGTCCACATAGGCGACGATATCGGTCGGCTCTCCCGAAAGGGGGAAGTTATAGCGTACGTCGATATTGCTCGGCTTCCCGGGGACCGAGATGCTCTGCTG
Source organism: Calditrichaceae bacterium (assembly GCA_013360445.1). GTDB lineage: Bacteria > Calditrichota > Calditrichia > RBG-13-44-9 > J075 > JABWBP01. The sequence continues at coordinate 40,301 of JABWBP010000028.1, read as the reverse complement.
CGTTTTTCCGCTCAAATCATACACAAATATCTCATAGGCGTCTTTATCGGAGGTAATGATAAGGCTTTGAGAGGGATCGGGGTGAATCCAGATGCACATATCATCCTGATCCTGGATGTGTGAATCCCGCAATGCCAGCCGGGGATCGAGCACGGTTTGCGCCGTAGCCATCGAAATAGAAAAAAGGAGCGCTATCCCGAAGAGAATCCTGTAAATCCACCTGCTTTGATAACCAGAATTTTCCGGAATTATCGTATTTTTTCGCCTCAGTTTCATTGGTTTTCTCCCCGAATCATTAGATTGATTGGGCGCATCTCAAATTGGTATTCAGAAACGCCTTTTAGAATCCCGGATGGTCTCTGCCGGGCTAACCGGAAGGTTTTTACATCCGATGCGCCAATATAAGTTCCCCTTACCCGGTTCGCGGTTGACGAGTGTCAAAGAAGCCCCTGCGAATATTCAAATGCCGCATCTCCTTAGAGCGTGTTTGAAAATTCGATTTAGTACTTCCAATACGCTCAATTGCCAGAGATTTTTCAAAAACCCTCTTAGCACGGATCAAAGAATCGTCTTCCCCAACGCGCTCTGGATCAACTCTACCGCTAATTGGGCGGTGTGATTGGTGGTATCCAAAATCGGGTTCACCTCCACCACTTCCAGGCTGAGCAGGGCGCCGGTGCGGGCCGCTTTCTCGCAGATCAGGTGCGCTTCCCGGTAGTTCAGCCCGCCGTCCACCGGGGTTCCCACTCCCGGCGCTTCCCGGGGATCCAGCGCGTCCAGGTCGAAAGAGAGGTGAAATCCGCCGGTGCCGGCCGTGGCGCGTTTCAGCGCCTCATCCACGCAATTGCCGATGCCGCGCTCGTCGATTTCCGACATGGTGAACACCCGCACCCCGGAGCGCCGCACCACCTCTTTTTCTTTCTCATCGATATCGCGCGCGCCTAAGATGGTTACGTTCTGCGGCAGCACCGCCGGGCCGTCGCCGTTCAGGGCGATGAGGGCCGGATCTCCCTTGCCTAATAACACCGCCAGGGGCATCCCGTGAATATTTCCGCTGGGAGAAGTCTCCGGGAGGTTCATATCGGTATGGGCGTCCACCCAGATCAGCCCGACCCTTTCCTGATGCTGCCGGTAATGCGCCGAAAGCCCGGCAATAGAACCGATAGAAATGCTGTGATCCCCGCCGAGCACCAGCGGGAACCAGCCCGACTCCAGCGCGCTGCTCACGTGCTCTTTCACCTGGCTGCACACCTGGAGAACCTCCTTCAAATATTTCAAATGAAATTCCCCGGGGGCGCAAATTTCCGGCTCGTGAGCGTAAATCGCGCCCATTTCATGGATTTCATAATTCAGTTTGTGCAGTTTTTCCACCAGCCCGGCGATGCGGATCGCCGACGGCCCCATATCCACGCCCCGGCGACCGGCGCCTAAATCCATATACACCGAAAACAGGGCAATATCTCTTACAAGATTCATCGTTCTCACGCTTGCACTCCTGCCAGATTTCAGGCGGTTAAAGTAGGGAAGATTGTAAACAAAACTTTGTGGAAAAGCAAGCGGAGGAGCGAAGGCAGGTGTGGTGGAGGGGTGGAGGGGTGGATGAATGGATAAATGGATTGATGGATTGATGGGGGTAAAATTGGCTTTGGGAGAATCAAAACAAGTGATTATTCCTCCGACGATTGACCAATCTTCGATTTTCAATCTTCAATTTTCAATCTTGCTCAGGGCAATTTCCCGGCTTCATAAGGATTCAACCGCGCCCAGAGGTTGTACTGTGGATACCGGCACTCCCTGTAATGCTCCCTGGCGATTCGCGCATATTCGATATTTAACTGCTGCCAGCGCTGCGGTTCCAGGCAGAGCGCCGCCACCCCGCGCAGGGAGTCGAGTTCGGTTCCGGTGAGCGCCATTACTTGCAGTTTGAAGGCTTCCGCGGGGAAATCTGCATCTACACCGGCCTCCCCATTCATTGCCGGAATGGAGGCGAATCCGCCGGTTTTCCAGAGCCGGGCGGTATTGTCGGTGCTCCAGGTTAAGATAGCGCTGAAATCCGGGCTGACGATCGCTCCTTCCACTTCGTGATTGTGCCCGTCACGGTTATCATGCTGTAGCGGCGGGCCGATTTGCCGCCCGGCGGCGGCGCCCCATAGCCGCGCGGTGTTATCATCGCCCCAGGTCAGAATCACCATTCCGGTTTCATTCAGCGCCGCTCCGAAAAGGCCGGCGTCGTTGCGCAGGGGGCCGGAACTGTGCGGCAGGGGCGGGGTAAGCGGCTGGCCGGTGGCGGCGTCCCACAGGCGGGCGGTATTATCCTGGCTCCAGGTGATGATGCGGTTTTCATCCCGGTCAAAAGCCGCTCCTAACACCCACCCATTATGGCGCAGGGGAGGAATGGCCTCTCTCCCGGTTCGCGCATCCCATAAACGCGCGGTGTTGTCGCGGCTCCAGGTGAGCAGGCGCGTTTCGGCCCGGTCGAAACAAGCGCCAATAACCTCGGCCCCGTGGCGCAGAACCGGCCCGGCCGGCTTCCCGGAATGCGCCGCCCACAACCGGGCGGTGCTGTCGGCGCTCCAGGTCAGGAAGCGAGTAAAATCGCTGCTGAATATCAGACCGTTGATTGCTCCTTTATGGCGCAGCGGCGCCCCGAGCGGTTCACCGGTGCGAGCGTCCCAGCGTTGGGCGGTGCTGTCGTCACTCCAGGTTAAAAATTCCCTTTCATCGGAATTGAATCCCGCCCCGTTGATCCATCCGTCATGTCGCGCTCTTGCGCCGAGCGGCGCGCCGGTAGCGAGGTCCCAAAGCTGGGCGGAAAAATCATCATGCCAGGTGAGCAGGCGGCTTTCATCCCGGTTAAGAATTGCCCCGATAACGCCGCTGGCAAGGCGCAAGAGGGGCGAGAGGAGCTGCCCGTCTTTGGCGCTCCAGAACCGGGCAGCGCCATCCGCGCTCCAGGTAAGAAGGCGATTTTCATCCCGGGTGAATACCGCTCCGTACACCCAATTTTCGTGTTTGAGGGGCGAAAAAACTTCCTGCCCGGTTGCAACATTCCAGAGCCGGGCGGTGCTGTCATCGCTCCAGGTCAGCGCCAGGCTTCGATCCCGGTTAAATCGCGCCCCCGCTACTTTGCCGGTATGCTGGAGAACGAATTCCAATCGCGCAGCCGGTTGAATCTCCACGGTCTCTTGCAGGATCGTCTCCCGTAATTCCCGATCGGAGGTGAGGTCTATCGCCTCTGCGGCAAGGTGCAGGGAAAGCAGCAGGTCGTTTTCCGCGCGGGCCAGACGGCTTCTTTCCCAAAAATGTTGTGCGGTAGCGCCGCGCCACATTTGCTGCCGGGCTTCTTGCTCCGATTGCCTTTTCCACGCCAGCGCCCCCCAGATCGCTCCTGCCAGCAGCAGCGCCCCGATCAGGGCAAGAATCCGGCGGCGTTTTTGCTGAAAACGCCGGTCGCGGTCTAACTGGGCGATTTCAACCCGGTTGGCGTCATAAAGGTTCGCCAGCAGGGTGTACCACTCCCCCTCGTAAGCGCCCTTGTGGAACTTATCTTTGAAGAGGTTGAAGCCGCTGTAGTTGTTGCCGCGCGGCTGGTTCAGTACCTGGTAGAGCGCTTCCGGAAACGCCAGGTTATTTTCGTCTTCCGGGCCGGCCTGGTCGTTGGGAATCCCTTCTACAATAACGGGAATTATGTTATCTGCCCCGTTCCGCTCCGCAAATCGGAGAATTTTATCATTCACATCCTGGCTTTTCCGGGCTTTGGGGGAGCAGATAACGATCATTTTTCGGGAACGCAGCAGTTCCCGTTCAATATACTGCCCGAACTCCGTGCCGTTCAGCCCGTTTGCGTCTTTGAAAACTTTCAACTTCCCTAAGGGCCGATGATGCAGTTTGGGTGGGGGATTATAATTTTTAAGAAACTTAGCCAGCCTGGTGGCAAATCTATCATCCGCTTCACAATAACAAATGAAGACATCGTGCCGGTGGGCAAGAACTTCCGGGGTGGTTTGAAGACTCCTGTGCTCTGTAACCATGGGGCCCCTGTCGTTAATGTTAAATTTTCCGTACCGCAGCGTCCCATCAATACCGCTTGAACCGGGTATTGCGTTCGGAAAGAAAATCAAGATTGGAATATTTGTCGTGACGAAAAAGACAGTTGGCAGGATTTTTTTTCAGGGAGGATAGATTGATTTGATCTTCGTTACCATTCAGCCCACTAAATACACAGAATAAACGAATCCTTTGTTTGCGTATCTTGTGGGCTGAACAGTTACGATACTTCTTTGGCGGGATCATTCCCAAAACTCAAAGCTCCTGTTTTTCACCCCAAATCCGTGCAACAAGAGGGTGAAAAATGGCCGATGCTGCGGGGAGATCATTTCTTGCGCCGCATTGTGCCGGAGCCTTCCGCGACCTTTCCGTCGAGCATCGTTTCCTTGAAGGTCATGCGCATTTCATTCTCGTTGATCTTTTCGGTTGTACGTACGGAAGTGCCCATCGGCCCGCTCCAGTTCGAGGTTTCTTTGTTCCCTTCCAATGTACCGCGGCCCTGGTATGCCCCGCGCCAGCTATCGAACCAGTACCCGATCGTCTCCCCGGTTTTCGGATCGAAGGTAAACATTCCCATTCCCTGGTAGGGCATTTTCATCATCTCCTCCGCTTGCTCCCGGGTCATATTCCACATTTTCAGCCCCTCATCGCTAATACTGGTCATGGTGCTCTTGAGATGGAGAACATAGAACTGGTCGCCCAATGCCATTTCGACTTTCATCCACTCTTTGGTTTTACCCGCGTCGGATTCAGTCTCCCCTTCCCACTCGCCGACCATCCATTTCGTCCAGGGGTCGTTAAGCGGGGCGGGCGGCGCCATCTCTTCGGCGGGGGCATCGGTCTTCATCTCCTGCATGGGCATCTTTTTATCTGCGGCCTTATCCTTCGGCAGGGCTTTTTCTGCTTTGGCCGGTTTATCCTTTGCCGGCTTGTCGCTCTTCTCCGGCTGGGCCAGCAGAACCTGGGCAAAGAACGCCAGGATCATTAGTATAACACTTAGCTGCTTCATGGCAGACTCCTTTATCGGAATTAAACAATAACAACCTGATTTAGTAAACATTTGAACACGCAAAAAAAATAAAGCAAAGATTTTTCATAAGCAAGTATAAATTTTTTCTCGCCGGTTAATAAACTTTGGGTTGGCATTTTGAGGAACTTTTTGCATATTATCGCTCTTTTGGATATGTCGATCTCATTACTACTCCGCGGCGGGAGCAGAATCGTGAAATTATAGAGGCGTGAATCAGCCTGAGAAAATCTTTGTTACAAATATAGAATATTTTACTACTTCGAGAGGAAGCGGCGCTTTTACGCAACTAATTCACCGTTCTATATAAAGCAAAGCAGACAATCATGCCCGCCCGCAAAAAACTCACCATTCTGTACCTGATTGACGGAGCCAGGCCCGATGTCATGCAGGAAATGTTGGAATCCGGCGATCTTCCCAATATTCACGCGGAAGTTCTTTCCCGGGGAACCTTCCGCAGGGCCAGCTCCTGTTTCCCCACCACTACCGGCCCCGCTTACCTGCCCTTTTTGACCGGCTGTTTTCCCGGAACGCTCAATATTACCGGCATCCGCTGGCTGGATAAGCGCGAATTTCACCGCAAAGGATGGAGCAAAAACAAATTTCGCAGTTATAACGGCGTCGAGGCGCCCTGGTTCAACAGCGACCTGCCGCAGGAGCATCCCACCCTCTTTGAAATTTTCGACCGCCCCTTCAACATATTCTCCATGATCACCCGGGGGCTTCCCAACGGAAACGACCTGACCGCCCGCGCCAAACCGTTTCTCTATTTTTACGCCCACCTGACCGATAAATGGGACCCCGTGGATCGAACCTCGCACTCCCGGCTGCTCAGCGCCTTAGACCAGGACCCTGAGTTCGTTTTCGCGGTATTCCCGGGGGTGGACTCTTATTCGCACTTGTTTCATCCCCGGCACGATCACACTTACAAGGCCTACCGCTACGTGGATTTCAGCGTGGGGGAAGTGGTGCAAAAGTTGAAAAAACAGGGTCGCTGGGAGGATACCCTGCTGATTCTCACTTCCGACCACGGCCTCACTGCCACCCACACCCACCTGGACCTGGCCCTGTTCCTGCAAGAACACGGGGTGAAAACCCTTTTCTATCCCATCATCTGGAAACGCAATCCCCGGGCCTCGGTAATGATCTCCGGCAACGCCTTCGGGCACGTGTACCTGTTGAACGGCCAGGTCCAAAAACCTGCTGTCGCCGGCCATCCTAAAGAGGTTCTGGGAGGGATCTGGGATGAATTGCTGGCCCGGGAAGAGGTGGATTTCCTGACCTGGCGGGAAAGCGAGGGGATTTACCATATCGAAGCGGCGCGGGGGCGGGCGAACATCTTCCGGCAAAACGGCGGGTTAGTCTATCGTCCCTTAGCGGGCGATCCGTTCGGGTTAGGCGACCTTTCCCGCCCGCTGGCAAACCGGGAATCGCTGGAAAAAACCTTCCACTCCGATTACCCCGACGCCTTAGTGCAGATCGATCAACTGCTATCCGCCCCCCGCAGCGGCGATTTTGCAGTGGTATCGAAAAAAGGATACGATCTCCGCAAAGCTTACGAGTGGCCGGAACACCATAGCTCTCACGGATCGCTGCACCGCGAGCACATGATCGTCCCCCTGATTTATAACCAGAGGGGCTGGAAGGAAGGCCCCGTTCGCACCGCCGACTTGTTCAATACCATTCTGAAATGGTCCGGCAAGCCCCTCCCGGAGAAAACCGATGGCCATTCCCTCTTCTGAGAAAGTGTATCTGCCCTCCTCCAAGGCCATTCGGAAGGGTGTGCAATGGTTCCTCTTGTTTACGGTGATGGGGGTGATTGCGGCGCTGTGGTGGAAATCCTCTGCGAACCTGGGGATTATCATCAGAAACCTGGATAAATCTTATCTCCTGCCGTTGCTTCCATTGCTGGGGATTGATTATTTATTAGGAGGCTTGCGCATGAGGCTTTTTTTTGACGGCAAAGTGCTTCCTAAAATTTCCTTATGGGACAATATGCGGGGCAACTGGGCGAATATTTTTATGGGGGCGGTTACCCCCTTCCAAACCGGGGGCGGGCCGGCGCAGCTTTACATTCTCTGGCGCTGCGGGGCAAAAATATCGGAAAGCACCTTAATTACCATTATTAACTTTGCCGCTACCCTGATCTTTTTCCAGGCGGCCAGCATCGCCGCCCTGCTGATGCTCCCGCCAGGCATCTTCGGGCACAACCTGATTTATGCGATAAAAATTGCCTTTGCAATGGTGGGGACCCTCACCGGCGGGCTGCTATTGATCATGCTTTTCCCCGAGATAGGGATGGCAGTGATACAGGGGTTTGTCTGGCTGATCCCCTCCCGGCTCACCAAAGCGCATACCCTGGGCCAGCGGATGTTGAATGCCCTGAAAACCGGGAGCGAACACTTCGGGGCCGCGTTCCGGCAGATTCTGCGCCGCAAAAAAAGGGCTTTGCTGGCGACGGTTATCGCCACGCTGGCGTTATTTTTCAATAAATATTTGATGGGATACGTGATTGCCCTGGCGCTGCAGCAGGACGCCCCTTTCCAGACCTTTATCGGGTTGCAAATCCTGCATTTTTTCCTGATCTACTTTGCGCCCACCCCGGGGGCCTCCGGTATTGCCGAAGTCTCTTCGGTCTGGCTAATGGAAAAGGTAATGAGCAGCGAGGTCTTGATCATTTACGCCGTGGCCTGGCGCTTTTTCAGCACCTACTTAGGAGCGATCATCGGGGGGGTGGTATTACTGTTCGAGACCCGGGCGCTGGCTAAACCGACCCTGGCGCCGGCAACTCAGAAAAATATTGCCAAGAAATAACCCTCCCGCCCCCCGGAGCGCCACGAAGCGGCTACTTTGGAGCAAAACTTCAGTTTTGCACCGTCGCCTGCTCCCCCAATATGGCTGCAATCTCCTGAAACACCTCGTTTACTTCCTGCATCCCGTTGACCTGGTAAAAGTGATGGTGCTCCCGGTAATATTCGATCAACGGTTGAGTGCTTTTGCGATACACCACCAGGCGGTTCTTGATGGTCTCTTCTTTGTCGTCATCCCGTTGAATTACCTTTGCCCCGCAATAGTTGCACCTGCCCCCGGCAGCGGGGGGATCGGAATGCATATTGAACAATTTTCCGCACTCGGGACAGACCCGCCGGGCGGTCAGGCGCTTGATGATTTCCTGGTCCGGCAGGGAAATTTCGATCACTTTCAGATTACCCTGGTGGAGCTTCACTAAAATATTTTTCAGCCCGTCGGCCTGGGGAACGGTTCGAGGAAAGCCGTCGAGAATGAATCCGCGGGTTGCATCAGGCTCTTTCAGGCGATTTTCCACAATCTGTAACATCAGGTCGTCCGAGACCAACTCTCCCCGGTCCATGATTGATTTGACTTTTCGTCCCAGGGGAGATGCTTTTTTCACTTCTGCCCGGAGAATATCGCCGGTGGAGATTTGGGGAATATGATAGCGTTCCATGATCAGCCTGGCCTGGGTGCCTTTTCCAACGCCGGGCGCTCCTAAAAGGATAATCTGCATGCTACCTCCTGCGGTGTTAAAAATTCGCTTCCTTGACCCACCTCCGGACCTCAAACGACTGAAAGGGAATATAAGAAAATCGTCACAATTAGCCGCAAGGAAAAAATAAAGCGCGGTTTTTCGCGCTCTTTCGCCTTCACGTAGAGCTGCCCGCAGGCGGCGGCGATGTCGTTGCCGCGATTTTTGCGCAGCATGACCGCAAAGGAGGCGGATTCCACTTCCGCGGCGAATTTCAGGATGCGCTCTTCCGAAGGCGCCCGGAAGCCCACCCCCGCGTCGTTGTAGGGGATCAAATTCAGCTTGCAGCGCAATGGGGATAATAATTTTTTCAGCGCCCGCGCCTCCGCCGGGGAATCATTCACGCCTTCTAAGAGCACATATTCAAAAGTGATGCGCTTGCGGGATTTGTGGGTGTAGTAGCGGGCGCTTTTCATCAGCTCATCCAGGGGAAACGGCTCCGCCACTGGCATGATTTGCCGGCGCAGCTCCTGGGTGGGCGCGTGGAGGGAAATCGCCAGGCTGAAGGGTTGGCCTTCGTCGGCGAATTGATAAATGCGCGGGATGACGCCCACGGTGGAAATGGTAATCTTTTTGGCGGCAATCGCCAGCCCTTCCGGGTCGCAGAGGATTTTGCCCGCCTGGATCACCCGCGGGTAGTTGAGAAACGGCTCGCCCATGCCCATCAGCACCACGTTGGTGATGTTGCGCCCGGTGTTCTGTTGCAACCGGATAACCTGCTCCACGATCTCCCCGGGGGTCAAATTCTTCAAAAATCCCATTTGCCCGGTGGCGCAGAAGTCGCAGGCCATGGCGCAGCCCACCTGGGAAGAGATGCAGACCGTGGTGCGGCTTTCTTCGGGGATGAACACGCTTTCGATGCGCTTGCCGTCCTGCAATTCCCACAAATATTTTTGGGTTCCGTCCGCGGAAATGTCTTTCGCCGCCAGCTTAAGCGAGTTCAGCGAAAAATGCGTTTCTAACTCCCGCCGGAAGGTTTTGGGAACATTGCTCATCTCCTCGAACGATTGCGCCTGGCGACGGTGAACCCATTTATACACCTGCCGGGCGCGGTAGGGCGGCTGGGCAAAGGGGGCAAATAATGCTTCCATTTCCGCAAGCGAGCAGCCGATCAGCGCCGGTTTGTGCGCGGCGGCTATCGGAATTTTATCGGGCATAAACTCTCCTTATGGCCAATTTTCCGGAATTTCGTCCAGGGGCAGCACAGTAATATCAGGAGTTAGCTTGTATTCCTCTTTTCCGGGATAGATAATCCACAAATGCATTAATTCTAAATCCGAAACGGCAGTCTTCATAGATTTAGTTAAAACCGGCGCATCCATATATTTGAATTCGATACCCCAGTTTTCTCCCCGGTTTTGCCAAAATAAATCCAGTTCTGCCCCGGCATGGGTGCGCCAGAAAAAGTATTCCTGGTCACGTTTGCCAATTGCGCGGCAGGCGCTTTCCAGGGCGAATCCTTCCCAGGAAGCTCCCAATTTCGGGTGGTTCAGCAACTGCTCCTGGGATTGAATGGAAAGCAGGGTGTGCAAAATTCCCGAATCTCTTAAAAAAATCTTCGGCCTTTTCACCAGGCGTTTGCCAATATTGCCATACCAGGGTTGGAGTAACCGGAGCATGAAGGTGCCTTCCAGAATATCCGCATAGGCGCGCACGGTCATATCGGAAATACCAAATGACCGCGCGATCTCCGAATAGTTCACCATTTGCCCGTGATAGTGGCTCAACATGATCCAGAATCGCCTCAGGGTTGGGGCGGGAATGGAAATGCCCAGCTGGGGAAGGTCTCTTTCCAGAAAAGTAACCACATAATTCTCGCGCCATAAGCGGCTGGCTTCTTCATCACTTGCCAGGAAAGAGCGGGGAAAGCCGCCCCGGTTCCACAACTCTCTCCAACCGGAAACGCCAATATCGTGAATCGTAAACCCGCCCAGATAATGGTAGGCGATCCGCCCGGCTAAGGATTCGCTGCTCTGCCGGATCAAATCTTTGGAGGCGCTTCCCAAGATCAGGTATTTTTGCCGGGGATGATTGTCCACCAGATAGCGCAATAATGGAAATAATTCCGGTTTTCTCTGCACTTCATCAATGACAATCAGGCCTTCCAAATGCTCCAGCGCCAGTTGAGGGTGGTCTAACCGGGCCAGATCGCGGGGATTCTCCAGATCGAAATAATGGTGGGTCTCCAACTGTTTCGCCAGGGTGGTTTTGCCGCATTGCCTGGCGCCCAGAATCGCGGTGACCGGAAAAATTTCCAGCAGCTTTTGAATTTCAGTGAAATCCTTTTTCCTTTCTATCACCGGAGCATTTCCTTTTTACCGCTAAGATATAACAACTTCCTTGAAATTTCAAACCTCAATTATGAAATTTCAAGGAAGAATACCGCGCAACATTCTGAGAGTTGGGAACCTCGCGGAGGTCTAATTTAACCCAGGCCAACAAAGATTCCAAATTTTCATTCTTCAGCTTTTCCCCGGCTCGTTTTATGATTAAGTTTACCTACGCAAAAACGAAGCGGGATAACCATGAGCAATCGGGACAAAAAAATCCATTATAAAGTGGGCATGTCGGTGGAGGAGATTTTAGCGGATTGGGATTACCTGGCCCCCCGCCCAGGTATATAGCGCATTGGCCTATGATTACGATCACAAAGAAAAGATCGTTCGGGCACGGCGGGAAAACAGTTACGAGCATTGGCAAGAACATTTTGCACCCGTTGCTAATGAACTCGCCTAAACTGCATCTAAATGAATTGAAAAGCCAGATTCGTTGGCTCAATGAGTTTAAATAGCAATGGCTGAAAACCTGCCTGACAATACCATGCCCCTACCGCCGGCCATCACCGTGGAAAACCTCAGCAAGTATTACGACCGCACCGTGGGGGTAAAGGAGATCAGCTTTGCCATCCAGGCGGGGGAAATTTTCGGATTTCTCGGTCCCAACGGCGCGGGGAAAACCACCACCATCCGCCTGCTGTTAGATTTGCTGCGCCCCTCCGGCGGGAAGGCGTTCGTTTTCGGTAAGGCAGTGCGGAAAAATTCGCTGGAGATTCGCCGCCGCTGCGGGTATCTGCCGGGCAATTTTACTCCCTTTGCGCATTTGAGCGGGGCAGAGTTTCTGCGCCTGGCCGCCCGCCTGCGGGGTATCCAACCGATCCGGCTGCCAGACCTGTTAAGCCGCTTTCAACTCTCCGAAAAAGAGCTGGCCCAAAAAATCAAACATCTCTCCCACGGAACCCTGCAAAAATTGGGCATCGTGCAGGCGTTTTTTCACGCCCCGGAGTTGCTGATATTGGATGAACCCACCCTCGGCCTGGATCCGCTCATGCAGGAAGAATTTTACGCCCTGCTGCGGGAGGTGAACCGGGAGGGCCGCACGGTCTTTTTTTCCTCCCACAACCTGCCGGAAGTGGAGAAAGTGTGCCAGCGGGCGGCGATTATTCGCGAGGGGGAATTGGTGGCCCTGGAGACCCTGGAAAATTTGAAGAAGAAACGCTATCGCCGGTTGAAGCTAATTTTGCGCGAGCCGCTGGCGGAGTTGCAACTGCCCGGGGCGCGCCTGGTACATCAACAGGGAGCGGCGTACGAGTTCCTGGTAAAAGGCGATATTCCCGACCTCCTGAACCGCCTGGCCGGCCTGCCCGTCGCCGACCTGGTGTTCCCGGAAGCGGATTTGGAGGAGGTGTTTATGGCGTATTATAGGCGTAATGCGTAAAACGTAATGCGTAAAAAACGGAATACGGAATACTTATTACGAGTTACGCATTACGAGTTACGCATCACACCGGGGGGAGTTTTTTACAATTTTTTTGGCAATACCGGCGTTAAATGTTATTTTATCCGGCCAGGAATAGCATTGACATAACGGCAATGATGTAATCGAAAAACATTCACCTCAAACCGGCTATCATCTCTCTGAGGAGGCGCAACATGAACATTGCAGTCTGTATTAAACAAACTCCCGACACTACCACCCGGGTTAAAATCGCCGATAACGGCAAATCCATTATGGAAGAGGGCATTTCCTGGATCGTCAATCCTTACGACGAATACGCCATCGAGGAAGCCCTCCAGCTTACCGAAAAACACGGCGGGGAAGTTACCATTATCTCCCTGGGCCCGGCGGGGATCGAAAAGACCATCCGGGAAGCGCTGGCCATGGGCGCACACAAGGCCATCCGCATTCACGCGGACAGCATCCCCGCCGATCCCGCGGTGACCGCGAAGGCGCTGGCGGAAACGCTGAAATCCGGGGGGTACGATCTCATCTTCCTGGGCCGCCAGGCGGTGGACGACGACCACGGCCAGATGCCCTCCCTGGTTGCCCAGGGGCTTCACCTGCCCGGCGTTTCTATGGTGGTAAAACTCACCATCGATGGCAACAAAGGAACCGCGCTGCGGGAAATCGAAGGCGGCCATGAGAAAGTCACCTTCAACCTTCCCGCGGTTATCGGCGCCAACCGCCACCTGAACGTACCCCGCTACCGCTCTTTGAAGGGCATTATGCAGGCCAAAAAAATCCCCATCGAAGTGAAGCAAGCATCCCTGGCGGCGGAAAAACTGCTGCTCGAAAAAATGGAATATCCTCCTGCAAAACAGTCCGGCAAAATTTTCACCACCGGGGTGGAAGCGGCGCCGGAGGTGGTAAGATTACTGCGGGAAGAGGCAAAGGTGATTTGAGCAGTGTTTCAGTGTTATAGTGTTCAGGTGTTATGGTGTTTGAGTGGCTTGCATTTCATAATGGGCGCTTCAGCAACCCGAAACTCCAAACTCGAAACTCCAAACCCCAACACGACAAAAAGCCAGATCGAGACATTTCGCAAACTTAACGAAGGAAAACAGGAGATTATAAAATGTCCACCATTCTTGTCGCCACCGAAATTCGCCAGGGCGAATTGAAATCCATCAACATAGAAGTGTTTACCGCAGCCGTGAAAATCGCTAAAGAAATCAACCTTACCACCACCGCGCTGTTGTCCGGGAAAAACGCCGCTTCCCTGGCGGAAATTCCGGCTAAGTACGGCATCGAAAATACCGTAGTGGTAGAAGATGCGAAATTAGAGAAATACAGCCCCGACTGCTACGCCGCGGCGATTGCGGAAACAGCCCGCCAAAAAGACGCCAAAGTGATCCTGATGGGCGCTACCTATACCGGCAAGGATTTGATGTCCCGGGCGGCGCAGATTCTCGACACCGCCCTGGCGCAGGATTGCACCGCTTACCGCGTGGAAGGCGGCGCGCTGCGCTTCACCCGCCCGATGTACGCCGGAAAGGTGCGCGCGGAGGTGCGCGTCGCCTCTTCCCCGGTGATGGCGACTTTCCGCGCCAAAACCTTCAAGCCGGAGGAGAACCCGGTTACGGCAAAGGTTGAAAAACTGACATTGAGCCTCCCGGAACCGCTCACCGTGTTAGAAGCGATTGAAACCGCCGCAGCCGGCAAATTGGACGTCAGCGAGGCGGATTTGATCGTCAGCGGCGGGCGGGGAATGAAAGATCCCAACACTCCCGAGGGCAAAGAGAACTGGGCCAACCTGGAAAAATTAGCCGAATTGATCGGCGCGGCCACGGGCTGCTCCCGCCCGGTTTCCGACGACGGCTGGCGCTCCCACGACGAGCACATCGGGCAGACCGGGAAAACCGTCTCCCCGCTGCTCTACATCTCCTGCGCCATGTCCGGGGCCATTCAGCACCTGGCCGGGATGTCTTCCTCCAAGTGCATCGTGGCCATCAACAAGGACCCGGAAGCGCCGATTTTCAATGCTGCGGATTACGGGATCGTGGGTGATATTGCCCAGGTGCTGCCGGCCATGATCGAAGAAGTGAAAAAATTGAAAGCGCGGGATTAGTTCTACTTTCAGACTTTGAAAGTTAGGGCTTTCGCCCTTTTGATTGTACCACTGAACGCTAATGTGTTTCAATAACTCTGTGCGCTCAGTTGGGTACATTATTTTTTTCTGGCTCCCTTAACCCACAAAACCCTCGAAGAGATGCTAAAATAAAGATAAAAATTTATGAATCTTTCGCATCTTTTCGGGTATTTCGTGGGCATAAATCTTCATTACCCGGGTTCATGTCTTAAAAAGGAGACAAAGTTTTATGAATAGCATGGACAAGGCTTTGCAAACCCAGCTCCAAAATATTCAAACCCGAACCGGGAAAACGCTGGAGCAGCTCTATGAGATTATCCGGAAAAGCGGGCTGAGCAAACACGGGGAAATCCGGGATATGCTCAAAAAGGAGCTGGGGATGGGGCACGGCGACGCCAATACGCTGGTTCACGTCTTTATGCGGTCTGCCGGTGAAGGCGCGGCGCAAGCGGGAGGGACTTCGATTGAGGAGGCAATCAACGAGATCTATGCGGAGCCGAAAGCGGCTTTGCGCCCTATCCACGAAAAGTTGATGGCGGAAATTACCAAATTCGGCCTGTTCGAGATCGCTCCGAAAAAAGGGTACATCAGCCTGCGCCGCAAGAAGCAGTTTGCCATGATCGGCCCGGCTACCAAAACCCGCGTGGAAGTGGGCTTGAATATGAAAGGGGTTGCAGCTACACCGCGCCTGATCGAGATGCCCCCGGGTAAAATGTGCCAGTACAAAGTGAACCTCTCCGACAGCAAAGAGGTGGATAAAGAACTCATCTCCTGGATCAAGCAGGCCTACGACAGCGCGGGGTAAACCCGCCGCTCTGATCCGGGAATGCTATTTCTTCCAGGCGCGCCGGCTGATGTCGCTGCGGTAGTGTATTTTTTCGAAATGAATCTGCGGGATGGCGGCATAGACCCGCCGGGCGGCGCCGGGCAGCTCTGAATCCACTGCGGTAACCCCTAACACCCGCCCCCCGGCGGCGAGCAGCTTTTCTCCCTCCCACCGGGTTCCGGCGTGAAATACCAGCACGTCCTCCGGCAGATTATCCAGCCCGCGAATCTCTTTCCCGGTTTCATAAACGTCCGGGTAGCCGCCGGAGGCTAACACCACGCAGACGGCGTGGGCGTCATCCAATTGCAGGCGCAGTTTTCCCAGGCTGCGGGAATGCGCCGCCTGCACGATTTCCAGGAGATCAGATTTCAGCAGCGGCAGCACCGCCTGGGTTTCCGGGTCGCCGAAGCGGCAGTTGAATTCGATCACCTTGGGGCCATCCGCGGTGAGCATCAGCCCGCAGTAGAGCACCCCGGTGTATTCGATGCCTTCGGATTGCAGGGCGGAAAGGGTGGGTTCCACGACTTCGCGAATGGCGCGGTCGCGCAGCTCCGCGGTCAAAAAAGGAGTGGGGGCGTAACTGCCCATGCCGCCGGTATTTTTGCCGCGGTCGCCGTCTAAGGCGCGTTTGTAATCCTGCGCCGGGGTAAGGGTGAGGTAATCTTTGCCGTCGGCGATCACGAACAGGCTCACTTCTTCCCCGCTCATACACTCTTCGATGACCACCCGGGCCCCGGCGTCTTTGAAGATGCGCCGGTTCATCATTTCATCCACAGAGCGGCGCGCGCCGGCGCGGTCCGGGCAGACCACGCTGCCCTTTCCCGCGGCCAGGCCGTCGGCTTTTACCACCAAGGGCTGCTCCGGCAGGCTGTCGATGTAAGCCAGGGCCGCCGCGGGATTGCCGAATTCCGAAAACCGGGCGGTGGGAATGCCATACTTTGCCATCAAGCGCTTGGCGAAAATTTTGCTCCCTTCCATGCGGGCGGCGGATTTAATGGGACCGAAAACCGGCAGCTTTTGGCTGCGGAAATAGTCCACAATGCCTTCCACCAGGGGCTGCTCCGGCCCGACGATGGTGAAATCCACTTCTTTCTCCCGGGCAAAGGCCGCCAGCCGGCCAAAATCGTCCATGGAGAGGGCGCAGCATTCGGCGATTTCCTCGATGCCTCCGTTGCCGGGGATGCAGTAGATTCTCTTTATCTCAGGATTCTGGCGGATTTTCCAGGCCAGGGCGTGCTCCCGCCCCCCCCCGCCGATGATGAGGATGTTCATGGGTCACCTGTGGCTCAGTTTCACGCTTTTTTGGCTTTTAACATTGACTCAATTTCCCGAATCAAAAATGGTAAATTGGGCTGATCAAAACGCATTTCCGGGGCCGGAACTCGACGGTGCTTAATATCCGGGGGAATATGTTTATGATGGGGAAAGGTGCTGGCAAGGTTTACATCATCGGGATGGGGCTGGCTATCATACCAGGCAACTTTTCGCTCTCGCTTCCATAATTCATACCCGTAACTTTCGATGATGACGAAATCCTTATCAATCGATAGACGTTCTCTAACCGCTATGCGAAAGCCTTCCTCGAAAGCAATATCACCCTGTGTAAAAGCGATGCGTTTACCCCGTCGCACGACGATTAACGTGGATCTCTGAATGGAAGGATATTGCTGCTTAAGTGTGTATATAAATTTTTCATAGTCACGAAGAGACCGGAATGGATTCATGGCGAGCCGTTTTTTCAATGACATTCATCAAGGTCTTGGATTGCTTTCGTAACTCCCACATGGTTTGCTGGTATTGTTCCTGGCGGCGCAGCCAGATTTTATAAGCGCCCGCCCAATCGCTCCAATCTAAAACCCAGGCATCGTCTTCCGGTTCTTCTCCGTTGGAGTATGACTCATAAAAAGTTTCGGAAAGCACTCCATATTTGCGTTCATAGGCTTCCAAATCTTCCCGCAGCGCATGAATATCGGCAATAATTTCTTGTAAGGTCATTTTAAACCTCCGGTATGATCATTTTTTCATATCATGTCTTCGGCGTTGCAATTTAAACTGATTTTTTGGTAAAACCAATTTCATATGACATTTCAGAACAATTAACTGATGTTACGCAGACACCAGGGCACAGAGAAAATCAAGTATTTATTGAATCTGAGACTGCGTTGAGAAGCAAAAACGTTAAAAAGGTGATTAAAACTCTGTGTTCTTTGTGTCTTTTGTATGGTGAGTTTATCGAACCATGTGGTAAAATGCGTAACATCAGCAATTAATTTATACTGGAAGTAAGGTTAAAACTAATTTCCAGTTAACGCCTGATCCTTCACGACCTCCCCGCCGGTTTTGCCTGCTTCTCCTGCGCTAACAACTGTTTCAGAATGAATTTTTCCCGCTCGATGATGATCCGGGTGTAATCGTCGTCGGCATCCTCCGCTTTTTTCAGCATCGCTTCCGCCAGTTTGTATTCTTTCAGCTCCCGCAGGCAGCGCTGGTAATCGATGTAAATCCAGGCGCGGCGGAAACGGTCTTCCATTTTATCTAAGCGGGGAAGGATCTCTTCATACAATGACCGGGCGCGAGCCAGTTGCCACTGGTTATAGTAGTTGCTGGCCAGCAAACTTACGGCTAAAAACTGCATATCCGGGTTGGCGGCGATTTTTCCGGCGTCCAGCGCCTCTTTCAGCGCCCGGGCTTGCTGCAAGCTGCGCCCGAACTGGCGGCTGCCTAACAGGTTCAGCCCGCTGAAATATTGATACAGCAGCGAATCGGCGGGATATTTGAGCAGCGCCCGCGACATCCCGTACCAGTATTGGGTCTGCTTGTGGTCGGGAATTTGCCGGTAATAGCTCAAGGCCGCTTCTCGCTCGAAGCGCAAATCCGCCAGGTGCCCCTTATAATACGCAATCGCCGCCCGGTAGAAGAGCGATTTGCGGGTGGGCAGGCTACTCAATACATTCAACAGGGAATCCGCTTTGGCGAATTCATTCAAATCGTAATGGCACACCGCGAGGTTGTAATATTTCAGGTCGGTCACCTGGGGCAGGCCGGGGTCCTTTTCTTGCAGCAGCCGCCGGCACAGCTCCATACACTCCTGAATGTAACCGGAACGGCGATGGTGGTAAGCCAGGATCAGCCCCAGCCCCTGGTTGGTGGGATATTGCCGGTACATCTGTTTCAGCGCGCGGATGGCGTTGGCTTTATCCCCTTCCAAAAAATACCCGATGCAATAAAACAGGAATTCGCTTTCGATCTTGAAATACTTTCCCCTGGCCGCGGTCAGGTGAATTTCCGCCTTCCCTTTCACCCGGTTGCCGTCAAAACCTAAGATGCCGGCCACGAATTTGATGAACCCGGGCAGCAAATCCGCATAGTAATGGAACAATCCTAACCCGATGTAAGCGTCGTAATAGGTGGAATCCAACTGCACCACTTTCTCCAGGTCGCTTTTGGCCCTGCGCCCGGAAAAATATCCCTTGACGTAGCTGCGGTCGATGATATGGTATAACGCCTTGATGCTATTCGCCAGGGCGAGGTGAAAATAGCTCCCGGCGCTATCGTTGAAGCGCGATTTATAATCCTTGGCAACCTCCATCGCCGCGCTGACCTGGGTATCCAATTGCCGGGCCAGGGAATCGTTGGCCTGGTCCAGCGCGAAGAACAGGGAGGTGATGTAAGCCTGGTACACGTAGCCGTGGGGGTAGTCCGGGTATTCCGAGCGCGCTTCCCGGAAGGTTTCCTCCGCAGCCTGGAACTCCATCTGGTAAATCTGCTGCTTGCCTTGCAGGATCAGGCTGTCTAACGCCGTGGGAATGGCGTGGGCGCGGGGGCTGAGGAGAATCAATACAAGTAGAGACGTTGCATGCAACGTCTCTACGTTTTTGTATAATTTGCGGTTCATCCCACCTTCCCCTTCAGCTTCAAAATCTCATCCCGCAGGCGGGCGGCTTTCTCGAACTCCAATTTGGCGGCGGCGTCTTTCATCTCTTTTTCTAACCGCTCGATCAACTCCAGGGCGGAGAATTCATCGGTGTAGCCGAATTCTTTATCTTCCGATTTGGTTTTGTGGCCTGAGCCATGCCCTTCGGCATAGCGCCCGCGCACGTCCGCCACCGCGGTGGTTTGCATGATTTCTTCCACGCTTTTGTACACCGTCCGGGGGGTAATGCCCATTTGTTCATTGTATTGCAACTGCTTTTTGCGGCGGCGCTCGGTTTCTTCCATGGTTTTCCGCATCGCCTGGGTGAGGTGGTCGGCGTAGAAAATCACTTTGCCGTTGACGTTGCGCGCCGCCCGCCCGGCAATCTGCATCAGGGAAACCTCCGAGCGCAAGAACCCCTCTTTATCGGCGTCGAGGATGGCCACTAAGGAGACTTCCGGCAAATCCAGCCCCTCGCGCAGCAGGTTGATGCCCACTAACACGTCGTGCTCCGCCAAACGCAGGTCGCGCAGGATGTCCACCCGCTCCAGCGCGTCGATCTCCGAGTGCACATAGGCCACCTTGATGTTCAGGCCGTGCAGATAATCGGTCAAATCCTCGGACATGCGCTTGGTGAGGGTGAGCACCAGGGTGCGCTCCCGGTTTTCTACCCGCCGGCGGATTTCTTCGATCAAATCGTCGATCTGCCCTTTGGTGGGGCGCACTTCGATCGCCGGGTCGATCAACCCGGTGGGGCGGATGATCTGCTCCACCACCACGCCCTTACTCAGCTCGATCTCGAACGGCGCGGGGGTGGCGGAAACGAACACCGCCTGGTTGATCTTGCCCATGAACTCCTCGAAGCGCAGGGGGCGGTTGTCCAGCGCGCTGGGGAGGCGGAAACCGTATTCCACCAGGGTTTGCTTGCGCGACATATCCCCGGCGTACATTCCCCGCACCTGCGGCAGGGTCTGGTGCGACTCATCGATCACCAGCAAAAAATCGTCCGGGAAGAAGTCCACTAAGGTGTAGGGCGGCTCCCCGGGTTTGCGCCCGGAGATGTGCCGGGAGTAGTTCTCGATCCCGCTGCAAAAGCCCATCTCCTGCATCATTTCGATGTCGAACTGGGTGCGCTGCTCCAGGCGCTGCGCTTCCAGCAGCTTTCCCTGGCTGCGCAGCTCGGCTAAGCGTTCGGCCAATTCTAACTTGATCGCCTCGATGGCGCGCTGCAGTTTATCTTCCCGGGTGACGAAATGGCTGGCGGGGAAGATCAGCACCTGCTCCACTTCCTCTAAAATTTCCCCGGTGGTAGTGTCGATGTATTGAATGGTTTCGATCTCATCCCCGAAGGTATCCAACCGCACCGCGTATTTTTCGTACGCGGGGTAGATTTCGATCACGTCGCCCTTCACCCGGAAGGTTCCCCGCTCCTTGCTCAAATCGTTGCGGGTGTAGTGGATGTCGATCAATTTGCCGAAAATCTCCCGGCGGTCGATCTGCTGCCCCTTTTGCAGCAGCACCATCAGCCCCAGGTAATCCTCCGGGGAGCCGATGCCGTAGATGCAGGAAACGCTGGCCACGATCAGCACGTCGCGCCGCGACATGATCGAAGCGGTGGCCTTCAGGCGCAGGCGGTCGATCTCCTCGTTCACGGAGCTGTCTTTTTCGATGTAGGTGTCGCTCTGGGGCACGTAGGCTTCCGGCTGGTAATAATCGTAATAACTGATAAAAAATTCCACCGCGTTTTCCGGGAAATACTGTTTGAACTCCCCGTAAAGCTGCGCCGCCAGGGTTTTATTGTGCGACATCACCAGGGTGGGACGGTTGATTTGAGCGATCACATTCGCCATGGTAAACGTCTTGCCGCTGCCGGTAACGCCCAACAGGGTCTGGAACTTCTCCCCCCGATTCAACCCTTCTATCAACTGCTCGACGGCCTGGGGCTGGTCGCCGGTGGGCTGGTATTTGGAGCTTAGTTTGAAGCGATCCATCTAGGGCCTTTTTTTGCGGCAAATTTAGGGTGAGGGGACGTGCGATGCAAGCGGGGATTTGCATGAGAATCAATCGCCCGATCATTCGAGAGAGTAGAGCGCCATGCTGCCTTAATCCATACATTCGTTTTTTGAAAAAAATCTGTCGAAATAATCATTGTCTTTTGTGTATTCAACGTGTTACATTTTCCTTCGAAAATAGATCAACGATAAAAAGGTGAAAATATGGCAAAGGATGCGGTTATCAACACCAGGATTGATTCTTCTCTAAAAAAAGAAGCCGAAAACATACTCCAGAATATTGGCTTAAAGCCCTCGGAAGCAATCAATATTTTTTACCGCATGATTGTTGCACATAAGGGATTGCCTTTCGAGCTGCGCATACCCGACGAAGAATTCATCGACCACGCGAAGGCGAGTATGGAAAAAAACCGTCGCTTAGGGGAATTGCTGGCGAAATGAAATTGCGATACCCAACCGTGGAAGGAGTGAAAATTCTCCAGTAATTGCTCATTGATCGGTTTGGGGGAGAATATGCTCTTCGCGATGCCGGGGCGTTGGAATCGGCGCTGATGCGACCCCAAACAGGATATTATGGCGACATAGTTGAAGAAGCCGCCGCCTTAATGGAGAGCCTGGTTAACAATCACCCCTTTATCGATGGCAACAAACGAACGGCATTCTTTACGATAGATGCTTTTTTGCGTGCAAACGGATACTATATCGAATGCGACAACGACGCGGCGTACGCCTTCTTCGTGGGTTTATTCGAGACAGGCGCGTTTAATTTCGGCAACCTGGAAAAATGGATCAGGGAGAAGATCAAGCCTTTATAGAGAGTGAGTATGCTCCCAAACCCCGCCATCAACAGGGGAAATTCCAATGAACTGCCCGGAAATCTTTCGACTTTTCTTGCTGCTCCTGATGATTTTTCAGGCGCTTTACGCCGGGGAAGCCGTTCTGGAAGGAAAAGTGCGCGAAGCCAATTCCCACCGGGAAATCGCCGGGGTGAACGTCTTCATTCCGGCAAGGAATACCGGCGCGACCACTAACGCCGCGGGGCGTTTTGTGCTCAAAGTGAGCGATCCGCAGCCGGACCTCCTGGTAATCTTCGAGCACGTGGCCTTCGATACCCTGAAACTAACCTTCGTAGAAGCCTCCTCTCTGAAAAATATCTTCCTGCAAGAGCGGGTGATCCCCCTCCGCCCCATGGAAGTGCAGGAAAAGGGAGTCCCCCTGGAGATCCGCAAGGATATTCCCCAAGCCGTTTCTGTTTTGGAATCCCAGAGTTTCGAGTTTAAGGGATACGTGGATGCCGGCGATCTGCTGCGCAGCGACCACAGCGTGCAGGTGGATGAAAACCTCAGCGGCAAAAAAACCGTGGCCATCCGCGGCGGGAATGCCGACGAAGTGGTGGTTCTCTATAACGGCATCCGCATGAACAGCGTGCTGGATAATACTTTTGATATTTCGCTGATCGACCTGGAAGACGTTCAGCGGGTAGAAGTGATCAAGGGGAGCAATACCTCCCTGTACGGTTCGGAGGCGTTTGCCGGGGTGATCAACATTGTTCCCAAAACCGGCCAGGATTACACCGCACGCTTTCAGCAGCGCATCGGCTCTTATGATTCCGGCAGTTGGGGGCTGCACCTGCAACACCATATCAAAGATTTATACGCCTCGTACAGCATTCGCAAAAGCGGGGCCAGGCGAAAATACGCCGGAGAACCGGAAGGCCGGCAGCTTTTGGAGAACCTGGCCGAGCATCAAACCGCCAGCCTGGACTTTGCTTTTTCGAAAACCGCTTCCGGGGAAGCCAAAAGCGCCCTGGGGCTGCTTTACCTGCGCTCCGAATTGGATTACGAAAATGAACGC
Organism: Calditrichaceae bacterium; assembly: GCA_013360445.1. Classification (GTDB taxonomy): domain Bacteria; phylum Calditrichota; class Calditrichia; order RBG-13-44-9; family J075; genus JABWBP01. Next base: position 17,212 of record JABWBP010000028.1, on the reverse strand, counting down.
TACAACGAATCCCTGGCCAATTTCAACCAGATGATTTCCGCCCGTTTCAGCGGGGATATCGGCCCCCTCGCGGAACTCAACCTGACCGGGGCCTACCAGTGGCTGGATGAGGAAGAATTCGTGAACTTAGCCGCTGACGCCCCCGGCGAGGCGGCGGATTTCTTGAGCCGGGATATTCAAAACCGGGCATTGAACCTTCACGCCGAAAAAACCTTCCGGCTGCATCCCCTGCAACTGCTGCTGGCTTACCAGTACCGGAACGCAACGCTCGATTTTCGGAACTTGAGAATCTATGCCGGGGAGCAGCCGCTGGGCGTGGAATCTGCCGATATGGCGCGGAAACACCACGGCCTGGTGGCCATCGGAAAATACGCCGCCCCGGGAGGCTCGAGCTTTTTCGAAATTATGGATTTCAGCCTTAGCGTTCGCTACGACCGGGTAACCGACCGCCAGCCCGAACCGGTTTTCAGAAATCCCGGCGACCCAACCCCTGCGAATGATTCTCCCGGTTTTTCCGTTGAAAACCACTGGGATGAAGGGATGGTAAAATTTTCTACCTTGTTGGAAGGGGGCAAACGGGACCTGGCAGTAAACGCCTTTATGAATTTTGGCAGCAACGTCAAATTTCCCACCCTTTTGCAGCAAATTAGCACCCCGGATGCTTTTGCATCCGAGGAGACCCGCCCGAATTTGAATCCGGAAAGGAACACCGGCATGGAGGTAGGGGCGGCGATCACCCGGGAGTTGCGAGATGCCGCGCCTCTTTACGGTTGGCAGATTACGGCGAACTTTTTCCGCAATTATTACAAAAATAAATTCCGGATGTACTATTCTCCGGTTGCGCCGCTGGCGGTGTACGACAATGCCAAAACCGCCGGAATTTCCGGGTTTGAAGCCAAACCCGCTTTCTTCTTCCTGCGAAAAAAACTGGTTGTCGAGACCGGCTTCTCACGCTACTTCTTTTCCGATCCGCAAACCTTTCCGTTCAAATACGATTCCAAGATAACCCTGAATCTGCTGCTGGATCACAGGGGATTTTCCGCACAGTTGTTCGTTTTCCGGGAAGGGAAGCAGCTTGCCTTAGTGCGCAACGCCGGAGGGGGATTTTCCAGCATCGAGCTGCCGGTTTTCTCAAATTTAGATTTTTATTTGAGCAAACGCTTCGAGCTGTACAAATTGAAATTCATTTTCAACCTCACGCTGCGGAACATTCTGAGCGACGATTTCGAGCTGGAGGGCCTGGCGCTTCGCGACCGCCGCTACTACGTATCCGTGGGAGTTCAGTATTGAGGGTTTTCCGGATAAGGGACGGCAGGCAGCAGGAGTGCAAAACTTCAGTTTTGCAGGGGAAAAAGCAGCCGGCAATCAATGTCGTTTAGTTAAGGGCAGCGAGACTAAAATTCACTATTGGGTATTTTTTATGAATGGATTTCATCACAAATGGGGGCGCTGCTGCGCAATGGTTGCGCTGCTGCTGACGGCAGGCTGTACCGAAAATCCCTTCGACAGCGGTTCGGAGATCTCCGCCAAAACATCCGTAAGCGGCCGGGTAATTTTGCTCAACAGCAGCAGCTCCGAGGGGGTTTACGTCTGGTTAGAAGGTTTGAGCCTCGGGGTATTTACCGGCCCGAATGGCGATTTTCAATTGCGCCTGCCCTCTCCTTCCAGCCAGCCGGGAGGCGGGTTTACCGGTTCGGCGAACCTGTATTTTTATATGGCCAACTTTCAACTGGACTCCACCCGCCTGGTGCTCCGCAGCGGGGAATTTTTATACTCCCAGGGGGAGCTGAATGAGAAAGGCGAGCTGCTTCGCCCGCGAACGCTCCCCAAATTATTGAACCTGAGCACCGCGCTCCGCCCTTCCGCCATCCCTGTAAGCTACGATAGCACGCTCGAGACCATTGTAACCTTGCAAGTTCTCGCTCCGCAGGTGGAATTGCTGGCGTATGGGGCGGGTTCCAACTTCCTTACCCTCGCGGCAATTCAAAAGATCAATACCGCGCAGGCGTGGGTAAGCTCCCTGTATTCCGGATTTCTGCAAATCGATACCACTTTTTTTAGCGGGACTTACGTTTTCACCACTTCATATCTTTTAGATCCTTACTTCTTAACCCCGGGAGATTACCTGGTGATACCATACATATGGGTTAAACAGGATCATATCCCCCGGGGGTTGATCCACAGTTTAGGCGCGGCTTACGAAAAATTTGATTTGAATTACGTGAATATCCCCTTTCAGCGGGAAGGGGGGCGTTTGACAGTAACTGCTGATTGAAAATTGATGAACGAAGAAATATCCACAACTCTCAACCGATAAACCGGAGGAAACCTCATGGAAAACGCCAATTCCTATAAAAAAATGGCCACCAAGCTCATCCACGCCGGGGAGATGCGCCCGCGGGTGCTTGGCGCGGTGACCATGCCGCTTTTTCATTCGGCAAATTATGAATATACCGGCGAAGAAAGCTATGACGACATCCGCTACCTGCGCCTGAACAACACTCCCAACCACCTGGTGCTGCACCGCAAACTGGCCGCCCTGGAAAACGCGGAAGCCGCGCTGGTAACCGCCAGCGGCATGGCGGCGATCTCAACCGCGCTCTTTACAGTGCTCTCCCAGGGAGATCACCTGTTGGTGCAAAATACCCTTTATGGGGGAACCCACAGCCTGGTGACGGAAGATTTTCGCCATTTCGGGATCGCCTATGATTTTATCGACGGCAACCAGCCGGACTCCTGGGTAACTAAACTGCGCCACAACACCCGGGCGATCTACGTGGAAGCCATGACCAACCCCCTGCTCCAGGTCGCTGACCTGAAGGCGGTAACAACGTTTGCCCGCAAGCACCACTTGATTTCCATGATCGACAATACCTTTGCCAGCCCGGTGAATTTTCGTCCCGCGGAACGGGGATTCGACCTCTCCCTGCACAGTTGCACCAAGTACCTCAACGGCCATTCCGACATCGTGGCCGGGGCGGTGATCGGGCGGGCGGAATTGGTGGAAAAAATTACCCACCGGTTGAATCATTTCGGAGGCTCGCTGGATCCCCAGGCGTGTTATTTACTCCACCGCGGCCTTAAAACCCTGGCCTTGCGGGTCGCTTACCAGAACCAGAGCGCGCTGCAAATTGCCCGGTTTTTGGAGCAACATTCCGCGGTCGCCGGGGTGAATTATCCCGGACTGGAAAACAACCCCTATCACGCTCTCGCCCGGGAGCTGTTCGACGGCTTCAGCGGGATGATGAGCTTCGAGCTGAAAGGGGGAAAGGCGGCGGCGGAGCGCTTTATGGAACAGGTCCGCATCCCGATTATTGCCCCCAGCCTGGGCGGGGTGGAAACGCTGCTCACCCGCCCGGCCATCACCTCCCATGCCGGGCTTTCCCCGGAAGACCGGCAGGCGCGGGGAATCGGCGATGGATTGATCCGTATGTCCGTGGGTCTGGAAGCGACGGAAGAATTGATTGCGGATTTCGCGCAGGCGTTAGAAGCGAAGTAACCAGCCTTTACAGAACGATTACGTCGCCCTCTTTGGCGGCAATGCAGGGAATGGGATAGTTGTGGTTATTGAGGCGGGCGCGGCTTAGCTCGGCCATTTTATCAACCGTATCATCATCGTGGTCCGGGTCATGGTGAAAAAGCACTAATTGCTTGACCCGCGCTTTCACGGCAATGTCAACGGTGTAAGTATATGGAGAATGCCCCCAGGTAATGCGCTCCTCGTACTCATGCGGGAAATACTGAGTGTCGTGGATCAGCAAATCCGCCCCGGAGATAAAATTGATAAACTGATCTTCTTTATTATCATAAAAATTTTCAAAGCGGTCTTCCAGGGAGATGCCGGCGGCAGGTTCGCCGTTATCATTCGGGCGTCGATAAGGCTCGTTGTCGCTGATATAAATGATGGATTTTCCCTGGTAGGTAAAACGGTATCCGAAAGTATAACCGGGATGATTCATGAACTGGGTGCGGATGGTAACGCCTTCAACCTCGAAGGCGCCCTCCTTGGCGGTGCGAAATTCCACTTTTGCGCCCATATCCTCCACCGCTACCGGGAAGTAAATCGGATTCATTTGCATGGAAATGATCTGGGTCAGGTCCACGTCCGGCTCGTCGCAGCCGTAAAGAATGAAGTGATTGCCCGGTTTAAACGCGGGTTTGAAGAACGGCAATCCCTGGATGTGGTCCCAGTGGAAATGGGTCAGGAAAATATAAGCTTTAACCGGAATTTTGGATTGCAGGAGTTCTTTGCCTAATTCCCGAATACCGGAACCGGCGTCAATAATAAAACGGGGTTTGCCGGGGAATTGGATTTCCACGCAGGAGGTATTTCCCCCATACCGGATGGTACGGGGCCCGGGGGTGGGGATGGATCCGCGCACCCCCCAAAATTTAATTTTGATAGGTTCCATTCTGAATGGGATGGAGGAGCTCTCTGATTTTGGTGATGAGCATATTCGCCCGCGCCGGTTTGATGAAAAATGCGTCCGCTCCTAATTCCAGCGCCTTCCGACGGTCCGAATCGTACATCTTCCCGGAATAAATGATGATTTTGGTGTTGCCCAACATGGGAGAACTTTTGATCTTCTTGCACAGGCGCAGCCCGTCCAATTCCGGCATCATCAAATCCAGGATTACCACTTCCGGCTGGTCGGATTGGATGGTTTTAAGCGCTTCGATGCTGTCGGTTACGTAGTGAGCGGTAAAACCATATTCTTCCATCAGCATCTTGGTTAAACTGGCCTGCTCAACGTTGTCCTCCACAATCAGGATATCGTAGGCTTTTCTGTTGCGGCTCATTAGTGCTACCCCGGTGTTTTTGACCTCCATATCCATTCTTAATTCCTTCCGCGATATTTAGGTATAATTTACGCTCTTTTTTGAATCAAACAAATTTTCGCAATGAAACCGAGATGAATTACCTGATCAGGACGGAGAAATTTCTCCAATTCATAACCGAGGGCAAACCGAGAGTGATAACTCCTTTGATCCGGGCGGTGAAAATCTGGTCGTGTTTCCTGTAGTCAGCATGAACTATCAGACCAAACTAATTGGAGAGAAAATTATGGAGAACCGGCGGGCAGGCAGTTGACTGATGTCACAAGTCCGACAACAGAACTTTAAAGCGCAGCTGACGGGTTATACTGCCCCGCGGCTTGATGTTTAGAAGGATAAAGATGAGGTTGTTTTTTATAAATTTGGGGGTTAGCGGAACCGGCCTATCGGAATTAACTCTCAATCGCCCTGCCGCTGCGCCGGTACACCATGAGCAAAAGACCGCTCCCGATCGCCAAAAGCAGGTTGTAAAGAATCTTCCATAAATCGACCGTCTCATCTCCCTCCACGGTGAAACAGCCGCAATGAATATCCAGCCCGCGCACATACGCCTGGAACACGGCGACAAAAAAAATGAACATCATTCCGAGGTTGAGAATGGCGGCGGCTTTCACCCAGATTCCCAGGATCAATAATATGCCGGTGATAATTTCCAGGTAAGGCAGCCAGACCGCCGCCCAGCGGGAGAGGGTTTCTCCCGCAAGCTGGTAATTTTCCACGGCCTGGGAAAACTGCACGGGATGGAGAATTTTATCAATGGAAGCAGCGATCAGAATGCCGCCGAACACCAGCCGCAGGGAAATCCCCGCCCATTTTTGAACCGCTTTATTCATCTCGATTTTCAATCTTAAATCTTCAATCTTCAATCTTCAATCTTCAATCTTCAATCCCCTCCCCTACTCCTCCACCGGGTAGCCCTTCTCCAGCCATTCCGAAAACCCGCCGTAAAGGATCAGCACCTCACGGAACTGCCGGTGTGCTAATTCCTTTGCCAGGGTATTTACCTCTTTGCACCCCGGCTCAAAACAGTAAAGAATCGCGGGTTTGCCGGGATCGAGTTGTTCGAGCATTTGCGGTGATTGATAAAATTTGATCAACGGCAGGGAAACAGCGCCGGGAATGCGGTCGATCTGGTATTCCTCTTCCGGGCGCACATCAATAAAATTGATATTTCCCTGGAGATGGAGGACAAAAGCGGAGTCCGCGGAGATGAATCGAACGGCAGCCTTTGCATCGGCGCTATTCCAGCGCGGTTGCAACAGCGGCCAGCGGATCCCGTTGGGATGAAACTGGTTTACCGCCACCCCCAGGGCCAGCGATAAACCTAACAAAAACGCGATCCGCCGAAAAGTGAGAAACATACCCATTCGAATGGCGCTTAGCTGCCCTTTCCCTGCTTTTCGGGCATGATGTAGATGAATACCGGCAGGCTTTTATGGCCTTCGGTTTGGAGGTTGGAATCGATATTCACCTGGGTGTTGTGGCGCCCGGGTTCGGAGGGAACCAGGTCAACCCGCACCAGGTGGGACTTGCCCGGCGGGATGGTCACGGTTTCCGGAGAAATTTTGATAAATTTACTATCGGTGCTGATTTTGGTGATTTCGACCGCCTGTTCGGTGGTATTTTCGATCTCAAAATATTCGGTAACGGTGGTATCCGGCTGCAAGGCAACCTGGTAAAAATTTACAAAATTGGGGGTAATGTTCAGCTCCGTTATCACGTTAGCCTGCGCCGTAAAGGTAAACGAATTGGGTTCGATATTCTTAAATGTTACCTTGATGGTTTTGCGAACCACCCCGTTAAAACCGGCGGTTTTCAAGGAAAATGGTATTACCGCGGTTTCCCCGGGGGCGTACACCATTTTGCTGGGGGTGACCGCAGTGCAGCCGCAGCTTGGGCGAATCGCTTCGATTTCCACGGGGGCGGAGCCTTTATTGACAAATTCTATCTTCCCCTCTGCTACCTGGCCCTGGGAAATTTTCCCCAGATCGATGACTTTGGGGTGCAAAAATTCAATGGGAGTGTTTGCGTTTTCCGACTGCGCTATTAGAATGAACGCGCTGGCTGCCAGCCAGATCAAACCGATGAACGTCTTCATAATTCCCTCTCGTATTTTTTGAGTTGGATTAGCAGTTCTTTAAAATCATCCGGTAACGGCGCCGTGAATTCCAGCTGTTGATTAGAAACCGGGTCAATAAAGCATAATCGGCAGGCGTGAAGCGCCTGCCGGTTCATCAGGCGCAATAAATATACGGCAATTTTTTTTTGAGATAAAGCAGAAAGACGATTTAGTTGCTTGTTACGCCCGGCGTATTCCAGATCGCCAAAGACCGGGTGGTGCAAATATTGAAAATGGATACGAATCTGATGGGTGCGGCCGGTCTTCAAGCGCACCCGCACCAGGGTCAGAAACGAAAAATACTCCTCTACCTCGAACAAGGTAACAGCCGGTTTGCCCTGTTCCGCCACGGCAAATTTTTTCCGGTCGGACTTGCTGCGGTTGACGAAGGTTTCGATGCGGCCCTCCCGCTCCGGCAAACGCCCCCATACCAGCGCCAAATATTCCCGCCGGGCGGTTTTTTCCGCAAACTGGCGCTGTAAGTCGATGTGCGCGGCGTCGTTTTTTGCCACCACCAGCAAGCCGGAGGTGTTTTTATCCAGGCGGTGAACGATCCCCGGCCGCAGCCGCCCCCCTACCCCGGAAAGGTCTTTACAATGGTACATCAGCGCGTTGACCAGGGTGCCCCGCTGCACTCCCGCCCCGGGGTGCACCGCCATCCCCGCGGGCTTATTGATCACCAGGAGATTGGCATCTTCATAGAGGATTTCCAGGGGGAGATTTTCTGCTTCGATGCCGGTTTCCCGGGGAGGCGGCAAATTCACTTCCACCAGGTCTTCCCCGGTTAGCTTGTGGGAAACTTTAACGGCGCGACCATTTACAGTGACCAATCCCTGCTGGATCAGTTTCTGGAAAAATGAACGGGAATAATCCGGAATCTGTTGAGAAAGGAAAACATCGATCCGCACCGGTTGAGGCCGCGGTTCGAGCACGAAGCTGTATTTCTTCCCCCCCGGCATTCTCCACTCCTTTAGCATTTAACTCCCAACGCGAAGCTCAACATTCACAATTGGCATCATGCTTCTTCTTGAGCGGGGTTGTTGATGGATGTTACGGGGGGATAATCGAAAAAGGCGCTGAAGATGATAATCAGCATTCCCAGGGAAACCGCCATATCGGCGACATTGAACACCGGCCAGCGATACATGGAGTATTGCGGCAAACTCCAGAGCAGAAAGCTTCCGCCGGTAAGGTGGATATCAAAGAACTCAATGTCGAGAAAATCGACCACCCGGCCCCGCAAAAAGCGGTCGAACAGGTTGCCGAACGCCCCGCCCAGGATCACTGCAAAGGAAATCCGCATAAAAACGTGCGAGCGGAGCTTGAAGAGATAATAAAAAATGACCAGAACGGCAAAGATGGATAAGATATTGAATAAAATTTTATTGTCGATTTCGATCCCGAAAGCCATCCCGGGGTTTTCCACATAGGTAAGGCGTAAAAAATCACCTAATAACGCAATAGAACCGTGGGGCTGTAGATAGATAATTGCCAGAAACTTGGTGGCCTGATCCAGCAAAAAAACCAGCAACACAATCAAAAAGGTGCTAATAACTTTTCTTTTTTCCAGGAACACTTTTTTGATCATGCTACGCCTTTGCCTGGGATTCTTTCAGCTTGCAGGGAACACAAATCCGGGTAGTGGGCACGATTTCCAGCCGTTTTTCGTCGATCTCGCCTCCGCAAACGCGGCAGATACCGTATTCATGTAAATCGATGCGCTGCAACGCCTGCTCGATCTGCTGAAAGTACTTCTCTTCCCGGGAAAGGAACAGAAATGCTTTTTCCCGCTCCATCGCGTCGGTTCCCTGGTCGGCCATATGAAAGGCATAGCCGGAATGGTCTCCGTAACTGTCCCGGTAGTTGGATTCTAAGGTTATCTCCCGCAACCTTTCGATTCGTTCAAATACCTCGGCGCGTTTCTCCATCAGGATGTTCTTAAAGCGCCCGATCTTCTTCTCATCCATCACAAGCCTCTCAAAGATTAATTTCGGGAATCTATCAAGAGTCTTCTTCCTGATATTCAACCCGGCCACTGCTCTCCGCCTTCCCCACATTGGTATTTTTCTTCTTTTCTTCCAATTTGGCTTCCACGGTGGTTTCCGTGTGGGGAACAGCTTCCAGTCGCTCCTTGGGAATGGGTTTCCCGGTAATCTTGCAGACTCCGTAGGTTTTCTGTTTGATGCGCTCCAGGGCGCGGTCTAAGTAACCCACGAATTTCTGCTGGCGGGAGATCATCAGGTAGAGCATCTCCCGTTCCATCGCATCGGTGCCGGAGTCGGCCATGTGGTAAGTATAACCTTCCGCCTGCTCCTGGGCGTCTTCCAGACGGCTGTTCATCTGGTCGATATCCTCTAACGCCTCGCCCCGCCTTTTAAGGATGAGTTTTCGGAAATATTCCAGTTCCTCGTCCGAGAGATAGGTTTTTCGAGAAATCGCTTCTTGAACCGGGGTATTATCGGCAACTATTTTCGTTTTAGTTTTACGCTCGCTCATAAGGCTCCTGCTCCAATTTATCCTGGTTAATTCCTTGAATTCGCCAAAAGTAATAAGTTTTTGTTCAAATGCAAACAGCTAAATTAGCAATTTTCAATTTTCGACTTTTTCAATGAGCACCGGGAAGGTCTCCGCGTCGATGGCGATATCCACCCCGCGGCGGCCGCCGGGGAGGCGGTTTTGCAGATCCACCGCCAGGGTTTCGGATTTGATGTACTCGCACATCTGCTGCACCGCCCGGTCGATCTTTTCCGGGGCCTGGTAAAAGATTCTGATGCGATCCAGCACCTGCAAATCGGAATCTTTGCGCAAATTTTGAATGCGGTTGATGAATTCCCGGGCAATCCCCTCCATTTCCAATTCCGGGGTCACCGTGGTATCCAACCCGACCACCAGGCTGCCCTCCCGCGCCACCGCCAGACTCCCCTTCTGGAGGTCGTGAATTTCCACGTCCTGTAAATGGATAACCTCCTCGCCGCCCTCCAGGGAGATGCTCAATTGTCCGTTCTTCTCCAACTCGTTGATTTCCCGGTCTTCCCAGGACTGAACGATTTCCGCGACGGCCTTCATCTGCTTGCCGAAGCGCGGCCCCAGGGCTTTGAAATTCGGCTTCGCCCGGCGGCTGACCAGTTCATCCAACCGCTCCGTTACGGTAACGGTTTTAACGTTGATCTCCTCTTTGATAATATCCGCCATCTTGCCGACCGCCTCCAGGGTGGAGCGGCTGGAGCCGGAAACCACCAGTTCCCGGAGAGGCTGGCGCACTTTCAGTTTGGTGTCGTTGCGCAGGGCCCGGGCAACCCGCACCACCTTCTGGGCGGCTTCCATTTTTTCTTCCAACTGCGGGTCGCGCAACGCTTTTTGGGCCGCGCTGAGCGCCGGAAAATCCTCTAAGTGCACGCTTTCGGGCATATCCGCGGTGCGAAGGTTCTGGTACAACTCCTCGGCGACAAAGGGGATCAAGGGCGCCGCCAGTTTGCTGAGGGTCAGCAGAACTTCGTAGAGGGTATGGTAGGCCGCTAATTTATCGCTGCTCTCGCCGTTTTTCCAGAAGCGCCGGCGGTTGCGGCGCACGTACCAGTTGGAGAGGTCGTCGAGCGCAAAATCGGAAATGGGGCGGGCGGCGCGGGTAATATCATATTTTTCCATGCGCTCGCGCACTTCCTCCGCAAGAGTATAGAGCCGGGAGATGATCCAGCGGTCCACCTCCGGGCGCTTTTCCACCGCAATGGGGGTCGATGCGGGATCGAATTGATCGATGTTGGCGTAGAGCGCAAAAAATGCGTAGGTATTCAGCAGGGTATCGAAAAACTTGCGATAAACTTCTTCGATTCCCTGGGGATCGAAGCGCTTGGGCAGCCAGGGGTTGTTGGTGGTCATCAAATACCAGCGCAGCGGGTCCACACCGTAGGCGTTGATCACCTCGAAGGGTTCTACCACGTTGCTTTTGGATTTGCTCATTTTCTGGCCGGTTTTATCTAAAATCAGGTCGTTGACAATGATATTCTTGAACGCCGGCTTGCCGAACAGCGCCGCGGCGATGTTGTGCAGGGTATAGAACCAGCCCCGGGTTTGATCCACCCCCTCGGCGATGAAATCCGCCGGGAAACTGCTCTCGAATAGCTCCTTATTCTCGAAGGGATAGTGAAACTGGGCAAACGGCATCGCCCCGGAGTCGAACCAAACGTCGATGATCTCCGGGGTGCGGCGATAGATTTTCCCGTTGCGCCGGAAAACGATCCGGTCCACGAAGGGGCGGTGGAGATCGATCTCCGCCAGCTCCGCGGCGGGAATGCGGCGACCGTCAGGGTGCTCATAGATACCCTCTTTCAATTCCGCAATCGAGCCGACCGCGAGCATATCCTCCCCGTCTTCGCTGACCCAGATGGGCAGCGGGGTTCCCCAGTAGCGGTCGCGGGAAAGCGCCCACTCCTTCACCTCTTCTAACCAGTTGCCGAAGCGCCCGCTTCCGATTTCCGGAGGCTGCCAGTTGATCTGCCGGTTCAGTTCCACCATTTTCTCTTTATACGCCGGGGAGTTGATAAACCAGGATTCCCGCGCAAAATAGATCACCGGGTTGCCGGTGCGCCAGCAGTGCGGGTAGCTGTGCACGTAATCGTAGCTGGCGCGGTAAATTTTACCCATGCGCTTCAAAGCCTGGATCACCTCTTTATCCACCCCTTCTTCGGTGCGGCCGTCGCCGTAGGTAAAAGTTTTGACGGTTCTCCCGGAGAACTCCCCTACCCCGTCGGTAAATCGCCCGCCCGGGGTTACCGGCTGCAGGATGGGCAGGCTGAAAAGTTTTGACATCTCGTAATCATCCTGGCCAAAGGCGGGGGCCATGTGAACGATGCCGGAACCCTCTTCCGTGGAAACGAAACCGCCCGGCAGCAGGGTGAGGGCGTTGGGATATTTATCCCGGTCGATGGGCAGGAAATCGAAAATTTGCCGGTACACCGTGCCCAGGAGGTCTTTGCCCTTGAAGACTTCCAATACTTCGAACTCGCCTTCCAGCACGTCCACCCGGGAGGAGGCCAGCAATAATTTATCCTCCACCACCCGGTGAGCCTCGCCCTGTTTGATTTTGCGGGTATTTTTCACCAACAGGTAATCGATGTTCTCCCCCACCGCCGCGGCCACGTTGGCGATCAACGTCCAGGGAGTGGTGGTCCAAATCAGCAATTGCGCTTCTTCCAGGGCTTTCTGCGGGGAGGAAACCACTTTCACTTTGATGAAGCAGTTGGGGTCCTGCACATCTTTGTAAGCCTGCGACAGCTCGTGGGAGCTGAGCGGCGTTTCGATGGTAGGCGATTGGGGCACGATTTTGAAATCCTTGTAAATCAGCCCCTGGTCGAAAATCTGCTTCAGCGCCCACCACACCGATTCCACGTACTCATTGTGGTAAGTGATGTAAGCCTCGTCCAAATCCAGCCAGTAGCCCATGCGGTCGGTCAGCTTTCGCCAGCCCCCTTCCATTTCGATGTGCTTATTGACCAGGTTGCGGCACGCGGCGTTGAACTTTTCGATGCCGTAGGATTCGATCTGGTTTTTCTGGGTAAGCCCTAACTCTTTTTCCACGGCGATCTCCACCGGCAGGCCGTGGGTATCCCACCCGGCCTTGCGGGGCACCTGGAAGCCGCTCATGGTTTTGTAACGGCAGATAATGTCTTTGATCGTGCGGCTGAGCACGTGATGAATGCCGGGGCGGCCGTTGGCCGTGGGCGGCCCCTCGTAAAAAATGTAGAGAGGCCGGTTTTGCCGCAGTTTGATGCTTTTATGGAAGATATCGTGGGTTTTCCAGAAATCCAGGATTTGCTCTTCTAATTGCGTAATCGTGGTTTTTTCTTTGAATTCCTTGAACATATCGCCAATCCTGACGGTTTACGGTGGAAGTGAGAAGGAAAAAGGTAAAAGGTAAAAGGGGGGATGCGCCAAAACGATAGCGGAGCGGCGCGTCCCCACGTTCCCCCGAAAGGGGTCACCTGCGTGGCGGGGCCTGCTTCTCACTTCTCACTTGCAACTTCTCACTTCTCACTTTTTACTTTTCACCCTTCGTCAAGCTCAGGCTTCGTCGTGAGCTCAGCCGAACGGGCAAGCTTTTTACTTGAACTTCCCAATCAGCCAGATAATCAACCAAAGCGCCAAATTTAATACGATCAGGGTGGTTATGGGAAAATAAAAAGTAAAATTTTTCTTTCGCACCACAATATCGCCGGGCAATTTGCCGAGGAGGGGAATTTTATCCGCGAACATCAATGCGATCCCCGCCAAAACAATCACCAGTCCCACCCCTATCAATATCTTGCCCAGCGGATGCAGGGAAAAATTCTCCATTACTCCATTACTCTATAATTTTTCGATCAGCCGCTTCATGAGCAGGGTAAGATTTGGCTGCGCGCCGTTGGCGGTGCGGATAATATCATCGATGTCCGCCGGTTGCAGCGCGTCCGGGAAACACTCGTCGGTGATAACGGAGACGCCGAACACCTCCATATCCATGTGCCGGGCGACGATCACTTCCGGAACGGTGGACATTCCCACCACGTCCGCCCCGATGGTGCGCAGAAAGCGGTACTCCGCCCGGGTCTCCAGGTTAGGACCCGGAACCGCCACAAAAACCCCTTTCTGCACCCGGATTTTTTCTTCCAGGGCAATTTCCTCCGCCAGGTGGATGAGCCTGCGGCTGTAGGGTTCGGACATATCCGGGAAACGGGGCCCGAACTCGTTGTCATTCATCCCGATCAGGGGATTATTGCCCAACAGATTGATATGGTCGTCGATGATCATCAGGTCGCCCTTGCGAAACAGCGGGTTCATCCCCCCGCAGGCGTTGGAGATCATCAGGGTTTCCACCCCTAAACATTTCATCACCCGGACCGGGAAGGTGATCTGCTGCATGGAGTAGCCTTCGTAATAGTGAAACCGCCCCTGCATGGCCATCACCGGGCGACCGGAAATTTCGCCCAATATCAGCTTGCCGGCATGGAATTCCACAGTGGATACGGGGAAATGCGGAATATCTTCATAAGATAAAACGGCTTCCGCGTCGATTTCCTTTGCCAGCTCCCCCAGGCCGGTACCCAGCACAATTCCTATCTGCGGGAGCAGCGCCGTATGCTCCCGGATATAACCGATCGCTTCATCCACTTTTTGCTTCAATTCGCTCATTGCCGCTCCGTTATGAACCCTTGCCTTTCTTTTTCTTCTCTTCTAACTTCTTGCGCAATTCTTCTTTCTGCCGCTCGATCTCCCGCAACCGTTCTTCTTCACTCTGTTTTTCTTGTTCTAACTCACTCTCTCGTTCCCGCAGGTAGCGCACCTGCCGCACGGCAATCTGCTGGTCTTTTTTGATGCCCCGGGCGGCGAAGTAAATACTGCCCACCACTGCTCCTATTCCCGCTCCTAACAGCGGCGGAGGGTCGTCATTGGCCACCCAGATGGGATAGTTGATGGCCAGGCCGACCAGCCCACCCACGACGGCGCCCCCCACGCCATAAGCCCAGGCATTGCGGCTGCTTTTATACTTTTCGATTTCCGCGTTGCTGATGGGATACGCCTGGTAATCGTAATAAGTGGCCGAAGGCTCCACCCGGCTGATCTCCGTGGCCGTGTAGGTATGGCTCTGGTGATCCGCCGCGCTGATGAGGGTCAGCTCGGCGGCAGAATTCCCGGTGACGATTCCCTCTTCTACCTTGCCGTTTCTCAAGTAGAGTTTTACAGACTGCTCTTTTTTCACCTCCTCCATGCTTACATAGCGCGGTCCTCCGCACTGGCTAAACAGCGCCAGCGCCGCCAGCAGCACGGACAGGTGAAGCATTTTTTTAGCGCGGTTGAGCCGACCGGGTTCGGAAGCCTCGTAAGCTTTTCGGGTAGCGTAGAGCCGGGAGCAACCGCTGCATGGCCTAAATCCCTTTAGTTTCATTTATCCTGTCCTTTTTTATTGATGGTTTTGATAAGTTCGTCAATTTGGATGCCTTTTTTGAAAAAATTATTGATATCCTCATCGGTGATGGCTTCTCCGCTCTTGTTCTTTTGAGGAGGCCGGGCGGGTATTTCTTCGGTTTCCTGGGAATTCATCCGCTGAATGATGCGGGTTTCGGCATCCTCAGCATCTTCTAAATTTTCCAATTCCGGCAGGGCGCTTTCCATAGATTCGAACGCTTTTTCCAGTTCCGCATCGGGGGCGGCCGGCTCCTCGATTGCCGGCGGCTCTTTCTCCGGGATCTCCGCCGGGCGGGTTTGAGAAAGCTTGCGGGTTTTCAGGTTGCGCAGCGAATCCAGGGCCTCCTGGGGCACCACGTCGTCGATTTCCATGACCGAGAGCAGTTCGATCTGCGAGACCAGGATATGGCGCAGGCGGTTGATAAACGATTCTTTCTGCGCCTTCAGCCAGCTTACTTCCTCCCGGATCTGGCGGGTTTGCTTGCGCGCGTTTTCTAAGATTTCCAGGGCCTTCAGCTCCGCCTCCTTGACAATAAAATCGGCCTGGCGGCGACTGCTCTCCTCGGACTGTTTTTTGACTTCCTGAACGTTGATGAGAGTTTCCCGGAGATTTTTTTCATTTGCCTGGTAATCTTGCATCCGGGTTTCCAGTTCTACAATACGCCGGTTCAGGGATTTATTCTCTTCCGCCAATTGTTCGTATTGCTCCGAAACCATTTCCAAAAAAGTCTGCACTTCTACCGGGTCCAGCCCCCGCAGGGCTTTCCGGAATTCCTGGTTGCGAATTTCCAATGGAGTGAGCTTCAAATCGGGGCTCCTTTTAAAATTGATAGACTGGTCATCGGCTACGATGGTTCATTTATATTCACTTTACCGCGTAATGGCGGAAATTTAATTCATGGTTGCGTGAAAAATAACATTTTTTTAAGGCATTTGCGATTGCTATCGCCAGAGGGTGGTACGGTTAACACATAAATTCATTCAATTAATCGGCCAGCTCTTCTACCTGCTCCTGGCGCTCCCCGAAAATCGCCGTCCCGATGCGCACCATCGTAGCGCCCTCTGCTATTGCAATTTCATAATCGGAAGACATTCCCATCGAAAGGGTGTTAATATTGGCATTTTCCAACGGCAACCCTTGCGCCTCATCAAAAATCTCTTTAAGGAGTTTAAAACAGGGACGAACCCTTTCCGGGTCTTCGCTGAAAACGGCAATGGTCATAAACCCCCGGGGAGAGAGGTTGGGCAGACGGTCGAGAGCCTTCAACAGCGTCAGCGCTTCGCCGGGCAGGCAGCCGAATTTGGAGGATTCCCCGCTGGTATTTACTTCCACCAGCACCGGTATTTTCCGGGAAATTTTGGCGCAGCGGGCGTTGATCTCTTCTGCCAGGCCGATGTTGTCCACCGATTGGATAATATCGAACAGCTTGACCGCGTATTTCACTTTATTGCGCTGCAAATGCCCGATAAAGTGGCGGGCGGCGGCGCGGTCAACCTGGGGCAGTTTTAAACGGGCCTCCTGGATGCGATTTTCACCGATGTGCCGGATTCCCAGCCGGATGGCCTGGTTGACAAGCGCGGCCGGGAAGGTCTTGGTAACAGCCACCAGGGTAATCTCATCGGGCAATTTTTGCTGTCTGGCTGCCGCGGTTTGGATGGCTTTCTGCACCCGGTGGATATTTTCTTGCAATGATGGCATCACTTCTTATCACTATGGGGAGATTGAAAGCCGAACATCTTGCCCTGGTTCTGGCCTAATTGCACCTTGATTTCCCCGTGCTGGTTTTCGTATTTCTTGATGTTGTCTTCCAGCGCTAACATCAGCGATTTGGCGTGCTGCGGGGTCATAATCACCCGGGAAAGCACCCGCGCCTTGGGAACGCCGGGCAAAATCCGGGTAAAATCGATCACGAATTCAGCCGGTGAGTGGGTAATGATCGCCATATTTGAATAAGTGCCTTCGGCTTGTTCGGGAGGTAGTTCGATATTGATTTGCTGCTGGACTTGCTTAGGCTCCGGGTTCATCCTGATTCCCCTTTTAAATAGTATATTTTGGGCGGTGTCCGGTCAATTGGATCGCCGTGGTTAAATTGGATGCGAAATATACAGCGATTCAAAAATGATTGCAAGTATTGATACGCGACGCCGGGGATGGGGAGCTTTCGATTGAAGATTGAAAATTGATGATTGAAGACGGAAAAATTACCCCCGGCTCCCTTTATTCAATAGACCTTATTCGTAGGTAAATATTTGATTTTTATGAAAAATTGAATAGCCCCGATCTTCAGATCGGGGGAAAAAAATAAGTAAACTTATGCC
>JABWBP010000027.1 GCA_013360445.1 Calditrichaceae bacterium | reverse complement strand
CCATCTCCTGGGCCATTGAACGCGCTATCCTTGATGGTTGGCAACCAAACAGAATCAAGGCTCATCTGGGACTCGCCTAAATTTGCAAAAGTTCAGTCAGAAGAAGATCAGCGGGTTTTCGATGCCGCTTTTCAGCAATGGCAATTTGCTCAACGCCAGGAGGTGCTATCTCCGGGGTTTGATGACATATACTTCCAGGTCTTTGGTATAACCCGGGATTGTAATGGTTAGTAGAATCCCAAGGAGATAAATGAACTTAGTTCTACACATGGATCACTCCTCTGTTTATATCGATCCCTAAACCGTGGTCCCGGTATCACTTCATCATGATCATCTTATTCACCTTCCGGTATTCGCCGGCCTCGAAGCGGTAGATGTAAATTCCGCTGCCTACTTTGGCGCCGGCGTCATTTCGCCCGTCCCAAACCACCTGGTGTTTGCCGGCCTCCCTTTGCCCCTTTACCAGCGCCCGCACTTGCTGGCCCAGCACGTTGTAAATGGTCAATTCGACCTCCGCAGCTTGCGGAAGCCGGTAACTGATGGTGGTGGAAGGGTTGAAGGGATTGGGGAAGTTGTCGATTTGATATGTCTGTAGCTGTTCCGCTTCTGCAATTAGCTTGATGGTTTCCCCGGATACGTTCAAGTAGGGCAATAAAACCGTAAAGGTTGTCGCCGCGGCCAGGGCGCTGAAGTTCGCGGCGACGGAGGTGATTGAGCCGGGCTCGCCAATCGCCTTGAATTGCAGGTTCAGGATGTTGGCAACTCCTGCTGCGCCATAGGGATTGGCGTTGGCAACCGTGAGTTTTCCATTCGCTACCTCCTGGTCATTGACCACCGGGGTTTCAAAGCCCTCGGCGCTGCCGCCGGTGTAGCTCACCAGTTGTAAAACAGCGGGATCCCACTCCAGAGTAGCGGTGAAGCTGCCCAGTTTTTCCGATGTTTGCGACATGTCGATCAGCAGCGGGATATCTATGATATTTCCCACCACAGTCTTTTCATTCACCGGGTGCGATGATGCAATAATTTCTTCTCCCTTTCTTGCCGGAAGTTTAGCGGCGCTCAGTAACGGCGCTAACGTGGGCGCCGGGGGGCAGAATAATTCTCCCACCGGGTAAGGCACCGGTATTCCGACGTCATAGGAAAGAACGATTAAGGCGTCGGTTGAGTTGGTTTCACCACTAAAATTGACATCTCCGAATCCGTAGGTAATGCGATCCAGGAACACTTGCGGAAGCGGTGTGCCAACGTCATAGGAAAGCATAACCAATGCATCTGTCGAATTAACCAAATCATCCACATTCACATCTCCCAACAACCCCTCTTCAATTAAAGTTATATACTTGTTCGTTAAAGTGAGAATATTCAGAAGATCGCTAGAAGTGAACGCGGCCGTCATAGAAGAAAAATCCAGATTTAAAGAGTCTAAAATGCCGGTAGGGCTGATCACATCGAAGTAAACATCTAAAATATCGAACTCTCCGCCCGCGCCATTGGAATTAGCGCCGCTGAAGGTGATTTGCCCGGGAATGTTGTTAACGGAGCCAGTAAAGCCCGACAACAGTCCCGAATCGCCGGTATAGTGCAATAGCGCCGGGTCCCAGTTCAGGGTGCCGTCAAAGCTGCCCAGGAGATTATCGGGGGACGCCGCGCGAGTCATATCCACTTTAACTTTTGCAGTGATGGAGCAGTTTTGGGGCAGGTATGTGGGGGCAATAACGGAAGCTTCGACAGAGGTAACACGACCTGGAGCGCAGGTGGTAAAATTGTCGAATCCAAGACCGAACGCCCCCGGCGCGTTCCTTGTTCCTACGAACCTTATGGAGTAGATGTCAGTCGTATCTCTATTGAACGACCAGAAGGTCGCTATCGCATCGCCTGTTCCTGGATCACCCGCCATTATGACAACCTGCTCAAGAATCTGCCCCGAACTATCGCGTGCTTCGACGGTGAAGGTTTCATCGAAGTCGATATCGAGCACTCTACCACTTGCCGAATCAATGGGGAAAGCGAAGTTCACGATCAGGGGTGGGGCATTAAGCCCAGATAATACTCCATCGTCTGTTAGGAAAAAGGAACCAATGTTCTGACCCGGTGCAGGCGTGTCAGGGCCGAATGCTCCACCAAAGGCGGTCGCTGGTGCCCCAACTTTCGCAAGCCTCGGCAACTCGCCGTTTTCCAAACTAAAAGAAATACCCAATGAGTCGAAGAACTGGGTGCTGATGAGGAGACCTTCTACAGGCGTCTCTCCCGGGATTGTCTCAAAATCAAGTATCGCACATCCGAGAGTATCCATTTTTTGTCCTAAGGCGGTTCCAGCAAAAGTTACCAGAAAGACGATTACGGGCAGGGTACTACAAATGATTTTTTGTTTAATGCTTCTCCCTGCGTATTGTTTTTTCATTATGAAAACCTCTTATTAATTTGTACTGTTGACATAATTTCTTTAATGGTCGAGTGGCTATTGGAAATTGCCCTATCCCTCCTGCTCACCGTGGTATCGCTCGCTTCTGTTTCAAATTAAGGTGGGGTAAAGATAACCTCCCGGAGCGATTCGCTTCAATACGCTGATTTCCGAGAGAATACAGTTTTGGGGCGGCGCTTCAGGCAGTAGCTTCTAAGCATCTTACCCAGCAGCGAACTAAGCAAATCGCTTAGCGCCGCCGAACAGTTTGCCAATGCAATCGCCTGTTTGCTTGCCATTTAGCCGATTGATTTATTCAAGCGGAATTAGATATAATGTGAACGGCTATCAAGGTAATTTTTTGATCGGTTAGATGCCGGATGTGCGATGCGCGATGCTGGTTACTGGCCTGCCCCTTCGGGGATGCTTGATGCCGAAGGCTGGTTACTGGTAAGCAGCTTGTGAAAGCTGCCGGTGGGCTGTTGAGCACTCACCGCGTTTCTGGAAAACCAGCCAACAGAAGTAATTTTCAGTTTTCCGCTGAGCCGTAAAGGGGTTATATTCCGGGCAACTTTTGGCTTTGCAGTGAAAAAATCATTTTCTGCGGAGTGATGATTGCTCAAGTTGCCCGGTGAATTCTGGACCGCTATCGGTTTTATCATTCTGGCCATCGCCCTGGTGATCGGCGCTTATATTGCTCACCTGCTGGTTTCCCACCGCCGCTTGCGGGATCAGCAGTTGTTTTCTGCCGGGGTGCTGGATGCCAGCGCCGCTTTGATCGTGGTGCTGGATATGGATAACCGGGCGGCGACTTTCAACAAGGCGTTCGAACAGCTTAGCGGTTATCGCCCCCGCGACGTTCAGGAGCAGCCGGCGCTGGCGCAGGATATTTTGCCGGACATTCTGCTGGCCGAACCCCGCCCCGGCAATCATTTGCCGGATTTTCAAAGCCCTCGCCAGGCGATACACGCGCTAAAATCCCGCAATGGCCGGGAATACCAGGTGGACTGGCAGATCAGTTATTTGAAGGATTCCGGGGGAAAGATTATTCAAAAGATCGCCTCCGGATTGGACGTTACGGATTTAAAGCTGGCGGAAAAAAAAGTGCTCGAATCGCAACAACAGCTTTTGGAATACCAGAAAATGCTCCGGGAGATGGCGGAACTGGCGGAAGAGGAAGAGCGCCGCCGCATCGCCGAGCAGTTGCACGACCGTATTGGCCAGTCCCTGGCGCTGGCGAGCATCAAGATCGGGGAATTGAACCGCCAGGCTTCATCCAAAGAGGTTCAGCGCCTCTTAGAAGAGCTTGACGGCAACATTCAAAACATTCTCAAGAACACCCGCTCCCTGATTTTCGAGATCAGCCCCCCCAGTCTCTACCAATTCGGTCTGGTTCCGGCGCTCAGTACCCTGGCAAAACGCTTTATGGAGGAGCACCAGGTTAAGGTCACTTTTGAAGACGACGGGCAAGAGAAGCCGCTGGAGGATAGCGTTGCCCAGTTATTGTTCAGAGCGGTGCAGGAACTGTTGGTGAACGCCAAAAAACACGCCCGCGCCCAACAGATTTGGATTCGCACCTGCCGCAATGAGGATTATTTCCGGGTCGAGCTCCGCGATGATGGAGTGGGGTTCGACCGGGATCCGTTTTCTCTGCCGCCCGAATCCCTGGCAACTCCAAAGCCCGGCGGTGGCGGCTTCGGATTACGGAACATGAAAGACCGG
Source organism: Calditrichaceae bacterium (assembly GCA_013360445.1). Taxonomy (GTDB): domain Bacteria; phylum Calditrichota; class Calditrichia; order RBG-13-44-9; family J075; genus JABWBP01. The sequence goes on along the minus strand of JABWBP010000027.1, from coordinate 50,290 downwards.
GTGGAATATTACCGGGGAAACTTCACCCTGGAAACTTCCCCCGGGAAGGGTAGCCGGTTTCTCATCGAAGCGCCCTGTAAGAAACAGTAAGCAGTTGGCAAAGTAGGCAGTAGGCAAAAAGAATACGCTATTGCGTATTTGTCTGTCGTCCACTGCTTACTGCCTATTGCCTACTTCAATTGGGGGGGAACCGCAAAGCAAAAGGAGCCGGAATGAGTATCGAAGTGTTGATAATAGATGATGACAATATGCTGCGGGAAAACCTGCGCCACGGCCTGGAACGGGAAAGTGATATTCGCGTGGTGGGAACAGCGGGAAACTGCATCGAAGGAGTAGAGTTAGTGCGTAAATTACAGCCCGAGGTGGTCGTGATAGACATCGCCTTTAAGCGCGGGGAAATGGACGGCATTCAGGCGACCGAGGAAATCCTGAAAATCGACGAAAACATCCGCGTTATTGCCCTGTCCATCCACAGTGAGTTAGTCTATGCCCAAAAAATGGTTTCCCTGGGCGCTTCCGGCTATATATTGAAAGAAAATACCACCGCGGATTTGATCGAAGCTATCCGGGCGGTAACCAACGGCCGGCACTATTTCAGCAAAGAAGTGAGAACCGCCATGTTCGAGGATTACCTGGAGAGTTTTCATCGCCAGGAAAAACCGAAACCGGTCAAGCTCAGCGAGCGGGAGCTGGAAATCCTGCGCCTGATCGTCAAAGAATTCAACCCCAAAGAGATTGCCGACAAGTTGAGCATCGCACCCAAAACCGTAGCCACCCACCGCCTCAATCTCCAGAAAAAATTGGGCATCTTTACTGAAGCGGGATTGACCAAATACGCCATCCGGGAGGGGATTATTACGGCGGTCGAATAAGCGTCATTGCGCTTCGCGTCATTTGCCCGCGGCGTCATTGGCTTCGCCGTCATTACTGGCCATTTGCAGGGCGTAGCTGGATGATATTAAGAGTTACTTCCAACCAATGACCACCAATGACAATAAATGACAGCGAAGCGAATGACGGCAACGCCAAATGACGCGCAGGCAAATGACAACAAATGACGGCGAAGCCCAATGGCGCGAAGCTACTCCGCCAGTTCCGATTTGAAGCGCACGGCGCAGAGGATGCCGGCGGTAAACAAAAGGTTGTGGGCAATATTCACCAGCGCGTGGAGATAGGCTAAGAAAAACAAGCTCTGGTGGTCTTTCACGACGGTGAGCGCAAAGATGATCACGCCCACGGCGTTGTAAAGCAGAAACGCCGCGGTAATCCAGAAACGGTAATTCTTATGGAGCTGGCCTTCGGAGAAATACCATATTTGCTGCAGGGTATAGACCGCGACTCCCCCGGCGATCAATTGGGAAACCGGGCGGGTAAGATAATTTAAGGCGCCGGGGGAAAAATCCTCTAATTGATAAATTTTGGTAAGGGCATATAATGCCAGATAAACCGGGATGCCGGCCCGGATGGAGCGGCGGACGCGGTGGTCGCGATGCCAGTAAGAAAGGATCAGCAGGGTCAGGCTGAATTCGATGGGGGTGTAAACGTGCAGCATCCATAAATTCGGCCTGCCCATCATGCCATATCCCAGGGCGATGGCTTCCATTGTTCCCGCAATTCCCAGGAACAACAGCAAAATTTTTATGTCTTTGGTTAAGTGCTGCCGTCTCGCCAGTATGAAAGCGGCCAGCAGCGGAATATATGTCGAGAACATCGAAATCCACGGCAAAATATACTTGGGCATGGGGGAATCTCCTTTTCGAGTAACCGTTACGATTGCGCATAGCGAAGCTGTTCATCAGTATTGTTCCCGGCAGGTATCTGCCCCTACAGAGAAGGAGAATAAGAAAACTACCGCAAATATCCAAGCCTCATCCAGCATCATTTCGAGAGTTCAATAAAAAAATGGCTCCGGAAAAATTCCGGAGCCATCTTCGCCAATTTTGCCTGATAGCGTGCGGCCAACTGCGCAGCAGCCGCGGGAGAGAAGGAAACCCGGTTAAGAAAACAGTTGCAAAAATGGTCTGACCATCGGTAAACTCCGAAGCCTCCCGGAGGCTGCCAGGGTCCGCTTGATTTTTGAATATCTTGTTTATCCTTATATCCATCAACCTCTATCCTTGACGGGTTTATGAACTACGGCTTTATCATCGACAATCGCAAGTGCATCGGCTGCCACGCCTGCACCGTGGCCTGCAAGGCGGAGCACGACGTGCCCATCGGGGTCAACCGCACCTGGGTGAAGTACATCGAGAAGGGGGAATATCCCCATACCCGGCGGCTGTTTTCGGTAATGCGCTGTAACCATTGCGCGGACGCGCCCTGCGTGGAGATTTGCCCGGTGCAGGCGCTCTTTATCCGCGAAGACGGCATCGTGGATTTCGACAACCGCCGCTGCATCGGCTGCAAAGCCTGCACCCAGGCCTGCCCCTACGACGCGCTCTACATCGATCCCAACACCCACACCGCCGCGAAATGTAATTATTGCGCTCACCGGGTGGACATCGGGCTGGAGCCTGCCTGCGTGAACGTCTGCCCGGAGCACGCCATCATTTCCGGGGATATGGACGATCCCGCCTCGGAAATCTCCCAACTGCTGGCCCGCGAGCAGCTAACGGCGCGGAAAGTGGAAAAAGGAACCCGCCCGAAGCTGTTTTACATCGAAGGAGATACCGCTTCCCTGGTTCCCGCTTCCAGCGCGCCGTCTTCCGCCTATTTTTGGAATTCCCAAATCGCCGGGGTGGGGCACTACGCCAAATATGCTGAGAAACGAATTGCGGAATCCGATCCGGCGGGAATGGCCCGGCAGCTCTCCCCGGAGGAGCAGGCCGGCAACGGGGAGGTCCGCTGGATTGGCGATGATAAGAGCCCCGCGGAGAAAGTGCTGGTCCCGGGTGGGGGAGGAGAGCCGAAAATGCTCCGAAAAGCGGCGGAGGTGCTCCGGGAATCTATGGCTTCGGCTCGCCGGGTGTACGACGCCCCCGGCAAAGGGGTAATGTGGGGTTGGGAAGTCTCCGCTTACGTCTGCACCAAAGCCATTGCCGCGGGAACCTTTCTGGTCTCTTTGTTCACCATGTTCTTTGGAGATATTTCCATCTTCAAAATGGGCGAATGGCTGAGCCTGGGAATCGGGATCAGTTTACTGTTCCTGGCCATAACCGGCGGCCTTTTGATAAAAGACCTGGATAAACCGCAGCGATTCGCATACGTGCTCTTGCGTCCCCAGTGGAGGTCCTGGCTGGTGCGCGGCGGTTACGCCGTTACCCTGTACGGCGGATTTTTAGCTTTATTGGGTATTTCAATATTCTTCGATTGGCCGACCGGGAATTTTGCCGCCTGGGGCGGCGTTCTGTTTGCAATCCTCACCGCGGTATATACCGCTTTTCTGTTTGCCCAGGCTAAGGGGCGGGATTTCTGGCAAAGCCCGGCCCTGGCGCTGCACATGTTCGGGCACTCGGTTATTGCCGGGGCCGCGATGATTGCAATCGTAGCCCCGTACCTCTATCACGGCGAAGGTTGGGAAAACGCCGTTCGGATGGGGCTTTACGGCGGTATTGCTTTTAACCTGGTTATAATATTTGTGGAAATTTTGACCCCCCATCCCACCGCGGACGCGAAGAAGACCGTGCAAATGATCGTGCGCGGGCGCTTCGGCGTGGCTTTCTGGTGGGGAAGCGTGCTGTTGGGAAACCTTCTTCCGTTGGCGCTGCTGTGGATTGGCGGCAATACCCTGCTGCCCCTGGCGGGGGCGCTGGCGCTGATCGGGATGTACATCACCGAGCACATCTGGGTGCGCGCCCCGCAGTTGATCCCGTTGAGTTAAGGAACGATAGACTTATAAGCCACAGACCTCAAAGGTTTCTAAAACCTTTGAGGTCTTCATACACCGACCTTTGGCGGAGCAAGCCATGATAAAGAAAATCCCACCGACCTTCATCGAAAAACTCGCCGAAAAACTGCGCCTCATCCCCAATCTCCATGAAGATTTGGGGCCGGAAGTTAATCGCCTCACCGAACCCGGCAAACTGACCGGCTACCCCCCTCCCGATCAATGGGACGACTGGGTGGAGTACGAAGCCAAACACTGGCCCCGCCGGCAAACAAAACATTACATGATCGTTCCCACCACCTGCTTCAACTGCGAGGCCGGCTGCGGGCTGCTCAGCTATATCGACAAAGAGACGATGGAAGTGCGCAAATTCGAGGGCAACCCCTACCATCCCGGCAGCCGTGGGCGCAACTGCGCCAAAGGGCCGGCCACCATCAACCAGATCAAAGACCCCGACCGCATTCTCTATCCTCTCAAACGCGCCGGGCAGCGCGGGGAGGGCAAATGGGAGCGGGTTTCCTGGGAGAGCGTGTTGGAGGACATTGCCGGGCGCATCCGCCAGGCGATACAAGAACAGCGCCACAACGAGGTGGTCTATCACGTGGGGCGCCCCGGGCACGAGGGCTACATGGACCGCATTCTGCAAGCCTGGGGGGTGGACGGGCACAACAGCCACACCAATATCTGCTCCGCCGGGGCGCGCTTCGGTTATGCCATCTGGCAGGGCTACGACCGGCCTTCGCCGGATCACGCCAACGCCAAATTCATTCTGTTGATCAGCGCGCACTTAGAATCCGGGCACTATTTCAATCCCCATGCCCAGCGCATCATTGAAGGGATGATGAACGGGGCAAAATTAGCGGTGATGGACCCCCGCCTCTCCAACACCGCCAGCATGGCCGATTACTGGCTGCCCACCTATCCCGGCAGCGAGGCCGCGGCGCTGTTGGCCATGGCGAAGGTGATCATCGAGGAAAAGCTTTACAACGAAACGTTTCTGCGCGACTGGGTGAACTGGCAGGATTACTTAGAGCAGAAACATCCCCGCCGGGAAGCGACGTTCGAGAATTTCATCGAAGCGCTACGGGAAGAATACCGCGAATACACCCCGGAATTCGCCGAGCAGGAGTGCGGGGTTCCGGCAAAGATGATCGTGGAAGTCGCCCGCAAGATCGGGGAGGCGGGGACCCGCTTTTCCACCCACAACTGGCGCAGCGCCGGCAGCGGCAATTTGGGCGGTTGGGCGGTGGCGCGCTGCCTGCACTTTTTGAACGTGCTCACCGGCAGCGTGGGAACCGCCGGGGGAACTTCTCCCAGCGCCTGGAACAAATTCAAACCGGCGTTTTTTGATAAGCCCCCGGCGCAGAAATTCTGGAACGAGCTGCACTTCCCTAATGAATATCCCCTGGCGCACTATGAAATGAGCTTCCTGCTGCCCTATTTTCTCAAGGAGGGGCGGGGGAAGCTGGCAGTCTATTTCACCCGGGTATTCAACCCGGTATGGACTTACCCGGATGGTTTTTCCTGGATCGAAGCGCTGAGCGACGAGAGCAAAATCGGCCTGCACGTGGCGCTGACGCCCACCTGGAACGAAACCGCTTACTACGCGGATTACGTGCTCCCCATGGGCCACGCCGGGGAGCGCCATGACCTGGTCAGTTACGAAACCCACTCTGGAACCTGGATCGCTTTCCGCCAGCCGGTGCTGCGAGAAGCCCGCCGGCGCATGGGCGATCCGGTTACGCTCACTTACCAGGCCAACCCCGGCGAGGTGTGGGAAGAGGATGAATTCTGGATCGAGCTTTCCTGGCGCATCGATCCGGAGGGGAGCTTAGGGGTGAAAAAACACTTCATCTCTCCCTATCGCCCCGGCGAAAAAGTGACCATCGACGAATACTACCGCTACGTTTTCGAGCGCACGCCCGGCTTGCCGGAAAAAGCGCAGCAGGAAGGGCTGACTCCGTTAGAATACATGCACAAGTACGGCGCATTCGAGGTGGAGAAAACTGCTTATGAAAAGCATCTGCAAACCCTGGCGGATTCGGAAATGCAGGGAACCGCGGTGGATGCGAAGACCAATATCATCTACAAAAACGGTAAAGCCATTGGGGTGATGGCGGCCGGGAAAGCCCGGGTGGGGTTTCCCAGTCCCTCGCGCAAACAGGAATTTTATTCCCGGACCTTGGCGGAGTGGGGCTGGCCGGAGTACAGCCTGCCGGTGTATATCAAAAGCCACATTCATCCCGATCAAATTGATTTTGCAAACGGCGAATTTCCCTTAGTGCCCACCTTCCGGCTGCCCACCTTGATTCATACCCGTTCCGGCAACGCCAAGTGGCTGGCGGAGATTTCCAACCGCAACCCGGTGTGGATGCACACCTCCGACGCGGCGCACCTGGGGATCAAAACCGGCGATTTGGTGAGGGTGAATACAGAGATCGGTCACTTTGTGGATAAAGTCTGGGTTACGGAGGGAATGAAGCCGGGGGTGGTGGCCTGCTCCCATCATTTAGGGCGCTGGCGGCGGGCGCAGGATGCGCCGGGAAATCGCTGGGCGACGAATCTGGTCTCTATCGAGCAGCCGGAGGACGGTAAATGGAAAATGCGGGTGATCGACGGCATCCGCCCCTTCAAAAGCGGCGACGCGGATTCCGCGCGTATTTTCTGGAGCGATGGCGGGGTGCATCAGAACATCACCTTCCCGGTGCACCCGGATCCCATCAGCGGGATGCACTGCTGGCACCAGAAAGTGCGCATCGAAAAGGCCCAGCCGGAAGACCGCTACGGCGATGTCTCCGTGGATACCGAAAAATCCTTCCAGATCTACCGGGAATGGTTGAAACTGGCCCGCCCGGCGCCGGGCCCCAACGGCCTGCGCCGTCCGCTGTGGCTGAATCGACCGCTGCGCCCGGTGGAAGAGGCGTTTTATATTGAGTAATGGAAGCTTTTAAATCTTAGCTGTTCTAAAATAAATTAGGGGAGAATAAAAAGGAATGATGATTTCTGATTGTTGTAAAACATCGGCAAATATTAATCGAGGCCTGGCATGACTACTTTAGTTCTTGAAATCGAACCGGCTATTTCCGGGGTTGTTAGTGACGAAGAGTTAACCGTAAACCTCGCCGATGGGCGCAGCATTTCTGTTCCTTTAGCATGGTATCCTCGGTTGCTATATGCTTCTCCAAAAGAAAGGGATAACTGGCAGTTGTTAGGGGATGGTTATGCAATTGAATGGCCTGATCTTGACGAACACATTGGAATCGAAGGTCTGTTGGCCGGGCGGCGTAGCAGTGAGAGCGTAAAATCTTTACAACGGTGGTTAGCCAGCCGAAAAGTGCGATTCGATTAACAGTATATCAGTTTGGGAACTAATAACCTGTAGCATGCTAACTGTGGCCGGTGGAAGAGGCGTTGTATATCAAACAGGGAAGGTTTGGGGCTTACACGCTCTGAACTCTATTTCCCGCGGGGAATATACACCGCCTTCTGGCGGATCAATTCGCGGATTTCTTTTTCACTGTAGCCTAATTCCTGTAAAATTTCCAGGGTATGCTCGCCCAGGGCGGGCGGAAGGCCGGGAGGGTTCGGAACGGTGCGGGAAAACTTGATCGGCATGGCCACGCCCTTGATTTTGCCCAACTTGGGGTGCTCCTGTTCGATCACCATCTGCCGCTCCTTCAGGTGCGCGTCGCGCTCGATTTCGGAAAGATCCAGCACCGGGGTCAGGCACACGTCCGCCTTTCCCACTAATTTTATCCACTCCTCCCGCCGGCGGGTGCGGAACAGCCGCGTAAGCTCCATTTTCAGTTTCTCCCCGTCTTCGCCCTCGGCATAAAACCGGCTTACCCATTCGGGCTTGTCCACCAACTCGCAGAACTGCTTCCAGAATTTCGGCTCCAGGCTGCCCAGGGCAAGGTATTTCCCGTCTCCGCATTTGTACACTCCATAAAAAGGAAGACCGCCGGAGAGAGGCAGTTTCCAGGGGGGCAAATTTTCCTTGCCGGCCCAGTAGTGCGCCAGTTGCAGGGTCGCCAGGGGGAGAACCCCGTCGAGCATGGAGACGTCCACTTTTTGGCCAACCCCGCTGCGTTCCCGGGCCCACAAGGCGGATAGCGCCGCGATCACCGCCATGTACGCGCCCCCGGCCACGTCGGCAATCTGCACGCCCGGGAGCGTCTGCCCGCCCTTTTCCGTGCCGGTCAGGCTGACAATTCCCGAATATCCGAGGTAGTTTACATCATGCCCGGCTTTCTGGGCGTAAGGACCTTTCTGCCCGTAACCGGTGAGGGAGAGATAAATGATGCGCGGATTGGCTTTGATCGCCTCCTCGTAGCCCATGCCTATGCTGCTGAGCACGCCGGGCCGGAATTGCTCGACCACGATATCCGCGGTTTTTGCCAGGCGGAAGAAGACCTCCTGGCCCAGCTCCTCATTGAACTTCAGGGAAATACTGCGCTTGGAGCGGTTCACCGCCAGGTAGCCCGCGGATTCCTCGCCGATAAAGGGTGGATAGAGGCGCATGGGATCCGGGCTGATGCGGTCTTCGATCTTGATCACGTCCGCACCCATCTCCGCCATCAGCATGGTTGCCAGGGGGCCGGGGTAGAGGCGGGTGAGGTCGAGAATGCGAACGCCGGCAAGGGGGCCGTGGCCGGGGGCAGGGGCGGTCGAATCTCCTGGCGAAGCGGTGGTTTTTTCGTTTGCGGGCTTATTGGTTTCCATAGCTGTTTCTATCTCCCCGGATAGGTCGCTCTTTCCTTCCGCGCCTGCCTCTGCTTGCGCAAAACTGAAGTTTTGCACTCCGGATGCGGCGGGTGCAGCTTGCCCGGTTTCCGGTTCTTCGCCGGGGATAACGCCGTCCCTGCCAAGCTTGCGCAAAACTGAAGTTTTGCACTCCGGCGGCGGCATCCGCAGCCTGGCCGGATTCCGGTTTTTCATCAGTAACATCGCCGTCCCTGCCAACTGCCTCTGCCCCTGTTCCTTCTCCTTCATCTGCTTGCGCAAAACTGAAGTTTTGCACTCCGGCGGCGGCATCCGCAGGCTGGCCGGATTCCGGTTTTTCATCAGTAACATCGCCGTCCCTGCCAACTGCCCTTGCCCCTGCCCCTGCTCCTGTCCCTGCTCCCGCCTCTCCTTCAAGGCGCCCAAACAGGGCAGCCCGGCTCAATTGCTTCTCCGCGGGTTTCAGGGGGTGCGCTCTTCAAGTATCAGGAAGCTTGCGGAAGAACTTCAAGAACTGCATCATTTCCGGCACGTTGGATATCTTGACCTTTCCCATCATAAAGGCGATTTGCGGGTTGGTCTTGCCGGTTTCCATGTCTAAGTAGGTTCTCGCGCTGCTTTCCAGCACGCAGGTCGCCTTGCCGGTTAAGCCGGGTTCCACGCTGCACCGCCCGGCATTGAGCGTCACGGTGTAATCGCCGCCCTCGTTGCCGCTGAGCTTGAAGTGAAAAATTCCCTGGTAATTCCCCGCTTTATCGGCGCGGAAGCGCTCCGGGAGGCTGTAAAGAATGCTCTCCGCGGGACTGCGGGGCGGTTGTATTCCGCCAACACCGGGATGAAGAAGCTCTTCCATCTCGATCTTCGCGTCTCGGTCGCCGGAAGCGCCATTCGTGGCAGCGATGGGGATTTCCGGGGCGAGGGCGGTTTTTGGGGTATCCATCCCTTCGGGAGCGACAGTTTCCACCACCGTTTCCGGTTGGGACCCGGTTTCCGGCTCCCCGGAGGGGATTTCGCCGGTATCTGCCGGCGTTTCCGCGGCAAGCTCGATTTCCGGGGTTTCATGGGCTTTTTCCGGCTCCGCGGGGGGCGGGGGCGAAACCGGTTCTGCCGATTTTTTCCCTTCCACGTTTGCTGCGGCGCGGTATTCCACCTCATCGATCAACACTTTGGCGATAATCTCCCGCATGATCTCGGAAGTTCCCCCCACGATGGTGCCGGCGCGAGCGTCGCGAAAGGCCCGGGCGATCAGGTAGTCTTCCATGTAGCCGTAGCCGCCGAAGTATTGCAGGCAGGCGTCCGCAACTTTTTTGGCCAGTTCCGTGGCGTATAATTTCGCCATGGAGCACTCTTTGATGGCCGGAATGCCCGCTTTATACTTCCAGCAGGCGTGGTAAGTCAACTGCCGGGCGGCTTCCAATTCGGTGGCGAGGTCGGAGAGGGCATGGCGGATGGCCTGGAATTTAGCCAGGGGGCGGTTGAAGGCTTCCCGTTCGCGGATATATTTCAGAGTGATTTCCAGGCAATAATCCGCGCCCGCCGCCGCGGTAATGGCCGCCACTAAGCGCTCCAATTGAAAGCACTCCATAATGTAATAGAAGCCCATATTCTCCTGGCCGATCAGGTGAGAGCGGAAGACTTTTACGTCGTCGAACGAAATTTCCGCGGTGTCGGAGCTGTTCCAGCCGATCTTTTTCAATTTGCGGGTGTCCACGCCTTTGGAATGCGAATCCACCACGAACAGGCTGATTCCCCCCGGCCCGGCCTCGGGATCGGTCTTGGCAGCCAGCACGATGAAATCGCCGTAAACCCCGTTGGTGATAAAGGTTTTTCCGCCGTTTATGATGAAATGATCGCCCTGCCGTACCGCCCGGGTGCGGATAGCCGAAACGTCCGAGCCGGTATTCGGTTCGGTGATCGCCAGCGCGCCGATCTTTTCCCCGCGAATGCCCGGCCCTAAGTAGTTTTCTTTCAACAACCGGGAGCCGAATTGATGAATATAGGCCAGGGCCATGTATTCATGCACCCCCACCGCGGCGGTGAATCCGCCCATACCGCCGCGCGCCAGCTCTTCTAAGAAAACCACGGAGAAGAAAAAATCGGCGTTGATTCCCCCGAACTCTTCGGGATAATTGATTCCTAATAAATCATTATCCGCCATCTGGTGCCAGATGCTGCGAGGGATGCGCTCTTCCCGCTCCCACTCCCCGGCGTTCGGCGCCACTTCTCGCTCCATAAACTGGCGAACGGCGGAGCGAAAGGCTTCATGTTCTTCATTAAAGAAAGCTGACTTCATTTTGCAACCTCTCGGGAATGCTATCTCCATCTACATATATTATTCTGACCAAAATTCCGTTAACCGGGGGGAGCGATCCCTCCGGCGGACAAGAGATCCAATTGATTATTTTCGGGTCTTTTGAGCCATTCTTTATGGAATTAGTGGAATTAGCTCCTTTCGGGCAGCGGTAAAATAAATTTGCGCTCCTTTTCTCACCCTGCCGGCAGTATATTGCCCTCCCGCAAATCACTTTGGAACGATGGAATTCCTTCTCTTACCAACTTCTACCCCAACTATCCCGGAGGATGCGTTTATGCACCGCACTTCTAAACCCAGGATTACCGGAAGTATCTTCAGGCCGGCCTGTCTTATCCTTGCGGCTGCTCTTATTTCACCGGTTCTCGCCGCGCCGCCGGAAGCCGGGCGGGACAGCCTGGCTTCCCCCCTGCCGACCCTGCACCAGGAGCTGCCGGATGATCAATTTATGCCCGTACCGCGCGAGGGACAGCCAACCTCTTCCGCCTACCGGTTTTCGAGCGGTAACTTCATAACGGTTCAGGTGAACGTGAATGCCCAGGGTCAGAACATCGTGGGAGACGCGGCGAATGAGCCTTCGCTGGCCATCGACCCCACCGATCCCGGCAGAATGGTCATCGGCTGGCGGCAGTTCGACGCGGTGAGCAACAATTTCCGCCAGGCCGGGTACGCTTACAGCATCGATGGCGGGCAGAGCTGGACTTTCCCCGGGGTGATCGAGCCGGGGGTTTTCCGCTCCGATCCGGTGCTCGGCGCCGACTCCCAGGGGAATTTCTATTACAACAGCCTCACCGTCAGCGGCTCCGATTATCTTTGCACGGTGTTCAAGTCCAGCGACGGCGGCGCTACCTGGGATTTCGGAACCTTTGCCCAGGGCGGCGACAAGCAGTGGATGACCATCGACAAAACCGGCGGCCCGGGGAGAGGCCATATCTATGCGTATTGGACCCAGAGTTTCAGCATTTGCTTTCCGGGCTTTTTTACCCGCTCTACCGATAACGGCGCCGGTTTTGAAGACTGTGTCGCCATTCCCAACCAGCCCTATTGGGGCACCCTTGCGACCGGCCCGGGGGGGGAACTTTACGCCGGAGGGGCGGGGGGAAACAACTTTATCGTGGCGAAATCCTCCAACGCAAAAGATTCCAGCCAGGTGGTTAGCTGGGATTTTGCCTCGATCGTCAACCTGGACGGCTCTATCTCCGCTTTTGCCGGCTCCAGCAGCCCGAATCCGGGAGGGCTGATGGGGCAGGCCTGGATTGCCGTTGACTGCTCCGGCGGGCCTCATCATGGCAATGTTTACCTGCTCTGCTCGGTGAATCGCTTCTCCAATCCCGATCCTCTCGACGTGATGTTCGGGCGCAGCACCGACGGCGGGCTTACCTGGAGCGCGCCGGCGCGGGTGAACGACGACCCCGCTACCAACCTCTGGCAGTGGTTCGGCACCATGTCCCTTGCCCCCAACGGGCGCATCGATGCGGCCTGGCTGGACACCCGCGACAACCCCGGCAGCATTAATTCCTCGCTCTACTACTCCTGCTCCACCGACGGCGGGGTTAGCTGGTCTCCCAATGAGCGCCTCTCCGATGCCTTCAATCCCCACCTGGGCTGGCCGCAGCAGAACAAGTTAGGCGACTATTTCGATATGATATCCGATGAGGCCGGCGCCCACCTGGCCTGGGCAAACACCTTCAATGGGGAGCAGGACGTTTACTACAGCTACATTCCCGGGCCCGCGGTGGGAATTGCGGATCAATATGGGGCGCCTGCCGTCGCGGGGAGCTTTTCGCTGTCGCAGAATTACCCCAATCCTTTCAATCCCGGCACGCGTATCGAGTTTGCTTTGACAAAAGCGGCGCAGGTCGAGATCGAGGTTTTCAATATTCGCGGGGAAAAAATCGCTGCGCTGTTAAACCGTCCCTTAACCGCGGGTTCTTATAGTATTGAATTCGACGGCGGCGGTTTGGCCAACGGCGTTTACCTCTATCGCATGAAGGTTGGCAACGCGGCGAAGGTGCGGAAAATGCTGCTGATCAAGTGAGTGTAGCCGAGGTGCGGTATTCGGAGAGAATCAGGAGTACGGATTTGTGCAAAATGAATTTTGCACTCCTTTTCAGCCGGCTTCCGGGGGGTACATGCTCTCCAGCAGATCGCGGTACTTTTCTTCGATGGCGTTTTTGCGCAGTTTCTGGGTATGGGTCAGCTCCCCGCCTTCTACGGTAAACCGCTCCGGGGCGATGCGGAAATACTTGATCTGCATGTAGCGCGGCAACTGCGCATTGGCGCGATCCACTTCCTCCCGGAAGATTGCCTCAATGGCCGGGTGCGCTTTCAACTGCTGCGAGGGAATATCGCCCAGACCCAATCGCGCCGCGCTGGCCGCCACGGCGGCCTCATCCGGCAGCAACAGCGCGGTTAAATATTTGCGCCGGTCCCCGTGAACGTAAGCCATCTCGATATGGGGCTGTTCCGCCAGCAACTGCTGAATCGGCGCCGGAGCGATATTTTTCCCCCCCGCGGTAATGATCAACTGCTTTTTCCGGTCGGTGATAAACACCCACCCCTCCCCGTCCACCATGCCAATGTCCCCGGTTTTATAATAACCGTCGGGGGTAAAACTCTCTTGCGTATCTTCCGGCTTTTTCCAGTACTCTTTAAAGATATTGGGGCCTTTTACCTCTAACTCCCCATCTTCCGCAACCCGGATGCGCACTCCCGGAATCGGCTTTCCCACCGAGCCAAAACGGAATTCTTCCGGTTTGTTAATGGTGAGGGGAGCGGTGGCTTCGGTTGCGCCCCAGCCTTCCAAAATCAGAATTCCTAAGTCGTAAAAAAACTGGGCGATCTGCGGGCTGAGCGGCGCTCCCCCGGAAATGCAGAATTCCAGCCGCCCGCCGAACGCCGCCCGCGCTTTGCGATAGACCAGCCGGTCGGCCAGCCGGTAGTGCAATGACTCTTTGAGGGAGAGCGACCGCGAGAGGCGTTTCGCTTCGTTCACCCGCCGCCCCACCGCCAGCGCCCATCGGAACATTTTCCGGCGCAGGGGCGAGGCGGCCTGCACCCCCTGCGCGATCCGGGCGTACACCTTCTCGAAAAAGCGCGGTACCGCGGTCAGGATGTTAGGGCGCACTTCCCGTAGATTTTCGGCAATGGTCTCCATGCTCTCCGCGTAGGCGGTGCAGCGCCCCATGTAGAACACTAAGTAATGCCCGGAGAACCGCTCGAAGGAGTGCGCCAGGGGCAGAAAGCTGAAGTGAAGCTGCAATTTTTCATGGTCGGGAATGTGCCGCACCACGCTTTGCATGGTGTGGAGATAGTTCCCGTGGGTGAGCGCCACCCCCTTGGGAGCGCCGGTAGTGCCGCTGGTGTAAATGATGCAGGCGAGGTTCTTTTCGCTGATTTTTTCGGCAAGGGCGTAAACCGCGGCTTCGATTTCGTAATGCGCCTCCCGCCCGGTCTCGATCAGGCGGCTGAAGGGTTGAACCCATTCGGGAAGCGGTTGGGGAACTTCCGCGAAGATGAAGGCGGCTTGCAGGGAGGGAAGCCGGTCTTTGATCTGAACGATTTTCTCCAACTGGGCTTCATCCTCTATGAATAAAAATTTCGCTTCTAAATCGTTCAGGATGTAGGCGATTTCCGGGGGCAGGCTTTGGGTGTAGATGGCGGAAGTAATTCCCCCGGCTAACAAAGCGCCCAGGTCTGCCCAGGCCCACCCCGGGCGGCTGTTGGAGAGGATCACCGCCCGGTCGCCGGGCTGGAATCCTGATCTCAACAGCCCTTTGGCGACGGAGATGCAGGTATCCCCCAATTCCCGGTAAGTTTGCGCGCAATAATGGCCCTCTTTTTTAAACATCAAGGCCGGTTTGTGGGCGTGGGTGGTGAAACCGTTCAGGAAGCTCTGGTTTAAATTTTGGAAATTCATAACCCGGCATCGTTTGGTGGCGAGTTGAAAATCGAAGATTTTGAGGAATAAAACAAGGGATGGGGAGAATTTTTTACCGAAGGCGTCTATAAGGCGTTTTGGGGTAGCAAATTCTCACAGGCGGTAATTATGAAAAAAACACGGAGGCGCATTCGTCTTTCTAAATCGCTCTTTGCAACTCTTCACAGGCATAAACAAGCGAGGGTGGGGCGTCTTCCCTTAAACCGGAGCGACAGCTATCGCTCAGTTGCCTCACGTACGGTTTACAATCCCCGGGATTCGCCAGTTTAGGGTAATTTGTGTCTTCATCTACAGGATCGCCGCTTTTCAGGTAATGTATCCAGGTTTCGATATTTCTCCGGGGAATGAATAAAGCTATGTGCTCATCAACGCTTCGTCGTTGCAGTGAATGATCGACGAGAATGGTCTCCAATTGGTGTACCCGATCGGCCACGCTGTAGTTGTCTGCATCAATGATCACCGCTAAAACAAGTGCTTGGTAGGCAGATTTACTGCGACAGGTTTGAACCTCCATCGGAAACTGCTCGCGGACATATTGTTCCCCAGCCTGCCTGCCCTTTGGGCAGCGATTCACCCGGATATCCCGGGGCTCAAACCCCCGGTTCATGAAAAAATATCGTGCAAATACTTCTTGCTGCTGATCCTCACAAAGAATAATCATTCTGGCCCGGCGTTTACTCATGCAGCCATCCCCGCGCGATCAGCTCCGAGATGGCAACGCCGCCTTTTTCGTCCTCTTGAATTCTACTCACTCGCACCGGGCCGCTGCCTTCCTGGCGATCAAACCAGTACCCCGCCGTAGAAGCTAAATAGTCGATGAATTCGGGGTGATGGGAGATCAGCAAAGCTTGCAATCTTCCTTCATTGCAATGATCATAGAGACTCACCAGCCAGGGCTGGATTTCCGGCAGGACCAAAAAATTTTCCGGTTCATCAATGCACAGGGTAAATTCCAAATCACGTGTACAGTAAATTAGAGTATAGAGGATAATCAAGGCGCGCTGGCCCTCGGACAGTTCTTGAAAACCATACTCCACTTCGTCTTTCCCATTCCGGCTGCCTGAAAAAAGTAATCTAAGGGTGCGATACTCCTCTCCCGCTTCCGCCAGCCGGAAAGAATCAAACCCGTCCAGTATTTTTCGCAAGTCGCCGGTAAGCTCAAAAATCCTTCCCTGGTATTCCTGAGAAAGATGCCGGAACCAGGAAACATAATTATCCATGCTCCGGGATGGCCGCTTTTCTTCTTGTTTGCTATCTTTCGAAACGGTGAAAGGGTTCAATTGCACAATCATCAGGCGGCTTAACCGTTCTTTGAACCAGGTTAACTTTTTATTGTCTTTTCTGGGCTGGATGGTGGCAACTGCTGATTGTGTCCAGTCAAATGGATATTGAGGGCCTTTCTTGTGATCATCATGGTACAACTGCGCCATCCCCATTTCAAATTCCAGCAAAGCGGCTTTATTAAACCACAAGCGTTCGCGCTTCACCCGCGCCCGGTGGCTGTCTTGTTCATGTTCGACAGTAAGCTCGTATTTATAGGTCCCTCCATTACCAGCTATTTCCAACTCGAAATTCTGGAGAAGAATATTCTGCCAGCGAGTGCAATCTTCCCTGCCGAAAAGCACTGCGACCTTTTCATTGCCACTGGCAAATGCCTGAATTTTGTGCAGAACCTCGAAGACCGTAGATTTGCCGGAACCATTGGCGCCCAGAAAAAGATTGATGGAATTTAAGTCCAATTCAAAGTTTACCAGGCATCTGTAATTATCAATATAGATATGTTTTAACATGCAATGATTCCTTTCCACTGAAGGGTGTGGTAATCTATTAAGAAATCGTCGCTTCTGCAAGGTATATGTAGCCCCGGGAAATCAAAACCCGCAGAGCGGAATTCAAAATTCATTTTGCACTGCCGCGCAGAATAAATTCTGCACTCACAATATTTCCTCCGAAACGCCAAAGCCTGCCTAAACCTGGTAAAACCGCTTCCCCTGCGCAGCATAGTCGCGGATGATCTGCGCCGGGGTGAAACTCGCCCCGTGCAGCTTTTCCAACTCTTCCATGGTGGAAAGCGCCTTTGCGGCGCCGAGGTTATCAATGTAGCGGAAAGGCCCGCCCAGGAACGGGGGGAATCCCAGTCCCATGATTGCGCCGATGTCGCCGTCGCGCGGGGAGCTTAAAATGCCCTCTTGCAAACAGTGGGCGGCTTCGTTGGCCATTACCAGGGTCAGCCGGTTTTGAATTTCCGCGGGATTATGCTGTTTGCGGCTGCCCCCGCCGAAGAATTGATAGGCGTTCAGGTTCACTTCTTTTTTCTTTCTCTTCCCCTCGCTTTCCCCGGGATAGTGGTAAAATCCTTTGCGGTTTTTCCGCCCCTTGTAGCCTTCCTCGCTCATGCGTTTCATGGCATCGCTGGGGGTTACGCCGCGATGGGCGAACATCTTTCCCAAAATTTCCGCCACGTGCGCGCCCACGTCAATGCCCACTTCATCGATCAGGGTGAGCGGTCCCACCGGGAAGCCGAATTTGCGCATCACCCGGTCGATGTGGCGGATTTCCCCGCCCTCTTCCAACAGCGCCAGCGCCTCGTTCAGCATGGGTGCGAGGATGCGGGTGGTGTAGAAGCCGGGGCCGTCTGTTACCACGATCACGGTTTTCCCCTGGGTGATGCCTAATTCCACCGCCGTGGCGGTCGCCCACGGCGCGGTTTTGGGGGTGACGATGATCTCCAACAGGGGCATTTTCGGCACCGGGGAGAAATAGTGCATTCCCAATACTAATTCCGGGCGTTTGGCGTTGGCGGCGATATCCGAAATCGGCAGCGAGGAGGTGTTGCTGGCGAAAATGCAATCTTCTTTCACAGCCGCCTCGGTGTCTGCCAGCACCTTGCGCTTCAGCTCCAGATCTTCGAACACCGCTTCGATCAGCAGGTCCGCTTTCCGGAAGGCGGAATAATCGGTCACCGCGCCGATGCGGCTGAGAACCTGGTCGCGCTCGAAGCGCGAGAGGGCGCGTTTTTTCACCTTGCCGTCGAGGTCCTCCCAGATGGTTTTTTGTCCCCTCGCAATCGCTTCATAGCTGACGTCTTTCAACAGTACGTTAATATCCTTCGTCGCGGTCACGCTGGCGATTCCCGCGCCCATGAAGCCGGCGCCCAGGATTCCCAGGGTTTTGACCGGCTTTGCCAACTCCTTTTGGGGATTCTTTTTCAAAGCGGTGATGGCAAAGAAAAGGTTGATCAGCTCTTTGGCCTGGGGAGTGCGGGCTAACTCCTCGAACGTCTTTGCTTCCGCATCCAGACCCGCTTTCATGCTCTTTTCCATCCCCGTCTCCACGCACTGAATGATTTTGATGGGAGCGGGATAATTGCCCTGGGTCTGTTTTTCGGTCATCTGCCGGGCTTTGTTGTAAATAATCTTACGGGTGAGCGGGGTGCCTTCGATGACTTTGGTGAGCAGGAGCTCCTTTTTTTCACGTTTGAGGGGGCTCGCGGCCAATTTCAGGGCCGCCTGCTTCGCCGCCTCTAACAGGCCGTAGGGATGAATAAGCTCGTCCACCAGCCCCATGCGTTTGGCCTGGCGGGGATAGACGTTCTTACCGGTCAGCATGATATCCAACGCCCGTTGAATGCCCACTAAGCGCGGCAACCGCTGGGTTCCCTCGGCGGCGGGCAGCAGGCCTAACTTCACCTCCGGCAATCCCAAAATGGTTTTGGGGGACTCTGAGGCGATGCGGTAATGGCAGGCTAAGGCCACTTCCAGCCCCCCGCCTAACGCCGCCCCGTGAATGGCCGCCACAATAGGTTTTTTGAAGCTCGCCAGGCGGTCTAACAGCGCGTGCGCCTTGCGGCTCACTTCTTCCACCTGGCCGGGGTGGGTTAACTCTATCAACTTGTCCAAATCCGCTCCGGCGATGAAGGTATCCGGCTTTTTGCTGATCAAAACCGCCGCTTTGATCTCGGAATCTTTTTCCAGGTTGTCTAACAAGGTATGAAATTCTTCCACTAAATCGACCGCCAATTTGTTGATTTTTTCTCCCGGCTGATCCAGCCATATCACGGCCACGCCGGCGGTTTTTTCTAATTGAGTGTAAGGCATAAAAGGTCTCCTCCGTTGCTTTAAGGTCATTTGGCTATGCCGTCATTTGCTTCGCGTCATTTGGCTTCGCCGTCATTGCGCGTTGCTGTCATTATGCTTCGCTGTCATTGGGCTGCGCCGTCATTAGTTGTCATTGGCGTTGCGTCATTCGGTTGTCATGGGTTGTCATTGGTTGCCGCGTGCGGCCATTGGGGCGTAGGTCTGCCCAGCCATATCCAGGCAATGTAATCCACTAAAGGCGGCTCCCCGCCGACCTCGCGCAGGCGGGCATTGGCCTGCCCGCGATGGTAGAGGCTGTGCAAGGCAACCTGAAGCGCGGTCTCGCCAATGGTGGTTGTTGCGGGCGGGCGGTCTATCCGCCGCTCCACCATTTCCGCCCAGGGCACCGGTATTGGCGCTGCTAATTTCTCATCACTCTGCGTTTCCAGGTAAGCGAATGCGTCGCTGTAGTAGCCGCGGCTCCAAAGCATTAACGACGGCGCATCACGAAAAGTGGGGTAGGGGGTTTCGCGCGGCTCGTTACGCCAGATGCGCAGGAACGCGCGTTGAGTGAGATGCAGGTGATAGAGGTACTTTTGGAGTTTGGCGTCGGTTTGCGCGGTTCCGGAAGCAAACACCGCGGACCACACCGCGGCGTCCGCCCATTCCATGTGGCGGTAGAGGTCGGTGAGGGTGGTTTTGTTGATCATGGCATTCTCTGCTCATCAGTTATAGTGCCAATCATGGATTGAGATTTTTTGACGCTGATAGACGCAGAATTTTATGATTTTCACCGAAGATTTCTAAATTCTAAAGGGTTTTCTTGTTCCATCATAAAAAACTCGACAACATTAAATTTCAAAAATTCTAATTTAACATTGTCGCGGAAATCAGCGCCGCGTAATCGCCATTTTGCACTTTGCACTTTTCATCTTGCATTTTCCAAAATAATCGCATTCCCCACCGCGCCCGCGGCGCAGGAGGCCACCAGGGCGAATTGGCCGTTCTCTTTGATCAGCCGGTTAGCGGCGGTGGTCACCAGCCGCGCCCCGGTCGCCCCGAAGGGATGCCCGATGGAAAGCGAGCCGCCCCAGGCGTTGAGCTTATCGAGCGGCACTTCCCCGACCTTTTTGTCGCGAGCGAGGTTTTCCCGCGCGAACTGCTCGGAGTCGAGGCACTTCAGGTTGGCGACCACCTGGGCGGCAAAGGCTTCGTGAAACTCGAACACGTCGATATCTTTCAGGCTCAAGCCGGCCTGATCCAGCGCTTTGGGAGCGGCGTAGGCGGGGCCTAACAGCAGCTCCTCGCCGGGGTCCTGGGCGGTGTAGGCGGAAGCGCGGAAAACCGCTTTGGGTTTATATCCTAAAGCCCGGGCGGTTTCTTCCGCCATGATCAGCAGCGCCCCGGCGCCGTCGGTGAGGTAAGAGGAATTCCCGGCGGTGAGGGTTCCGTAGGGCTTGACAAAGGCGGGCTTCAACTGCGCCATTTTCTCTTCCGAGGTATCCCCGCGCACCCCGTTGTCTTTATCCACCACCTGGAATCGGGGAGGAACGGCTACCGGCGCGATTTCATCCTTCAGCAGCCCTTCCGCGGCGGCCCTGGCGGCCAGGAGGTGAGAGCGCACCGCGAATTTATCCTGCTCCTCGCGGGTCACCCCGATGCGCGCCGCCAGGCGGTCGCAGTCCTGCCCCATGCTGCGACCGGTGGAAAATTCGGCGATGGAGGGGATTTCCGGCAGCACGTCGCTGAATTTCAGGCCCTGCACGAATTGCAGGTAGTCCGCCGGCTTGCGGTACTTTTGCGATTCGATGAGCTTTTTGCGAAAGGGCTTGCGGTAGCGGATGGGAATATCGGAAAGGCTTTCGGCGCCCCCGGCGATCACTACCTCGGCCTGGCCGGTGGCGATGAGGTCCACCGCGCTGGTAATCGCCTTGTTGGCGGAGACGCAGGCCAGGGTGACGGTAAAGGCGGGCGTTTTGCTGGGAATGCCCGCGGCCAGGGCGGCGTCGCGGGCCACGTTGCTGGTGGAAATATTCGATACCACGCAGCCCATGATCACCCAGTCCACTTTCTCTACCGCAACCTGGGTTTTGGTTAAGAGGGATTGAATGGCCATGCGGGCCAGATCGTAAGACATGAGGTCCTGGTACTCCGTGCCGGAGCGTAAGAAAGGTATCCGAACGCCGTCAACTATTACCGCTTTTCTTAAACCGTTTGAGTGTGGCATAAAGGTTTGCTCCCTTTTTTGAGGTGTTCAAGTGCTCAAGTGTCCAGGTGTCCAAGCACATGAACACTCGAACACATAAACATCTGAGCACGGTTCAGCTCTGTTTTAGATTCTGAATTAACTGGTTTAGAATCTTGTCCCGGTTTTTCTGCTCCTGCTGCTTTTGATGAATGGACGGCGGCACCGCCCGGTCGCGGCAGGCCTCTTCCGAAAGCCCGCAGCGCTCGCAGGTTTCGTTCACCTCGGCGCGGGGAATGGCGGGGTCGTCCCAAAATCCCACGGTTTTCTTGAAGTGCTCGTTCACGATAAAACTGACCGTGCCGCTCAGATTCACGCCCTTTTCCAGGGGCGAAGACCCTGCCAGGGTGATGCTGAATACTTCTACCCCGGAATCGAGGAAGCGGGAGCGCTGCGCGGCAATCAGGGTGGTATTTGGTGGGTTGCTGCGCTGCTCTCCCAGATTTTTGAGCAATTTGATGGCCATCCAGCGCCGGCAATAGTGCTCTCTCATGCCGATGCCGTTGGGAATGGCCATCCGCGACATGTTGAACATACGAACTAAATGATAGCGCTCGCCGCCCGCAGGGTTGTTGATGCGGAAGAAAAAAATATCCCGCAGGCCGAAAAATTGCGGCAGCAACTGGCTGAGACGGTACAGAAAGGTCTTCGGGGTTACTCCGTAACGCTCGATCAGGGCTAAAAAGGCGCTTCCGTCCCAGCGATGGCGTTTGAAAAATGTCTCAAAATCCCGGCAGAGCAGGTCGCGGTTGAGCAGCAGCGCCCCGGCAAAGTAGGAGGCTTTGAAATCGTTGAGCAGTTGTTCGAAGCTTCCCATCGCCGCGGAGGGGAACACCGGGGTGCGCTCTTTCAACTCCAGGCAGCGGTAACCGATCTCCCGGGCAAATATGAAGGCTTTCTGCGCCGGGAGCAGCGCGCTTTTGATCAGCAGCTTCGGCGTTTTGCCGTCGATCCATACCGACCGCACTTCTTGCAGCTCCGGGTAATTTTGCAGCGTATCTTCGTCGATCCGGCAGCGGTGCTGTTCCTCCAAAAAATGGCGCAGGCTCTCCGCCGGGATCGCCGGATTGTTTGTCCAGCCGTTGCCGGCCGCAAACTCTGCCGCCGCGTTCTCGATCTCCTCGAAATAGTTGAGGTGCATCTGCTGGTAGGAGCGCAGCGCCGCGAACAGCAGGTGCTCCACCCGCATGTCGTAATCCCGCCCGATTTCCAGGAAGGTGCGGATGAGCGCCCCGGCTTTTTCGGTGTCGCCGGTAATCAGCGCCAGCAAATCCTGCGGGGAAACCCCGTACATACGGAAGGGAAATTCCTTGATTACCGGGGAAGAGAGAATTACCGGCAGCAAGTCCGCCTCCCGGCTCACCTGTAAAGAGACCAGGTCATCAAAAGGCACTCCCAGGGATTGCGCTAATTGCAGGATTTTTTCCGGCTTGGGATATTTTTTCCCTTTTTCGATCTCGCTGAGGTAGGAAACCGAGAGGTTGGTTTTTTCCGCCAGTTCCGAGAGCGACAGTCCCTTCTCCAGCCGGAACCGCTTGAGCTTGAAGCCCATGATGAAGCGGAGATTTTCGGGGTTGATGTTCACGGGGTTTTTGCCTTCCCGGGGATTGTCCATTTTTCCGGTAATTGTCAGTAAGAATTATCCTTGGTAACGATCGTGCACATCGCCTCACCGCCGCATCTTTAGCACCGAAGTGGTCAGGGTTTCCAATTCCGGCGCATCACTGGCCATCAGGGCGTCGCCGATCTCAAAGAATTTTTTCCAGGCCTGGCCATCATGAGAAGATGCGCCGCTTTGGGCAGGCTCCCGGGAAGCCATCGCCCGGGCAATCCGGAAACTAATATATTCCATTAATTGCGCTTGCTCCAGGGGAGTAAGGCGATCCACTAAGTGTTGCACTTCCTCGAGCGTCATGTGGGGCATTTTATTCTCCTTTTATTTACAACTTCCTTCGTAAAGTTTTGATCTCCTTCAATTCGGCATTACCCCAGGTGGGGGCGTGTTCCAATAATTTTTGCAGCTCTTGAAAAGCGAATTTTCCCGGACGTTGCAACTTTAATCTTTGCGCCAACTGATAAACTTCCCGCACGCTCTCTTCCGGCAACTGCGCCAGTTCTTCGACAATTTTTTCCTTGGTGGCAGGGAAGACATTTTTCATGCCTCTGTGCAATATTAGGGTTAATCTTTTGGAGGGAAAAAATAACCCAATTGGTTGGGTTTTAAACCTTCTCCGGAATGTGTTTAGTAAAAATGATTTCTGCAAATGGCAAGGCCGATATTTCAAGTTTGGACAGGTCCAACAACTTGCTGGCGTCTTCGATCTCGATGCCCACCAATCGGTTCTGCTCATCGAAATCGAGAACCACCCCGGGGGCTACTTCTTCCGATTCCACGCTGGCTGCGTTGCTCAGTTCAATATAAAGCATATCGGTATCGGGATCATATTTGAAAAACATGGCTTTATTTTCTCCTGGTTATGGTTTAAAACTGCGGTCAAAGAAAGCATTGTGCACGGTTTCCCCGTCAGGTTCGGTAACTACCCGCAAATATTTGCCCGCTTCCGAAATGAATGCCCAGCGGCGAATGCGCCGGTTTGGTTGCACCTCGACTCGAATAGCATTGTTCAGCACATATTCGATCCATTCCACTTTAAGATAAGGGCGTCGTTTCATAACGCTGACGCTAAAGTAATTCGTCGTTTTCATTCATGTCCCGGCATAATTTAGCGATTGAAAACAAGCCAACAAAGCGTTACTTGTCCGTGGTTTTGCTTCGCTGCAAGCCATCTGTTTCGATCATTCACTTTGCCAGCTTTTCCTGCAATTGGTTGATGAGGGTTTTGGTTTCTTCGATATGCTGATGAAATAAACCTAATTTTTCATAAAACTCCAAAGCCTGTTGTGCATAAGATAGAGCTGATTTATAGTTGCTACGGTGAGTCTCAGTATAAGCTAAGGTCGAAGAAATTTTCGCAATAGTCTCTCGTTTTTTTGTCTTCTGTGCCAGTTGTAAACCTTGATTTCCGATTTCAAACGCAATATCACAGTAACCAAGCTTATAGTTAATTTCAGCCAAATATCCTAACGTGCTTGCTGATATTGATTCGTTTCTACCGAGCAGAGTAGTCATGATCACTTCTAACCCTTCTTTTGCCTCCATCAATCGTCCTTCTGCTGCAGCTAATAATGAGAGCTCTCTTTCAAAAAATGCAACAGTTAATTCATCATCTAGCGATTTTGCTAATTGTATTCCCTTTTCATAACACTGTCTTGCACTATTGAAATCTTCTTTAAAACGTAAAGCCCTACCCAAATTATGTAGGGCATCGACGATTCCCTTAGAATCGTCGAGATTCTCATAAATTTTTAAACTCTCCCTAATTAGGTTTTCACCTTTCTCTATATCTCCTCTGTTGATTTCATCCCAGCCGATACCATGAAGTAATAACCAAGCAAGCTCATTAGTTCTATTTTTTTGCCGTGCTGTTTCCGCTGCCCTTGAACCAAAATTAAAAGCTTCATACAGATAACCTCTAAAGGAAGTGAAGTATGTTATAGATTTGGTCAATCTCATCCCTGAAATTTCCTCGCCTTTTTCAAAACACCACTCCATCAACTCAAAAATATTATCCTTCTCCTCTTCAATCTCGTCATATCTTTCCCAGGCCCATGTATCCCCACCGCACTCTATGGCAAACTTCTCAAAAAACCCTGCCAGCCGCACCCTGGCCTGGCTTTCCAGTTCAGGCGCCTGGGAAAGTTTGCTTTGCGCGTATGCGCGGGTGAGGGGGTGCAGTTGGTAGCGCCGTTTGGCTTCATCGAGCTGCTCGCTGGCCTCCAACAGCCATAATTCCACTAATTGCCCCAGGGCTTCATCCAGTTCCCAGTGGTGTACGTCGCCGGCGGCTTCGATGGCCGCTTTGGAGGCGGAGGCGGCGAATACCGGCATGATGGTGAGAATTTGCTTGGCCGGCTCGGAGAGCAGCGACCAGGCGCGCTGGAAGATGAACTCGAAGATGTCGCCGTGAGCCCCGTGCAGGCTGTTGAGCACCCCTTCGATGGATTGCCCGCGCTGCTTGATCTGCCCGATGGCCCAGCGGATTGCCAGGGGCGCGCCGCCGGTGGCCTCGTAAAAGCGCTGGGAGTTTTGCTCGTCCTCTGCCAGCGCCTGCAGGTTCAAACCTAAGCGCACGCCCTCGTTTTGGATCAGCAGCAGCGCCTCTTCCTTCGCCATGCCGCGCAGGGAGACCGAGCGCGCCTGCCGCAACCCCAGGGTGCGGCTGGTGATCAAACATTTGCCCGGCTCCGGGAGATCGAGAATGAAACGGTGCAATTCCTCATCGGTGACGGTCTCGAAATTGTCCACGATCAGCAAACAGGGCTGCTGCTGCAAGCGTTTGATCACCTCGTGGCGTTTTTCCCCCGCGGGCAGTTGGGTGATAAAGGGATAGTCGAGCACCCGGGCGATGGTATCTAACACGTCGTTGAGGTTCAACTCCCGGTCGCGGGCGGAGGTCCAGATGAAGGCGTCGAAGGTTTGCACCCCATTTTCAGAAACCGGGGGATTTTTCTGGTTCGCCGCGAGGTGGTTTGCCACAAGGTGGCTGGCCGCAAGGCATTCATGCAGCACCTCTAACGCCAGGCTGGTCTTGCCGATGCCGCCAATGCCATCGATCATGGTCAGATAAAAACGGGATTTCAGGGCCTCGTGCACCTGTTTTTTCTCCCGCTCCCGTCCTACGAAGTTCGTGCGGGGCGGGAGGTTGTGGAGGATGGTGCGGGAAGGGGCGGGATTCAGAACATTTTCGGAATCCCGGTTTCCGTCAGCCGGCGGTGGTTGTTTCCTCTCATTCAGCCATTCCCGGAAGCTTTTCTGGCCGAAAAATATGATCCACAGGAAGCTGAGCACC
This sequence comes from Calditrichaceae bacterium, assembly GCA_013360445.1. Classification (GTDB taxonomy): domain Bacteria; phylum Calditrichota; class Calditrichia; order RBG-13-44-9; family J075; genus JABWBP01. Next base: position 24,260 of record JABWBP010000027.1, on the reverse strand, counting down.
CCTGCGACCGCCGCAGCGAGCGTCAGGAAAACATCCACGTTAATTTTCTCCCTTCTTGAACCAGGATAACCGAATCACCGTGCCATACCAGGTTTTTTGCGTATCAGGCAATTTGCTTTTTGAGGCTTATTGACAATGGCTGCCGGGCGCTCAAGGAACTCACTTTCAGAATGGAAAAGCCAAGGATATTGCCTTCCTCATCTACTTTCTCCATTACCGCATCATTTTCGGTTTCTCTGAAGTAGCCAGCTTTGCGGTAAAATAGTACTTCCAGGTAATCCGCTTCCTTATCATACCAGACTTTTATTTCTTCTCCCATATCAATTCTCCTTTTTTTATGGTATCGGTATAGTAAGCTGTGATAAGAAAATTGTCTTCCGGTAGGGCTTTCACCACCACACATAGAAATTTGGTCGTGACCGGGGTTGAATGATAGAGCTTATAAAACAATTCAGCCTGTATATCTGTTTAGGAACGGACGATCCGATCGGGGTCGGCTAAGGTCTCAGAAATACCTGAGAGTTGACCTTTCATCTCCGGGTGATCAGTTTCAAGATGATCCAGCCGTTCATCGCTTAATCGTATCAATCTATTCCGTACGTCTCGAAAATGCCTCATAGTCAATTACCGGGTAACCTCCACTTCATTATCAATATACGCATTGGAGCAAAAATCACCCTGCCATACTTTTTTAACCTCACCCATCCCCACCCCAACCCTCCCCTTCCCTCTCCTCGCGAGGAGAGGGAAGGGGAGGGCGGCTCCCCGACTTGTCGGGGGGCCGGGAGGGGTTAGGTGAGGTTAGCCTCGCGCAAATCCTGAACTCGCTGATATAGTTACAGGGTTACTTTTGCGCTATCGCCAATATACACAATCTCCCTCGACAAATCCAAAATATATATCGCCGCCAGCGAAACGGCAGCCACCGCTCGCCATTCAAGGAATTTTCCGGTTTAGCGAATATCTTTTTTCAGCGAAATTTCGCTTGATTTTTTCCCCCGTGCGGGATAACTTCTTTTCCGGCTGACGATTCAGCCCACTAAACACGCGAAAGGACACTATAAGAAAACAGTGTTTATTTTGCTGAGACAATGGTTATGCGAACAGGTCCTTAAAGCCCTATTTTTGTTTTTCGCATATTTTGAGTGTTTCGTGGGCTAAATGTACAGGTTTCCGGCAAAAAAGACGAGGAAAAAGACCATGAACTCACAAAAACCTCCTCATACCAACGGGCAGGGAGGCGAGGCGGAATCCCGCCGGGCGGCGGAAGCGGCCCGGGAGACGAAGTGGGATAAGCCCGGCTTTCTGCGGGAATTATTCTTAGGAAAGCTGCGCCTGGATCTGGTGCATCCTTTCCCGGCGCTCAAAGGCATCGACCGCCCGGAATTCCGGGAGTTCTATCAAAGAATGAAAGATTTACTGGAGCGCACCGATTCCGACGCCATCGACCGGGAGGGCAAAATTCCCCCGGAAGTGATTTCCGAACTGGCCGAAATGGGCGCTTTCGGAATGAAAATCGAGAAAAAATACGGGGGGCTGGAATTAACCCAGGCGGAATACAACGAGATTATGAAGCTCCTTGGCAGCCGTGACGGCAACCTCGCCGCGCTGCTCTCCGCCCATCAGTCCATCGGGGTTCCCCAGCCGCTGAAACTGTTCGGCAGCGAGGAGCAGAAAGAGAAATACCTTCCCCGCATCGCCCGCGGCGCCGTCAGCGCCTTTGCGCTCACCGAGCCGGAGGCCGGCTCCGACCCCGCCAGGCTCTCCACCTCCGTCGCCGAATCCCAAGACGGCAAATATTACATTTTGAACGGGGAAAAACTTTGGTGCACTAACGGAACCATTGCGGAACTGTTAGTGGTGATGGCGCGCCACCCGGAAGACGGGGCGATCAGCGCCTTCATCGTGGAAACCGGCTGGGAAGGGGTGGAAGTGGCCCAGCACTGCCGCTTTATGGGTTTGAAGGCGCTGGAAAACGCCCGGCTGCGCTTCACCAACGTGCGGGTACCCAAAGAGAACATGCTCTGGAAACGCGGCCACGGTTTGAAGCTGGCTCTCATCACCCTGAACACCGGCCGGCTGGCGCTGCCCGCCATCGTCGCCGGAACCGTTAAGGCCTGCCTGCAAGTTTGCCGCGAATGGGCTAACCAGCGGGCGCAGTGGGGCCAGCCCATCGGCAAGCACGAGGCGATTGCCCACAAAATCGCGGATATGGCCGCTAACGGATTTGCCTTAGAATCCATTTCCGACCTGGCCACGGCGATGGCGGAAAACGGTTTTGATATTCGCTTAGAGGCGGCCGTCGCCAAAATGTACAACTCCGAGGCGGGCTGGAAAATCGTGGATGATACCCTGCAAATTCGCGGCGGGCGGGGCTACGAGACCGCGGACTCCCTGAAGGAGCGCGGCGAGGAGGGCATCCCGGTGGAGCGGATGATGCGCGACGCCCGGATCAACCTGATTTTCGAAGGCTCCAGCGAGATCATGCGTTTGTTCATCGCCCGGGAAGCGCTGGACAAGCACCTGCAAGTGGCGGGAGTGATGTTAGACCCTAAAGCCGGCCCGGGAAAGAAATTGGCCGCGCTGCCGAAAATTGCCGGATTTTATGCCCGCTGGTATCTCTCCCTGTGGCTGAATTGGGGGCGCTGGCCGCGTTACCGCCGCTTCCACAAGCTGGCCGGGCACGTGCGCTTTATGGATCGCGCCGCCCGCAAATTAGCGCGGCAGATTTTCCACGGCATGGTCTGGCGCCGGGCCAGATTAGAGCGCAAGCAGGCCTTTTTAGGGCGGATCGTGGACATCGGCGGGGAGTTGTTTGCCATGGCCGCGGCCGTCAGCCGGGCGGATAAAATTTTCCACGAAGGCGAGCGCAACGCCATCAACCTGGCGGATGTGTTCTGCCGCGGCGCGCGGCGGCGTATCGAAGCGAATTTCAGAGCCTTGTGGTCCAACGACGACGAGGCCAAATACCAACTGGCGCGGCAAATTTTGGATAAGCAGTTCACCTGGCTGGAGCGGGAAGCGGCGGAATTCCTGATCCAACCGGAGGAAATTCCCGGCGCGGAGCCGGAGATGGTGGAGGAAGATTTGATGAACGTCTTATCGCGGGGAGCAGTCACTATTTAAGCGCACATCAATTTTCTTCACCCAAATCCCATAGCCATTTTCGATTTGCCGGGAGACCCTCTCCCGGCAATTTGATTTTATAAGGTTGTCCTTGAAGCGAAACCATCCCGTCACTAAATTCAGCCCGGTTCCGGTTTCGGATGCCTGCGCCGGGGCGCTTTTTGGGAAGCGCGACCGGCGCAGAGTAATGGAAGATGATCAAAATCCGGCAAAGCTCTATGAAATCAGCGTTATGGATTGCTCTCCTCGGCTTGCTAAGCCTCCCCGCCCCTGCCCAAATCACCGTGGCCATCAGCGATTTCCAAAATCGCACCGGAAAAATCTATTTGGATACCTGGGAGCAGCAAGTGCCGGAGTTCCTGAAAAGCGAGCTGTCCCGTTCCCCGGACATCACCCTGTTGGAGCGCCGCGACCTCAAGGCGATTTTGGATGAGCAGACCCTGACCATGTCCGGCCTGGTGGATACCGCTACCGCCCAGCAGGTGGGAAAGCTGCTCGGCGCGCAATACGTGATTACCGGGACGATCACCCAGGTGGCTTCGCGCATCCGTATCGACGCTAAAATCATCAGCGTGGCAACCGGCAAATCCGTGAGCGAAAAAGCGGAAGCGCCGGATACCAAATATCTCTCGGAAATGGCGGAATTGTTGGGCAACAACCTGCGCTTCCAGCTTACCGGCAGCGGGCAATACCGCCATCGAAGGGCGCTCAAAAAATATCCCACCCCCTATTTCCTGGCCGGAACCGCCGTTACCCTGGCCGCCGCCCTGATCGTCAACAATTCATTTCACGATAAACAGGATGAATACCGCAGCGCCGCCGCGCTGGAAGATTTCGATTCCTACTACGACTCCGCCAACCGCCTGAACAAAGCCCGTTATGCCCTGTTCACCGCCGCCGGGATTTGCGCTGCCGCAACCCTGTATTGCTGGATTCGCAATCGCTCCCCGGAAGAAGTCATCGCCGCGCAGCCGCCGCTGCTGCCCTATTTTTCTCACCGCAATCAAGGAGAATATTTTCTTGGCATCCGGATTCGTTTCTAAACTTTTAACGTTATTTATCGCCCTCTTCGCCGCCTGTTCGGATATTCCCCGCGATAATCCCCTGGATCCGAAGAATCCCGAAAGCACCCGCAAGCAGAAGGTGCTCATCGAAGCATTCGTCAATACTACCGACTCTCTGCCGGCCAACGTGAACAAATTTGCCCTGGCGGCGCTGGACAGCCTGCAAAATACCTATCCCGCGGAGCTGGTGATTCTCGATTATCACCGCAATACCCGGGATTACAGCGATCCCTACCACTCCATCGAAAACGAAAACCTCTACCGGCATTACATCGCCCGTTTCGATTCCTTTGCCGGGGTGCCGGACGTGTTTTTCAACGGAACCCTTGCGCGGGTGCAGGGCGCTTCCGGGGTGCAAAATTCCATTACGCGTTTTTCCACTGCGCTTTCCGGTTTACTGAATCGCAACAGTGAATTTTTCATCGAAATCGGGTATCAACGAAACGGCAGCCAGGTGATTCCGGAGATCAAAGTGGCCCGGTTAGGCGGCAGCGACGCCTCAAACCTGGTGCTAAAAACCGCGCTCATCGCTCAAATCGATCCGCAATTTCTCAAACGGGTGGTGAGGGATGTTTCGACGGTTCCCATCCAGAGGATCGAGCACGGAACCTTCCGGAAATTCACCCTGGCGCCGTTGCTAATCAAGGAACCGGCGGTAAAGCATTTCCTGGCCGCGTACGTCACCGATGGCGCGGAGGAAGTGGTTTTTCAATGCGAAATCAGCGAAGTTCAGTAGCGTCTTAGAGTGTGTTTGAGGGTTTGGCTCCTGGCTCCGGGTTCTCCCGAAGGGATGCCTTTCCGAAGGAATCTACGATCGGCACTGGTACTTTTTAATCGAGGATAGGTAATGAAATCGTTCCGGAAAATGATTCCCCTAATTTTCCTCGCCCTTCCGGCGCTGCTGCTCCGCTGCGATGTGGAAGAACTCTTAGACCCGGATGAGCCACCGGTAATCCAAAGTCTGAAAACCGCGAATGATTTTTATCAATTCAACTCCGGCGACACCGTGACGGTTATGGTGCTGGCCAGCAATCCCGAAGAGGGGCCGCTCTCCTACGCCTGGAGCGCCAGCGGCGGGGAATTGCTGCTGCCCCGCGACCGCGAGCAGGTGAAATGGATCGCCCCCGCGGTAGGCGGATTGTACGATATTGTGGTGAAGGTATCGAACCTCAAAGAGAAATCCGTTACCGATACCCTGGAAATCCAGGTAATCTCCCCCGAAGCGCCGTTAGTGGAAATCCTCTCTCCCCGGGAGGGCGATTTCCTGGTGCAGTTCACCGAGATCACCCTTTCCGCCCGGGCCTTCCACGTCAACGGCCTGCAAACCGTCAGCCTGTTCGTGAATGATACTTTGAAGATCACCCGCCCCTATCAACCCGGCAGCGACGTTTACAACTTCAACTACACGCTCGATCTCCCGGGTGGACCGAACTTCTTCCGGGTGGAAGCGGTCGCCGGTATCAGCGGCGCCGTGGGCGCTGACGAGGTAAGAGTGATTATCGAAGTGATTCTGCCGAAAGGGGGTAGGCGGTAGGCAGTAGGCAAGTAGGCAGTAGGCAAGTGGGCAGTAAGCAATTTTATCAGTGCTTCTTTCTGCTAATTGGCAATTGCCAATTGCCAATTGCCAACTGCCAACTGCCAATTGCCAATTGCCAACTGCCTACTGCCTACTGCCGCCTGGCCTACTGCTTCCCGGCCGCGAGAGTGGATAGTTCTTCCCGAAATGGATGTTGATATATTTGACCGCGTAATCGAGCGCTTCCAGGGTAGATTGGAAGAGAGCTTGCCGGGCGGTGAAAATGTGCTCTCGCCCCACCAGCGCCTCAAAACCGCAGCGGCGGAAGAGCTTCTCCGTCTCCCCGGTAACGCCGGAAATGAGCAGCAGCTTTCCCTGCCTGACAAGATCGTTATGAATATTGGTAAGGGCGACAATGCTGCTGGCGTCGAGGCTGAAGGCGCGTTTCAGGCGCAGGATCAACACTTTCAGCCCCGGGCGGCGGGTAATTTTTTTGATTTCTTCTTCCAATAAATCTACTCCCCCGAAAAAAATTTCCCCGGATACCTGCACGATCGCCAGTTCCGGGATGGAGGGCGGCCTGTCCGCCGGCAGTTCCCGGAAGCCCGCTGCCGGTTCATAATCCATTTCCGCCAGGTGGGGAACCCGCACCCGGCGCAGGAACAGCGCCAGGGAAATCCCCACCCCGATGTAGATGGCGGTATCCAGCGGAAAAAAGAGCGCCGCGGCAAAAGTGGCCCCCAGCGCCAGGGGATCGCGGCGGGTGCTGCGCAGGGCTAACTTTATGTACTCCACATCGACCATACTGGCGGCAATCAGCACCACGATTCCGGCCAGCGCCGCCAGGGGAATGTAAGCGGTTGCGGGGCCGAGAAAAAGCACCATCAGGGCCAGCGCCAGCCCGGCAATGGCGTTGGCGAGTTTGGTAGCCGCCCCGGCGCGATAGTTCAACACCGTGCGAGTAAGCGAACCGGAGACCGGGATGCCGCTGAGAAAAGCGGCGGCGATTTTCGCCAGTCCCTGCCCGGTAAATTCCCGGTCGGCATCGAGTACGTCGCCGGTCACCGCGGCCACGGTTTTGGAGGCGGAAGTGGATTCCGCAAAACCGATCAGGGCAATCGCCATGGCCCCGGGGGCTAATTCCGCCAGGAATTTCCATTCGAACCAGGGAAGGCTGGGCGGGGGAAGCGAAACGGCAATATCCCCAATGATTTTGACTCCCTTTTGATCCAGTTGAAAAAGCGCCGCCGCGCCGGCAGCCGCCAGAATGGCTATCAAGAACGCGGGGAGCAGGGGAACGCCGGCGGCGGTTTTGGGGCTGATTTGCCGGATCAGCAACGCTAACAGCATGGTTCCCAGGCCGATAATGAGGGTAAGGATATGGTAACTCTCCCAATTCACAAAGAGGTGAATCAGGCCATCGACAATGGTGCTGCTGTTGCCCCGGGGAAGTCCCAATAGATTGGGCAACTGGTTGACCACGATCAGCAGGCCCGCGGCGGCAATGAACCCGGTGAGCACGGAGCGGGAGATGAACTGGGTGAGGTTACCTAACTTGAGCAGCCCCGCACCCAATTGGAACACCCCGGCTAAGAACCCCAGCAGAAATACCAGCCCCATGAAATTCTCGCTGGCGGCGTAGGCGGCCAGGGTGCTGGCCACCACAATGGAGGTGGCGTTGGTGGGGCCGGTCTGCAAATGGCGGGAGGAGCCGGCCAGCCCGCCCACAATCGCGCCTACTATAAAGGCGTACAGCCCGTATTCCGGCTTCACCCCGGCGATGAGGGCGTAGGCCATGGATTGGGGAAGGGCCACGAAGGCGACGGTGAGGCCGGCGGCCATATCACGGCGAAATTGTTCACGGGAGTAATTTCCGAAGCGGCGGGAGAGGGATTTCATGCGGTTAAGGCGTCTTTTCAGGCCATTGCGATTCCGTTTCTTCGCCCGGTTCGGAGGGGGAGGAAGCTTCCCGGATCGGCCTGCGCAGGGCCACCGGGGCGGCGGTTCGCTTGCGCACCTTCATATTCAGCATTTCTACCCCCACGGAAAAGGCCATGGCGAAATAGATGTAGCCCTTGGGAATGTGAAAATGCAATCCGTCGGCCACCAGCGCCACCGCCACCAGGATCAGGAAGCTGAGCGCCAGCATTTTGATGGTCGGGTGGGTGTCCACGAATTCGCTGATCGCCCGGGCGGAGAACATCATCACCAGCACGGCAATGACGATGGCCAGCACCATTACCGGAAGGTGATTGGCCATCCCCACGGCAGTGATGACGGAATCGAGCGAGAAGACAATATCGATCACGGCGATCAGCAGCAGCACCCCGGCAAAACTGGCCGCCTTTTTCACCCGGCGTTTTTCTTCCGGCCCCTCTAAGCTGTTATGGATTTCGTGGGTGCTCTTCACCAACAGGAAGAGGCCGCCCAGGAGCAGGATCACGTCTCTGCCGGAAATCCCCAGCCCCAGGATGGTAAATGCCGGGGTGGTGAGGGTCATGATCCAGGCCAGGGAGAGCAGCAGCAGAATCCGGGTGAGCATGGCCAACCCCAACCCCAACAAGCGGGCGCGGTTGCGCTGCTGCGCGGGCAGGCTGCCCACCAGGATGGAAATGAAGATAATGTTGTCGATGCCCAGCACGATTTCCAGGGCAGTGAGGGTTGCCAGGGCAATCCAGGCCTGCGGGTCAGCAATCCATTCCATAGGTTTTTCTACTCCTGTACATTAAAAAAGCGGGGCGTTGCCACAAGGAGATCGGCGCTCCCCCCCGACGAGATCGGGGGAGATTACAGCACTTACAGTGCATGTCCGGACGCCCCGGGACCAGGATCTCAACCCGGTACTTGGACTGGTGGTCAACGCCCCGCAAATTTTCGCTATCGAACCGGGGTTATGATTCGTTCACTTTATTCGGGAACCCGGGGAAAAGCGCAGAGTCTGCGATTTCTCCGCCGGGATTGTAGAATTTAATATCGCCGCTCGTTTAATTCGATCTTGTAGGGCAAATCCTGCAAGACCGGGTCGTTGCATAGCTCAATCCATTCCATGAGATTCCCTTTCTGCACGATTCCCGCTTATTCTTCGGCAATATTAACAAGCTTCAGGATCAGATACCATAAATTTTTCTCAAAAATCTTTTTCAATTGAATAAGCGGGTCATAGACCTCAAAGGTTTGCAAAACCTTTGAGGTCTTTATTCATCATTAGGGTTTCTCCTCCCCGCTCTTTTGCGCCGCGCCGCGCAGCCGCTCCACCAGCGCCTGCGTCGCCGTCAAAGCCGAGTGTTGCAGCCGCTGGTAAATCGCCAGCGCCTCCTGCGCCAGGGGCAGGGCGAGGCCCGGGCGGCCTTCCGCCTCCAGCACCCGCGCCAGGCCGGCTTTTGCATGGGCGATCAAATCCACCCGCCCGACTTCCTCCGCCAGGAGCAGCTCCTGCTCATACCGGCGGCGCGCCTCCGCCCATTGCTCGCGATCCAGCGCGAGCTCGCCCAGGTTGCCGGAGTAGATTGCCTGGCCCTCTTTGTCGCCGCGCTTTTCAGCAAGTTCCAGCGCCTCGCGGTAAAACCGCTCCGCCGCCTCGTAATCCTCGCGTTTGTGGGCCAGCACGCCCAGGTCGTTGAGCGCGATGGCAACATTTCCATCCTCGCCGGACTCGCGGTAGGCGACTAGGGCTTCCCGGAGCAGCCGTTCCGCTTCCGCATATTCTTTGCGCTGCTGCGCAACCAGCCCGCGCATCCGGCCAACCTCGGCCTGATCGGATTTGCTTCCCCCGCGCGCCCAGGCCTCCGCGCAGCGCCCGGTCCACTCCGCCGCCTCCTCGGTGCGGGCGCGCTGGTAGTAAATCCAGGCCGCCTCATACGCCCGCCGGCCCGCCACGCTCCAATCCTTCAGCGCAGCGGCAGCCGGGCAGGCCCGGGCGCTCCACTGCGCCCATTCATCCCAGCGCCCGCCAAACCAGAGCCACCACGACAAGGCACCCACCAAATCATTCAACATCCGCGCCGCCTCGCGGTCGCCCACTGCCTCGTCCTGCAGCGCCGCCCGCTCCCACAGGTAGTTTGCCGCCGCCTCTATGTTCGGCCACTCCGCTTCCAGGCGGGGGAAGGTTGGATAGTTTTTACGCGATCCGCCGTAGCGTTTGGCGTATTCCAGCCAGTATTTGGCAAAGCGCGTCCCGGTTTCAGCAGCGGTTGTGGCTTCGGCCAACAGCTCGTCGCGCACGTAGCGGCGGGTGAGGGGGTGCAGGGAGTAGCGCTCTTCCCCGGCCTCGCGGTTTACTAAGGAGAGCGCGTCTAAGCGCTCTAACACCACCTCCAGGGCGGTGCGGGAGAGGTCGGCGGTGGCCATCAGCGCCTCGAACGCGGCGGAGGGGAGAAAAAACGACAGCGCGCCCAGCGCCTTTATCTCGTTCTCGCCCAACTCTTTGCGCGCTTCCCGGTAGATGAACTGCTGCAAATCCGCTTCCCCGCCGGCGCCCTTGCGCAGCAGGGCCAGCGCCCGCTCCAGGGTGAGCGCCGGGCCGCGCACGCGCATCAACCCTAATACGTGTTTGAGCGCCAGGGGGGAGCCGCCGGTCTCGTCGAATAACAGCCGCCATTGGGCTTCCCCGGCGCGGCGCAGGGTTTCCGCCAGGCGGGCGTCGCGCGACATTTCATCCGCGATGATGGCGCGCCCGCTCTCCCAGTCCAGTTGTTCCAGGCGCAGCCAGGCCGCCCCTTCCCCGCCCCGCCGCCGGCTGGTGATGATCGCCTTGCAAGATTGCGGCAAGTCGCGCAGGAAATCCGCCAGCGCCTCCTGCTCGGTTTTCTCCAGGGTTTCTAAATTGTCGTAAATCAGCAGGGCGGGTTTTTGGCGCAGGGCGTCGAGCAGGGCGCGGCGCTTTTCTTCCCCGGTTAATTGGGCAATTCCCGGCTGCCCCAGCCCGCGCGCGGTCTCGTTGAGGAATCCTTCCAGGGTGCGCACCGCGGCGTTCCGGGATTTGGCCCCCTCCGGATCCAGCCGGCTCTGCTTGGCGCTGGCAAAAATGAAGGCTTCGAACTGCGATTCCGCTTTGCAGAGGTAAGCGACCTCCACGGCCAGGGCGGTTTTGCCGATCCCGCCGATCCCGTCGATGATGATGCCCCAGCCGCGGTCCTGCGGGCCGAGGGCGCGCCGGCAGCGGTCGATCTCTTCCCTGCGCCCGAAAAAGGGATCGCGGCGGGGCAGGGTGTCGGGGATTTTCGGCGGGGCGAGTTCCGCCAGGGTTTGCGGAGAAAGCGGCGGTTGTTTTTCCGCTTCCCGGTAGGAAAGCAGCAGCTTTTGCAAATGGTCGAGCAGGAGCTTCTCGAACGCTTCCGGGGTATCGTAGGACTGGTAGAGCCCGGGATGCGCGCCTTTCACGGCGTCGAACTCCGCGAAAAATGCTTTGACCTTTTTAAACTGGTCGGGGTCGAGCGTTTCCGGGCTTACCGGGCGGGTGCAGCGGTACATCATCATGCGCGGGCGGCGGTATTTTTCCCACAAGCGGTAGGCGGTCCAAAATTCTTCTTCGGTGCCGGAGAGGTATTCTTTCTGCGTCTGCGGGTCCGCCCCGCCCGGCGGGGTTCCGAAGCGCTGCCACAGGATGCCGATGAACACGTCCCAGGAAGTCGGTTTCAACTGGTCGAAGATCGCCTGCTGCGGGCGGCCCATATCCGGCAGCGCCTTGCGCCAGTCCAGCGTCTCCAGCGCCACCCCGATGAAATCGGCCAGGGGTTTCAGCGCCGCCGCCGCGGTTCCCACTTTGGCGCGTTCCGCGGCCACGTCCGAAGGCGAGGCGATGAAGATGCGGAGTTTTTTGTAGGTTGGTTCTGCGGGCATGGGATTGCCTTAATGATTTAGCTGCTTTTTTTCTGTTTCTCGTTTCCAGGTAACCACCTGCTTATGAATTTCTTCTATGCTCATATTACTCCAATATGCTTCAATTTCTTGCACTGTATCTCCTTTGCCTCGTTCAAGCAACATAACAAACCGGGTGGCTTTCTGAAGTCCCAATTGTTCTACTAAAAGTTTCCAGCCCTCCCGGATGATGGAAACAGCCTCTGCGTGTATCAAGGTCGTCGTGCTCATCAAAGTTTTCCTTTCTGCATTTTTTTGACAAAAGGGATTGGATTTATTGCAAAAAATTTTTCTTTTCGATACAATTTACTCAATTGTGCATAACATTCGGTTTGTTTTGCCCGGGTAACTTTTTTATCGCAAGATAGAAAATAATCGGCTTTACCCAGAATTGCCGAGGAAACGTGTAACGCATCGCGTGCTCGAAGGGCGCAATCATTTTGGATGCGTTTGCCAAGCTTCAGAATTTTTTTCGACCTGCCAACATGTTTAGCACATAAACCCAGATAATCCTCAACCCTGGCACGCTTTTCTTCGATAAGGATATTATCCACTTCAAACATCAGAATATCGGAACAAATCAGCGTCAAATCTTTGTTTTCGACAGCCTGAATAATTTCAAGAAAAGCATCGGCTTCTTGTTGAATAGTGAATTGAGTCTGGTCGTCAAATGGACGGGAATATACGTTCGTATCAAGGTAAATTGCTATTGATGGATTTGCCACATGCCGCTCCTTATAAACATATATCGACCGCTCACAATAAACTATTAAAAGCGCGTCTCCCGGTAGATGAATTGCTATAAATTTGTTTCCACAGAGTTTGAATAACACGTTGGCGAAAGTGGCCGGGCAACTGGCGAGTCTCTTTCCTTGCCTGTTTGGTAACTTCAACCCGGTAAGAGGCCATCGTCTATTAATTCCTTTTCCAGGATTTCCAAAGAAATCGTTTCCGCCTTTCCTGCCGCTCGTTTTTGTAACCATTCCTCAAGGATCGCCCGGTCCTCCCGCTCTTCCAGTAATTCTACTAATCGCACTGATTTCAATGCTTCTGTTAAAGTCATTGCCATTCTCCTGAATATTCGGCCTTAAATTAAATCTTCCCCGGCGAGAATGCAAGCCGGAAACCCGCCCGGCTGGATTAAAAAATTAGCACAGAAACGCTTGGTTTCCCCACAAATTTCCGTAATTTCTCTGGCAATCGGTTAACAACGGCATGGTTTGAAAAACGGAGGCTTGAGCTATGGCGCGGCGCCTGAATCGCTTATGGTTTGTAAGTGTTTTCTGCCTGATCCTCAGCGCGGGAGCGCTGTTCCCGCAAACCCCGGATTCCGTACGGCAGCAGCCGGATTTCGAGAAATGGGACGTGGCCGCCCAGTACGGCCCCTGCGACACCGTGGAATTCACGGCCCGCGAGGGCACCTGGATGAACCTCGACGTCAGCCCGGACGGGAAGGAGATCGTCTTCGATCTTTTGGGCGATATCTACTCCCTGCCCATCGACGGCGGGGAGGCCCGGCTGCTCTCCGGCGGCCTGCCCTTCGAGGTGCAGCCGCGCTTCAGCCCCAATGGTAAAAAAATCAGCTTTACCAGCGACCGCGAGGGCGGGGATAACATCTGGATCATGAACCGCGACGGCTCCGATCCTCACCCGGTCACCAAAGAGGATTTCCGGCTGCTCAACAACGCGGTTTGGACGCCCGGCGGCCAGTACCTGGTCGCCCGCAAGCATTTCACCAGCCGCCGCTCCTTAGGCGCGGGAGAAATGTGGATGTACCATATTTCCGGCGGGGAGGGTTTGCAGCTGACCAAACGCAAGAACGACCAGCAGGACGCCGGGGAACCCTGCCTCTCTCCCGACGGCCGCTACCTCTTTTTCAGCGAAGACATGAGCGGCGGGAGCACCTTTCAATATAATAAAGACCCCAACGGGCAGATTTACGTGATTCGCCGGCTGGATCTGCAAACCGGCAAGCTCATCAACTACCTCACCGTGCAAGGCGGTGCGGTGCGCCCGCAGGTCTCGCCGGAGGGCAAATACCTCGCCTTCGTGCGGCGGGTGCGCGCCAAAAGCGCCCTCTGCCTGCACGATTTTTCCAGCGGGGAGTCCTGGCCGCTGTTCGAGCGCCTGAACAAAGACCAGCAGGAGACCTGGGCGACCTTCGGGGTCTATCCCAACTACGCCTGGACCCCCGACGGCAAATCCATCGTGATCTGGGCGCAGGGGCAAATCTGGCGGATCGATGTTCAAACGAAAGAAGCGCGGCCAATTCCCTTTACCGCAAAGGTGCGCCAGACCGTGGCCAGAGCGCCGCGCTTCCCCCAGGAAATAGATGCGGATATGTTCGAAGCGAAAATGATCCGCCACGCGGCCACTTCCCCGGATGGAAACTGGCTGGTGTTCAACGCCGCCGGGCGCCTCTGGAAAAAGAAACTGCCCGATGGCAAACCCTCGCGTTTGACCAGGGATAACCGGCATTTCGAGTTCGAGCCTGTCTTCAGCGCCGACGGCCAGTGGGTGGCCTACACCACCTGGAGCGACACCGCCCTCGGGGCGATCCGCAAAGTGCGGCTCAGCGGGGGCGAATCCAGCAAACTCACTCCCCGCAAGGGGCACTATTTCTCGCCCCGCTTCTCTCCCGACGGCGGCAAGATCGTGTACCGCCGCGAGGCCGGAAACTACATTCGCGGGTACGCGCACGGGGTGGAGCCGGGCATTTACTGGATGGCCGCGGGCGGCGGAGCGGGAACGTTAATTAGCGAAGATGGAACCGCCCCGCGCTTCGATAAAACCGGGGAGCGGGTCTATTTCTTCATCGACGGAGAGGAGAAGAAAACCCTTCAAAGCGTGCGCCTCGACGGCGGCGACCCGCGCACTCATTTCACCTCCGCTTACGCCACGGAGATCGCCCTCAGCCCCGATGAGAACTGGGTAGCCTTCCAGGAGTTGTTCAACGTGTACATCACCCCCTTCCCGAAAACCGGCGGGGCCATGGAATTGAGCAGCAAGAGTAAGGCGATCCCGCTGCGAAAAGTGAGCCGCGACGCCGGCAACTATCTGCACTGGTCCGGCGACAGCCGGAAGCTGCACTGGGTGATCGGCGCGCAGTATTTCACCCGCGATCTGAAAAATTCCTTCTCCTTTGTGGAGGGCGCGCCGGATAGCCTGCCTCCCCCGGATTCCGGCGGCGTTTCCATCGGTTTGCTGCTGAAAAGCGACAAGCCCGCCGGAAAATTGGCCCTCATCGGCGCGCGCATCATTACCATGAAAGGCGATGAAGTGATCGAAGACGGGGTGATGGTGGTGGAGCGCAACCGCATTGCCGCCGTGGGGGCGCGGGGAGCGGTTGCGATTCCCGCGGACGCCAGGCAGATCGACCTGAACGGCAAGACCATCATTCCGGGAATGATCGACGTGCACGCCCACGCCGGGCATTTCAGCAACTACCTCACCGCGCAGCAGCACTGGCCCTATTTTGCCAACCTTGCCTACGGGGTCACGGCCATGCACGATCCCTCCGCCACCACGGAGATCGTCTTCAGCCAGGCGGAGATGGTGCGCGCCGGGGAGATGGTAGGCCCGCGGGTATTCTCCACCGGAACCATTCTCTACGGCGCGGAAGGCGACTTCAAGGCGGTGGTGAACGGTTTGGAAGACGCCCGCTCCCATTTGCGGCGCATGAAGGCGGCGGGCGCGTTTTCGGTGAAGAGCTACAACCAGCCCCGCCGCAACCAGCGCCAGCAGGTGCTGCAGGCGGCCCGGGAGTTAGAAATGATGGTGGTTCCCGAGGGCGGTTCGTTTTTCTTTCATAATATGAGTATGATCCTCGACGGGCACACCGGCATCGAGCACAACCTCCCTATCGCCCCGCTGTATGAGGACGTGCTGAATCTCTGGGCCGGCAGCAGCACCGGCTACACTCCCACGCTGATCGTTTCCTACGGAACCCAATCCGGGGAACGCTACTGGTACCAGCATACCAACGTCTGGGAAAAAAACCGGCTGCTGAATTTCACCCCCCGCTTCATCATCGACTCCCGCTCCCGCCGCCGGGATATGTCCCCGGATGAGGAGTACGGGCATATCGAACACGCCCGCGCCTGCAAGGCCCTGGCCGACGGGGGCGTGAGGGTGAATTTAGGCGCGCACGGGCAGTTGCAGGGCCTGGGCGCCCACTGGGAATTGTGGATGCTGGCGCAGGGCGGCATGTCCCCCCTGGAGGCGCTGCGCTGCGCCACCGCCAACGGTGCATACTACTTAGGCATGGAGCAGGAATTAGGCTCCCTGGAACCGGGCAAATTAGCGGATTTGATTGTTCTGGAGAAAAATCCTTTGGAAGATATTCGCAATAGCGAAGCGATCCTCTACGTGATGAAGAACGGGCGGCTCTATGACGCCGAGACCCTGAACGAGATCGGCAACCATCCCCGGCCGCGCCTGCCCTTTTACTGGGAAAATCCCCGCAGCAGCGACGCCGCGCTGTGGCGGGAAGGAGCGGGATTCGGGGAAGAGGGGTGCGGGTGTTATACCCGTTGAGGGCTGTACTATCACGTAGTCTTTGACAATTCCTTTGCCAGGAAGCAGAGCTTCCCCAATTGCGTTGCGATGCAGAGCATCGCAACGAGTTGCCCGGTACAATGCTCGTCACGATGCTCCGCATCGTGACGTCAGGGGCGGGAAGCTCTGCTTCCCATTCATCCCGGCAATTGTCAAAAACCACGTGATAAGACACCGCTGAGGGCCGTTGAAACGAGAGTCAGGAGCCAAATGCCGGGCGAGTAATTTGGCTCTTAAAATCCGAAAAACGGTTGTATATTCTCTCAAAAAATACAACCGGCTAAGATATGTGACGGAGGAACCATGGCCGTTAAAATCAAACCGGATCGTAAAGACCGGGGCTTCGGAAGCGCTTCGGTGATCGAGCAGTTCTCGAAACTGCCGGAAAATATCACTCCCCGGCGCTTCAACGTGGAAGAATATTACCGCATGGCGGAGGTGGGCATCCTGGGTGAGGATGACTATGTCGAATTGATTGAGGGGCAAATTATCGATAAATCTTCGCAGCCCATTGGGCGAAGGCGGTTTACCGTAGAGGAATACTACCGGATGGCGGAAGCGGGGATTCTCAGGGAAGATGAGCGCGTGGAACTGATCGAAGGGGAGATTCTCGAGATGAGCCCGATTGGAAGGAGACATGCGGCTTGCGTCGCGCGGCTGGATGATTTATTACAGCAGAAAACCCGGGGCAAATTTCTTATCTGGCCGCAAAATCCCGTGCAGTTAAACGACCTTTCCAAACCTCAGCCGGATATCGCCATACTCAAAAAGCGAAAAGATTATTATGCCGGCCTTAATCCGGCTCCTGCGAACGTGCTGCTGATCGTGGAAGTGGCCGATACCACGGTTCAGAACGACCGCACCGTCAAAGCGCCCCTGTACGCCCGCGCCGGCATCCCGGAAGTGTGGCTGGTGGATCTCCCCGGCGAGGCCGTGGAAATCTATGCCCGGCCGGAACAGGGGGAATATCAAACCCGGCTGACCCTGAAACGGGGGGAGAGCATCATTTCTCCCACGATTAGCGGGCTGAGTTTCAGCGTTGAGAGCGTACTGGGATAATTTGAACCTCGCGAACTCTGGCAGCTTGATCGCGTAATACCGAATGCGCCCTGAAATCACAACCGGGTAAACTATGAGACGCATGAAAAACATCATTGGGTTGGCGATCTTACTGATAATTCTGATATTTGCTACCGCGGTTCTGCCCCGGGCCGCGCAAAACGAGCTATCCGCCATTGGGGATACGGTAGCGGTCTCTTACCAGGAGGTTTACAACCGGTTGAAGAACCTGGAACCCGACCCCTCGCAGGCGGCGGAAATCCGCAGCCCGCTTATTCTCCGGCGCGACGTGGGCATTTTTACCCTCCAAAAAGGCGTTTTCTACCTCTGCAAGCCGGTTCAGGGGCGCACCTGCGCGGCGTTTTTTTCCGGGGAAGGCCAATTCTCTTTTACCCCCCCCACGGATGTGGAAAAAACCCAACTCCAGCGCTTCTATGATACTCGCACATTAGAAGAAAATTTCACCGCCCTGTTTTTAGTGTTTGCCGATTCTACCCTGGAGGAGCTTCGCAAACACCTGGCCTTTGGGGAAGGGAAAATCCCCGGGGAAGTGAAAGACCACCTCACATACGCCTTGAAATACCTTCAGCAGGACCGCGGCAAGCGGTTTGATTACCGGGTGATGAAAACCATGTTGGATAACCAGTCCAACGATTTTTTCTACTCCCATTTCAGCCGCAACAAAACTGAGCCGCTTTTTTTCGAGATCAATCCCTTCAGCGAAGAGGAAGTGCGCTTTATGCGCCGGATGAAAGGCCCTTCGTTCTATTACTTCCCGGAATTGATCAACCAGTTCCACCAACAAAGCGACTACGCTGCGGGCAGCGAAGGGGTGGAAGAAGACAAGAGCAACCTGAAAATTCACAAATATACCATTGAGTGCAAGTTAGAGGGCAGCGAGCTGAAATTCAGCGCGGCCACGCAAATCGACTTTCAGGCCCTGAAAGGCCCGCAAAACTGGCTGTATTTCTTTTTGTTCGAAGAATTGGAAATGGATTCCGTGTTTTGGGGCGACGGCCGCCGGGCGACCTTCGTCAAGGAAAAAGACAGCCCTTTTTTGTGGGTCAAGTGCCTTCGCCCGATGCCAGCCGGCGAATCCGCCCAACTGAAATTTTACTACCGCGGCAAACTGATCGAGCGGCGCAACGACTGGTTTTTCATCAAGTCGCCGCGCCAGTGGTATCCCAAAGACGACGCCAACCGGGGCTGGTCGGAGTTCGACGTGACCTATCACTACCCGAAGGATTTTCAATTCGCCGCAGCCGGAGACCGGGTATTTTCCGAGACCCGCAACGGTATGGTGGTATCCCGCTGGGTATCGTCCCGCCCCATCTCCGACGCCTCTTTCAATATCGGCTTCTTCGAGGAGCATAAAATCGAGAATGACACCATTCCGCCGGTAACGGTTTATATGGCGGAAACCGGCCACCGGGAACTGGCCCATCAACTGGCGCAGCAAGGAATCGGCTCGGGCACCGGAATGCTCCAAAAAGTTGCCAAAGACGTAGCCAACAGCGTTCAATTCTTCCAAAACAGCTTTGGCGCTGCCCCGGATACGCATTTTTACGCCACGGAAATCCCCTACCTGCACGGGGAGGCCTACCCGGGATTGATCACCCTGACCTGGCAGACCTTCCAGTTGGAAAGCGACGACGGCGACAACGAGATTTTCCGCGCCCACGAAACCGCCCACCAGTGGTGGGGCATCGGGGTGGATTTCAAAACCTACCACGACCAGTGGCTTAGCGAGGCGTTTGCGGAGTACTGCGGCTGGTGGTATTACCACGAAGTGGTGAAAAAGCGGGATAAAAACGAAAAAAAATTCTACAAAATGTTAGAAAACCGGCGCAAAGAAATCCTCGGCAACCGGGATTTCTTTTTCGGCAAGGGCAAAAAGGCGGGGCCGATCTGGCTGGGCTACCGCACCCTCAGCAGCGAGACCCCGGGCGATTATACCCTGGTCATCTATAAGAAAGGCGCCTGGCTGCTGCACATGCTGCGCTCCATGTATTTAGATTTGAACAGCATGGGCGACGAGCGTTTTATGGCGCTGTTGGAGGGATTTTACCGGAAATATTATCGCCAGAAAGCCTCCACGGAAGATTTTCAAGCGTTTGCCGAGGAATTTATGGGCGAAGATCTAAACTGGTTTTTCAAGCAGTGGGTTTACGAAACGGATGTGCCGGAGTATAAATTCGCCTACACCATTCTTCCCGGGAAAGACGGGCAGTTCAAGGCGCTGGGCCGGGTGAGCCAGGCCGGGGTAGGGGAGGACTTCCGCATGCCGGTCATTGTAGGAGTAGATTTTGGGGGAGATGAGATTGCGCCGGAAAGGGTGCTGGTGAGAGGCCCGCTGACGGAGCTCGAATTGGGGCCCTATCCCCGGAAACCCGAAAAATTGATTTTCAACCACTTGGAATCGGTATTGTGCGAGGTGAAATATGAGAAATGGAAATAATTTTTCCCGCGTTAGAGGCGGGTTTACAACATTTTGCGGTTTGCTGCTGGTCCCGGCGGCGCTGGCGGTTCTCCTGGCGGCCTGCTCCTCGCAGCGGATCGTTCCAGGCTCCGCCGAGGTTATTCTCGACGGCAAGTATGATATCGCCTTTCCCTACGGGGGGGACCGCAAGGCCCTGCAAAGCTTGCTGGAATCCATCCGGCTGCTGAATTCCAGCGTTTACTACGAGATGTTTACCTTCCCGGTAGAAGACCAGATCAAAAAGAAAGATATTCGCCCGGAACTGTTCAAAGGAAACCGTTACCCCAAATCTATTTACAATGATTTTGCCGTGGGAACCGCCACCATCATCTATTACAAGGAGAACCGCATCGCCGTGCTAACCTGCGCCCACGTGGTGGATTTTGCCGATACCCTGTTCACGTACTATGAAATCGGCAGAACCGTCGATGAAAACGTCGTCGCGACCGTGGCCATCAAAAAACGGCAGAGCAATTACGTTACGGATTTTCCCCAGGGCGACCAGTTCGAGATTCTGGCTCTCGACCGCTCTTTGGATATTGTGGTGCTGGGAAAGAAAATTTTTGGCGAAATGGATAAAACCGTGCGGGTATTTCGCTACCCCTTAGGCCGGGCGCGGGAGTTGGACTGGGGAGCGCTGGTGTACGTGGTGGGCTTCCCTTCCGGGAAAAAAATGATCACTTCCGGGATCGTCAGCAGCCCGAACCGCAATCAAAACCACGACTTTCTTTTGGATGCGCTGTTCAACCGCGGATTCAGCGGGGGGATCGTGCTGGCCATCCGCGACGGCCTGCCGAATTTCGAGCTGGTGGGGATGGTGAACGCCGTGGCCGCAGACAGCGAGATTTTTTTAGTGCCCCGGGACGCTTCCGATTTCTCGGAGCTGAATTTCAACATTCCTTACACCGGGGATATTTATGCCCGTCCCCGCAAAAAGATCAATTACGGCATCTCCTACGGCATCTCCATCGAATCCATCGAAAAATTCCTGAAAGATAACCGCGATAAGTTCGAGTCCGCAGGCTACCAGATCGAAGGTTTCTTCCGAACGGCAACGTTTTAAATTTATTGTGTTCACGTGTTCGGGTGTTCAGGTGCTCATGTGTTCATGTGTTCGAGTAACCTGAACACCTGAACACCCGAACACTCCCCATTATCGAAATATCGTTTTCAGTTGGTAATCTTTCTGTTCGACGGCGATTATATCGAACCCGATTCTCCCCAGCAGCCGCCCATTATTCGTCTCCACGTCGATCCGCCACTCCCCGGGGGATACATTCCGTTTCAGGGTGTAGCCGCGATAACCCCCTTCGCGCCCGCCGGTGATGGGGAAGCTCATCCGGTCGGTGGTTTCCCACTCCCCTTTGGAATCCGAGTATTTCTGCCAGCGATGGTACACCCGGGTTTTTAACTGGGTGGGCGCGAAGACGGAAGTGAAGCAAAACACCGTATCGCCGGGGGCGCAGCGAAAGGGATCGTCATCATTTTTGAAAAATTGGTACCATTTGGGCTGCTCGAATTGCAACTGATATTCCTCGCCGGCCCGTTTCACCTGGTGATATATCCCGCCGGATTTCAGGGAGAGGGGGATGGGGGGAATCCAGTTCAGAAAATAGAAGATATTCAACACCGTGAACAGGGAGCCGAGCAGGATCACCACCCGGCGGAATTCCTCCCGGCTGCCCAGGGCCAGCAAACGGTACAGCAAATACACCATCGCGCCCACCAATCCTAAGCTCAGCAATCCCCCGGCCAAAAACATCCAGGTATTCATAATTTTGGTGGCCACGGGCAGGAAGAAGATGAAAAAAGAAAAACTGGCCAGGAAATAGAGCGCGGTCTGGAAGTAGATGTTGGTCAGGCGATTTTTCAAAAATTCATTCGCCACCAGGAGAATGAGCAGGATGATGAGGAATAAGGAGGTTTTGGTGAGCGAGGCGCTCTGGCGGAAATAAATCACGTAGGCGCTGAACAGCCCGCCTAAGAGGAACTGGATGGTGAGGGGATACCACTCTTTATATTTCAGCAGGAACGGTTTGCGAACGATCCCCTTTTCCACCAGGTTGAGGAGCACGATCAGCCCGCCGAGGAGCAGGAGGTAGGCCAGCAGGATCAGGCTGTCGGCCAGCCGGTCGATGCGCCCCAGGGTGAGGTTGTCCCACCCCACCCCGGCGAAGAAGGAGCCGACCGGCACAAACCGCTCGTATTTCTGGTAAAGCTGAAGGGATTTTTCCAGCAGGGGATTGAGGGGAGAAAAGAGGTTTTTCATCGGCGCTCCGGGTGAATGATGCAGTCGAGGGGGAAATTTATCAAAAAAACCGGTTTGGGCAAGGGGGCGGGAAATTTTACCCGGGAGCGCTATCTCCCTCCAATAAAAAAGGCGAAGGCCGTTGCGCCTTCGCCCTTCCGTCGAGGATTTAACGGATATGTTATCCGATCAGCAGCGTCTGATCGCCAGGCCATCAGAGAGTCGAAATAAAAAAAGAAGGCAGAGCGAAACACTCTGCCTTCTTTGCTGTCCCGGCAGGCGCCGGGGTTACATTCATCCCGGCGAACCGGGGAAAGAATGGCTTACTTCACGAACATCATCCGGCGAGTCTGCACGAAGTTGCCAGCGTTCATCCGGTAGATGTAGATACCGGCGGCCACGATTTCGCCCTTGTCGTTGGTGCCGTCCCAATTCAGGCGGTAGAATCCGCCTTCCACCTGCTCGTTGTTGATCAACGTTTTTACCAGTTTCCCGGTAACGTCGTAAATCTTCAAGCTGATGGTGGTGGGACCGGCGGCCACGCCAAATTCGATGGTGGTCGTCGGGTTGAAGGGGTTGGGATAGTTCTGTTCGAGGCTGAAATTATCCGGCACAATCGACGACAGTTGGGTGTAAACCGGGTCGCAAGTGACGGAGTTTCCGGCCACGTCGAACGCTTCCAGAATTACGGTGCTGCTCTGGTTCTGGTTGATCTTAGTCGCAACCACGATCACCGGGTCGTTGGTACCCACGGTGAAGGGCGGAATGACCACGTTGGCGTTCACTGCGGAAATCACGTTGATGGAAGCCAACCCGCTTTCGTTATCCTGAATTCTTACCGTCAAGGTGACCGGGGGACCGGGATTGATGCCTAACAGATCACAATCCGGCGGGGTATTGTCCGCCTGGGCCGGCAGCACGGTCAGGTCGAAGGATTCGGTATCGAATTTGGAGAACGGCGAATCATCGGTAGCCACCACGGTGATATCGGGATAGGTTCCCGCATCGCCGATGGCCGGGGTGAAGATGATCAGCGCGGTAATGGAACCGGGCTGGCTGGATACGATCTGCAGCGTGCCGAAAGAGGGCAGGTTCTGCACCGTCAGGATAATGTTGTTATTATCCGGATCGGTAGCTTCGACATCGACTTCCAGGGTTTCCGCTTCCACCATGGTCTGGTTGGGAATCGGCTCGAGTTCCGGCGCGCGGTTCACTTCCAGAACGGTCAGGTTGAAGGTATCGGCGTCGCACAACACCGGGGTTCCGTCGTCGCAAGCGTTCACGATGATATTCGGATAGGAGCCCGCATGGTTGAAGTTGGGCGCGAAGGTGATCACGCCGACGCCGTTGCCGGTCTGCTGGAAGCTGCCGAAAGAGGGCAGATTCTGCACCGTCAGGGTAATATTATCGCCGTCCGGATCGGTGGCGGAAACCGGCACTTGCAAGGTCTGGTCTTCTGCCACGGTTTGATCCGGGATGGGAGTCAATACCGGCGGGTTGTTCACGGCCACCGCGGTAACGGTCAGATCGAAGGATTCGGTATCGGACAGGTTGGGCGTGCCGTTATCCGTCGCGGTAACCTGGATGTTGGGATAAGGACCGGCGGAACCGGTCGGGGGCGCAATGGTGATCGTCCCGGTGCCGTTGCCGTTATCCACCAGGGTGACAAACGCGGGATTGTTGGCAATGCTCAGGGTGATCACGTCGCCATCCGGATCGGTGGCGGAAACCGGCACTTGCACCGTGGTGCCTTCCTGTACGAACTGGTCTGCAATCGGCTGCAGATCCGGCGCCCGGTTGACGTTGTTCACGGTCAGGTTGAAGGTGTCCGCATCGCACAGCACCGGGGTTCCATCATCGCAAGCAGTCACGCTGATATTCGGGTAGGAACCTGCATGGGTGAAGTTGGGCGCGAAGGTGATCACGCCGACGCCGTTGCCGGTCTGCTGGAAGCTGCCGAAAGAGGGCAGGTTCTGCACCGTCAGGGTAATGTTGTCGCCGTCCGGATCGGTGGCGGAAACCTGCACTTGCAGGGTGGTTCCTTCATCCATGGTCTGATCCGGGATGGGAGTCAACACCGGGGGATTGTTCACGACTACCTGCTGAACCGTAACCACGCCGTCGTTGATGGTGAGGAAGGGCAGCAGGTTCTGGAAGGTAAACGCCGCAGCCATGGCGGTGTAGTTCAGATCCAGGATAGTGGAGGTTTGGCCGGCGCCGACCACGTTGAAGTTGACGATCAGCACGTCGAACGCCCCGCCCTGGCCGGTGGCCTTGGCGCCGTTGAACACGATGACGCCGTTGGCGGCGTTCAGGTCATTCACGAAGCCGGTGAACCCTTGCAGAATCCCGGAA
>JABWBP010000166.1 GCA_013360445.1 Calditrichaceae bacterium | reverse complement strand
GCCGTCCCGGTGATCGGAGAAGAATCAACCCTATGCCGGTTCCCAATAACAAAACAGAAACAAATAAAAGTCTCATCTAATGCCGCGTAGAGTATATTATCCGAAATCAACTGGAAATTCTGTACAATGGTAGAGGCTTCCACGTAAACCCCTAACCCTTCTTCCACCGCTTTGCGGAAGGCGGCCTGCAAGGCTTGCTGGCGAGCGGCTAAGGTATTGTCCCCGCTAATCTGCGCTTCCCCGGTTACGGCAACGGTCCTGCCCTGGCTGAACGCGACAGAGGCAAAAAGGGTAAAGAGTAAGAATAGTATGGCGCGTTGGAGAAATGTCATCGGTTGGCCTCCTGATTTGTAGTTTATTTCCCGGGAAACTATTCAGTTTGCTGCCTCAAAACGGAGTGCAAAGCTTCAACTTTGCAACGATAGTGAATAAATCGTTTGCCGGGGAAGCGGGCTTCGCCCGGCAAACGCGGGTAGGCGACCCTCCTTACCAGAGAGCTAAGCCCAAAGGTAGAAAAATCTCAAAATGTGGTATTGATAACGCTTTCCCCGTTCGTAACCGTACCATTTTCTTCAGTTTCAACCACGACCCTTACGGTTCTTTCTTTCGTAGTGCCCGCCGGGCCATTCTTGACGAACTCAACCAGGCCGCTGGCCGTGGTTACCCCGATAATGGGCAGGCTGGTAAGATCCAGCGTATTGGAGAATAGCGTCCAGGTGCCCCCGGTCAGGGTAGCAAGCGGGCGCACGTTATATTCGCTTGCCAGCAAAGAAGATTTGTTGTCGGGGCAGAAGCAGTGCACCACGGAGCCTTCCGATCTAAGCGAATCGGACAGGGAAATATCTGTGAAATAATCTGCATCGATCCCTTTGGTATTCGGTATCGGATAATTTTTGCCCCAACTGGTAGCATCGGTGATCACGATATAAATCCGCTGCGCCCCAATGCGCCAGGAGAAAGTCCGGCGGGCGTAGTCCAGACCGCCGAAACACAACTCCGGCGTATCGCCGCCCCCGGTGGCCGGGAGCGTGGCGATCTGTTGGTAGATGGCGCTGGCCTGTTCATAAGCGGCGGTGAGATTATGAAAGCTATATACGGCCGCGTGCGCGCGGGTATCGGCGGGATCGACGCCGGTGTTAGCGGCGGGCGGTATATTATCGTTAAAGGCCACCAGGCCCACCTGGATATCCTGCCCGCTGTTGCGGATAGCGTTCAAAAAATTCAGCACACTGGCGCGCACCCCGGCGATTGCCCCGCCCATACTGCCGGTATTATCAATGACGAACACGATATCCGCCTTCAAGCCTGCGGCCTGTCCCAGGGTCAATTTAAACCCTTTCACCACCCCGTCTTCTACAATTGTCAGGTTATCCGTATTATATGCGATTGGCGCGCCGCCAGGCCCCAGCAAACCACCCACCGTCAATTTGATACGGGCAGGGTTGTTAGAAGGGCCAGGTTCCACTGCCAGCGATGGCCGGAGCGGACCCGTAGCAGGGGGCGGCACCGGTTTATAACTATCCCCGGGGATGTCGGGGTTTAAATTTTCCTCTTCCGGCTTTGTGCTATCTTTGCTGCATGATAATAACAGGTTTAAAATAATCAGCGCCGGAATCAAAAACCGGTTAAACAAGTGCATATTACTGGGAAACCTCATCATCTATCTATCCTCGCTGTTAATTGTTTGATTGTGTATATGATTTTGGTTGCATTTTCTAATTCAGAACTAAACTTTTGCAAAATGCGCGGGAAGCGCACTAAATTGGGGTATTCGCGTTCAGATTTTTCTGAAAAGACCTAAAAAACTTCGTGGAGGTCACGCC
>JABWBP010000026.1 GCA_013360445.1 Calditrichaceae bacterium | reverse complement strand
CACCTTCTGGCCTAACACGTTGAACACCACGATCTCCACCTTGCTCTCCTTAGGAAGCTGGTAACGGATCTCCGTGGCCGGGTTGAAGGGATTGGGGAAATTCTCGATCCCGTAGCTCTCCGGCGCATCCGCGGAGGTTACTTCCAGGGCGCTCTCGGCGATCTCCACCTGCGGCAGCAGGTTCGTAAAGCTGCGCGCCGCGGCCATAGCCGTGAAGCTCACCGAAAGAGAACTTTTCGCCCCGGCATCTCCCACCACCTGGAATTTCAGGTTGAGGATGTTCACCACCCCTTCCGCCCCGTAAGGATAGGCGTGCGCCGCCCGCAGCCTGCCCCGCGCGGCGTTCTGTTCGTTCACCACCGGGTTCTCGAAGCCGCTAACCGCCCCGCCGCTGTAGCCTAAGTATTGCAGCGCCTGGGTGTCCCAGCTGACGTCGATGGTGTAGCTGCCCAATTTTTCCGCAGTAGCGGACATGTCCACGTTCACCGGCACGTCGATGGTCTGGCCGATGGCCGCCTGACCGGAAAGGGGCGCCGCGGTGACTTTGATCTTCTCCGCGCCGAACAAAAACAGGGCTGAGAACAGCAGGCTAAACGCTAACAGAAAAATGGTTTTGGCTTTCATATCTGTATCCTCTTAGTTTGAATTTTAAAGTTTGCTTAGTGTTCGTATATCCATGTGTTCATGTGTCCAAGTGTTCGTGTGTTTATGTAAACAGCTATCGTCAAAACTCAAAACTCACAACTCGAAACTCGAAACAATG
Organism: Calditrichaceae bacterium; assembly: GCA_013360445.1. Classification (GTDB taxonomy): domain Bacteria; phylum Calditrichota; class Calditrichia; order RBG-13-44-9; family J075; genus JABWBP01. Next base: position 81,657 of record JABWBP010000026.1, on the reverse strand, counting down.
ATACCCGAACACCTGAACACTTATTTACAGACACACCGGGTCTCCCACCGGGAACGGCACCGTGAAGCCGACTTCCCAGCTCAGGGTGACCAGCGCGTCCGTGGAATTGGTAAGCCCGTCTTCGGTCACGTCGCCGAATCCGAGGGCGATGCGATCTAAGAAGGGCTGCGGGAGCGGCAACCCGGCGTCGTAGGAGAGCATGAGCAGGGCGTCGAGGGAGTTGACCGCGCCGTCGCCGTTAATATCGCCTAAAAGCCCGGGGAGGCAGCCGCTGGAGATATCGTTCACGGAGCGGGGCTGGAGTTGGTAACCGGCAGTGAAAGGCGAACTGTTGTCGAATTGCAGGAAAATCCCGGTAATATCCGCCGGCCAGGAAGGTTCCGGGCTGCCGTCGATGTCCGTGTCCGCGTCGATGCGCAGGGTGAGCAGGCTGATCCCCCCGTCATCGGTAATTTCGATGTTGGCGTTGAGGCCCGCGGCCGGCCAGGGATCGCCGACCCCGGTGGTATCCGCCTGCAGAACCTGGATCAACAACCCTTCTAAGGTTTCCGCATCGGCCAGCAATTGCGCAATGGTTTTCACCTGCGGGGCCGGGGGAGTTGCGGGGCCGTTGTCGATAATGTCGTTCACCTGGTCGGCGGGGATGATCTCGGCCTTTCCGTTGAATTGATCGATCGTACCCACCACGGTGTAACTGTTATAGCGAATAATATCGGTATTCAACCCGAAGGCAAAGAGGTTGATGCCCCCGCTGGCGTCCTGGATATACACGTCTAAGTTGGTGGGAGAGAAAGTGCTGTCTTCCACCGTGGCGACGCCGGTGAGCCGGGCGTCGTACCCGTCATAGAGCATCACCCCGTTGGCATCCACGGGACGAACCGCGGCAATGGGGGTGTTGCCGGCAAAAAATCTGGAGCGGGCGCTTTCGCTGGTAAGAGCGCCGTCGTCTTCCGCAAATATCCAGTATTCCACCCGGTCGGCGTCATTGTAGGCCGCGGCGGGAATGTCTCCGCTGTAATTATCCCCCCCGATATTGGCCATGGTAACTGCCTGCACGCCTCCGCCATTAATCGTGTAGTGCAATTCCACGGTGGTGATGGTGCGCGTCCCCGGATCGGTTACCGTGGCGGTAACGGTGGTGTTTTCATTCGCCGCCGGAATTTTCGGCGTGCGGGAGATATTGCTGATGGAAGGGGGAATGTTGCCGCCGATGACCTGGCCGTGCGCGGTGTTCACCTCGCCGGGAGAGGGAGTGTTGGCCAGGGGAGCAAAATACTGATCCTGGTTATTGGGATCGAAACCGAATAAAATTCTGCCGATGCTGAGATTGGGGGAAAGATTGTCTTCCGCCGCGCTGATGGCCATGCCGGGGGTAAAATCGGGGTTGTTGTCAATCGCCCCCTCGTAGGAGAATCCGTCCACCACCACGCCGTTCAGCTTCAGCAGAACCCCGTCCGGCGCGCCGTTTTGAATAATATTGGTGGCCGGCCAGGCGGCGGGGGTGAAATCAACATTCGTAACCGCCGCCGCGCCGACGACGAAGAAACCGTACCCGCCCACGTTATCGGGGGGGATGGTAAAGCCGGTGAGGTCCGCGCTTTGGTACACCGCTCCGTCAAACCCATTGACCAGCTCGATGGTGTAACCGTTCAGGCTGGTGTTATCCGGCCCGGCCAGTTCGATGAATTCCGTGGCGTCGGTTCCCGGCTGGTCGTAATCCAATTCGTTGATATAGACCTGCGCCGAGAGCGCGGAAACCAGGAAAACAGTCAAGCTCAAGATTAACAATTTCTTCATAAAGCCTCCTGTTTTGAGTAGTGGATTGAAATATGATTAGAGGGTAGTAATTTTCTGCCGCTATCTTTCGAACTCGTGGCCGAAAGGTATGGGAGTCGTAAGGCTATTCCGGTTACAGGAAGATTAAGAACCAATGAAATCTCCCGGATTTCTTCGTCTTCTGAACTGTTCCAATGATAAGCAATCGCGGGGAGAGTTGCAATCTTTTAATTTGCCGGATCGCCGGAAAAATCGCAAAGCGAAGAGAATGCTTGAAAAAGCTCTTGCAACGGCCTGAAGTTAAAAATTGGAACGCGGATGACGCGGATACAACGAATTTTACGGATAAATTTAGAAAAATCTGTGCAAATCCGTCGCATCCGCGTCATCCGTGTTCCATTTTTTTGTAGTAAACGGTTGCAAGAGATTTTTTTAAACAATATCTAAGGCGCCGAAGACCCCGGCGTCGTCGCGCAATTAAGGCTGACCACCCCGGAAGCTCGCGCCCGCAGCCAATATCCTCGCCCCGGTTGAATCGTGTCCGCGGGAACGTAAGCCCCGTTGAAGCCGGTCAAGGTGCCGGAAATGAGAATATTGGCGGGGTCGCTGATGGCGTTGAAGGCCACCGGGCAGGAAATGCCGGAGATCAAATTCCAGCCCTCCGCCAGGGGCAGCGCCAGGGAATTGAGCGCCGTTCCGGTAAGGGTCGCGGCAGTCGGGGCCGGAAAGCGCAGCCAGTAGCCCCGCCCGGCCTCCAGGCTGTCATCCGCAACGTAAGCGCCCTCGAAGCCGAACAGGGTTCCCGCTATGGCGGTGGGGAACAGGGAAAGATAGTGGCGGTTGGGAGGCTCGCAGGAGAGGCCCACCAGGTTCCAGCCGCCGTTGATCGCCACGGGAATGTTCACCGTACCGCCGCCGGGCGGGTTCCAGGGGGCGTTGGGGGAGGGGAGGCTGGCGCTTGTAAAGGTAGCGTTCAAGTTCTCGCTGGTTTCGTTGCCGCCGGTAACGCCGTTGCCCCCGCTAACGGTTTGATTTCCTTCGCTGAAGTCGATGCGATGGGTGGAGAAGCCGATGCTGGCGACCGGGGCGGGAACCTGGCCGGCAATGGGGGTATCGTTCAGGTACGCGGAGGGGGTGGTTCCGGGGTCCGGGCCGTCGATGACCACGCCGGTTTTGTCCACCGCTTCGTTGGGAGGCAGGCCGGCGTCGTCATAAATCAGGTAATCCACGTCATCCACCAGATCGCTGGCGCCGTCCCAGTAGTACAAAATCACCACTTCGTCGTCGTTGGTAAGGGTTCCCTGGTTGTTGATGCTGCCGGGCAGGGCTTCGCGCATATTGGGAGCGTCCTGCGGCGCAGAATTGCCGTCTTCGTATAGCTCGTAAGTGGGCATCATCCCGTAACCGTTATAAAAATTCAAATCCCCGGCCAACGCGACGGTCTGGTATTCACCCGGCTGGATGCTCGCCCCCTCCGGAAAGCGAGCGTGAAAATCGAAATTGGATCCCCCGCCGGCGCTGCCGCCGGTGACGATATTGTAATAATAGCTCCCGTTGCCCGCAAAAGTGGCATCGGTGAGGTAACAATTGCCCAACTCCACCATCTCGTTGTTGGGATTGTAGATTTCAATGAATTCCCCGGCCGTGGGCGTCACCACGATCTCGGAGAGCAGCAGCTTGCGCTTCACAATCGGCGGGGCGGAGCCGAACTGGAAGCTGGCCAATACCGGGAGGTGGTCGGAGGCGTAGTGCAGCGCGTTGGCGACCTCCGGCGGCACGGCAAGATTCGGCAGGGCGTTGATGGAATCGTTGAAATGAAAACCGTCGTTGCCGAAGGTAGTGTAGGAACCGGCGACATAGGCCATTCCGCCGGGGTTGGAAACCCCCTGGGAGAGCAGGATCATGTCGAAGCGGTCGTCCAATCCCCCGGTGGAGCCGTTGCCGAAGGCGCGCACCCGGGTGGACTGGGTATGAATGGCGGCAAAGGAGGGATTGGCGTGCCAGTTTCCCGCGGGGAGGGGATCCAGCGCGTAGCCGGGGCCGGCCTGGCTCAGCAGCGCCGCGTAAGCGGCTTCCGCGGCGGTATAGATATTGAAGTCCCCGCAGACGATGAAATCGCTGCCCGGGAGCAGGGCGTCGGTAACCTGGCGGAGCGCCTGCACTTCCGCGAGGCGCTGCAATTCATTGGCCGCGCCCTGCTCCGCCTTCAGGTGCAGCGCGTAGATTCGAAAAGTGGTTAAAGTGGGAAAAGAGATCAGGGTAAATTCGTTGATGTCGCGCGGGGTGGTGGGAATGGCGCTGTTGCTCACAAAAATGAATTTGGCGGATTTATAGTAAAGCGCGTTGCTGGAGATGGAATCCAATATAAAAGCGCCGGCCTGGTACTGGTTTCCGCCGTGGTTGAGCACGTTGTTCAGAAAATTATTCTTTCCTGCCGTGGAGAGCACCTCCTGCACCACCACGATATCCGGATCATTGGCCTGCACCACGGTGCGGAAAAGGGCGTTGCGGGTGGTATCTGCGTCGTAATTGAGCAGGTTGTAGTTCAGCAGGCGGATCTGGTTTTGGGCGAGCAGGGTTGCACCCACCAAAAGAATCCCACCGAGCACGTAAAATATCCATTTCATCATAACCTTTCCCGAAATTTAATGTGTGGATTCGAACGTAGAGACGTTGCATGCAACGTCTCCACCAACGCCCCCCCCGCCGACAATCTCTGCTAATGTATTTGAACCGGTCATCCCCCGTAGAGACGTTGCGGTGCAACGTCTCTACATATTTATATGATTACCCCAGCGCTTGCGCCACAATTTCCCGCGCTAATAAATCCAGGGGATTGATCGCCGGAATTTCCAGGGAGACCCCTTCTAACGCCAGGCCGAGTTCCGTGCACCCGGTAATCAGGCAAACCGGGCGGCGGTCTTTGAGGGTTTGAACGGCGCGGAGAATTTTTTCCCGGTTGGCCGCCAAATCCCCCCCGGCTTTGATGCCTGCGGCGCCGTAAATCGCTTCCCGGATCAACTCCTCCTGCGCCTGCTCCCCCGGGAAAATAAGCGTAAAACCGGGGAGATATTTTTCGAACAACCCGCTGCGCCGCGAGCCGCCGGTCGCCAGTACTCCCAAAGCCGCCCCGGGAGGATAGCGCCGTTCCAGTTCCTCCGCCAGCAGTTGCAGCATGTCCAGCACCGGCGCGTCCACCGCTTCTTGAATTTCTCCGATAAAATGATGCGCGGTATTGCAGGCAATGGCGATCAACTCCGCGCCCCATTTGCCCAGCAGCCGGGCGGATTCCAGCAGCATCGGCAGGGGAGAGAGGCCTCTACCGAGCAAATATTCGGTGCGGTCGGGAATTTGCGGGCGGTTGTCGATCAACAGGCGGATGTGATCCTGCTCCTTTTTTGCCGGGGTGAGCGCCACGATCTTCTGCATCAGCGCGATGGTGGATTCCGGCCCCATTCCCCCGATGATACCGACGGTTTTGGGCATGGCCGGTTCCTTTCTATTTCTTCGGCGGGAAAATTGTATTTAACCGTTTTGATAAATTAATGGTTAAGCCCTTTCTTCCTCTTTCCCGATCGGTTGCGCCATCCCTTGTGCAATGTAATGTACGGAAAAGCCCTGAGGAATTCCAGAACCGCCATATTTTCCTTGAAAGATTGCCGCGGCGGTGTTAATCTCCACACGAAGACCTCAAAGGTTTCAAAAACCTTTGAGGTCTAAATCTTTGAGGTCTATAACGACCCGGAGCCGGTTTATGGAACAGAAAGACCCCCTTGCCCCCAAATCTCTTACCTTTTCCCAAAAATTCGGCTTAGCGCTGGGGCCGTCGGTTGGCATCCTGTTCATGCTCTTTCTGGATCTCGATCCCGCTCGCCCGGCGGTCACCGCCACCGCCGCGGCGGCGCTGTGGATGGCAATCTGGTGGATCACCGAAGCGCTGCCCCTGGCTGCTACCGCGCTGCTGCCCATGGCGCTGTTCCCTTTGTTGGGGATCATGGACGGCAAAATCGTGGCCCCGTACTATTTCAATGAGGTCATTTTCCTGTTCCTCGGCGGTTTTTTAGTGGCGCTGGCCATGGAGCGCTGGGATCTGCACAAGCGCATCGCCCTGCGCATCCTGCTCTGGTTCGGCATCCGCCCGCGCGCCATCCTGATGGGCTTTATGGCCGCCACGGCCTTCATTTCCATGTGGATTTCCAACACCGCCACGGCCATGATGATGATCCCTATCGCCATGGCCATCGTCTGGAAGTTGGAAGAGAGCTTAGGAACAGAGAATGTGCGCCGCTATGCCGTCAGTATTTTCCTGGCGATTGCCTACAGCGCTTCCATCGGCGGGGTTGCAACCCTGGTGGGAACCCCGCCCAATCCCGCCCTGGTAAAAATTTTTGCCATTCAATTTCCCCAGGCCCCGGACATTACCTTCTCCGCCTGGTTCGCTTTTGCTTTCCCGGTATGCCTCATTTTTCTCATTATCGCCTGGGCGCTGCTCTCTTTGATGTTCCCCCCGCCCCCCAAAGAAGTTTTTAACATCGACGTGCGCATTTTTGAGAAGCAATACCGGGAATTAGGCCGGATGTCTTTTGAAGAATGGGTGGTGATGATCGACTTCGCGGCGCTGGCGCTGCTGTGGCTGCTGCGGGAGGAGTTTTCCATAGGAAGCTTTACCTTTCCCGGCTGGGGGAGGCTGTTTCCCTACCCGGAATACCTGAACGACGGGGTGGTGGCTATCTCGCTGGCGCTGCTGCTGTTCCTGGTTCCGGCGCGACGGGCCGGCGCGGCGCGCATTTTAAACTGGGAAACCGCGGAGAAATTGCCCTGGGGGATCGTGATCCTGTTCGGCGGGGGATTTGCGTTAGCCGGCGCATTCAAAGATTCCGGCCTTTCCGCCTGGGTGGGGGCGCAGTTACAGGGGGTCAGCGCCCTGCCCCCGCTGCTGATCGTGCTGGCGATTTGCCTGGTGATCACCTTTTTGACCGAGCTGACTTCCAACACCGCCACGGCGCAGATTCTGTTGCCGATACTGGCCTCGCTCTCCGTGGCCATCCAGGTAAACCCCCTGCTGCTGATGATCCCGGGGGCCATCTCCTGCTCCTGCGCCTTCATGCTGCCGGTGGCCACCCCGCCGAATGCGATCATCTTCGGGGCCGGGCGCCTGCAAGTATCCGACATGGCCAGGGCCGGTTTCATTTTGAACCTGATCGGCGCGGTGCTGATTACCGCGGCAGTGTTCGTGTGGGGAACGGTCGTATTCGGCATCGAACCGGGGCAGATGCCTGGCTGGGCACGATAAAGTATAGTTTTTCAGAAAAATAATTTCCAGGGCAGAATAATTTAATGACAAAATGATTTTTGAATCATTCTGCCGGATAATTATTCTGCCAACTTTTAGAATTCAGCTCTTGAAACCCTTAATGGAGGCGTGAATATGTATCAAATTAACTATCTTGCCGTGCTCGTGATGGCGATTGCCTATTTTGCCATCGGCGCGATCTGGTATTCCCCGGTGTTGTTCGGGAAGGCGTGGATGGAGGCGTTGGGAAAAAGCGCGGAGGAGATCAAAGCCGGGGCCAGCCCCAAACTCTATCTTGGCGCTTTTGTTAGCGCGCTGGCGCTCTGTTACATCATGGCCCATTTTGTGAAATACGTTAACGCCACCACCTTCTGGGGCGGAGTGATCACCGGTTTTGCCGCCTGGGTGGGATTCGTGGCCACGGTTATGGGGATGAACGCCCTCTTCCAGGGAACTTCCGGGCGTCTCTACATCATCGACGCCGGGTACGCGCTGGTGGGAATGATCCTGGCCGGCGGGGTGCTGGCGGTGTGGTAATGGGGCAGGCGCTAAACCACCAACTGCAAGCCGGCGCAGGGAAATACCAGCACCTAATAAAAGAGCTTTTTGAGATCATCAGAGATTGCACGATGGCGATTTTTTTTTAAGGGTGAGGAGACGGAGGCGTTTAGGATAAAAGATTCGAGGGTTGGAAATGGATAACGTACCGGATTCACCCGATGGTTCCGGGTAATCATCCGCATTTGACCGGTACATTAAATATTTCCAACCCCCTTGATGTCATTGGCCATGCGGCACCATGTGCACAAAGCGGCCGTATCGCAACGGCTCTTCGATCCTGCAGGACCATACTAACTTGCCATCCAGCACCGTCATATCGGGGCAGCCGTCGCACATGTTCTGCGCCCCGTCTTCCAGGATATCTGCCGGCTGAATAATCATAATGGATTGATAATGGAGCCGCGAAAACAGCCTGAGGGGATTTTTAATTGCCGCGAGGAAATAATTCCCGGCGATCTTCCGCAAACGGGGATCGAAAGGGGAGAGCAGGAGCATGGATCTCCCGCGGCGGTGAACCTTGGGATCGGAATAAGCTAAATACCGCCCGTGCCGCAAATGATGAAATACCTGCGCCATTTCGATAAATTTCGGTCCCACATAGCCATAGATTTTCTTCTTCGTTCCGATGCGCCCGCTCAGCAGCCATTTGAAGGAATCGGGCTTATGGGTTCCACCCAGGTAAGCGGCGCTGTCGAACTCCGGAAAACGTTCTTTAATAGCGGCATATACTTCAGTGGATAAGATATCGGTTCGGCGGTCATCCGGTTTAATGTAAGGGACTTTGCTCATATCTACTTTCTCGGCACCGGCGTAGTAATCAAAACGCCCGTCCAATTCCGCGGCGCGGAAGGCGATAAACACCATGACATGCACTTTGTCGATGTGTTTCTGCGCCCAATCTACCAAATCCGGAATATATTGCAGGGTATCCCCATAAACGGTGGAGTTAAACGCGCAGGAAAACCCCCCGATTTCGTGCAGCATCTCCGCAAAGTGTTCCCGAAGCTCGTTTAATTCTATCTCCGTTTTGTTTTTCCAGTGCGGCCGGTGTTGTTTGCTGTCCACGTGAAAGGTGAATCCTTTTGCGCCGGCGGCCTTCAATTCCTTGAGCATCTCTTTTGTGAGCGCCACGCCATTGGTGTTCAGGATCGGTTTCAAGCCGCTTTCGGCGACCATACGAACAACTTCGACGATCTCCGGGTGAATGAGGGGATCCCCGCCGGCGATAGAGACGCCGTCGGTGCGGCGGTATTTTTTGAAAACCGCCAGCTCTTCCTTGATCCTTTCCAAAGATTTGTGTCCCCGCGGATCGTTAATGCGGTAACACCCCTCGCAGTAGATATTGCATTTCCAGGTCGGCTCCAGCCAGGAAATCGCATTGTCGGTTAAATTCCAGGGCAGGCGGTAATAATTTTGCGGGTCTAAGTGGGCTTCCATCAGGCTCTCCTTTTTTGATTTGGGTATTGGAAGAGACGTTGCATGCAACCTCTCTACGTTTATCCAACAATCAACATTCAATCTCCCGGGGATTCGGAACCTCCGGGAGGTTGATCATTTATAGATTCAGAACCAATTTCCCAACGGTTTTGCCGGATTGCAGGTCGCGGTGGGCGCGGGAAACTTCCCGAAAAGGATAAACCGTAACCTTGGGCATGCGGATTTTCCCTTCCGTGAACCAGGAATAGAGCGAGCGCATTGCTATTTCCAGCAAATCGCCCCGGTCAAATAAGAAAGAGAGGTTGAAGGAAGCCAGGCTGCGATTGTTATTATGAAGATCAATGGGATGGAAGCGGGGCGTGCGCAGGTAACTGTAAATCAGTTTCAGGTGATTCAAGATGCTGTTCTCTCTGGCAAACATCGCATGATAGCCGTATGAGATCAGCTTCCCGGTCGGTCTCAAATGCGTATATCCCTCCCGCAGGGTGGTAACGCCGTTTCCATCTAAAACCGCGTCCAATCCCTGCGGGGCATATTTTTCTACCATTTGCCACAAATTCTCTTTGCTTTTATCGATCACCCAGTCGGCGCCTAACTCTTTCGCCTCTTCTACTTTATGGGAACTGCCAACCACGCCGATGGTGCGCCAATCGCCTAATTGGGCAAGCTGCAGCAATGCGCTGCCCACCCCGCCGGCGGCGGAGTGGATCAGGATGGTCGATCCCGGGAAAATATGCACCAGCATATACAGCGCATAATACGCGGTCAGGTAAATGACCGGGAATCCCGCGGCTTCTTCAAAGGAAATATGCTCGGGGAGAAAATATAGCTGGGAGCGGGGGACTACCACATGGCTGGCATAGGAGTCGAAGCGGCTGACGCCGAATACCCGCGTTCCCGCCGCTAAATCGCCCACGTTTTTTCCGACTACGGAGACGACGCCGGAAAATTCAAAACCCGGGGTAATGGGCCAGCCGATGTATTTTTTGGCTGAGGCGTAATAACCCATGCGCACCACGCAGTCGGCGTAATTGACCCCGATGCTTTTGGTTTGAACCACTACCTGATTTTCGCCGGGAAGGGGGTCCGGGAAGGTTTCGAATTGCAACCGATTAAATCCGCCGGGGCGATGTATGACAATCTTTTCCATAGCCGCCTGAGTCGTCAAATCCAACCGGAATAGTAACCCAGAATTAGCTACTTGCGCTTACACCCTCTACAATAATTGGGTGAATATACACAGCGGATATGAGAAATACCATACCTCCAATTTTATTTTATTTGCGAAATTTTGCCGGGGAGCGTATTTTCCGTACGATTCGCAAGGGTTTAAAAAACGCCATTTTCACGATCAAAAAATACGAATCTTCGTGAAACCCATCTATCTCGATTATAACGCCACCACCCCCATCGATCCCGAAGCGGCCGCAGCGATGCGCCCTTTTTTAGAAGAGCATTTCGGCAACCCTTCCAGCAGCCACTGGTACGGCGCCCAGGCCAAAAAAGCCCTGGAGAGCGCCCGCCGGCAGGTAGCGCAGTTGCTGAATTGCCAACCGGAAGAGATCATTTTTACCAGCGGCGGCAGCGAATCGAACAACCTGGCGATCAAGGGCGCGGCGTTTGCCTATCGCGACAAAGGCAATCACATTATCACCTCCCAAATCGAACATCCCGCGGTGACAGAGGTGTGCAAATACCTAGAGGAGAACGGCTTCCGGGTCACCCGCCTGGCGGTGGACGAATTCGGGCTGGTGGATCCCGCCGCGGTAGAAAACGCGATCACCCCGCAAACCATTCTCATCACCATCATGCACGCCAACAACGAAGTGGGAACCCTTCAGCCGATAGCAGACATTGCCCGGATCGCCCGGGCGCGCGGGATTCTCTGCCACACCGATGCGGCGCAGTCGGTGGGGAAAATTCCCGCCCGGGTGGATGTACTGGGAGTGGATCTGCTCAGCGTCGCAGGGCATAAATTATATGCCCCGAAAGGAATCGGGGCGCTGTTCGTTCGCAAGGGGGTGCGCCTGCAAAAGCAGGTTCACGGGGCGGATCACGAGCAGAACCGGCGCGCCGGCACCGAGAACGTGCTGTTGGCGGTGGGGCTGGGCAAAGCCTGCGAAATCGCCGGGCGGGAGCTGGAAAAGAGCGCCGCGCACATGCTGGAGATGCGCGACCGCCTTTTCCATCGCTTGAAAGAGAATTTGCCCCAAATCAAGCTGAACGGCCACCCGGAAAAGCGCCTCCCCAACACCCTCAGCCTCAGTTTTCCCAATATCGAGGCCAACACCCTGCTGGCGGAATTGGAGGGGTTAGCCGCCTCCGCCGGCGCGGCCTGCCACAGCGATTCCGTGGACCTCTCCGCCACCCTCGCGGCCATGAAGGTGGCGCTGCCCTACGCCATGGGAACCGTGCGCTTCTCCACCGGCAAAATGAGCAGCGCGGAGGAAATCGACCGCGCGGCGGAGATTGTGATTGCTGCGGTGCGGCGTTTGCAGCCTTCTTCGGAAACTCTGCCGCCGCTTCCGCCTGCGGAGGGCGTCAAGCTGACCCATTTTACCCACGGGCTGGGCTGCGCCTGCAAGCTCCGCCCCCAGGCGCTGGAAAAAATTTTGCAGCAGTTGCCGGCTTCCACCGATCCTAACGTGCTGGTGGGAACCGCCACTTCCGACGACGCTGCGGTGTACCGCCTCGGCGAGCAAACCGCCATCGTGCAGACGGTGGATTTCTTCACCCCCATCGTAGACGACCCCGGCCAGTTCGGGGCGATTGCCGCGGCCAACTCCCTCAGCGATATTTACGCCATGGGCGCCAGGCCGCTGTTCGCGTTGAACATCGTCGGGTTCCCTTCCAACCGCCTGCCCATGGAAGTTCTGCGCCAAATCCTTCAGGGGGCGCAGGACAAGGCCGCGGAAGCGGGTATCAGCATCATCGGCGGGCATACCATTGACGACAGCGAGCCGAAATTTGGGCTGGCGGTGAGCGGGATCGTCGATCCCCGGCGAATTTGGACCAACGCCGCGGCCGAACCCGGCGACGCGCTCATTCTCACCAAGCCGCTCGGCAGCGGCATCATCGCCACGGCCATGAAAAGGGGGCTGGCGGAGGCGGAAACCGCCCGCGCGGCTATTCGAACCATGAGCGAGCTGAACCGCGCGGCTGCGGAGATTCTATCCCGCTTCACGGTTCACGCCTGCACGGACGTAACCGGCTTCGGATTGTTAGGGCACTTGCTGGAAATGGCCCGGGGCAGCGGGGTCAGCGCGGTTATTCAGACTTCCGCAATACCCTTGATCGCGGGAGCGCGGGAATTGGCCGCGGCCGGGGTGGCGCCGGGCGGCACGCTCAACAACCTGGATTTCGTTTCTCCCCACGTCCGTTGGAGTGAGACGCTCTCGCATACCGACAAAATTCTGCTTTGCGACGCCCAAACCTCCGGCGGGCTGCTCGTCTCCGTGGCTGGCGATGAAGCCGCGGAATTACTGCAAGCCTTGCGCCAGGGCGGAGTGAGCGCGGCGACCCTGATCGGAAAGTGCCAGGAGGGATCTCCGGTAATGATAACTGTGGATGAGTAAGTTTTTCAAGAACCGGGAACCCGATCCCCAAACTGTTTCCTTGCACCCGGTTCTTTAAAATTATTGTTTACATATATCAGGAGACCAGATGGAAAAAATTGCCGAAGTGTACGTGGTGTTGGAGAACCGAGCGGGTGCGGCGGGGGAAATGGCGCGGGCGCTGAAAAAGAAGAACATTGCGGTTTTCGCTATCGCCATGTTCATCGATTTTGCCCGGATGTATGTCTCCGATCCCGAGGGGGCGGTGAAAACGCTGCATGATAACGGCTACCAGGCCGAGCTGCGGGAAGCCCTGCGAGAAACCATGCCCAATCGCCGCGGCGCGTTGATGGAGCTGACCCAAAAATTGGGCAACGCCGGCATCAACATCGAATATATGTACGGCTCCATGTTAGAAACCCAGAAACAGGGGATCGTGATCCTGGAGGTGGACCAGCCGGATCTGGCGATGCAAATTTTCCGCAACCATCAATATTAAGCGCTTGCATTCGATATTTTTCTGCATGATATTTTGCGCCCTTTGGAACCGGAGTGGTGTAACGGTGGTTACAGAACTCACGAAGAAAAAGGGTAAATATCTTCTTCAAATGAGACCGGCGAAAAGGTTGAGGAGCCTGTAATCGCCTAAAGGTCTCGATCTATAATCTCCATAACCTGATAGGAGGACGTATCATGCAGAAGTACTTAGTTCCCGTTCTGTTTCTCGTAGCGGTTCTATTGCTCAACGCGGGCTTTAGCCAGCCTGTAAAATACAATGTGGACAAAAGCCACAGCAACGTCGGCTTTGCGGTTGACCACATGGTGATTACGACCGTGTACGGAAAATTCAACGAATATGAAATCGACCTGACGCTGGATCTGGCAAACGCCGCGAATTCTTCCGTGACCGCGCGCATCCACGTCCCCAGTATCGACACCAACGAGCCGAAGCGCGACAATCACCTGCGCAGCGGCGATTTCTTCGACGCCGAGAATCACCCCGAAGTGCTTTTTGTCAGTAAGAAGGTTGAAAAGACCGACACGGGTTACATCGCCCATGGGGATTTAACCATCCGCGGCGTAACCAAACAGATAGCCCTGCCCTTCATCGTTAAAGGCCCCGTCACAGATTCCTGGGGCAATAACCGGGTGGGCGTCGAGGCAAAATTGACCATCAATCGCCAGGAATTCGGGGTAAAGTGGAACAAAGTTCTGGACACCGGCGGGCTGGTGGCCGGCAACGACGTGGATATCGAAATTCAGGCTCAATTTATTGCCGCCAAGTAATTGTCGTTTCAGAACCGCTTATTTTCGCAAAAAAGCAGGAATGCCGGCAGGCGTTCCTGCTTTTTTGTTTTAGCCCGCCTGCCGGTTCTTTCATGGTATTGGAGTGGAATACCTTACCTGAAAAAGCGGGATTTCGTTGTTCACTATATTAAACAAAAATTTTAATAAAAAATATTTTTTCTTGATAGTTTATCCCCTCGCCGCTATATTCGCTCGCTTTTTTAAAGGATTTGTTTAAAATATTAAACACGGGATAATCGTGGCAGGTATGCAGATCGGGCAGAAAATCAGGCGGTTGCGAAAACTGCGGGGGTTGACCATCGAAGGGTTGGCGGAAAATGCGGAGCTAACCAAGGGATTCATCTCCCAGTTGGAGCGGGATAAGACCGTGCCCTCCGTAACCACCCTGAAGCAGGTGTTAGACGTGCTGGGAATCGACCTGGCCACTTTTTTCAGCGACTTAGGGGAGATCGAGCGGAATATTTATACCAAAAAAGACCGCTCCGAGGAGATTTCCGAGAAAGAGTACAAGATCGAAAGCCTGATCCCGAAATTGAAATATTTAGAGATGGAGCCGGTCTTGTTGACCCTGGCGCCCCTGGCGGTGTACCAGCGGAATTATGAAGAAGACGAGGGCTTCGGGTTTGTGGTGAAGGGCAGGGTGGAGCTGACGGTAGAAAAGGAAACCCGCATCCTCAATCGCGGGGGGTGTTTTTACCTGTTTTTTGATAACCGGATGGTGATCAAAAATTTGACGCGAAGATCCGCGGAAATTTTACTGGTTCATTATTAAGTCGAGGAGGAAAGCCGGTATGAAAGCATTGGGAAGACACGTCCTGGCGGAATTTTTCGATTGCCAACCCGAAATTTTAAACGATGCGCAACTGATCGAAATTTACATGAAACGCGCCGCCATTGACTGCGGCGCAACCATTGTGAGTTCTACTTTTCACACCTTCAATCCCCATGGGGTCAGCGGGGTGGTGGTGATTGCCGAATCTCACTTAGCGATTCACACCTGGCCGGAGTACGGCTACGCCGCGGTGGATGTATTCACCTGCGGAGAGACGGTGGATCCCGCGGTAGCCACCCGGGCATTGCAGGAATATCTAAAAGCCGGCAAAGTGACCACTATTCAATTGAACCGCGGGGAGTTGAATCTTCATGACCGGGTGCTGCAACACAAGCCGATGATGGTGGGGGAAGCCGGTTAACTCCCACTTCCGAAATTTCCCGAATTTGAAAAGGCGCTCGAAGCAGAGCGCCTTTTTTATTGGGAAGTTTTATACTTCAGACGGGTTAAAATTCAACTTTTTTGCAAGGAGACTCCTGCATTTGTCACTTCGTGACGAATGCAGGAATCTCCAAAGTTGTGCATTCACTATTCACTATTCACAATTATCGAGCCGCTGTGATAACTTGCGAAATACGAGCAACTGTGAATTGTGAATGGTGAACTCAGAATAGTGAATTTTAGTCTCGATACCCTTAACTAAACGACATTGACTGCCTGCCGCCTGCTCAATTATTTTCCAATCCGCTCCCAAATATCCGAGAGCACTTTCACCGCACCGTGGGTGAATTTGTATGAGATGTAGCGGGTTATTTCGGTAGGGGAGGGGTTGATCTCCACGGTGGGAATTTTCTGCAGCGAGGCTTCGATCACCGGCCGGGAAATGTACGGAAATACGCTGGTAGTGCCAATGCTGAAGATGAGGTCGAACCCTTTGCGCGTTTCCTCCTGGAGCCGGGCGATCTTCTCCGGTTTCAGGTATTCGCCGAACAGCACCACGTCCGGGCGCATAATCTGGCGGCAGGCGGGGCAGTGAGGGGGGATGGACAGCCCTGGGTAATCCGCATGGGGAATGGTATAAGCGCAGGCGGTGCAATAAATCGTGTGAATATCCCCGTGAATATCCACCAGATTCTTAGAACCGGCCTCGCGATGAAATCCATCCACGTTCTGGGTGAGCACCCAGACGCGCTCGAAACGGCGCTCGAATTCGGCGATAATCTGGTGGGCGCGATTGAATGTTGCGCCCCGGCAGGCCTTTTCGATCTCCGAAATGTAAGACCAGCACAATTCCGGGTTTTGCCGCATCATGGAGCCGGAGAGCGCGGTTTCGATGGGAATATCATGCCGGGTGAGCTTGCCCTCGTAAAGCCCCCCGATGCCCCGGTAGGTAGGCAGGCCGGATTCCGCGGAAATCCCCGCCCCGGTGATGAACAGGATGCTGCGGCTCGTTTTGAGGAGGGCAACAACCTGCTCGATCATTTCCTGGTAATTCGCTGATGCAATCAATGTACTAAGCCATCCTTGAATTAAAACTCCCCCCGGGCTGACAGCGTGTTTGAAAAATCCTTTACAACGGTCTAAAGCTAAAGAAATGCGAAATTGAATTTTCAAACAGCCTCTGAGCCGTCATCCCTTCAACATCTGCCGCAGCACGGTCTGCAAAATCCCGCCGTTGCGGTAATAGTCGATTTCCACTTCCGTGTCCAGCCGCGCTCTGACGTTGAAGGTGGTCTCTACCCCGTCTTCCGCCCGGGCGCGTATGGTAATCTCCTTGCCGGGGGTTAAATCCTCCGCCAGGCCGGTAACGTCGAAGATCTCCTTGCCGCCCAGGCCTAATTTCTGGGCGGTGTCGCCTTCTAAGAATTGCAGCGGCAGCACGCCCATGCCGATCAGGTTGCTGCGGTGGATGCGCTCGTAGCTCTCTGCAATCACCGCCTTCACTCCTAACAGGTAAGTGCCCTTGGCGGCCCAGTCGCGGCTGCTGCCGGTTCCGTATTCCTTGCCGGCGATTACCAGCAGCGGAATTCCGTTGGCCTTGTATTCCATGGCCGCGTCGTAAATGAACATCTGTTCCCCGGTGGGGAAATAAACCGTGTAGCCGCCTTCGACGCCGGGCAGCAACTGGTTTTTGATGCGGATATTGGCGAAGGTGCCGCGCATCATCACCTCGTGGTTTCCGCGCCGGGAACCGTAGGAGTTGAAATCCTTCCATTCCACCCCGTGGGCGACCAGGTATTTGCCGGCGGGGCTGTCCAACTGGATGGAACCGGCCGGGGAGATGTGGTCGGTGGTGACGGAATCGCCCAATAGCGCCAGCACCCGGGCGCCGTGAATGTCCGTCAGCCTGCCGGGCTGCAGGGGCATATCTTCAAAGAAGGGGGGTTTTTTGATGTAGGTGGAAGTTTTGTCCCAGTGGTAGATTTCGCTCTTTCCGTTGCGCAGCGCCTGCCAGTCGGCGTCGCCGTCGTACACCCCGGCATATTTCATCACGAACATTTCCGGGGAGAGCGAGGCTTCCACCGCGGCTTTGATTTCCGCCTGGGTGGGCCAGATATCGCGCAAAAACACCGGTTTCCCATTTTGATCGTTGCCAAGCGGTTCGCTCTCCAGATCAATATCCACCCGGCCGGCCAGGGCATAGGCTACCACTAACGGGGGGGAGGCGAGGTAGTTGGCGCGCACCGTGGGATGCACCCGTCCCTCGAAGTTGCGGTTGCCGCTCAACACCGCCGCGGCGACCAAATTGCCCTGCTTCACCGCTTTGTCGATCTCTTCCGGCAGCGGCCCGCTGTTGCCGATGCAGGTGGTGCAGCCGAATCCCACCAGGTGGAAACGCTGCGCTTCCAACGCTTCCATCAGCCCGGCGCGTTTCAAATATTCCGGCACCACCTGGGAACCGGGGGCCAGGCTGGTTTTTACCCAGGGTTTGCTCTTCAAGCCCTTTTCCAGCGCTTTTTTGGCCACCAGCCCGGCGGCGACCATCACCGAAGGGTTGGAAGTGTTGGTGCAACTGGTAATCGCGGCAATCACCACGGAGCCGTGGCGCAGGGTGAAGGTCTCGCCGTTATGGGTCGCCACCACCGCGGCTTTGCGGTCCGATTTGACGTTAGTGTAAGTATTCTGCATCGCCTCGTCGAAAGCTTTTTTCATGTCGCCAAGCACGATGCGGTCCTGCGGGCGGCGGGGGCCGGCCAGGCTGGGCGCAACCGTGCTCAAATCCAGTTCCATGGCGTCGGTATAAACCGGATCCGGGGTATCATCGCTGCGGAAAAGCCCCTGCGCCTTTGCGTAAGCTTCCACCAGTTGAATTAGGGCGTCCTCCCGGCCGGTGAGGCGCAGGTAATCCAGGGTCATGTGATCGATGGGGAAGAAGCCCATGGTGGCGCCGTATTCCGGGGCCATGTTAGCGATGGTAGCGCGGTCGGCTAAGTTCAACTGGCTCAATCCCGATCCGTAAAATTCCACGAATTTTCCCACCACGCCTTTTTTGCGCAGCATCTGGGTCACGACCAGCACCAGGTCCGTGGCGGTTGCGCCTTCCGGCAATTGCCCGGTCAGCTTGAAACCGATCACTTCCGGCAGGAGCATGTAGTAGGGCTGCCCCAACATCACCGCTTCCGCCTCGATGCCGCCCACGCCCCAGCCCAACACGCTCAGGCCGTTGATCATGGTGGTGTGGGAGTCGGTACCCACTAAAGTATCCGGGTAAGCGACGGTTTCCCCGCCGGCTTCCCCGGTCATCACCACGGAAGCGAGGTATTCTAAGTTTACCTGGTGCACGATGCCGGTTCCCGGGGGCACCACGCTGAAATTCCGGAAGCTGCCCTGGGCCCAGCGCATCAGGGCGTAACGCTCTTTATTGCGCTCGAACTCCATGCGGGTATTGAAAAGAAAGGCGTCGGCGTTGCCGAAGGCGTCCACCTGCACGGAATGGTCGATCACCAGGTCGGCGCGCACAATCGGGTTGATGCGGGAAGGATTGCCCTTCAATTCTACCATGGCGTCGCGCATTACCGCCAGATCCACCACCGCGGGAACGCCGGTAAAATCCTGCAGCACCACCCGGGCGGGCATGAAGGGAATTTCTTTATCTTGCACCCGGCGGGGATCGTATTCCAAAATTTTTTCGACGTCCTGCCGGGTCACCAGGCGCCCGTCTTCGTTGCGGAGCAGGTTTTCTAACAGCACCCGGATGGAGAATGGCAGCCGGGATAAATTGGCCAGTTTTTGATCTTCTAATTTTTTCAGGTTGAAAAATTGGTAAGATTTGTTTCCGATCGAGAGACTATCAAGAATTCCGAAACTGTTTTTTAAGGCCATTATCGTTGCTCCTCTGTTGAGTTAGTCGAGTGGAAGATAATAAACTTTCCCGGGAAATGGAAGTTTTTGGAAGAATTGTTGGGAGGGGGGATTGCGTATTTCGTAATGCGTGATGCGTAACGGAATACGAAATACGGAATACGCATTACGTTTCACGCTTCCCGTTTGCGGGGGACGGTTGAAAAAATAATTTTGCCTCCCCCGGCAACTTTTTGTTTATTTCTGCCGATGATTTTCAGCATGAAAAGGGAAAGCAGGGGAAAAAGCATTATTCTGAAATGGTGGAGAGGAAATTCTATGAGCGATATTTTCTTCATGCGCCTCATGATGCTGGGTGCGGCCATTTTTCTGTTGGCCGGATGCGGAGCCGGGTCCCGAGGAGGGGCGGTCTTTCGCGGCAACTCGGAAAACACCGGCGTATACAAGGGCTGGGCGGCAGCGGATTCGGTTAGGCTGAAATGGCGCTTCCAGACCGGGGAATGGGTGCGCGCTACCCCGGTAACCGACGGCAGAACGCTGTTCGTGGGCAGCCTGGACCGGAATTTTTACGCCCTGGACCTGCTGAGCGGGGAGAAGAAGTGGGCGTTTAAAACCGCCGGAGAGATCAGCGCGTCGGCGGCGGTTGCCGGCAACACGGTATATATTGGCAGCGAGGACGGGAATTTCTACGCCCTGGACCTGCAAACCGGGGGTGAAAATTGGCGCTTCCAAACCGAAGGAGGCATCTCTTCCTCCGCGGCCGTTGCCGGGGGAGCGCTCTATTTCGGGAGCATGGACGGTTTCCTCTACGCCCTGGACAGCCAGAGCGGGGAGAAAAAATGGCGTTTCAAAACCGGGGAGGGGATCAGTTCTTCCCCGGCAATCTCGAATAACATAGTGTACGTGGGCAGTTGGGACGGGCATCTTTACGCGATAAACCAATCCAACGGGGCGGAAAAATGGCGTTTCAAGACCGCCAACTGGGTCAGCTCTTCCCCGGCGGTATATCAGAACCTGGTATTTTTCGGCAGCCTGGACGGTTTTTTCTACGCTCTCGACGCTAAAACCGGCCGGGAGATCTGGAAGTTCCAGACCGGGGACCAGGTCGCATCTTCCCCGGCGGTATATCAAAATATGGTGTTTTTTGGCAGCAAGGACGGCAACTTCTACGCCCTGGACGCCCTCACCGGCGCGGAGAAATGGCGATTTATCCTCAACGAGCAGGTGAACTCATCGCCGGCGGTGGCCGGGGGGATGGTGTACTTCGGGGCGGCCAACGGCAACCTCTACGCCCTGGACGCGCTCATCGGCGACGAAAAATGGCGATTTTCTACCGCCGGGCGCATTTTTTCCTCCCCCGCGATCCATAAAGGTGTGATCTATTTCGGAAGCAAAGACGGGTATGTCTATGCGCTGGAATAAGAGACGCGAAGCGCATAGCGCATGGAGCTTAGAGTGGGACATTCGTTCTACGCTATGCTCCATGCGCTATGCTCTATGCGCTCCGCGCCATACATCTCACGTGCCCATTTCCCAGGAATCGAGATATTTAACCTGTTCTGCGGTAAGGGCGTCGATTTCGATCCCCATGGTTTTCAGTTTCAGAACCGAGATGTAATCTTCGATCTCCCGGGGCACTTCATAGACGTTCGCTTCCAATTTGCGTTTCAGGGCATATTCGGTGACCAGCGCCTGGGTGGCAAAGCTCATATCCATCACGCTGGCGGGGTGGCCTTCCGCCGCGGCCAGGTTGATGAGGCGGCCTTCGCCTAACAAAAAGATGCGTTTGCCGCCCTTCAGGCGATATTCGTCCACGAACTGGCGCACCCCCCGGCGTATCTCCACCGCCAGTTTTTCCAGGGTGGGAATATCGATTTCCACGTTAAAATGCCCGGAATTGGCCACCATGGCGCCGTCTTTCATGGCCTGGAAGTGCTCCTTGCGCAGCACGCTGATATTCCCGGTAAGGGTCACGAACAGGTCCCCCATGGGCGCGGCTTTCTCCATGGGCAGCACCCAAAAACCATCCATGGCCGCTTCTAACGCCCGGATGGGATTGACCTCGGTGATGATTACGTTCGCGCCCTGTCCCTTCATGCGGGTGGCGACCCCGCGGCCGCACCAGCCGTAACCGGCCACTACCACGGTTTTCCCGGCTAACAGAATATCCGTCGCGCGGATGATCCCGTCCACCGTGGATTGCCCGGTGCCGTAGCGGTTGTCGAACAGGTGCTTGGTCTGGGCGTCGTTTACCGCAAACACCGGCAATTTCAAAGCGCCGTCTTTGTGCATGGCGCGCAGGCGGATGACCCCGGTGGTGGTCTCTTCCATAGAAGCGTAAATCTGCTTGCACTTTTCCGGGTATTCCTTATGCAGCACCGAAACCAGGTCGGCGCCGTCGTCCATGGTGATCACCGGGTCGTGCTTCAGGCAGGCGTGGATGTGTTCATAATAGGTTTTATTATCTTCCCCTTTGATGGCAAAAATGCCGATGCCGTAGTGTTCCCACAGCGCGGCCGCCACGTCGTCCTGGGTGCTGAGGGGATTGGAAGCGCACAGTACCAGGTCTGCGCCGCCCGCTTTCAGGGTGCGGGCCAGGTTGGCGGTTTCCGCGGTAATGTGCAGGCAGGCGGCCATTTTTTTACCCGCCAGGGGCTTTTCTTTTTCAAAGCGGTTGCGGATTTCTGTTAAAACCGGCATATCGTTGTCGGCCCATTCGATGCGCCTTTTCCCTTCCTTAGCGAGGTTCAAATCCTTGACGTGATACATCATTACGCACTCCTTTTGATTGGTTAGGTTTATCGGTTAGAATTCGCTTATAATTCCCGAATTTTGAAAAAGGGTTTAAAAATAAAGACCTTCCCTGCGGTATGCTATGGAAAATTATTTTTCTGCATGTTCAAAAGCCGCTTTATGCTGCAGGCAGGCGCTGTGAAACGCCCTGTTTCATGCCCTCAAGCCTGAATTTTGAGAAACTCAAATCCAAAATAGTGACCTGTAAAGTTTTTGCATTTCCCGGCAACCCTTACATTTTCGCAGTCGCCGGGAGAACGGGGCGGGAGGAAATCGGGGATTTGCCAAAATTATATGACAAAAATATTGGAAAACCTTTCAGGTCTGCTTATGTTTTATTTTCAATTTGTGTATCAAGTTAAGTCTTTCTCAGGACGAAAATAGATTGCATGGATGCGGCGAAGAAATTTGATAGAACCGATGATGTTTTAGTAATACTTTGGGAAAAGTAATGAGAAATGTCCGTCTTGCAACTTTTGTTGCCCTATTGGCCGGGATTTTTCTAACCTCCGCAGGGATTTGCCAGTCCGACCGAACTATCGGGATCCTGCGCTTCCGCAATGAGGGCGCTTCCCGTTATGATTGGATGGGGTACGGTATCGACCAGATCCTCTACACCAAACTTGCCGAAATCAGTTCTCTAACGGTTTACGAAAAACAGACCCTGAAAACTATTTTAAGCCAGTCCGAGATCGATCTCTCCGGCGGGATTGATCCCCGTAAAGCGTTCTCCATCGGAAAAGCAACCGGGATCGAAGTTCTGATCCTGGGAAATTACCGGGTAGAGAACGCTCAATTAGCGATGGGGGTGCGGATGGTCAGCACTTATACCGGCGCCTCCATCTTAGAAGAGTCCTATAGCGGCGCCCCGGAGGAAGTGTTTGCCTTTTTAGAAAAAGCTGTCCGAAAAGGATTCGAGATCATGCAAATCACCCTCTCCCCGGCGGAAGAGGCTATTTTACGCAAAAAACCGACCCACTCTATCTCCGCCTTTGAATCTTATTGCAAAGCGTTTTTGGAAATCGAGCACGATTCTCCCCTGGAAGTCATTGCGGGGTACTTCCACCAGGCGTTGCAGGAAGACCCGGAATTCTGGGAAGCGCAATACAACCTGGGCAATTTGTATTACGAGCACCGCTCCTATGAGAAGGCGCTTCAGCAATTCAACAGCGTTATCGAAAAAAATCGCACTTTTTACAAAGCCTACTATGGCCGCGGAGTTATCTATTACCTGGATAAAGAATACCCTAAATCTTTAGAGGAATTCCGTAAAACACTGGAATTGAACCCGGAACATGACCGCAGCCATTACTACCTGGGAATTCTCTATACCCGCATCGATTCCTTGAAAAAGGGCATTCAATCCCTGGAAAAGTCCATTGAGCTAAATCCTAACTACGCCCCCGCTCACTATCAGAAAGGGCTGGCGGAGATGAAGCGGGGATGGTTCAAGGCGGCCATCACCTCGCTGAGCAAGGCGACCGACCTGGATCCGGACTATTACCAGGCGCACAACGCCTTAGGAGAAGCCTATTACGCGCTGAATTTGTTTGAAGAAGCGATCATCGAGTTCCGCAAAGTGATCAAGCTGAGACCCACCTTTGCCACCGCGCACTTCAACTTAGGAAACGCTATTTATCGCCGTGGGGCGCTGGCGGAAATTGTGGACGCTTTCTGGTCTCTTTTAGAAGTGCAATATGTTCCCCAGGGCTCCAACGGCCCCACCTCCGTTCCGTTGAGCACCCCTCTACAGGGGTTAGAAGACCTGCGCGAAAAGTCCCGTATCCAGGACCCCCAGGAAATTTACCGCACCATGATCGGCGCCTACCGCACCGCTTTGCAGTACGATGAGCGCTTCTATGAGGCCAGCTACAATCTGGCCTTAACTTATGAAAATTTGTCCCAGCCCGATAGCGCGGAATACTTTTACAAGAAGGCGATCTCCCAAAAACCGGATTTGTCCCAGGCGCACATGCGATTGGGCAAGCTTTACGACAGCCAGGGCAAATACGAGCCGGCTCTGGAGGAATTCAAGATCGTGGTCAAGATCGAGCCGGATTACTTTGCCGCGAATCCGAAGTTAGGCGAACCGTACCGCTACATCGACGTGGTGCAGACGGTGCTCAACCAAGCTATCGAGAAACTGAAAAATGATCCCCAGGATAAAGACGCCCTGGCAACGGTGGGAAAAATTTATTTGAGCCTGGGGCGTTTCGGCCAGGCAGAGGAGTACTACCAGCAGTTAGTGGATTTAAGCCCTAACGACGCGATTGCCCAGCAGACCCTGCGGGAAATTCGCCGCAAGCTGCGGAAGCTGTGAGACTATTTGAGTAGCTACTGTACAGCGTATTTGAGGTGGTAAGGGAAATCGTTACCCGGCAAGGGAATCCACCGTATCCTTGCGTTGTTGAAGCCAGCGTTGAAAAGATTTTTTACTTTCGCCAGACTGCAATCCTAAAAGAACCCCCGCCAGGCTGATATCTTCATCCAGATTCGGCCAGTGAACCCCGAAGCCGCCGCCGATTAACTCCCAGTGATTTCTCTCTTCTATGGTGCCGTGCAGCAATCTTGGCGACCAGCTAACCGGAAAAGAGATCACTCGCCCGTCATTTAGCCTGAACGTTACGAAATCACTATCAACTCCCACATCTTCGATCTTAGCCGTTAGTGATTTTTCCAATTCATTTAATAAAGAAGTCATTCCATTTATCCTCAATTTCTTGTCTGCGTCTTTCTATGATCCTAATAATATCCCGGATTTCTTTCTGGCTGAACTTACGATTGAATGCGACTTCGAACGTCTCCAGCCATATTTTTACTTCTTTATCATCCCTACTCACATGCACATGAACCGGTTCCTTGTGGTCTGAAGCGTAGAAGTAAAGCCAGTAAGGGCCTTCAAAAAATACCCTCGGGCTCAAAATCACTCCACTTTTTATTTTGCCCCAATATACTGTCTTGTCTATTATAAAGCAATTGTCTGTAATTTCAACTGACCTTTCCCGAAGCCATCCCTTCGAGAAAGGTCAGGTGACAGGACAAGCAATTGTCATATATTATGGAGATACGAATCACTTTCACAATATCCAATGTGACGCCCCTCATTGAGAGCTGCCCTCGCCCCTGATTATAATCCCTCTGTTTAGTTGAAGAATTTAGCATTCGCGATTTCTCATTGACAATTGATTCTTTCCGGCAATTCCCCTGACGTTTTCTTTTAATGCAACACCGGGAATAGCAATCATCAATCTTCATTCTTCAATCATCAAGGCGGCGCGCCAACAGGGAGTTCGGCCATGTATGAAATCACCACCGTGCGACAGGATGACCCGGCGTTGCGGTTCCGCTGGTTTGCCAGCGAGAACTGCGATTCGGAGCTTTATATCTGGGAACAGCGCGACAGCCGCGCCATTGTGCGATTTCAATTCTATTTCGACAGGAAATGGGAAGAGAAGGTGGTGGAATGGAAGAGCAGCAATTCCCTGTGGTACGCCGGGATAGATGATGAGAACCGCTTCTATAACGCCTCGCCGGTGCTCCGCCGGCTGGAATCCATCGATCTGCAAGAAGTTTTGGATATCTTTATGAGCATTGCCGAAGATGTGGACGAATACATCAAAGAATTTGTCGCCGAAATTTTGAAAATGAAACTATGCCAAGCCTGAGTGAGCAAGTGTAACTCACCTATAGTCATTAGTTTTGCGTTTTTGATTTGCCCACTAAACACACGAAAAACACAAAATGGTTTTTGTCAAATGCGGTTATTCCGCCAAACCGACCAGGGTAAAAGCTGCCCAGTTCTTAGGTTCCGGATATTTTACCCGGGTCTGCTGCATGGCTTGCTGCAAAGCCCGCGCCTTATTGCCATGCTCCAGGTAAGCGGTGTAAAAAGCGACCATCCACTCCCGGGTGGCCTGGTCGTTCACGTTCCAAAGGCTGACCAGCAGGGAGCGCGCCCCGGCGGCCAGAAAGGCGCGGGTAAACCCGATCGGCCCCTGGCCCAGGAATTTTCCCAGGCCGGTCTGGCAGGCGCTCAGGGTGACCAGGTCGGCATTCAGATCAAAGGTTTGAATCACCGTGCGGGCCTCCAAAACCCCGGGAAAGGCCCGGGGAAACTGGTGGCGAGTGTCGCGGGCGGCATCCGGCGAAAACAAAACTTTTACCGGGAAGCGGGGGTCCCGGGCAACAATGATCTGTTTTCCCGGCTCATCAGGGGTTATTTCGCCATCCCGCAGCTCGCTCAAAATGATAAAAGAGCTGAGAGGGTCTTCGGGGCAGGCGAAACCATGAGTGGCAAAATGCAGAATATCGAAACCCGGATGCCAGGCTTCCAGGCGCAGGCGATCGGCTGTATTCCCATAAAACACCTTTGCGCGGTCCGCTGCAAATAATCTCCCGATTGCTTCCGCTTCCGCCCTTGCCCCCGGCAGGGCGGCCCAACGCATGGTTTGCTTGCAAGCCCGCAGGGAATCCGGCATACGCGGATCGCCGATGATCCAGGCCCGGGCGGTTTGAGGGTCAAACTGTCGTTGGCGGCCGGCCAGCAGTCGGTACAGACCTTCTGCCGGGGCGTAACTCAACAGAAACCGGTCGCAGAAGTAAATTCCCTCTTCATTTTGCAGCGCGGCAAAGGGCATTCCCCATAAAAAATTGTCCGGTATCAGCACGATTTCCGATCCCGCCGGGGGCAAAAATGGCAATACCGGCTCAACCAGGCAGCGGTATAGTTTTTTCGAGAGCTTTGCAAGTTTCTCCGCATTAGCATCCGGAGAAACATCCTCCCTCCAGGCCGGCAGGCTATTCCGATTGATTGCAAAACTGCGGGGTTCGGCAACTCCCATCTCGCTTGC
Organism: Calditrichaceae bacterium; assembly: GCA_013360445.1. Classification (GTDB taxonomy): domain Bacteria; phylum Calditrichota; class Calditrichia; order RBG-13-44-9; family J075; genus JABWBP01. The sequence continues at coordinate 55,011 of JABWBP010000026.1, read as the reverse complement.
AAAGGCCCGGGTGAGTTCTGCCAGGGAATCCTTTTTAACTCCAAGGGTAACGCCATACAGCGAATCCTGCGGGGTTTTCAGCAGGGCCACCACGCTATCAGACAAAATAAAGTACTCCAGGAAGGTTACTTTGGGCGGGGAAATCGGCGCAGCAGTTTGAGAGCGAACCGGCGCGCTGGGAACATTGGCAGCCCGCTGGACGGCATTCTCAGGGAGCACTATAACTCCCCCGGCGCTTTTTAATTCCCGTAAATCTCCGCTCGAATCCGGAAGCGCTATCTCCATATCCCTTAGCCCGCGCCACTCCCGGGGATTCGTGAGGTAATCCAGGGGTAACGCGCCCGCCGGCCGCCGCGCAGCCGCCTGGCGATAGAGATGCAAAGTTTCCAGGGCGCCGCCGCGGATATCTTCCAGGATTCCCCGCAGCGGCCGGTAATTCCCCTTGCGGCCATAGACCCGGAGCAGGACAGCGGCGTAGGATTTCAAATGGGGAACCTGGTTTTCCAGAAAGCTGACTTTGCCCTGGTCGGTATAAAAACTTTGCCGGATGGTTTGAATCACGCGGTAATATTCCCGGTAATACTTCAACGATTTTTCATTATCACCCAGGCGGTGGTAGCATTCTCCCATACCGGCGTTAGCCTGCCAGGCGCTTTGGGGATCCTTCAAATGTTTGCTAAGCTCCAACGCCTCCCGGAAGAGCGGCAGGGCGGTATGGTTATTCCCGGCTTCTAAGTGGGCAATCGCCAAATGGCTTAGCGCCTGCGGAAGCCCCAGGGTATCCTGGGCAGTTTTATATAAAGAGACCGCCCGGTCGATCTGATGGATTGCCCGGGAGAAATCATCCTGATCCCTTAGAACAATTCCCTGCGCCAGACAGGCCCGGCGCATTTCCACCATTTGAGTTTCCGGTAAGGAAGAAAGGGCAATCTTTAATAGACTGTCCGCCCGGCTAAGGGCATTGTTTTTGATGGCGCTCCAGGCAAGGTTGGTGATCACTTTGCGGTTTTGCAGATCGGAAGGGAACTGCCGCGCAAGCGATTCGGCAGCTTGATAATCCAGGTCGGCCGGCTCAAATTGGTATTGTTGGAGATAGATATTGCCGGCATTCATGAACAGATAAACGGCGGCCTGGCGTTCTGCCAGGGAAGCTGGCTGGCCGAAAAAGGCCCTTAAATCCTCGATCACGCCCCGGTAAACGTCCGTTCCGAGCGGTTCCCGCTTCAAACTGAAATACTCTTTTTCTTTCTCTCTCAATTTATTCAAGGCATCGGATATGAAGCGTTGGGTGCTGTCTTCCAGGCTGGCGCTTAAGATTTTGAGTCCCTGTTCATAAAAATAGAGCGCTTGTTGGTTCTCGCCGGCATCTTCCAGCATGGTTCCCAGGAAATTTGCAGTAACGGCTGCGGCCAGGTTGTTGCCGGTTTCCCGGGCCAGGGCTAATGCTTCCTGATAAAACCTCAAACTTTGCCCCAGGTCCGCTCCCGATCCTTCTTCCGCGCGCTGGTGCAAATTGATGATTTTTTGGGTGAGTTCATCCTGCGCAGAAGTGGAATCCTGGGAAAAAACCTGGGTTGTCACTATGATGATCCAGCAGAGCGCCATTATTTGCCAGATATGCCGCCCAGAATTCAAATCACAGCTAAGCATCTTCCTTTGAATCCGTTTTACGATAGAATCGGATTGCATTTTTTCACTCCTCCACAATTTGGATTCCGGCCGGTAGATTTGAATTCTACCGCTCGAAAATCTTGCAGGCGTGAGCAAATTCCCGGTATTTCCTCATTTTCTTTAACGCCATTTCTATCGCCGTCTCAATAAAACCGACGTATTTCTTGCTCCCGAAGCGCCGAAAATTGTAGGCAAACGCCCCGGCGTCGTGCAGCTTGCGCTGGATGACAGTGTAATCCACGATTTTTTCATAATATTCCCACTCCCAGGAAATCCTCAACTGCGGCAACTGCTCAAAATATACTTTCAGCAACTCCCGGCGCAACTCCTCACGGACCGGAAGGTAGGAATCCCACAGGCAGGAGACCGGGTCATATACCGGGCTGCCGCGCCGGGCGTCTTGAAAATCAATGATCTTGAAACGGTTTGCCGGCGCAGCGGAATCGTAAAAGAGGTTGCTGCTTTGGAAATCCCGGTGCACGAAAATTGGCAGATCAATGTCCAGCGTTGTACTGATGTGGCGGGCAAAATCTTGCAGAAACGCAGAATCATAGTCGTGCTGATAATAAAAATCCAGTAATTGCTCCCGCACGTGGAAATCGAACTCGAACATATATTTTTGATAATCGAAGCGGCGCTGAAAGGCCGGGCAATGCGCTTCGAAGACGCACTTTTGTTGCATTTCCAAAAGGAATCGCAGCGCCTCCGGCAAAATTTTCCCGATTTCACGCGGCGAGCGGCGGAGATGTTCTTCCAGGGTGGGAATCTCGAGGTACTCTGAAAATACCCACCCCTCGGCGCGGTTGATCTCATAGAGCGCCGGAATGGGAACGCCGCTTCTTTTGAGATAGTAAGCGACGTTTACGTAGTCGTCTAAAATCGCCGCTTCATCGCGGGGAATGGTGGTGAGGAGAATTGCCGGGGCGGGAAAGTAGGAGGCGCCCTCGGGGAAAATAATCTTGAAATACCTTCGCGAAGACGCCCCACCGGGAAGGGGGGCGATGATAAAATTGGGGGTGTCAAAAAAACGGCTGAGCGGTTCTCGCAGCGCGTCCAATGCCCGGTCCATCGTCAATCCGCCTTGCTCAAGCGTTCGAGGGCTTCGCCGGTCAGCCGGAAAGTGGTCCATTCCTCCTGGGGAAGCGCGCCTAAGGAGCGATAAAAATCAATCGCCGGTTGATTCCAATTCAGCACCGCCCACTCCATGCGCCCGCATCCCTTTGCCAGGGCAATTTTGGCCAATTCGCGCAGCAGCGCTTTGCCCACGCCGCGCCCGCGCAGTTCCGGCAATACGAAGAGGTCTTCCAGGTAGAGCGTGGGTCGGGCAAGGAAGGTGGAAAAGGTGAAGAAATAGAGCGCGAAACCGATGGCCTGCTTCTCCGCGTCTTCGGCTAAAAGCGCCCGGAAGAAACGCTCTTCGCCGAAACCGGCGCGGGCAAGCAGGTCTTCGCTGGCGACGACCTGGTCGAGCAGTCGTTCATAAACCGCCAGGTCTTTGATTAATTTCAACAGGGCGGGGACGTCCTCGCGGGTGGCTTCTCGAATGCTGAAGTGCATGGGGTTTATCCAGGGCTTTACTTGGGTGGTGGAACATCCAGGTCTTTGCAAATCTTCACCGCTAAAAAGTCGAAGAGTTCCGAATGCCGGGGGATGGTAGTGACTTTGTTGTTGGCAGGATTCCAGTATAAAGTGTGTTTAGCGCCCTCGCGATAAAGACGGCAGCCATGCTTTTCTAAATGCTTGAGCAGCGCTTTTCGTTTCATCAGGCGCTGACTTTGATGGTTTCCCGAATGACTTCGCCCCCCATCGTCGCCTCGGTAATCTCTCGATTCGCTTGCAATACCAGAACAATTGCTTCTTTTAAATTTTCAAGGGTCTCTTCAACGGTTTCCCCCTGGGTATTTGCTCCCGGCAATTCTGCGGCATAACCGACGTACCCGCCGTTTATCTTTTTAATGATGGCTGTAAAAGTATTTTCCATGATTAGCTATCCTGGATTTTTAGATCGGAAGAAAATTTAAGCGGGTGTCGCGTCGATTTCAAACTTTATTTGATACAATTTTCGTTACTATTCAGCCACATGGTTCGATAAACTCACCATGCGAAGTTCACAGAGGCCACAGAGGAAGAATTTTGGGTATCCACTACTTCGTGGAGAGCATTTGAAACCATTATCTCGGTATATGGAACATTTTTTTCTACATAACGGGTTTGTTCAACAAATTTTTCCATGTCTCTGTGTGCTCTGTGAACTCTGTGGCAAAATGCCTGAATAGTTACCAATTTTCATGGATTATGGCTCAATAAATCCACCAGCCACAGGCTTAAATCGGGGATGTAGGTAATCAAAACCAGGGCAATCAACATAATGGCCAGGAAGGGAAGCGAGGCCACGTACAACTGAATTACCGGCTTCTCGAAACGGAAGCTGGCGATGAACAGATTCATTCCCACCGGCGGGGTGGTGTAGCCGATGCCTAAATTGGCGAGGAAAATGATCCCCAAATGCACCGGATCGACCCCGAAATTCTGCGCAATGGGAATGATCAGGGGAACCACTACTAAGATGGCGGAGAAAACATCTAACAGGCAGCCCACCACTAACAGGAAAATGTTCAGGGTGATGAGAAACAGGATTTTGCTGGAAATGAAGTTCTTCATAAAATCCAGAATGGCCATGGGGATCTCGGCGTCGATCATATAATTGGCCATACCCAGGGCCGCCGCCAGGATCACCAGGATGCCGCCCACCAGTACCATGCTCTCGCGCATCACCCGGGGCAGACCGGTTTTGATCTTGATGTCGCGGTAAATGAACACTTCTACGATCAGCACGTAAAAGGCCGTAACCGCCGCGGCCTCCGTGGGGGTGAAAAATCCTCCGTAAATCCCTACTATAATGATCAGGGGCAGGGGCAGCTCCCAGGCTGCCTCTTTGGTGGCAACCAGGGCCTTCCGTAAATCGAACGGGGTGGTCGAGAGGGTCATTCCCTTCACTTTATAAACGCTGTAGATAGAAAGAAGCACGATCATCAACAAACCGGGAACAAAACCGGCGATGAACAGCTTATCGACGCTCACTTCACTGATGAGGCCATAGACGATGATCGGCAAACTGGGAGGAAAGAGCATCCCTAAGTTCCCGGAAGAGGTGAGGAGGCCGAGGTTGAAATTTTCCGGATATTTTTCCTGCATCAGGATGGGATAGAGCAGCCCCCCCAGGGCGATGATGGTCACCCCGGAAGCGCCGGTGAGGGCGGTGAAAATCGCGCAGGTCAGCAGTGCGACGATTGACAATCCACCCGGAATCCAGCCGAAGAGCGCCCGGGAGAAATTAACCAGCCGGCTGGGCGCCTTGCTTTCCGCCAGCAAATACCCCGCAAAGGTGAACAGGGGAATCGCTAACAGCACCGGCTGGCTGGCCAGGCGGTAAAGCTCCACGATGACCACCGAGGTATCGATGCCGGCAAAATAAAAAGCTAACAGGGCAATGGCGCTGATGATGGCGAACAGGGGAGTTCCGTAGAGCGCCAGCAGGGCGAGAATGAGAGCGATGATGAGGGTGGTCATGGGGGTTATGCTTTATTCAGGGTTATCATTCGTTCCAAAATTTTCAACAGAAACCGGAAACCGATCAGCGCAAAGCCAATGGGGATGATCAGTTGGAAATACCATGCCGGTACGTCGTTGAACAGGATGGTATTCGCCTCGATTTCGTATTTCAAGAAGACATAGCCGGCCCGCGCCAGGGCGATACATACGATCATGGTAACGAGGTCGATGACAATGCGCATGTAGGAGAAGTATTTCTTCGGGGTAATCCGCCCTAACAGGTCGATGTTGATGTGTTTCTCGTCGCGGGTGGCCAGGGAAGCGCCGATGAAGCCCACCCACAGCACTAAATGGCGCAGAAAAGTATCTCCCCAGAGAATCCCGTAATCGAAAAAGTTGCGCAGCACTAATTGCAGGAAGGAAAGCAGCACCATCACGGTAACGATGGCGACGATGAAGGAGTTCTCTACTAAGCTAAGAGATTTGTCGATGGATTTTAGAAGTTTTTGCATGGAGTAAGTGCAAAGTTGAAGAATGAATGGTTTTAGCGGCCGATTGAAGAATTTTTGTTCGTCGTTTGCTGTCAGTTGTCCGTAGCCTGGTGAAAAAACAACCCGCAACAGACCACTGAGCAGGGACTACCAACCCCCATCACTTTTACGCCTTTCCCCTCCGGTACTGCTCCGGCGAAGCCATCACTTAATTGCCAGCAATGGCCACTATGACCATTAATGACCGCCAATGACCATTAATGACTTTTTTCCGCCCGGAACTGCTCCAACGAGGCGTTCACTTTATTCAGCAACTCCTGGCTGTAGAGCTTCCCGACCAGGTTCTGGTGAGCGGTTTTGCAGGCGTTATAAAACTCCTGAAGATTCTTCTCCGGCACTTTGACCACTTCCATCCCGTTCTTTTTCATCAATTCGATGGAAGCCTGGTTGTCTTCCCGCCCCAGCCGCACCAATTTGGCCATGTATTCGCGGCCTTTTTCCCGCAGGATGGTCTGGTGCGCCGGCTCTAACTTGTCAAACATATTTTTGGAGATCAGCACCGCCCCGGAAACGTTGGCCAGGGGCACGTCCATCATGGTCTTTACCCGGGTGTACCATTGCAGGGCCACGCAACCCAGCGGGTGAACGTAAACCGTTTCAATCAACCCGGTTTGGAGCGAGGTCAATACATCAGTTAAAGAGAGGGGAATGGCGCTCACCCCCAGGGCTTTGAAGGTTGCCTCCGCCAACGGGTCGCCTTCCCACATCCACATTTTGGCGCCCTTGAGGTCGGCGAGGGTGAGAATTGGCCTCTGGGCATAAACGTAGGCGAATCCCACGTCCGCCCAGCCGAGGATGATGAACCCGTTCTGTTCGAATTTTCTTTCAAACTCATCATAGAACTGCGCGGCGATGTGATCCACCTCTTCGTAGGTATGGAAAAGCATCGGCAACTCCAGCACCCGCACTTCCGGCATAATCTCGCCTAACCCCACCCCGGTAAACCCGGCGCTGTGCAACTGCCCGAGGCGAATTTTGCGCAGCACGTCCTTCTCATCCCCCTGGATCTGGCTGGGATAAATTTTGAACTTGACTTTTTCGCCGGTCAGTTTGGTGACTTCATCGGTGTATTCGCGAAGGACCTTCAGGTAGGTAGAGCCTTCCGGCGCCACGGTGGCGAATTTGATGGTCTGGGCTTCGCTAATACCCAGTAAAAGTGTGAAAACGATAAACAATCGGGTGAACTTCAAAATGCTTTCTCCTGTGATTTAGTGAACAGCAGGCAGTATGCAATATGCAATATGCAGTAGGCAGTAAGCCGTTAATGTCGTTTAGTTAAGAAGAATCGCACACAAAATGTCATTTCCGCGAAAGCGGAAATCCAGAGATTTAAGGGGTCATAGATTCCCGCTTTCGCGGGAATGACAACCATGACGGCTTAACTAAATGACATTGAGTAAGCAGTAGGCAGTAACGCAATTGGTAATTTTCTCTATTGCCTACTGTCTATTTGCCTACTGCCTACTTTTTTTCAAAACATCTCCTCTTTTTTCGCCTGTAAATCCCTTGCCTGGCGCTTGGCGACGGAGGTCATCAATTCGTAACCCGGCAGAATATCCTGCGGGGCGTTTTCCACGGTGAGTAATGTCCGGTCAAATAACTCCTCATTCAGGGTGGCGGCGGCGTAGTAGCGGGCATAATAAACCTGCGCGACCAGGAATTTGTCTTCGGAAATTTCTATAGCGCGGTCGAAATGCTCCTTCGCTTTCTCCGGGCTGCCGCCCAACAAAGGAGGAAGGGAACCGTAAATGCTGCCCCAGAACAAATGCGCCGCGCCGAAAAAGAAAGTTTCATCTAATTCCAGCACCCGGTTCATCATTGCCTTCACCAGGTTGAGGTCGAACACCGCCTGCGGTTTGTCGCGGTTCAGGTTCACCCAGCCGGCCCAGGCAAAAGCGGTCCAAAACAACGCCGGCACTTCCGATTTTTTGATCTCCGGGAGGCGCCTGGCGAAATCCGCTTCTTTTTCGGGAATGCCGTTTTTGAACGCTTTAGTTTGTTGCAGGCGTTTGAAGCCGTAGTCCCGGGCGCGCAGGTAGAACAGGCTGGCGCGTTCCGGCTGGGTTTCTTCCAAAAAAGCGAGACTGTAACTGGCGTATCCCTGCGCGAGCATTTCTAACAGATCTTTGTTTTTGGGGTCGGCGAGGTGAAAGCCATCTAACAGCTTCAGGTTGGAGGCGATGGCGGTCTCTGCGATGGGCAAATCCGGCTCCGAGTAGAGCGCCTCGATGCCGTAGGAGAACAATCCGCTGGTGGTTTTCAGGGCGAATTTTTGCAGGCTGCAGCCGGACAAAATCAGAATACTGGTTAGAAGGATGAACCCGAATCTCATACTGGCGCCTCTCAAAATTCTCCGTTCAATAGCCGTAGCCGATAAGCAAAGCTTCCTTGGGGATCGGCAGGAAGAACTGCAAGCTGCTCCTGCCGCCCTTCGACAAGCTCAGGGCAAGTCTGCCCCTGCTTCAAAGAGGGCGCAATATCTAAAAATTGCCCAAGTTAAGCAAGGGAAAAGGTAGTTTCCGGGTGTCTCGCATCTCATCTCCCGGCATTGAAGCTACCTGAAGAGTTCCTAAAAGAACAGAATCCGGGATTCAAAATCCAGGTAGTTTTCCAACTCCCGGGCGTAGGTATTGGTCAACTGTTTGGTAATGCGGATAAATTTGGCGTCGGCGTGCTTCATTCCCTGGAGTATTCCCAGGCATTCCTGCACGAAATTCTCCCCGGGGATGATCTGGTTGATCAACCGTAGCTCCAGCGCCTGTTGCGCGGGAATTTTCCCGCCCCGGAATAATAAGTCTTTGGCATGGTTAAGACCGAGGAAGCGGGGCAAAAAATAGGGCAGCGCGCCGGTAGGGGGAAGGCCATATTTTACGTGGGCTAAACAATAACCCATGTCCGGAGAGGCAAAGCGTAAATCCGCAGCCAGGCCGGCCCCGAAAAAGGGTGTGACCACGCAGCCCTGCAATCCCAGCACGATCAACTTAGATGTAGCCAGGGCGCTGGTGATAAAATGGTTCAAGACGTTGATCTGGCGCTTGCGAACCCCCTGCTTGTCGTAGGCCGCTATTTTGCTAAAAGGGTCATCGGGCTTGAGACCAAACACTTTTCTTAAAAAAATTTCATACTCTTCTTCTCCGAAAATGCCGGGGGAATTATGAATAAATACTCCCTTGACTTTTTCATCCCCATCTGCCAACTCCAACAGATCGAACAGATGGCTGCTCTCGGAAAGATCGGTGACAATTTCAAAGGCGTTTTGTTTGATGTGGATGACCAGGAATTCTTCCTGTAAGTAACTTCTCAAATCCGCGTCTTCGAAAGTGTAGGTAGTAAGTTTTTTCATAACGGCCTCCTTAAAAAGTAAAAAGTAACAAATAAAAAGGGAAAAGTGAACCGTGATGCGTGAAACGTGAGGAAGGATGCGCCAAAAGCCATCGGTTACGCATTACGTTTCATTGAAGGATTCCGGCCTACCGCATTTCCGCTTCGTACTCCGCGATTTCTTTTTCCACCTCTACGTGCTTGATTTTTTCGGAGGAGAGGTAGGAATAAATCGCCGGCACCACGAACAGGGTCAGCGCCGTTCCGCCGATCATACCGCAGACTACCGCAATCCCCATGGGAATGCGGCTTTCCGAGCCGGCGCCTAACGCCAGGGCAATCGGCAAAATTCCTAAGATGGTGGAGATACTGGTCATCAGGATGGGACGGAAGCGGGCCACCGCGGCGTCCTGAATCGCTTCCATGATGGACAACCCTGCAGCCTTGCGCTGGTTGGCAAATTCCACCATTAGAATCCCGTTTTTGGTGATCAAACCGATGAGCATGATCTGCCCGATCTGGCTGAAAATGTTGATGGTCTGGTTGAAATACCACAGCGCGAACAACGCCCCCGCCAGCGCCAGCGGCACGCTGAACATGATGATGAAAGGGTCGCGGAAGCTCTCGAACTGCGCCGCCAGTACCAGATAGATGAACACCAGCGCCAGGATGAAGGCAAACACCAGGTTGGAAGAGCTCTCCACGTAATCCTTGGAGGGACCGTCCAGGTCGGTGCGGAAGGATTCATCCAACACCCGCTCGGCGATGGCGTCCATGGCGGCAATGCCCTCGCCGATGGTCTTGCCCCGCGCCAGCCCCGCGGAAACGGTTGCGGAAACGAAGCGGTTGAAGCGGAACAGTTGCGGCGGGGCGCTCTCTTCGCTAAAGGTGACCAGGTTATCCAACTGGATCAACTCGCCGCGGTTATTTTTAACGTAAATCGACTTCAACGCTTCCGGACGGTTTCGCTCTTCCCGGATCAACTGGCCGATTACCTGGTACTGTTTGCCGTTCATAATAAAGAAATCGAAGCGTTGCTCGCTAAGCGCCAATTGCAGGGTCTGGGCGATATCCAGCACCGAAACCCCCAGGACGCGCGCCCGCTCCCGGTCGATTTGAATCCGCAACTCCGGTTTGTTGAATTTGAGGTTGGTATCCACGAATTGAAAGGTGGGGTCTTTTTGGGCCTCCTCCACAAATTTCGGCAGAACTTCCCGTAATTTCTCGAAATTGGGCGCCTCCAACACGTACTGCACCGGCAGGCTGCCGCGGGTTCTGCCGATGGATTGCTCCTGGGCTACAAACACCCGCGCCCCGCTCAATTGCCGCACTCGCTCGGAAAAATCATCGGCAATTTCTTGCTGAGAGCGTTCCCGCTGATCGGAATCCACCAGCATGATTCGCAAGAAACCGGTATTGACCGAACTGGCAGCTCCAAATCCCGGGGAGGTCACGGAAATGATTGCCTCGGTTTCCGGGATTTCCTGCTGCGCCAGCCGCACCAATTCATCCATGAAGCGATCCATATACTCGTAAGTAGCGCCTTCCGGGGCGGTAGCGCTGACGCGCATCCCGCTGCGGTCTTCTAAGGGCGCCAACTCCCCCGGGAGCGCTAATCCGAAAAAGAGGATCATTCCCACCGCCGCCAGGGTAATGATGATGGATACCCAGCGGCGCCGGAGAAAAGCGTTCAGGAGATTGCGATACCCCCCGATCATGCTCTTGAAAAACGGTTCGGTCATTTCGTAAAAACGGTTGTGGCGGGCGTTCTTTTTCAGAATGCGGGTGCTCAACATGGGGGTGAGGGTGAGGGAGACGAAGGAGGAGATGATCACTGCCCCGGCGATTACGATGCCGAATTCCCGGAACAGTCTCCCGGTCAACCCTTGCAGAAAGATTACCGGCATGAACACCGCCGCCAGGGCCACCGTGGTGGCGATAATGGCGAAAAAAACCTCCCGCGCCCCTTTCACGCCCGCCAAAATAGGGGGCAGGCCCTGTTCCACCTTGGCGTAAATATTTTCTAACATCACGATGGCGTCGTCCACCACCATTCCGATTGCCAGCACGATGCCTAACAGCGTGAGCACATTAATGGAAAAATCCGCAATGTACATGATGAAAAAAGAGCCGATCAAGGAGATGGGGATAGCGATCACGGGAATTAGGGTGGTGCGCCAATCGCGCAGGAACAGGAAAATGATCAGCAGCACCAGGATAAACGCTATTGCGATGGTTTGGCCCACTTCGGAGATAGAATCGCGAATATATTCGGAGGTATCGAAACCGACTCCCAGGCTGATGTCTTCCGGTAGATCTTTTTTGATCAATTCCACGCGGCGGTAAAATTCATCGATAATGGAGATATAATTTGCGCCCGGCTGGGGAAGCAGCACCACGCCCACCATGGGGACGCCGTCGCGCTTGAGAATGGAGCGATAATTTTCCGCCCCTAATTCCGCGTAACCGACGTCGCGCAGGCGGATAATATTTTCCCCGGCTTCCCTGATGATCAGGTTGTTGAAATCTTCTACGGTTTCTAACCGTCCCATGGTACGGATGGTCAGTTCGGTGGTCTGTCCTTCCACCCGACCGGAAGGCAGCTCCACGTTTTCCCGCACCAGGGCGTTGCGCACGTCCAAAGGAGTTAGCTGGTAAGCAGCCAGGCGGGCGGGGTCCAGCCACAAGCGCATGGCGTAGCGTTTGGCGCCCCAAATGCGCACTTCGCTAACCCCCGGAATGGTCTGCACCCGTTCTTTGAAGGTATTCTCGGCGATGTCGGTCAATTCCAGCAAATTGCGCCGGTCGCTTTTGACGTTCAGGAAGATGATCGGCACCGCGTCTGCGTCCGCTTTCATTACCACCGGGGCGTCGGCGTCGGGAGGCAGGTTTTGCACTGCCCGGGATACCCGGTCGCGCACGTCATTGGTTGCCGCCTCCATGTCGATATCCAGATCGAATTCCACGGTAATAGTGGCGCGGCCTTCCCGGCTGACCGAGGAGAGGGTGCGAATCCCCGAGGCCCCGCTGATGCTCTCCTCTAAGGGCTGGGTGATCTGGGATTCGATCACGTCGGCATTGGCGCCGGTATAATTCGCGCTGACCGTAACCACCGGCGGGTCCACGTTGGGATATTCCCGCACTCCCAGAAATACGAACCCAATGACCCCGAAGATCACGATCGCCAGGGACATCACAATGGCCAGAACCGGGCGTTTTATACTGATGGAGGATAAACTCATAATGATTCCTTATTATCTTAGTTCCGAAATTTTCACCGGCATGCCCTGCCGCAGTTGTAATGTTCCGCTGGTAATCACGGTATCCCCGGCGGCTATTCCGCTGGTAACTTGAATTTCTTCCGGGGTACGTGTGCCGGTTTCTACAGCCATAGAGGTAGCTTTGCCGTTTTTGTAGAGAAACACTTTTTTGGCGTTCAGCTCCGGTATCACCGCCTCGGTAGGGATCAGCAAGGCGTTGGGAATCTGCTCGCTGATCAACTGCACGTCTGCGAACGCCCCGGGATAAAGGGTTCGCCGGGGATTTGGGGATAACGCCCGCACCAGCAAGGTACGGGTGAGGGGGTCGATTTTCGGCTCGATGGCGTAAATTTCGCCTTCGTAGGTGTTGCTCGACCCCTGGATAGTAAAGGAAATTTTATCCCCGGGCTGCACCTCCGTGGCGTACTTTTCCGGGATGGAAAATTCGATTTTGATGGGATGGATATTGAGAAGGTTGGCGACTTTGACCGCGGGGGAAAGATAGCTGCCTTCACTGATGTATTTCAAGCCGATCTGCCCGTCAAAGGGGGCGCGGATTTCGGTTTTGGCGATCTGCGCTTCCACCACTTCGATATCCGCTTTTACGCCGTTGAGAGCGTTCAGGGCAATGTCGTACTGCTCCTGGCTGGTCAGGTCGGTTTCCAACTGCTTGCGCTGGCGGAACTCCCGCTCCTCCGCCAACTCTTTCTGAAATTGCAGCTTTTGCAATTGCGCCTGCAAATCCGCGTTGTTGATCTTGACCAGCAAATCGCCCTTGCTCACCCGGCTGCCTTCTTTGAAGAAAATGCCGGTGACTTTGCCGGTCGCTTCGCTGCGCAATTCCACTTCTTCGTTGGCCAGTAAAGTTCCGGTGGTGCGAATGCTATTTTGCAATAATTTCGGCTGAACCACCCGTACCTGCACCGCTAACAGGTTTTGCTGGCTGCCGCCGGCCGGTCTGCCGGATGGATTTTTACCGGAGACCAGCAGCTTCGGGAGCGCCAGAGCCGCCACGAGCAGCAGAAGAACCAGCACCCATTTCATTCCTTTCATTTTCAACGCCATATTCCTTCCCCGTTTTTTTGGTGGCATAATAAACATGAATGCCTGCAAATCCAATAACGGAAAGATATACCAAACCTGCGGGAGATTGTGAAGTTCCGGGAGGTTTTATCGGGCGCAGCACAAATTGCACAAATTTGAAATGAGTAGCCCCGCGCTTCAGCGCGGGGAGATCAAAGTACTCTCAGAACCTTTTCCGGGGCTTCAGCCCCGCGTTTTGGGAATACTCGGGGCTGAAGCCCCCAAAAGTTTTACTCCAATTTTTATTTCCCCGCGCTGAAGCGCAGGGCTATTCATTCTGAAATTTAGCTTCTTGTGCAATTTGTGCTGCACCCGGTTTTATCCACGGCGGCGATTTAAATGGGAATGGATATGGGGAAGGAATTGTTTACCGGCAAAGATTTAAGCGATCAACCTCCCGGGGGTTCCGAATCTCCGGGAGGTTAAATAACCGGAAGAGCCTCAAAACCACTTCGCTTCCAATTCCACCGGCTGGTAATTGTCTAAGTATTCGAATGCTTCTTCAATGGTTTTGGCAAAGAAATACAACTGCCGGAAGTGCTGTTTGGCAAATCTCTCCTGGTAGAGATACTCGAATAAGGCGATCAACGGCTCGTAAAAGTTGTTCACGTTCAAAAATACGAAGGGTTTGTCGAGCAGGCGAAGCTGCTTCAGGGTAATGATTTCTAAGCTCTCTTCTAAGGTGCCGAAACCGCCCGGCAGGGCGAAAAAGGCATCCGCGCGGGATTCCATGATCGCCTTGCGCTGGCGCAGGTCCCGGGTCTCGATGAGGTGGTCGGCGTCGCGGTAAGCGATGCCGGGCTGGTTCAGGGCTTTGGGAATCACCCCCACGATGGCGCCGCCATTTTTGCGCACTCCCGCAGCCACCGCCCCCATCAACCCCACCTCGCCGCCCCCGAAAATGAGGGTATATTTCCGCCGGGCGATTTCCTCTCCCAGTTTGCGGGCAAATTTGAAATAGTTTATATCAATAGCGTTGCTGGAGGCGCTAAACACACAGATGGACTTGGACATTGAAGCGGCTTTCCTTTCGATTTATTTCAGTGCGATGGTGTTCCGGTGTTTTTGTGTTTTCCGAAGGAACCCCTTCGGGGAGGGAGCCAGAAAAAAATAATGTACCCAACTGAGCGCACAGAGTTATTGAAACACATTAGCGTTCAGTGGTACAATAAAAAGGGCGAAAGCCCTAAAATGGCTGAGTTACTCAAACACTTGAGCACTCGAACACTTTAACACCCTAACACTATCGCACCGATTTAACCATTTTCGGCCAAAACAGCCGATACATAACTGCCCCGAGGAAAATAATTCCGAACATAGCCACGATCGCGGGGCCTGCGGGAAAATCGAACGTGTAGGAAAACCACAGCCCGGCCAGGCTGGCAACCCCGGCGTTGAACATGGCGACGAGAATAATCATCCAGCGCCGCCGGGAAACCATCAGGGCGCTGACCGCCGGCACCACCAGGTAGGCAAATACCGGCAGCACCCCGCCGATGCGCACTGCAAACACAATCGCCAACCCGATGGAGAGATAAAAAAAGAAGTTCCAGGTCTGGTCTTTCCACTCCGGTTTAGCCATCTCCCCGGCTTGCATCCGTTCGGTAATGCGATACACCTGGTTTCGAAAGAGCACGTGCAGCAGCGCCAGAACGCCGAAAACGACGCCCAATTTTACCAGCTCGGCGGTGGAAACAGTCAGCAGCGCGCCGAACAGCACTTCCTGGATATCCGCGTCGCCGTGCGCGCTTTTGGAAATGATCAGCACCGTTACCGCGGAAGCCGCCACGTAAATAATCCCGATGATCGCTTCTAATTTGATGCGCGGGTCGCGGGTGTGGATGAACGAGAGCAGCACCGCGCCCAACAGGGTAAAAATGATCGGCAGCCAGTCATCTCCGTAGTGGAGAAATTCGGCCAGGGCCACTCCCAGGGAAGAAATCTGCCCCAGCGCCAAATCCACGAAGACGATGCCTCTTCCCACCACGTGAATACCAAAATAGCCTAACAAAAACCCCATGATCAGGCAGGCGATGAGGGCGTTGACGATAAACGATAATCCGAACATCTCGAACATTGAACAACTCTCCTGTTGAAACAAAAAGTCATTTGGTTTTGCCGTCATTATGCTTCGCTGTCATTGATGGTCATTCATTGCGGCAGGGAACGAATGATGCCGCTCCTGAGGAGCCCCTTTTGAGCTGGTAATGACTATCAATGACACGCGAAGCGCAAATGAGATCCCGGCTATCCGCATTCGCGTTAACCTAAGTATTTCGCCTGAAATTCCTCCTGATCTTCACAAAAATCAGCACTGTTTTCTTTGCCCCGGATGGCCGGGGTCTTTGCGGTTAAAAATACCTAAGGTTAACGGGAATGCGGCTATCCGGGAGAATGACAAAGTAGAAAGACAACTTTGGAATTCTGATACGCTTAATTATTTCCACTTTCCTGAAACGCTTGCAGCATTTTCCCGAGGTTGTAATCGAATAAAGCGAAATAATCGTTGATTCCCGGGAAAGCCTCCACGGAGGTAGCCAACTCCAGTACTTTCGCCCCGGTTTTGGAGGCCACCAGCTCGGAAGATTTTTGGCTGTAGTAGGGGGAAATGATAATGATTTTAACACCCTGCTCCTGCATGGTTTTGATGACCTCCACCAGGTGCTTCGGGGTGGGGGGGATGCCCGGCTTCGGCTCGATGAATCCCACAATCTGAAGCCCGAAACGCTCCTCGAAGTAGGGCCAGCTATTGTGGAAGGCCACGATCTTGGTTCCCCGGTAAGGCTGCATCTGTTTTTCCCATTTCGCCATCTCTTGATCAAGCTTTTGATCGAAAAGATCGAGATTTTTTTGGAATTCCGCCCGGTTTTCCGGTTGAAGCCGCGCCAACCCGCCAAAAATATTTCGAGCGATGATTTTACCGCGCAGGGGGTCCAGCCAGTAGTGGGGGTTCCCGTAGATATGAATGTCCCCCTGGGCGCGAAGGGTTGCCGGATCGCCGGTGGGAACTTGCAGCAGGGGAACCCCCGCGGAGGCGTCCAGGTAGCCCTTTCCGCCCGGCAGAATATCCGGGTTGCGAGCGCCGTCCAACAGCGGCGGCGCCCAGCCGATTTCCAGATCCAGCCCCATCTGGATGAACATATCCGCCTTCTGCAATTCAATGATGTAACTGGGCTTGGCGTCCACGAAATGGGGGTCCTGGTAGCCTTTGGCAATGGCAAACGTTTCCACTCGCTCCCCGCCGATCTCATTGGCAATGCTGGCCAGGTCCGGCGTGGTAGTGACGATGCGCAGCCTGTCCCCGGCCTTCAAACCCGTCAACGAAGCCAAAACACTGGTTACCAGAAAGAAAATAACCGTTATCCGCGAAAAATTCATTTTCAATCGCATACTCTATCCTTTTCTCTTTTTCCTTTTCCCTTTTTCCTTCATCCTTGCTAATACTTATGCGCCCCGTGCGCCCCAATCACGAACACCGCCCGCAGCAGCACCCGGTTGAAACTGTCGAATTCCGCGGGAACGCCGTGCTGAAATTGCAGCTCGATTTTCTGAAACTCCGTGGCGTAAAAATTCAGCATGGCGGAGTAAGCCTTCTCGTTACGGCAGTTGTGCTCCGGGAATTCCGAATAATCGTAGCGAGCGCCGATAAACCAGCGCCGCCCGATCTGGTAGCGCATAAAACTGTATAACGCATAGCTGTTTACCTCTTCCCCGGGCATTTTCCGGTTGCTGAACAGCGCCTCGGTGGTCCAGGCAAAGCTGCGATAGCGGTTGTAGCGCAGCGGTTTCCAGATCAGGGTCAAATCCGCCGCGCCGATGGCGGTTTTGTCGCCTTCGGCATTGTTGGGGCCGTAAATGCCGCTCAGTCCCAGTTCCAGGGTGGTGTTATCGTTCAGATCGAAAAAATTCTTCAAATGCCCCAGGTAGAGCAAATGTTTGCTGCCCCCCTGGAACGAGGGACCATCCAGCGCCGCGGAGGTGACCTCGAGGCTCAATTCCTGGTAAAAATCGAGCGGATTGGGGATCAGCCAGTTCAGGGCCGCCCCCTTGTCGGAAAGGCCCTCCCCGCCCAGGTAGTTGACATACATGCGCGGGTAGTCGATATAATCCAGGGCGTGGGGATGCACCGGGTTGATTCTCCCGAAATTGCTGCGGAATTTGCCGGCTTTGATTTGCAAACCGAACGGCAGCGAAAGGATGGTCAGGTACGCCTCTTCCAACTCTGCCTCAAATTCTCCACTGGCGGCGGCTTCCGAATCCGGCCCCAGGAAAGGGTCCTCGGTTTCGCTGCCGAAGGCGAAATAGAAATCCGCCCTGCTGTAAGGGTCCACGTACGCCTGGAAGGAGAATTCCGCCTCGGAAAGCCCCAGGTTCAGCGGTTTTACCACCGCTTCTTTTTCGGTGCCGGCGGCCACAAAGCTGCCGATGGCGCTGATCTGGGGATTGAGCAGCCCGCCCGGGCGAGCCTGGCTGCCCTGAAGCGCCGGAGAGCTTTGCGGTTTTGCGGCGGTTGTATCTGCCTCCGCGCCCAACTGCTCCGCCAGCTCCGCCTCCAGCGCCGCATCGCCGAGGTTCTCCGCGGCCGGGGCAGGGGCAGATTCCCGGGAGGCGGTATCCGGCAGGGCGGTTTGGGCAGAAAGGGAAATCAAGCCGGGGATCAAAACAAACAAGAAGAGAAAGGGTAAGATTTTCAAGGTTATTCTCCCGCATTTTTCAATAGAGTTTGGTAAGGAACTGCCCGGGTGGGAAAAACATGCCGCCGGGGCAGCGCAGTCCCGTAATTCCACGGAAATTTTCGGTGAAATCGAACGCCAGGAAGGAATATGCAGAAAAGCGGGTCAAAACCGGGGGGTGCGGTGCGAAGATCCGCCATCCCTGAATTGGCAAGATTATCGAGAAATCGCTTCCTGGCAGCTAAGCCGGAAGTGCGGGGGGAGAACGGGGAGACCGTAAAAACAGCGGGGAAGAAATATCCGGAGCCGCCGGCAGGGGATTGCAGAACAGTTGCAGAGGCTGGCATTCCGCCAGATAAGGAATAACCGGGACATGGGAAGGATTTCGCTCCGCCAGGCAGGCGAAACATACCGGCGCTTTCAGCGGGGCGGGTGTCTGCTCCGCCGCTTGCGGGGAATGATGAGCCGCGCCGGCGATGCTGAAAAAGCCGTGGGAATGGAAAACGCCCTGCCCGATCGCCGAGAAAACGAAGATTGCAACCAGCAGGCATTGCTTGATTTTTTGCATTCCCATAAAACCGGTCCCCGATGCTACTTTTCAAAAAGGTCGAAAAAGTTAGGCGCTGAAGCAGAAATTGTCAAGCAAGTTAATTTTTCCGTCTCCAAATTGCTCCCGCCGGGAACGCATACCCGAGGATAACCATTGCAATCCCTCGTGAGTTTCTCTAAATTCTCCTGTCAAATGAAATTCAGCTACCACGAGGCAGGTTCATGATCAAGCCATTTGCCGCGGTTCGCCGCCTTAAGTTTTCATATTTTCCGCTGTTGCTCCTGGCCGTCCCGGTGGCGGTTTATTTTGTCTTCTATGTTCCCTCCCAGGAGGTTGAACATACCCGGCGCAACCTGCGCGTGCTCAAGGACCTGGGCGACCAGATAAAATCTAAAATCGAGAACCACATCACGGTTCTGCACAATGCCGCCGGCCACGCCGCGCGGAATAACTATAACGCGGCCAATTTCTCCGACAGCGTGAACGCAATTATTCGTTCCAAGCTGAAACTTGCCCCGGCGGTGGAGTTGTTGCACAGCGCGGCTCTCCGCTCACCGCAGCCAATTTCGGCAACCGCTGCCATTCCCGCCGGGGGAAAAGATTCTTCTTCACCGGCGGGGGAGCATTCCGGGGAGGACTATTCCTGGATTCACCAGCAAACCGGCCATTACCGCATTACCCATCACATTCTTTTAGAGGGGAAACAGAACTGGATTCATTACGACTACCAGGGAGTTTTCGAGAATAACGGCGGGGAGGTTCGCATTACCATTCGCGCCCGCAGCAACCTGGATGAGCTGTTCCAGCCGATTCTGAGCCGGGAAATATTCGATGACGTATTGGTAACCCGTTCCAGCGGAGAGGTAATTTTCCAGAAGGGGGGCAAAGAAATATCGGCCACGGATCTGGAAACGCTCAGCGATCCCCGGGGCAAATCCTATAAATTGACCGACCTGATTCACACCAGCAACACCGCCGCGGCAAGCTTCGGAGGAACCCACTACAAATTGTTCATCCAACCCTTGCAGCTTTTTTTGCAGAATCCCCCGGGGGAGAACGCTTCCAATGCTCCCGAATACGTGGAATGGAGCCTGTGCGCGCTGGTCGCAAACGAGCGCTTCCGCGCCGAAACGCACGCAATCTCCTATAATTTCATCATCATTTTTTTACTGCTGGCGCTCCTTACCGCGATTAGCTGGCCGCTGTTAAAAATCTGGAAAATAGGCCCCCAAGACCGCTTGCGCACCTCCGACGTGCTTTTTTTAGCGTTATCCGTGGTGGTCGGGGCGGCGCTGTTAACCGTCTCCGTGCTGGACTGGCGGTTTTACCGGAATTATAAGCAGGAACTGGATCGCCAGCTTCGGGACTTCTCCGCCGAGGTTTCCGCCAATTTCCGGGCGGAATTGGAGCGCGGCATTGCCCAGTTGGATACCCTCAACGCCATTTTTGACCTTGCTTATCGCGGAATTCTCAGAAACAAACTCTCCGCCACGGATATCTGGGAAGCGCCCCGGGAGCGCGGGAGTGTCGCGGCCGCAAATGCTTCGCTGCGCTATCCTTTTTTTAACCTGGCGGTGTGGATCGATTCCCGGGGCGAACAGATCGTCAAATGGAGCACCGGGGATCAAACTACCTCGCACATCAACGTGCGGGATCGCCCCTACTTCAAAATGGTAAACGGCAAAAAAGAGGGTTTTTGGGTGGAATCGATCTATTCCTGGACGACCGGGAAAAATGAAGTCATTCTTTCCAAGCCCTTTCCGGCGCGAAAATGGACCGCCGTGGCTGCCCCGGGAAAAGAGCCTGCCGCCCGCGATTCCATCACCGTGGCCAGCATGATCATCCGCCAGTTGTCCCTGCTCCGCCCGGTGGTTCCGGCCGGGTTTGGATTCTGCGTCATCGACCGCAGCGGCAAGGTGCTGTTCCATTCCGATGAGCGGCGCAACCTGCGGGAGAACTTTATCGAAGAGTGCGAAAATAACAAGGGGCTGGTTTCCGCGCTGTTCGGGCATACCGCCAAGTGGGAGACGGTGAAATACGCCGGCAAGGATCAACGGGTTTACATTCGCCCGTTTAGCGCCGCCGGGGCGGCCGGCGCAAGAGAGCTGGATTGGACCCTGGTCACCTTTTGCGACATGGTTTTCATCCGTACCGGCAACCTGGAGATCATCACCATTACCCTGATGCTGTTTATCGCCTACGCCGCGCTCTTTTTGCTGATTTTGGGCGCTGTGCGCATCTTCAGCCCCGGCTACCGCGCGGAGTGGCTGTGGCCGGAACCGGCCCTGAGCGGCTTCTATCGCCAGATGGCTATTGCGTTTCTCTTTCTCATCGCGCTCTTTTTGATCTGGATATTCATCTCCCGCCCCTTAGAAAACCTCTACACCGCGGTATTGCTGCCCTATTTCGTGCTGGTGCTCAGTTATTTGAAACTGCGGGACATGAAATTTGAAATAGCCTCCTCCAAATCCCATGGCCGCCAACCGGGAGCGGCCGGGAATCTCCCGGAATGGCAACGGATTTTAGGATACTCCGTGTTAGGGGCAATTCTGATCCTCTTGATGGTATTTTCGTTATTGCACGCCTCTTTTTGGCGCACCCTGGTACAGTGCGGGGGGCTGGCAGGAATGGCGCTGTTCCTTTCGCTGCCGGAGGTTTCCCGGCGATTTAAGCAAACCCAGCTCTTCGGATACCGAACCTGGTTCATCGTAATGGCGACTTTGCTGGTAATCATCGTTGCCATACTGCCCTCCATCGCCTTTTTCAAGATCGCCTCCGACTATGAGGTGGAACTATTTATCAAGCACGAGCAGTTCGATATGGCGAAAAAAATGCTCGCCGGCGACGCCCGGGCGCGCGCCGAAATTCAAAGCCTGAAGGTCGATCCGGCGCTGCGCGCCCCCATTCAACAGGAGCGCCAGGCACTGGCGGACTCGTTAGGGCGCTATTTCAAATTTTTCTTTTCTTCCCGCATCGTAACCGCAGATTCACTGCTGGCTCCGGAGGAGGCCTCCCCCTTTCTGGTAAACCTGACCCTGAAACAGGTGCTCGCTTTTCTCCGGCCTCCGTACAATTTGACCTCCGCCCAGATTCGCGGATTGATTCCCGATTCCTCCGAAGACGGTTCCTGGAAAACTGCCATGGTGCCCCTGCGGGAGGGCGATTTCTTAAAATTAACCTATGAAAGCGCTCCCCGGAAGCGCCTGGCCATCGCTACCGCCCTGCCGGGCGCCGGTTTCTATTGGGATATTTTATGGTGGATGGGTCTGGCGGCCATCATAGCCGTCCAGTACCTGGTGTTTCGCTTCGTGGCGCAGCGTATCGTTTTTCTTGAATTTTACCGCCCCGGCAACCCCGCCCTGCGGGAGTTGCGAAACCTGAATTTCCGGCGGAATCTGTTGGTGCTGGCTCCCCCGGTATCCGGTAAAAGCGAGCTGTTAGAAGCCCGGAAAAAGGAGCGCGATGATTTCCATTTGATCGACCTGGCCGAAACCGCTTCCCCCGCAGGGGGCGCTTTAGCGGATCTGCGTTTACCCGAAGATCGCGCGATTCCCCTGGTGTTGGATCACTTCGAGACCCGTTTCGATCCGGACCTTCCCAACCGGGAAATCCTGGCCCTGCTGGAGCGCCTGGTGCACCGGGAGCGCCGCACCGTGGTAATCCTTTCCGCGCTGGATCCCCTTCCTTACCTGGATTCAGAGATTGCCGGCCCGCCCGCGAATGCGGGGGAGAAAACAGAATCCATAACCCGGGAAGATATTTCCCGCTGGGCGCGGCTGCTCAGCCATTTCGACCAGGTTTACCTGGAGGACCGCGGGGATGCGAGCGAATTTGCCGCCACCGCGGCCATTTTCCGGGAAAAAGTCTGGGCGGGGAGGGAAAACACCCGGGTGAAATCCGAGCGAAAGGCGCGGAACCGGTTGGTGGAAGCATTCGAGCAGGAGTGCGGGGCCAATTCGCGTTTACAAAAAATCGGCCGCGAAATCGTGCAGCAACTCGATTGCAGCCGGCTCACCGCGGATCAACTGATTCACGAAGTGGCGGTGCGCGCCTACTCGTTCTACAAAATTCTGTGGGACGCCTGCAATGGGCCGGAACGGCTGGCGCTGATCCATTTAGCGGAAGACGGGATGGTAAATTCCAGCAACGCGCCGGTGGTGCAGCAACTGCTGCGCAAGCGGTTGATCGTGCAGAAGCCCTTCATCCGGCTGATGAATGAAAGTTTCCGGCGCTTTATCGCCGCCGCCTACCGCCCGGAAGACCTTGCCGAAGAAGGAACCCCCGGGGGCTGGAATTCCGTGAAAGGCCCCCTGCTGCTGGCGTTGATCGTGGGGGTGGGCTTTCTGTTCACTACCCAGCGCGATTTGATCAATACCACCATTACCGTGCTGACCACCATCGCCGCCCTGATCCCGGCCATGGCCAAATTTTTGGGGATGTTTTCGCTGCAAAAATCCGGGGGAGGGGAAAAATGAATTGCCCGTATCGGGAAATATCAATATATTTTATCAAACGAAGGTATATACAGGGTTTTGATTCCAATTAAGGAGAAAATCGGGCATGGATGAAGTATTGACCATTGCAGAAATTAAAGCGCTGTACGATTCGGAATGGGTGTTAGTCGAAGAGCCGCAAACGGATGAGTTACTGGAAGTAAGAGGTGGAAAAGTCCGCTTTCACAGCAAGGATCGCGACGAGGTATATCGTGAAGCGGTAAAGTTACGATCTAAACGTTTTGCCATGCTCTATACCGGCACGATTCCCGAAGGTACTGCTATTGTCTTATGAGCTTTCCGTTCGATCCCCAGTATGGACTTATCACCGTGCGCGCAGAACTGGAAGGGCCTTCTGGAAATGCTGTTTTGCAACTGGCGCTCGACACGGGTGCGACGAGCACTTTGATTAACGTGGGAATGCTGGTATCAATCGGTTATGATCCGGCGCTGGAGGAGGAACGTTTCCAGGTCACTACCGGCAGCGGCGTTGAGTTCGTGCCACGCGTTACCTTACAAAAGATCACGGCTTTGGGACAGGAAAAGAAAGGTTTTCCCGTCCTGTGCCATACGCTGCCAGCCAGTGCAGGCGTTGACGGAGCCTTAGGTTTAGACTTTTTGCAAGGCCGGACGCTAACGATTGATTTTTCCAACGGGCTGATAACTCTTGCCTGAGCACGAACGTTAAGCTTCCGTCTCCATCATTCTTCCCATCGTCTCAAAATAAATCTCGCTCAACTTCTCAAGGGGAAGATCAAGCACCTCGTTGATCTTCAGTCGCTTTCCACCCACTGCCCCCAGGTAGGTTAACGGCAGTAGCTGAGATTTGAAAAATGTTTCCAATCCCTTGCGGTGCTCCGCTGAAACGGAAACGATAAAGCGCGACTGGCTCTCGCTGAACAAAAACCATTCCGGGCGCATCGCTCCAAAATCCACCTTCACCGTCGCGCCTGAGGGTTTTTCCCGGTTGATGATGCAGCACTCCGCCAGCGCCGCAGCCAGGCCGCCGTCGGAAACGTCGTGCGCGGAGCGAATCCAGCCCCGGCGAATGGCGGCCAGCAGGGCCTGCTGGGTTTTCTTTTCCAACTCCAAATCCAGCGAGGGAATGTCGCCGGTTACTAAGCCGTAATATTCTTTGAGAAATTCACTTCCGCCGATTTCCGCCTTCGTCTCACCGACCAGATAAATCAAATCGCCTTCCTGCCGGAAATACGCCGGGGTAAGGTGGGCGAGGTCTTCTACCAGCCCCACCATTCCGATGGTGGGAGTGGGATAAACCGCATTTTCCGGGCTTTCATTGTAAAAACTGACGTTCCCGCCGGTAACCGGGGTTTCCAGCGCCCGGCAGGCCTCCCCCATGCCCGCCACCGCTTCCCGGAAGAGGTAGAACATCTCCGGCTTGTAGGGATTGCCGAAATTCAGGCAGTTGGTGACGGCCAGGGGCTGAGCGCCGGTCGCAACCACGTTGCGGGCGGATTCCACTACGGCGATTTGCGCCCCGCGCCGGGGATTCAGGTACACGTAGCGCCCGTTGCAATCGGTTTTGGCGGCAATCGCTTTGTTGGTATCCTTGCCATCGGGGGTGAGGATGCGCACCACCGCGGCGTCTCCGCCGGGCAGCAGGGTGGTGTTGGCCTGCACCTGGGTGTCGTACTGCTCGTAAACCCAGTGTTTGGAGACGACGTTGGGGGAAGAAAACACTTTCAGAAAGGCAGTTTGCAGATTTTCCACCGCGGGCAACGTGGAAAAATCGAAGCGCTGCGCTTCGTCGATATAAGCGGGTTTACGGTATTCGCGATGGTACACCGGCGCGCCGCCGCCCAATACGCATTCGTGAGGCGGGATTTCGGCGACCTGCTCGCCCCGGTAGAACACTTTCAAGAGCGGTTCAGCGATGACCCGGCCAATTTCCGCGCAGAGCAGGTCCCACTTGTCGCAAATTGCCCGGGCCTCCGCTTCGCACCCCTTTTTTACCACCGCCAACATGCGCTCCTGGGATTCGGAGAGCATGATTTCGTAAGCGCTCATCCCCTCTTCCCGCACCGGCACTTTGTCGAGGTCGATGATCATTCCGCTGCCGCCTTTGGCGCTCATCTCCGTAGTGGAGCAGGTGATGCCCGCCGCGCCCATATCCTGAATGCCCACCAAAATTCCCGCCTGAATCATCTCTAAGGTCGCTTCCAAGAGCAGTTTTTCCGCGAAGGGGTCGCCCACCTGCACGTTGGGGCGTTTGGCTTCGGAATCTTCGGAGAGTTCTTCGGAGGCGAAAGTCGCCCCGTGAATGCCGTCCCGCCCGGTGCGGGAGCCGATAATGAAGACCGGATTGCCATCCCCTTTGGCAATGGCCGAGGCGGTTTGCCGTTGCGCCACGATGCCCACGGTCATGGCGTTGACTAAGGGATTGCCGTCGTAGCAGTCTTCGAAATAAACCTCTCCGGCGACGGTGGGAACGCCTAAGCAGTTGCCGTAATCGGCGATTCCGCGCACCACCCCGTCGAAGAGATAGCGGTTGCGGGCGTTTTCCAGCCGGCCGAAGCGCAGGGAGTTGAGCGCCGCGATGGGCCGGGCGCCCATGGTGAAAATATCGCGCATGATCCCGCCTACCCCGGTAGCCGCGCCCTGGTACGGCTCCACCGCGGAGGGGTGGTTGTGGCTCTCGATTTTGAAGCAGACCGCCAGACCGCCGCCGATGTCCACCAGCCCGGCGTTCTCCTCCCCGGCGCTCACCAGCAGGCGCCCGCCGGAGCGGGGCAGTTTCTTCAATTCGGCGATGGAATTTTTATAGGAGCAGTGCTCGCTCCACATGACCGAAAAAATGCCCAATTCGGTAAAATTGGGGGTTCTGCCGAGGATTTTTTGAATGCGCTCGAACTCTTCCTCGCTCAAACCGTGCTGGAGCGCGAGGGTCAAGGTGACGGGGGGTTGGTGCATGATTTCTCCGGTTTGCCTGGCCGTTTCCGCTGTTTGAAGAGGAGTTAAGATTGCCCCCAAAGCCAGGGCTGCAAACAGGGATGATTAAAATTAAAGCCCAATTGCGATGCGTAGTCGCTGGTTGATTTCTTCCATCAATTCATCATTCAATTTTCCCAGTATTCGTGCTACCAACGATTTATCGAGGAGCGCCAGCTTTTGGGATCTGAATACCGATCGGTATTTTAGGCCGGTATCTGAAAATGCCGGATGATCGACATCTAATATAAAATCAGTGGGGAGCAAATCAGCGGGTATGATGGAAGAGATAAACAGACAAAGTATGTCATCAATTTTATTCAACAAAAATTTCGGTGTCAGCAACACTGCCGGCCGCACTTTAGAGCCGCTTAAGTCGGTAAATGGATAACTAACCAGCACTATACTGCCACGAGTTATGACTTTTTCGGCCATTTCACTGCATCTCCATCCTTCAAAGAATAAACATCTTCTGCTTCCGAGGCCAGCCAGTCAAAACTTCCGGCGCTCTCCACTAAATGCATTAATTCTTGTATTGAAATATCATCGGTAAGAAGTTTTTGCCGGTGTAATTTTCGCCGGGTAATCAAAAAAAGAGCAAATGTTTCTATCTCTGCTTGTTCTTCCGCGGTCATTTGTTCAAATAATTCTGCCAATTTTTTCGTCATTTTTTACCTCCGCCATGTTGAAATCGTCTGGAGTTGATATTAACCCAAAAAACTCCCCGGCGCAAATGGGGAAACAGGATGATGGTTAATTATCAATTGCCAATTTATAACCCTTCTTCACTCAGCAGATACGCCAATATGGCCATGGCCGCCGCCCCCATCTGCATTTCCCGGGGATTTACCGCTTCGTAAACGTCGTTGTCGGAGTGATGAAAATCGAAATATCGCTGGCTGTCGGGCACGTAGCCGATCAGGGCTTTGGCGTTTTTGATCTGGGAGACATCCACCCCGCTGCCGCCCGGCCTCACCCATTCGATATCTGCTTTCTGCAGGTAGGGCAGCCAGGCGTTCATCCGCGCGATCACCGCGGAATCTCCCTCCACGCTGAATCCCCGGGGCGCAAAGGCGCCGCGGTCGGATTCGATGGCGGCGAGGTGTTTGAGACCCAGGCTGTCGGCCTCCCGGGCGTATTTCAGCGCCCCGCGGATGCCGTTTTCTTCATTGATATAAAACACGCAGCGAAGAGTGCGCCTGGGGCGCAAATCCAGCCGTTTGAACAAATCCAGCGCTTCCAGCGCCTGAAGGCAGCCGGCCCCATCGTCATGCGCCCCGCAGCCTTTGTCCCAGCTATCAAAATGCCCGGCCAGCACGATGTACTCTTTCGGGAATTCCGAGCCGAGCAGGTCGCCGATGACGTTGTAGGATTGAGCGTCCGGCAGGGTCTGGCAGGAAAGTTTGAGGCGCACTTTCAGGTGGGGGTCTTGCTTCAGCGCGGCGCTAAGGAAATCGGCGTCGATTTGCCCGATGGCGGCCGCGGGTATCTGCGTAACCCCTTCCCGGTAGTTCACGCTGCCGGTGTGGGGCACGTTGTCATAGCGCGTGGTCACCGAGCGCACCAGCGCCGCCACGCCCCCGGCCTGGGCGGCCTCCACCGCGCCATATACCCGCTGATCCACGGTTTTTCCGTACCCGGCAAAGGTATTGGTGAGCTGCTGCGCAAAGGGGCGGTTGAAAAACACGATCTTGCCGCGCGCTTTCTCGCCTAAGGCGGCCAGCTCCGCAAAATCCTTTACTTCCACCACTTCCGCGCTAATCCCCTCCCGCGGCGTGGCGATGCTGCCGCCCAGCGCGGTAACGGCGAGTTTTCTGCCTTTGACGCGCGCCGATTCGATGACGCGGGCTTCCTCCACTTTGCCGCGCACCCAGCGGGGCACCATTACCGGCTGTAAAATGACCCGGTCGAAGCCCAGCGCCTCCATTTTGGCCTTCGCCCAGTGAATCGCTTTCAGGGAGTTTTCGGAACCGCTCAGCCGCGGGCCGATTTCGCAAAGCTCTCCCAGCCAGCGATAGCCTTTTTGTTCTGTCAGCGCTTTCTCCACAAAGGCAGTTGCGGTTTGCAGGTAGCGCTCCTGGCGGTCGGGTTGATCAGGTTGAGCCATCAGCGAATCCGGATTCATGAGTAAAAGGATGGATATGAGTTGGAGAAGCAGGAACAATGGGGTTGTTGCAAAACAAGAAAAAAGCCACGAATGCACACGAATTTTCACGAATGGGTTTTTCAGAAATCGTTTGTTTCTATTCGTGTTTCCCGTCCTTCCGGGATTGGATTCATGGCCGATTTTTGAACAAGCCGGCTCAAAATTAATATTTCGCAACAAGTGTGATCAGCTCCTATTCGAAATTCAGGTCCAGGGATGATTTGCCGGGGCCGGGGGAGGATTCCCCCGTCTCCCGGATGAGCAGCAAAATGGCGCTCTGGGGAACGATGAAAAATTTTTCCCCCTCGTACTTGATCTCCACTGCGGCTTTGCGCAGGAACAGGGCGTAGTCGCCCTCCCGGGCTTCCATCGGCAAGTGGCGGGGAGCCGGGCCGGGGGAGGCGCTCCAGGGCTCATCGCCCGGGGCGGAGGGGTCCGCCAGGGGAATGCCCGGCCCGGTTTTGATGATATGGCCGCGCAGCACTTCATCCCGGTCTTTTACGGTTTGGGGCAGGTACAGGCCGACTTCGGTCTTCTCTTCGGCTTCGTCCTGTTTCACCAGCACCCGGTCGCCGATAACGATCAACTCTTTCATAGATGGAAAAGCCTGCACGAATGATAGCCTCTTTAATTGCCAATTGGCAATTCTCAATTGGTAATTGCCATTTAATGGAAATTTCATCCCGGCGGCCAGGTAAACCGCCGCCCGCCCAACAGGTGCAGATGCAGGTGGAAGACGGTCTGGTTCGCGTTTTCACCGTTGTTGATCACCAGGCGGAATCCGGATTCTTTGATATTCAACTGCCCGGCCACCTTATTGGCAGCGATTATCAGCCGGCCTAACAGCGGTTCGTGATGGTCCTCCAGGTCCGCGATCCTGGCAACGTGCAGTTTGGGAATCAACAGCACGTGAACCGGGGCCTGGGGGGAAAGATCGTGAAAAGCCAGAACCTCATCATCCTCATAGACCTTGCGAGAGGGGATCTCGCCGCGCACGATTTTGCAGAAAATACAGTCGGGCATAACTGGTACCTGATTACGGGTTTCCGGTTCTTGTTTTCTGCCGCCTCGAATATAATCTTTCGGCGGTTTTTTGCCTACAGCAAATGTAATTTTGCCTGCGCAACGGCGACCACCGCGGCGGTTTCGGCGCGCAGAATCTGGCCGGCCAATTTAAGGGGTCGAAACCCGCTTTCCCGAGCCTGCGTTACCTCTTCTTCTGAAAAACCGCCCTCCGGGCCAACGGCGATCAGGATTTCCTGCCCCGGCTTCACGGCAATTTCCTTGAAAGAAACGGCCTCCTCCGCGCGGTGGGCGATCAACCGCAGCCGGCTTTCCGGGGGCGGAAGCTGCCGGAGGAATTTTTCGAAGCTGAGTGGGGAGAGCAGCTCCGGCAGATAGGCTTGCTCGCTCTGCTTCATGGCGCTGACGGCAATTTTGCGCAGGTGTTCAGCTTTGAAGGTCTTTATGCTGCTAAAACGGCACAGCAGCGGCTGAATGGAGCCGGCCCCCAATTCGGCCAATTTTTCCACCGCCCAGTCCATCCGGTTGGGGCGGATAAGGGAGAGGGCGAGGTGAATCCGCCGCTCCGGGGGCGGGAGAATTTTGCGGAGATTGCGGATTCGGCAGGAGATCTTTTGGGCGGAATCTTTTTCAATCACTGCCTCGGCCAGAAGGCCTTTTCCGTTGCTAAGGGCGATCAGGTCGCCGCGGCGCTTGCGAAACACCCGCCGCAGGTGGTGGCTTTCCTCCCCGGAAAGTTGAACAACTTCGGAAACATCCGACAAATCGACGCAATAAAAGAATTCCATGCGGCCATTTTCTCTGCTTTGGCAAAGTAATTATCCGGCAGAATGATAGAAAAATTATTCTGCCAATCCATCATTCTGCCAGAAAAAAACCTGCCCCAATCGCCAATTCTCAATTACTAATCGTTAATCGTCAATCGGCAACCCGAAATCAAAAAACCACCCCTACCTCAATAATCCATTCCCCCTGTCCCCGGTCATTCCAGGCGTGGTCGAGGCGCAGCACGTGTATGTAAGGCAGGTGAAAGTGCAGCCCCGCCCCGTAGCCGGTAAAGTGATTGTTGAGGGCCAGCTCTTCGCGGCGGTTCCACACCACCCCGCTGTCCATAAAAATGCCCATGCTCAAGCCGTATTTTAGCTGCTGAAAGAACATCCCGAAGAGAGGAGCCTCATTCCAGGAGAGATAGCGAACCGGCAGGATGCTGATGCGGGTTTCAAAATTATAGGTCATCAAGTTTTGAGCGGTGAACACCCGGTCGAAATAGCCGCGAATCCGCTCCCCGTAGCCGATGAACACCCGGTCGTAGATCGGCAATTCCCCATAGTTGAGCATCAGGAAATTACGCGCGCCCAGGCTGACCCGCTGGAAAGGTTTTATATACGCCCGGTGGTCAAAAGAAAAGCGCCAGAAACTCGGCTGGTGTTGGTTGAAGCCGGCGCGAGCGACGTTCCAACTCACCAGGAATCCCTTCCTGGGGTATTCGAACAGGTCGCGGCGGTCGTGGCGGTATTCCAGGATGATTTTGGGAACCAAATCCGTTCCGCTGCCGGAGAAGGAATACTCTTTGAACTCTTCCGGCAATTGGATTCGCTTTACTTCCACACTGGCCTGGAGATAGCGATGCAAGGATAAGCGCTTGCCAAAGCTAATTGTTCCCCCTAAGTGTCTTTCATCGAAATCATAAAATTTGTTGCCTACTTTTCTGCCAAAAAAATTGAGTCCCACCATGAAGCGGGATTGCCGCCCCACCCAGGGATTGTAATAGCGCAGAAAGAACGCCGGGTTATAGCCGAACCATCCCCCCACGGTCAACTGCTCGTTCATGCCCCGAAAATTGCGGTGGGAAAGCTGGAAACCGTAGCTGATCTTATCCCAGTCCCGTTCATTGATGAACAGCAGCGGCAGGGGGTAAATATACCAGAATTCGGTTACCTGGATCAACAGGATGGCGTGTTCCGGTTCCCCGATGATAGCCAATTCCACCCGGTTGAATAGAAATAAATTGGTAATCCGGTTCTGGATGGAGTTCAAATCCTCCATGCTGAGGGTGTCGGGAAAACGGAAGGGAATTTCCCGCAGGATCACTTCCTCGCGGGTTTTTTCATTGCCCACCACCATCACTCTTTCGATGCGGATCGGGAATCCCGCCGGCTCCTGGCTATAAAGGGGGGCGGCCAGGCCGGATAAAAAGAGAGAGAAGAGAAAACAAAAACGGCGCATAAAAAACGTGGCCTTTCCTGAAAGGGTAAATTCCCAAACGCTTGTTTGTATCGCGGACAAATTCAAAGCGCCTCACTATCATCGTAGCCTTTATTGCAAAAAATAATCTCCGCATGAAGAACCCCCCGGGGAGATACGGCAATCGAAAAAATGGCAGCTAAAATTATGGGAAAGGAGCACTCATGTCAAGCGGGGAGTTGTTATACGTAAATGGTTATAAACCCCAAAGAGGTAAGTCGGCATCATTCAAATACAACATTTTTTCAAAATCTTGCAACACCGGGTCAAATTTCCCTGATTTTGCCCCGGAACTTCTCCGCAACCCCCGGCGGCCCCCTGTCTGTACGAGACGCCGGTGCAAATCTTCGCTACCGGGGTGGAAGATTTCGCCCCTCTCATTTTGCGATCTTTGGCTGCGCATGAAAAAATGCTAAAAACTAAACCAAAGGAGACGCAAAATGAAAAACATCAATATAAATAGTCTGATTTACCCGCTGGCAATGTGGTTTTTCTTCATTACCGCGGCAATCGCGCAATATCCCGGTTGGACGGTGTACGACGCCGAATTTACCGGCCTGCCTCATAATTATATCAACTATATTATGCTGGACCGCGACGACGAAATGTGGATCGCGACCTACGGCGGCGGGGCGGCGCGATATAAAGGATACGCCTGGGCGAATTATAATTCCTACAATTCCGGGTTGCCTTCCGATGCGGTCACTTCCGTCGCCAGGGACCCGGAAGGGGCGGTGTGGTTCGGAACCGCCAACCAGGGAATCGCGAAATACGACGGCGTGAAATGGACCCTCATTAATACTGCCAATTCACCCCTGCCCTCGAACTTCATCACCGTTTTAGCGAGCGATTACAACCATAATATATGGATCGGCACCGCCGGGGCGGGAGTGGCCAAATTCGACGGCAGCTCCTGGACCATTTACGACGCCTCCAATTCCGACCTGCCGGGCAGTTCGATTACCTCCCTGGCCATCGACGGCAATGTCGTCTGGATCGGCACTTACGACCAGGGCCTGGCCCGTTTTGACGGCGATTCCTGGATCGTTTACAACACCGACAATTCCGGCCTGCCCGCCAACTGGATCAATGCCATCGCCGTCGAGGGGGATCATAAATGGGTCGCCACGTCCCGCGGCCTGGCGGTGCTCGATGCGCAGGGCTGGAGGGTTTACCATACTGAAAATTCTCCCCTCCCTTCCAATGCCGTTACCTGCCTGGCCGTGGCGGAAGACGGCGCTAAATGGATCGGCACCCCGTCAGGGCTGGCGAAATTTGTGAATAATTCCTGGTCGATTTTTACCGGCGCTAATTCTCCCCTTCCTTCCAATGCCATCCGTTCCGTTCGCCCGGGCAATAACGGGCTGGTGTGGATCGGCACCACTGCAGGATTAGCAAAAATGCACGGGCAGAATTTCACGGTGTATAACGCCTCCGCGGCCAATTTTCCGCCTTACTACGCGATTTCCGCGGCCAGGGACGCCGGCGGATCCACCTGGCTCGCCTTTTTTGGCGGGGGATTGGCGCAGTACGACGGCGCGCAGTGGCGCTTTTATCGCAAAGATAATTCCGGCCTGCCCTCGGACAAGCTCTCCGCCCTGGCCATCGATAAAAACAACCACATCTGGATGGGCGCCGGCTGGATGACTTCCGGCGAGGGCGGGCTGGTTCGTTTCGACGGCCTCCACTGGACCGTTTACAATACCGGCAACTCCGGCCTGCCCCACAACGATGTTTCCGGCATTGCCATAGATTCAGAGGATAATATGTGGATTGCCACCTACGGCGGGGGTCTGGCGCTGTTCGACGGCCAATCCTGGAGGGTGTATAATATGTTGAATTCCGGGCTTCCCAGCAATTACATCAACGTGATTGCCATAAACGGCAGCGAGGTATGGGTGGGTACGCACGGGCACGGCCTGGCAAAATATGACGGCAACTCCTGGACGGTGTACAATACTGCCAACTCCGCCCTGCCCAGCAACGTGGTCTATGCCATCGCCTTCGAAAGAGACATTAAATGGATCGGCACCTGGAAGGGACTGGCCCGTTTAGAAGAGGGGTCCTGGAGAATTTTTAATGCCGCCAATTCCGGGCTTCCCTCGGACGCGATTCACAACATTGTGGTGGCCGGGGATGGCGATAAGTGGATCGGCACGTTTTACGGCGGGCTGGTGAAATTCGACGAGCTGAATTGGAAAGTTTACAACGCCTTCAACTCCGGGCTGCCGCACAACATGTTCCGCTCCCTTTTATTGTTGGAAGAGGAGGGAAGCCTCTGGCTGGGTACTGTCGAAGGAGTTGCGCACTTCACTCCCGAGCCGGAGGTGGTCTCTGCCATTCCGCAAGCCGGATTAGAAGAGGAGCGGAACGGCCGGCCGGAATCCTTCCGGTTGCATCAGAATTTCCCCAACCCCTTCAATCCCTCCACCACCATTCGCTATGAACTGCGGAAGGGGGAGCGGGTCAAGATCGAGATTTATAACTTGCTCGGCCAGGTGATGCGCGTGCTGGTGGATGAACGGCAGCCGGCCGGGGAGCAGGCCGTGGTATGGGATGGCCGCAACCAGTGGGGGCAGGAGGTAAGCTCCGGGGTATATATCTACCGGGTGCAGGTGGGCAGCCGGGTAGAAAGCCGTCGGATGGCGCTGGTACGGTAAGCGGAAAGAGAAAACGGCAGCAGGTTAGAGTCCTGGGAGATTCGACCCCGGTGAGCCGGGGTCGAATCGAGGTAACGAACGGGGCTAACTATTGATTTTATTATTTAGTACGCGGGGGGAGACTCGAACTCCCACGCCTTGCGGCACCAGATCCTAAGTCTGGCGCGTCTGCCAGTTCCGCCACCCGCGTATTTTACACTGCTGAAAGCTGCACAAATATAGTGTGGAGATCCTGTCGGATCAACCTCTAATCAACCTGCTAATCTAATTTGCAGAAATTGCCTGCATGGATAGATAGATTTTTTCTTCACTATTTCAGGGATTGCATCTTGACAACTTTGCGGCGATAAAGTAAACTATGATCGGAAAATTTGATGAAAGCTCGGGTAAACGTGATGGAGAAGAAGAAAAGGCGCAGCGGATTATCCATTGATCTGGATGAGCGGGATTTGCAGGAACTTTTTGAGCCTTTTGATCCCTCTAAAGTAATCCTGAAAAATTTTAAGCCGAAGCCTCCAAAACCAAAAGTTAAGCTGCCGATTGTGCTAGCACATGGCATGGCCCGGCCGGATTATCTAATCGACTCTATCTTTAAAACCTTAAACCTCTCACTTTATGACTTTAGCCTGGTATCAGACCGCTTTCATTATTTTAAGGGGATCGCCAGCTATCTCAAAAAGCATGGGTTCGAGGTGTATCATTCCAGCGTCAGTTTTGCTGCCGACGTAGCCACCCGGGCAAGGGACCTGCGCCGGGAAATTGAAAAAATATTAAAGAAAACCGGCCATAAAAAGGTGCATATTATTGCCCACAGCATGGGGGGGCTGGACGCCCGCCACATGATCGTCAATGAAAACATGGCCAATAAAGTGGCGACGCTGAGCACCATCGGAACTCCCCACTGGGGCACCAGCGTGGCAGACGCAGCCCTGGAGCAGGGAATTGATAAAGTGATCGGGGTATTTCGAAAAATTATCAACCTGGAAGGCATCAAGAGCGTAACAACCGCCGTCTGTAAGGAGTTTAATGTTTTCGCCGAGCCGCTGGAGGCCGGCAACGAGGTCATTTACCAGACTTACTACAGTTCGCAAAGACATGAATCTACCTTCCTGCCCTTTCAAATTTCCTGGCAAATTCTGAACGAGCGTGAAGGCCCTAATGATGGATTGGTCTCGGTCAAATCCCAGAAATGGACGAAAAAACTGTTGGGCAACGGCGCTTCTAAAAAAATCGCCCAGTATGAATTCCCCTTCGCAGCAGACCATATGGACCAGATCGGATGGTGGAATTTGAACGAAATACACAAGGCTGGCTGGTGGAATATGAAGGCATTGCGGGAAAAGAACCACCACGAAGAGATCATTAAAAATGTTTACTTGAAAATTGCCCGGGATGTCCACAATATGAAGGTTAAGGTATGAATGTCTATTTTCTTGTCGCAGCGGCGTTGGCGTTTTTCATGGGCTTGTTGCATTCGGTCATGGGGGAGCGTTTTTTTCTGGTTCGCCTGCTTAAGCGAGAACCGCTGCATCACTTCGGGGACGCGGTTTATGTCAACCGCACCGCCCGTATTGCCTGGCACCTTACCACCATTGCCTGGTGGAACGCGGCAGCGATTCTGATAATTTTATCGCTCCGCTCCCTTGACCAGACCGCTTTCATTGTGGCGCGCATTATTTCCAACATTTTTTTGCTAAGCGGATTGCTTTCCTTGATCGGCTCCCGGGGCCGGCATCTCTCCTGGGTGATATTTCTCCTCATTTCCCTGGTTGCCTGGCTGGGAACTTACTGATGGCAATCACAACGCTCCCAAGGAGTTGCTTCGCGGCACTCCAATCAAAGGCACTCCGGGGCGCTCTTCCTTGATGGCGCAAACGTTCTAATTTTTTTGCAAACTATTTGCATTATTTTCAGTTCTCTCCTCCTCCTTGATTCTTTAAAAATCAAGTTTATTGGCTTTAAAAAAATGGATTTTTATTGCACAGCCGCAAACTTATCCCTCCGGCTCGTTGAGAAAAATATGCAATGATCATTCACTTGCACAACTACGCTGATGAGGAAAAGTGAATTCAAAACCTTTGCTATCAGAATCGAATTATCGCTACATTAATCCTGGTTTGATCTTTTTTGAGACAATGAGAAGCGCGGAGAAGAAATGGTCGAGGAAACAAAGAAGGTGCTGCTGGTTCCTGGCTACACCGGTTCCGGGCCCAAACACTGGCAAAGCTTGTGGCAGGAGAAGCACCCGGAATACTACCGGGTAGAACAACGGGATTGGAATCATCCCGATCTGCAGGAGTGGGTCGATACCCTCGACGGGAATCTTTCGGCAATTACCGGCCCGATTGTTCTGGTCGGCCACAGCCTGGGCTGCATTACCATTGCGCATTGGGTAAGCCGCTACCAGCGACCGGTTTACGCGGCTCTGCTGGTTGCCCCGGCTGATGTGGAGCGGCCGGATGCCCTCCCGGCTCTGCGGGGATTCGGTCCAATTCCGCTCAACCCCTTCCATTTCCCCTGCATCGTTGTTGCCAGCAACGATGATCCTTATATCCAGCCGGAGCGAGCGGCATTTTTTTCCCGCCAATGGGGAGGCCGGCTTATCAATATCGGCCGCGGCGGGCATATCGACACTGCCGCCGGATTTGGCCCCTGGAGACAGGGGGAAGTGCTGTTGCAACAGTTGCTCAGATAGGCCATTTATGCAAAAGGGGAATTGTTTAAGAAATAATGGAGAGGGAAAAGTGAAAACGCCTGAAAATAAAACAGGGGACGACGAGCGTCCCCTGCGGAGTTGGGAGGGAGGTTTTGACCTTGGAAGGTCGAACACAATATAGCCGACGAGAGAGAATTTGTCAAGGGTTTTTTTTGGGAATTTTCGAGTTTTTACTCCCCACTTGCACCAAACCATGAAATCTTTTATTTTTCGCCCATGCAAATGAAGCAATTTTACATGGATTATTTAATCGTTCCGGGCGAGATTGAACCCTATCCCATCGCCTGGGAGACGATGTTTGGCCGGGCTGCTCCCCTGGCCGTGGAAATCGGCTTTGGTAACGGAGATTTTCTGATAGACTGGTCGCTTCAACACCCCGGTTGGAATTTTATCGGCATCGAACTATCCATGGAATCCATGATGAAGCTGCAAAAAAACCTTCATCAGCATAAGATTGTAAATACCCGGGGAATCCGCGAAGAAGCCGAGTTCGCCCTCAGAGAATTCTTTCCCGACAACTCCCTGCGCAATGTTTTAATGAATTTCCCCGATCCCTGGCCCAAAGGGCGTCACAGAGACCGGCGGCTGCTAAGCGGGAATTTCGTTCATATTTTGGGCGTGGTGCTGGAAAATGGCGGTCAATATGAGCTGGTGACCGATCAACAGTGGTATGCGGCACATGCTCGGGCGCTCTTCCAGGATTCCCCTTTCTTTGAGACGTCCTGCCTTGAGACTGACCCTGTTCGCACGGTGACAACCCGGTATGAGCGCAAATGGCGCGAGATGGGCCGCAGTATCTATCGGCTGGTCGCCCGAAAAGTTCAAAACGCTTCGATTCATCGACTTCTGGAGGATTCCGCTATGCCCCACGCTTTTATCGAAAAAGAAATTCACATAGATTCGATTGAAAAATTGATCGGAGAGGAGTATATTGAGGCTGAAACATTCTTTGTGGTTAAAGCGGCCTTTAGTTCTTCCGATGGAAGGGGGTATTTGCTGCGGATGATTACCAAAGATGGCCATTACAAGCAAAGTTTCTATATAACCGTCTCCCGCCACGAGAACCATCGCTGGCTGGTGAAGTTGGATACGACCTTTCAACCGTACCGAACGCCGGCGGTCAAGTTGGCGGTTTGGAAAATCGGAGAGATATTGAACCGCGCCTGAGTAGGGAAAAATGTCTTGCGATCCCTCGGACAATCTGTTAACATCCGGGGCATTCGAGGGGGGGTACGCAGCAGGTTACATTACTTGGCGGGGTGCAATCCCGGGTAAGGGGGAATTGCACGTGTTGAGTGCAAAGCTGAAGCTTTGCACTCAATCAAAAAGCAACTATTGCCTGACAGCAAAACTAATACAAATAAAGAACAAAAAAGAACATAGGTGGTGTATGAATGAAATTCAAATGGGTGATTGATCATGAAAGTGATGAGAACGCGGTCGATCATCTAGCCAAAGAATTAGGGATTCCCAGGATATTGTCTCGTATCCTTCTGCAGCGAGGCATAGACTGTTTCGACAAGGCCCGAACTTATTTTCGCCCCGAAGTGGAAGAATTGCACGATCCCTTCCTGATGAAAGACATGGATAAGGCGGTGGATCGCCTGCATCAGGCCCTGGAGAAGGGCGAAAAAATTCTGGTTTATGGCGACTACGACGTGGATGGGGTAAGCGGATGCTCCTTGCTTTATCTCATTCTATCGCGTATGGTCGGTTCCCGGGTTACTTACTACATCCCTGACCGCATTACCGAGGGCTACGGCCTTTCCCGCCAGGCAATTCAGGAACACGCCGAAAAGGGTGTTACCCTGATCCTTGCCATCGATTGCGGCGTTACCGCGGTGGATGAAATCCGCTTTGCCCGCGAGTTAGGCGTTGACGTACTGGTGTGCGACCACCACGAACCGGGCGACGAATTGCCCCCGGCCGCAGCGATTTTAGACCCCAAACGCCCCGATTGTCCCTACCCTTTCAAGGAGTTGGCCGGCGTGGGGGTTGGCTTTAAGCTGATGCAGGCGCTTTACCGGCGGCTGGGACTGGTGGAAGCGGAGTTAGACGAGTATTTGGATATCGTCGCCATCGGCAGTTGCGCCGATATTGTTCCCCTCATCGATGAAAACCGCATCCTGGTGCGCCACGGCCTCGACCGCATCAATTCCAACCCCCGTTTTGGCATCAAAGCCCTGTTGGAAAGCTCCGGCATCGACCGCAAAGAGATCACCGTGGGACTGGTGGTTTTTGTACTGGCCCCGCGCATCAACGCCGTGGGGCGGATGGGAGACGCCCGGCGGGCCGTGCAGCTTTTCACCTCCCAGAGTTTGCAACAGGCGCGCACCCTCGCCAAAGAGTTGGAAAAAGAGAACAAAGTCCGCCGGGACGTGGATGAAACCACTTTCAAAGAGGCTTTGGAGATTATCGAAAGCCAGTTCGATGCCGCAAACGATTACGCTTTCGTGCTCTACAAACGCGACTGGCACCCCGGGGTGATCGGGATTGCGGCCTCCCGCATCGTGGAGCGTTTCTACCGCCCTACCATTATGATCTCGGTGGTGGACGGCATCGGGAAAGGTTCCGCCCGCAGTATCGCCAATTTCAACGTGTACGAAGCCATCAAACAGTGCTCGCAGCACCTGATTACCTTTGGAGGGCATAAATACGCCGCGGGGTTGACCATCCGGGAAGAAAATATTCCCTCGTTCATCGAGATGTTCAAAGAGGTCGCCCGGGCGCAAATTACCCCGGAGGACCTCGTTCCCACCATGAAAATCGACTGCGAAGTGCACCTGAACGATTTCGATGAACGCCTGATGCGCCTCCTCAAACTCATGGGTCCCTTCGGCCCCCTCAACCTTCGCCCGGTATTTGTATCGCGCAAACTGAAGGTGGTTGGGGAACCCTCCATTGTGGGCAGCAATCATCTCAAATTGAACCTGGAACAAAACGGGGTAACCATGACCGCCATCGGGTTCAATTTTGCAGACCAGGCTGAAGAGGTGCTCAAAAACAACCGCGTTATCGACTGCGCTTACGTTTTGGAAGAAAACTACTGGAACGGGCGAAAAGAGCTGCAAATGCGCCTGAAGGATATCAAGTAAAAGGATTTTAAAACCTTGAAAGAATTTTTCGAGAACCTGAAGCAAAAACGGTTGGAAAAAAGAATCTCCCTGGAAGACATCCAGCGCAAGAGCCGGCTTTCGCTGGAATATCTAAGGGCGATTGAAGAAGGACGGATAGAAAAACTTCCCCCCGGTTACGAGCGCATCTACCTGCGGCGCTACGCCCAGGAGATTGGACTGGACGTCGAAGAAGTGCTGCGAGACTTTGATTTAATGTCCGGGCGTTTCAAGCAACCGGAACCGCTCAAAACCCTTCCGGAAGAGCCGAAAATCTCCCGGCGAAAGGTACCGCGCCCCTCTATTCCCCGGGAGCTTCCGCCTAAAACCCGTTCTTACATCGAAGGATTGAACCTGGATCGAATCCACAAAATTTTCTGGATCAGCCTGGCATTGGCGACCCTGGTGGGAGCCGGTTACTTTACCTACCAACAGTACGTGTTCGAGAAATACAATCAAAATATGGAAGTGAGGGAAATCCCCATTACCGAACTGGTCGATACCACCCGCAACATGGCGGCAACGGACACCACGGCGCAAACCCTGCCGGACTCCGCAAGCCCGGCCGCCCCGGCCGGCGAGCCGCTGGCGTTAGAACTGCGCGCCCTGGTGCGCACCTGGATTCGAGAGGTGCGCGATGAGACCGATACCACGGACTATATCCTGCAACCCGGAATCCGGCACTCTCTCCGCGCCGCCCGGGGAGTAGAATTGCTGTTGGGCAAAGCCGACGGCGTCGAAATCTGGCTAAATGGCAGAAATCTCGGCGTTCCCGGCCAATCCAATACCATCGCCCTTCTCACCATTACCCGGGAGGGAATTACCCGGAAAGAACTGCGCCCGGCTAAAATCGAAAACCGTTCCCCGGGCAGCGACTCCACCCGGCTGAACATCTCAACCCCAGGCCCCCTGAATTAATCGCCGCCTTTTTTAAGGAGATGGAAACTGTGAAAAAGCACGCAATGGTTCTGATAATGCTGCTCCTGGCCGCAGGATGCGCTCATCAAAACCAGTCCGTAGCCATCTTGCGGCAGGTGGGGGGAGAGCAACTGATCCTGGGAGAGGTTGAATACCGGGAAATTTTGCGCCATTTTCCGGCATGGAAAGAAGAAGACCGACGCAGCGAAGCCAACCCGGCGCTGGTGGAGCGGGTCAGGCAGATTAACGAGCCGCTGGAGGTGCTCTGTTATTTCGGAAGCTGGTGCGGGGATTCCCGGGAAGCCCTGCCAATATTCATGAAAACCCTGAACGCCGCCCAGAACCAGCGCATTACTGTAAAATTGATCGGGGTGGATCGCAAAAAAGACGATCCCGGCCATACCGCAAAGCCCTATGGAATTGAGTTGGTTCCCACCTTCATCCTATTCCGGAACGGGGAGGAAATCGGCCGGATGATCGAATTTCCCATGAAAGAGAATTTCGTGGAAGACCTGCTGGACATTCTCCAGGCCCCATAATCTGAGGTTGCCGTGCCCCGCATTGCCCATTTCAAATACACGATCGTTATGAGCCTCTTCCTGATCTCCTTCTGGTGGACTGGATGCCAGCCGCCGCCGGCGGGGAATAATGCTCCCCACTCCATCGTGGTGGATTCCGCGGGAATCGCCTGCGCGGAGCCGCACGCCGCGGCCGCGGGGCTGGAAGTGCTCGAACAGGGCGGCAACGCCATCGACGCGCTGGTGGCGGTGGGGTTTGCCATGGCCGTTACTTACCCGCGCGCGGGCAATCTCGGCGGGGGCGGATTTTTGCTCTACCGCTCCCACGACGGCAAGGTGACCTCGCTGGATTTCCGGGAAACCGCCCCCGCCGCGGCGACTCCCGAGATGTTCTGGCAGCCCGACGGCAGCCTCGATCCCGAAAAAAGCCTCATCGGGGCGCTGGCCGCGGGGATACCCGGAACGGTGCGCGGGCTTTACCTCGCCCACCAAAAATTCGCTTCCATGCCCTGGAAGGATTTGCTGCAACCGGCCATCCGCCTGGCCCGGGATGGATTCCCGGTCAGCGAGAGCCTGAGCAATCTTCTAAAAGAACACGAGGCAAATTTTAAGCGCTTCCCCGAATCTTACCGGATTTTCTTCCCCGGCGGCAGGGCCCCGGAGCCGGGAACCGTTCTGCGGCAGGAAGATTTGGCGGCCACCCTGGAGCGAATCGCCGCGGAAGGCGACGCCCCGTTTTACCAGGGGGAA
This sequence comes from Calditrichaceae bacterium, assembly GCA_013360445.1. Taxonomy (GTDB): domain Bacteria; phylum Calditrichota; class Calditrichia; order RBG-13-44-9; family J075; genus JABWBP01. The sequence continues at coordinate 12,820 of JABWBP010000026.1, read as the reverse complement.
ATCGCCGATAAAATCATCGCCGCGTCGCAGCGCCACGGGGGAATTTTCAGCAAATCGGATTTTCTCGAATATACCGCCATCGAGCGCCCGCCGGTGCGAATCGCCTATCGCGATCACCTGCTCTACTCCATGGCCCCGCCCTCTTCCGGGGGATTGATGTTGCAAGGAATCCTGGGCACTCTCCAGCAAATAGACCTGCCCAACACCCACGCCCACAACCGCGCCGATTATATCGCCTACCTCTCCGAGGTCGAAAAACAGTGGTACGCCCGCCGCAACGTCTATTTGGGCGACCCCGCCTTCGTGGATATTCCGTTCCAAATGTTTGCTTCCCCGGATACCGCCGCGCAGATAGCCCGCTCGGTTTCTCTCTCCCGCCCCTACCCCGCGCAGCAAATGCCGGAATACGCCCGGGCCCTGGCGCCCGCCAGGGAAGCGCCGGAAACCACCCATATTTCCGTGCTCGACGCCGCCGGCAACGCCGCAGCCATGACCTACACCCTGAACGGCAATTTCGGGAGTTACCTGGTTGCCGGGGGAACCGGCATTTTGCTGAACAACGAGATGGATGATTTTGCCGGAAAACCCGGCGCACCCAACCTCTTCGGCCTGGTGCAGGGGTGGGCTAACGCCGTGGAACCCGGCAAACGGATGCTCAGTTCCATGACCCCCACGATTGTGGAAAAAGATGGCCGGGTAGCGGGCATCCTGGGGTCGCCGGGCGGTTCAACGATCATCACCGCGGTGCTGCAAGTGGTTCTGAACAAAATCGATTACCGCATGACCCTTGCGGAAGCTATGGGCGCGGGGCGCTTCCACCAGCAGTGGCTGCCGGATTCTATCAAATATGAAACAGGGGAATTTTCTCCCGAAATTTTAGAGGAATTGCAGTCGCGGGGATTCGATTTCATCGAAACGCAACGCCTGGGGGACGTGCAGGCGATCTGGCGCTCCGGCAATCAGTGGGAGATTTGCTGCGATCCCCGGGGAACCGGGGTTCCGGTGGGGTATTGATTGAAAATTGAAAATTGGTAGTCCCCCTCTATGGAAAATACATTTCCCCCCGGCGTAACTCCGCGCTCTCCGCGCTCTCTGCGGTTGAAATAAACAGACTAGACCGCAGCAACATTCAACAAGGGGACTACCTGAAAATTGAAGATTGAAAAATGAAAATTGGATGCCTGAAATCAGCTTGTAGATGATTGCCGGGGGGGAATATCATCAGAATTCAACCTCGTAAACCATGGATCGTAACGTGAGTGTAGAAAAAGAAAAAGATGAAAGGCCGGTTTCAATGGTCGAAGCATATTACAAACGCATCGTTCGGGTAGCAGAATATTATATCTTTGCCTGCTTTATCCTGATTGCCGTGGTGCTGCCCTTCCTGGTGGAAAACAGCTGGGTGGACGGGTATATCAAATTCATCTATTTTACCGCCTTTCCCCTGCTGGTTATTTTATTGCTGGCCAGCCTCTTCAAAGAGCCGCTTTTAGCGCTGTTAGAGCGCCTGTTCGATTCCGGCGCCCGGGTAAATAAAGCCCCGCGGAGGAAATAGGCATGGTCGAAATTCACCCGGATCGCCTGCGGGAGATCATGCGCGGGGGGGTAGGAAAACGAATTTTGATCGTCGGCGATTTGATGCTCGACCGCTACTTGTGGGGGAACGTCAGCCGGATTTCCCCGGAAGCCCCGGTACCGATCATCAACATCGAAGACCAGGACGAAGAAGTGCGCTTCGGCGGGGCGGCCAACGTGGCCAATAATGTTATCGGGCTTCGCGGAGAGCCGGTTTTGGTGGGCACGGTCGGCGAAGACTCCTGGGGGGAGATATTTCGCCAAAGGTTATCCCAGAAGAACCTCGTTCCGGACGGGTTGATTGCGGATCCCTCCCGCCCCACCACTCTCAAGACCCGGATTATCGGCAACAACCAGCACATTGCCCGGGTGGACCGGGAAAAAATCCTTCCCATCGACGCTTCCGTGCAGAGCCGGATTTTCCGGTTCATCGAAGGGATGATCAGCGACATCGACGCGATCATCCTGGAAGATTACAACAAAGGGGTGCTGGTGCCGGAACTGGTGCGGAACATCATCGACCTGGCGAACCGCCGCCAGAAAATCGTTACCGTAGATCCCAAATTTGACAATTTCTTCGAATTCCGCAATGTCGCCCTCTTCAAACCCAATAAAAAAGAGACCGAAGAGGCCCTGGCCATGCGCCTGGACTCCGACGAGAGCATCGAGCGGGCCGGGAATATGCTGCTGGACCGGCTCAACGCCGGGGCGGTGCTGATTACCCTCGGTTCCCGGGGCATGGCGCTGTTCCGCAAGAACAAACCGGCGGCGTTCGAGGGTACCCGGGCCCGGGAGGTCGCCGACGTCTCCGGGGCGGGAGACACGGTGATCGCCACGGTGAGCTTTGCCCTGGCCGCCGGCGCCACCATGAAGGAAGCGGTCACCCTGGCCAATTACGCCGCCGGGGTGGTATGCGAGGAAGTGGGAGCGGTGCCCATCGAGCACGAACAGTTGATGGAAGCGGTACTTTTTCGCTCCCGGCCATAAATTCCGTTTGAGGTAATACCGATAACGGATGCCAGATAACGGAGCAGTACAGGCTATCCTGCATCCGGCGTCCGAACATCTGTGCCTCTCATCACGCAGCCTGACGCTGCTTTCCTTTATTTTAGCGGGCAGTTTGCGATGTTTTACCCTGGCCTTTGGTTACGTCCGGCCGGTTGGCTGTTACGGCAACCGTGTTGGTGCGCTGCAGCGAATTTCACTTAGAGAACTTTGAAATTTTTCATTCCTCTCTTCCGGTAATTTTCACCGAATTCATCAATATTCTCGAGGATAATGGCCATGAACAGATTCGAGAGATCGAATTTCCATATATATTTCTTTCCACTCCGCCGGATGGTCTTTCTTTTTGCCGGTATATGGTTAGCGGGGGCCGTTTCTCCCCTGGCCGCTCAGTACACCCTCACCGTCAACATAGTGGGCCAGGGCAGCGTAACCCTGGACCCTCCCGGCGGCTCCTACCCGGGCGGAACCGTGGTAACTCTCACCGCGGCAGCGGATAGCGGCCATGTCTTCGCCGGCTGGCAGGGCGGGCTAAGCGGTTACGCCAATCCCCGTAACCTGACCATTAACGCCAACGTGGCCGTAACGGCGATTTTTACGGAGATTCCCGCCCCGCTCCATCCCCAGGGAATTTGGATCAGCCCGGCGGAACTCGGCGAACTTCCCATGAACGGACCCGCCTGGCTTAGCCTGAAAGCGGAAGCAGACCTGCCCACCGGCGTCCCTGATCTGGCGAATCGCAATAACCAGGTGGACGTGCGAGTGATGGCCAAAGGGCTGGTATATGCCCGCAGCGGCGTCGAATCTTACCGCAGCGAGGTGATCGCGGCCTGCATGGCCGCCATCGGCACGGAAAACGGGGGCTCCCCGGCGACCGTGGCCCGGGGGTTGATCGGCTACATCATCGCCGCGGACCTGGTGGGGCTTCCTTCCCCGCAGGATTCGCTCTTCCGGGACTGGCTGCGCCAGATGCTCACCAAAAGCCTCAGCGGCGGAACGCTCCAATCCATTCACGAAATCGACCCCAACAACCGCGGAACCCATTGCGGCGCCAGCCGGGCGGCCATTGCCCGCTACCTGGGAGACGAAGTAGAGCTGGCCCGCTCCGCCCTGATATTCAAAGGATACTTAGGAGATCGCAATGCTTACGCTAATTTTGTTTACGGAAGCGACCTCTCCTGGCAGGCCGACCCCGCCAATCCCGTGGGCGTCAATCCCCTGGGAGCGCTCAAAGACGGCCATTCGATTGATGGCGTATTGCCGGATGACCAGCGTGACGATGGCCCCTTTACCTGGCCGCCGACTACTGTCAGCAATGTGTACGAAGCCTTGCAGGGGGCGCTGGCTCATGCGGTAATCCTGCACCGCGCCGGGTATGAGGTGTGGGACTGGCAGGATCAAGCCCTGCGGCGGGCGTTTGACTGGTTGTATGATGAAGCAAATTATTATGCCGACGGCGATGACGAGTGCCTGCCCCATCTTATCAATTATTATTACCAGGCCGGTTTCCCAACCGATATTCCGGCCAACCCCGCAAAAAACATCGGCTGGACAGATTGGACCCATGCTCCCCGTTTGACTTTAACCGTGAATATTGTGGGGGAGGGAACGGTAATTCTTGATCCCCCGGGAGGCCTTTATCACAGCGGCGCTACCGTTTCCCTTACCCCGGCGGCCGATCCGGGTTGGATATTCGCCGGCTGGGACGGCGCTCTGAAGGGGTACGCCAAACCGGATAGCCTTATGATCGATTCCGATCGCGTTGTTACAGCCATTTTTATCGAAGACCCGGCCCCTTTGTATGATTCCGGCATCTGGCTCAGCAGCGATGAGGCTCTAAGACTTCCCGCGTCCGGAGCTGCCTGGCAGAACCTGAAAGCTAACGCCGACAAACCGGCCGGCCATCCCAATCTCTCCAACCAGGATGATTCCGCGAACGTGCGGATAATGGCCAAAGCGCTGGTATATGCGCGTACGGGGGAGGAAGTTTATCGTGAAGAGGTTATCAACGCCTGCATGGACGTTATCGGCACCGAACAGGGCGGGCGTACCCTGGCCCTGGGACGGGAATTGATGGCTTACGTGATCGCAGCCGATATGGTAGGCCTTCCCGAGGTGGAGGACGGCATCTTCCGGGAATGGCTTCGTGGTCTTCTGACCTTACAATTAGAAAATTATACCCTGCAATCGACGCAAGAATTACGCCCCAACAACTGGGGAACCCATTGCGGCGCCAGCCGCGCCGCCGTGGCCCTCTACCTGGGAGACCGCGACGAGCTGGCCCGCACGGCGCTGATCTTTAAAGCCTGGTTAGGAGACCGGAACGCTTACAAGGATTTCGTTTACTCCAGCGATTTCTCCTGGCACGCGGACCCGGCCAACCCCGTGGGCATCAATCCCCCGGGAGCGATGCAGAACGGCCATTCTATCGACGGGGTGCTGCCCGACGATCAGAACCGCTGCGGCCCCTTCACCTGGCCGCCCTGCAAGACCAACTATGCCTGGGAGGGGTTGCAGGGAGCGGTAGCCCTGGCCTATCTCCTGCACCGCCAGGGTTACGACGCCTGGAACTGGCAAGACCAGGCGCTGCGCCGCGCTTTGGAGTGGCTACACAATACGATCTTCAATGATGGACAGAATTACCCTGCCAGCAATGATGACCAGTGGCTGCCCCACCTGGTGAATTATTTCTATCAAACCAGCTTCCCCGCCCCCCTGGGCGCCCGGCCGGGCAAAAACGCCGGCTGGACGGATTGGACGCACGGCCCTCAATTCAATCTAACCGTAAACATTGCCGGGGCGGGCAGCGTGTACTTAGACCCTCCCGGCGGCCAGTATCGCAATGGAACCCTCATCAAACTGATTCCGGAAGCTGCGCCCGGCTACGTTTTTGTGGGCTGGAGTGGAGGGCTGAGCGGCTTCGCCCGCCCGGACAGCGTGGTGCTGGACTCCGACATCACGGTAACGGCGATTTTCAACGAAGTACCAACCCCGCGGTTTGCTTCCGGCATCTGGATCAGCGGGGATGAAATCGCCGCTCTTCCCGATTCCGGCGCGGCCTGGCTGAACCTGAAAACGAGGGCGGATCAACCCCTGGGCACGCCCAACCTGGCCGACAGATCCAGCGACGCGGACGTGCGCGCCATGGCCAAGGCGCTGGTCTATGCCAAAACCGGCATTCCCGCCTACCGCACCGAGGTTATCGATGCCTGCATGGCGGCCATCGGCAGCGAAGCCGGAGGCACCGGCCTGTCCGTGGGAAGGGGAGCAATCGGCTACGTGATCGCCGCGGATTTGGTGGGGCTTCCCGCGGCGCAGGACAGCCTCTTCCGGAACTGGCTGCGCGGCTTGCTGAGCCAGGATCTCAGCGGCGAAACGCTGCGCTCCGCTCAGGAGAAAAAAGCGACCAATACCGGCGCCTTCTGCGCCGCCAGCCGCGCCGCCATTGCCCGCTACTTAGGCGCCGCCGAAGAACTGGGCCGCACCGCCCTGGTGTTCAAGGGCTGGCTGGGGGACCGCAGCGCTTACAGCGGTTTCTCTTATTCCGATTTTTCCTGGCAGGCCGATTCGACCGAGCCGGTAGGAATTAATCCGGCGGGGGCGGTTAAACAGGGATATTCGATTGACGGGGTTCTTCCGGAAGACCAGAGAAAATCCGGGGCGTTTACCTGGCCGCCGCCGCAGGAAGGGGAAGTTTACGATGGCTTGCAAGGCGCCGCGGCCGCGGCGCTGATCCTCTACCGCGCCGGCTATGATTCATGGAACTGGCAGAACCGGGCGTTGCTGCGGGCGCTGGACTGGCTCTATACCCAGGCCAACTACCCTGCCGCCTCTTCGGACGGATGGCTGCCGCATTTGCTCAATTATTACTATTTCAAGAATTTTTCCGCGCCGCTGCCGGCCGGGCTGGGCAAAAACGTTTGCTGGACGGATTGGACTCATGGCGCAAGCTCTCTAATTGTAAATGCGCGGGTATTTTTAGAAGGGCCTTTTCAAAACGGAGCAATGCAGACCGCGTTGCGAGATAGCGGGCTGCTGCCGCTGCAACAGCCCTTTCATAACCCTCCCTGGAATTATGACGGCGCGGAGCAGGTCAGTTCGATTCCCCCGGGCGTGGTGGATTGGGTGCTGGTGGGGCTGCGAGACTCCCCGGCCGGCCCGGGCAAAGCCTACCGCGCAGCTTTTCTCAAAAACGACGGCAGCATCGTTGATTTAGACGGCGGCAGCGCGGTGCGATTTTACGGGGTAACGCCGGGAAATTATCACATCGTTGTTTACCAACGCAACCACCTGGCGATTATGAGCAGCCTTGCCCATCCCCTGAACAACGCCGGCAGTTTGTATAACTTTACCTCCGCGCAAACCCAGGCTTACGGAACCGACCCGATGGTCGCCCTCCCCGGGGGCGTTTACGGGATGATTTCCGGGGACGGCAACGGGGATGGCGCAATTAACGATGCTGACCGGGAAACGGCCTGGCGCGTGCAAAACGGAACCGCCTGGGAATACCACAAATTTTCGGATTTCAACCTTGACGGCGGGATTGACATCAAGGATTTGAATTTCTTCTGGAGGATCCATAACGGATCGGCGACGCAGGTGCCGGGAAGCAGCCTGGCAAAACCGTTGAAACTCTCCCCTTGAGTTTCAAACCTCCCAATTTCGCGCGTAAAGCGGCAGGCGCTGCCAGGGAAGCGCAATTGTATTGAAGGGCAAGGGCGTTTCTTTTTCAACGGTGCATATCAATAGAGACTGCTCATGTAGATAATCCGGCATAATAGCCTTAATACGCTCAAAACCTTTCAAATGCGATTTTGTGGGAGTAGCGGTGAGTTTAATCTCCGCCGGGAACAATTTTCCGGCAATTTCGATCAGCAAGTCAATTTCCTGGCCATCTCGGGTGCGCCAGTAATAGAGCGCCGGTTTCAGACCGGCGTTGGCAAACCATTTGAGCAGTTCGCTCACAATCGCAGTCTCGAAAAAAGCCCCGGCCAGCGGCCCGTTGAGAATCTCCATCCCGTTGCGGTAACCTAATAACGCCGCCAACAGCCCGGTATCTACCATATATACCTTTGGCGCTTTGAATAACCGTTTTCCAAAGTTGCGGAAATAGGGGGAAAGCAAATAAATCACCTGGCTGGCCTCTAAAACCGAAATCCATTGTTTGGCGGTCGGAACGCTGATTCCGATATCGCGGCTGATTTCCGAGTAATTCAGGATTTGGGAAGAACGGGCGGCGATGGCTTTCACAAAGCGTTCGAATTGGTTCAGGTCTCCTACCTGGCGCAAATTGCGCACATCCCTCTCCAGGTACGTTTGCAAATAACTGTTCATCCACAAGCCCTGCTGTGCGCCCTGTTGGATCACGACCACTTCCGGGTATCCCCCGGTATAAATCCATTCGGCCAGGGAGTATTCCGCGGCGGCTTGCAGGGATTCTGATAATGAAAAAGGCAGCAGCGAAAAAATGGCGATCCGACCGGCCAGTGATTCGGTAATATTTTGCATCAGTTGAAACTGTTGAGAGCCGGTAAGAATCCACTGGCCGGGTCGGCGGTTTTCATCGATCCGGCGTTTGACCAGGGGCAGGATTTCCGGGGCGTATTGGATTTCATCGAAAATCAGCGGAGGCGAATAAGCCTGTAAAAATCCCAGCGGATCTTCTTTTATAAAGAGCCGGGTGGTGAGATCATCCAAATAATGGATTTGGTACCCCAGGGGGAGGATTTCTTCTTTCAGGAAGGTGGTTTTTCCGGATTGCCGCGGCCCGGTAAGCAACAGGGCCGGGAATGCCTGCATCGCTTCGTGGAATTTGGGGAATATTTGCCGGGGAATGTATCGCATGAGCATTTTTTTTGACAAATTTAAAATTGAAGTTTAAATTTGTCAAGATTTTTGTTGGCAGAATTACGGTTTACCTGGCGGGCTTTCGCTTTATAACTTTTCCTGCGATTGAGTGATTTCGGGTTTGTTCTAAAGCTGCCAGGCGTGCCTGATAGGATCGGTTTTGCCAGGATGAACATTCCGAATATGGGTTGGACAGGGGAATAAACAAGCGCCATCCTGCTTGCTCACTTTCTACGGCTCAATAATGGCGCAACTCCCCGGCAGCGTTACCGGGCATCCCGCCGGGCAGGGAACCGGAAAACCGGCGTCGATGGAGAGAACGATCAGGGCGTCGGTAGAATTGGTCGCTGCATCCTCGTTGGCGTCCCCGAATCCCTGCTCGATGCGGCAGGTATAGGGCGTGCTAAATCCGGCGTCGTACGACAGGATAACCAGCGCATCGGTAGAATTGACCGCGCCGTCGTTATCGACATCCCCCAGCAAACCGGAAGTTGACCCGGCAAGGTTGCGGGGATTCCAATAGGTGGTATCGATTGCCAGCCCCAGGTCGCCGTAATCGCAAACCAGCACTTCCGCGGAACCGCTATGGGCGGTGAATACCCCCCGGCTGAACGCCGGCCCTAAATTGACATTGGTGACATCGATGCCGTCGGTGCTGTTGGCCCCTTCCACTTCAAAAGTAAAGACGTAATTGTGGGGTTCCTGGCGCTCATACACCTTGAAATTATCGCTTCCCTGGCTGGAAACCAGCAAATATCCCTCCCCGTTGGCGGCGTAATAGATGCTGACTCCTTCCACGTCCACTTCCAGGCCGTTGGAGCCGACCGGAAAGATCAATTGCCCGGAAGGAGCAGGATCATCAGGCTCGGCGTTGTATTTATACACTCCGTCGTTCTCATTGGCGGCGTACAGTTTCCCGGTTTCATCATCCGCGGCCATGCCCTCGGTAGGCCCGTCGCTGCCGTTGGTCCAGGTGCGCAGCTCGACGCCGCCGATGCTTCCGTCGCCGTTATCCACCAGTTCCCACTGGCGCAACTGGCTGTTATTGCCGCTGCCGATGGCATAAAATTTCCCGCTGTAGGGACTGCGGTAGAGGCAAAATCCGTACAGCTCCGAGGGCCAGTTTCCCCCGTCGATAACACCTCCCAGGGTCAGGGTACGGGTTGAAGGATCCACAATATAGATTACCACGTCGTCCTCATCCCGGTCATTGTAGCCCACAATATCCACCAACTGGCCGGAGAGCGGGAAGTTGTAGCGAACGTCGATGTTGCCGGGCTGGCCCGGAACCGGCACGGTTTGAATGAGGCTGCCGCTCAAATCGTACACGAACAATTTGGAAGCGCCTTTGTCCGAGGTAATCACCACGCTTTGCGAAGGATCGGGGTGAATCCAGATGCACATGTCATCCTGGTCGTCGTCTTCTGGATTTTGAAGCACCAGTTCCGGTATAACCGGGTTAGTCTGCGCTTGGCCGGCCGTAAAATTAAAACTCATCAAGACCAGGATAAGCAATTGCCCAGCCGGGCGAAACGGGCAGATAAATTGGCGCAATAGCGATATTCTACTCGCGTTCATCGGACTCTCCGTTTTGAGGGGTTAGAAAAGAACCAGAAACCTGCTGAGATTGTTTAGAGATAGCAATTTTACGGGCGGGCGCTCAAAAATCCAAATCCAAATAATTTCTAAGGAGCGCCAATTTCTACGTCCGCGAAAATCGGGCAATGGTCGGAAAGGCGTTCGCCTTCCCCGTACGGAAGCGGGATGATTTGCGGCGGGAGGCGCTCCGCGCACTTTTCCGGGAACACTTTGAAGCCTCTTCCCGCCATCCAGTCCAGGTGCAGGGGAATTTTGCCCTTCCAGGGCTCCAGTTGCCGCCGCAGCCAGCGGATCAGTTGATCGGGGAGGTAATTTCGGGTTTTCAGAAGCGCGGCCATATCGTTCAGATCATAAAACAGGGTTCCCCTGCCGCGTTCATTGAAACTCGCGGTATCGAATCCGTAGCGGGCAAACATCTCGAACAGCGGCTTTTCAAAATACCATTCCGGGTTCAGATAGTGGGCGATGGTTCCTTCGACGCCCGGGAAGAGTATTCTGTAGCAGAGACCGGCCAGGGCGGTGAGGCGGTTTTGCAAATTGTAGGTGTGGGTATTCAAATCCCCGCCGAAAAGCTGCGCCGGGGAGTCGCTTTCAACCAACTCCTTGAGCAGCGAGCCGATTTGCAAGGCCCGCTGAAGGGGAGAAGCCTTCAATTCCAGGTGAGCGGTGGCAAAATCATACTCCCGGTTGCCCACTTGAAGTTTGCAAATCAAGCCCCGGCGCTTGCCTAAGCGCTTTTCAAAGCTGCGGAAATGGTCGCGCACCTCATAAAGCGCGGGATTTTTACAGGAAATGATGCGGCAGCGCGAGAGGATGGCGACGCCGTGCAGGGAGAGAGTATTCTCCAGCTCGTGTTCCTGCTCCCCCTCGTCCCCTTTGGAGAGCACGATGAAAGAATTGGCGAAGCAGTAATTCATCTTCAGCGCCGCGGCGATCTCCCGGGGAACGTTGCGGTTGCCGCTGCGCCCCATCCCGATATCGGTTTCGGTCAGCAGCAGCACATCGGTTTGGGAGAGGTGCTCATGGTTGGTTAAAAAACGAATGATTCCGGCCAGGTTGCGCCCCCGTTCTACGTTCCAGGCCGCCACCCGCAGCCGGTTTTTCGGTTCGCGGGAGTCGAACCGGTTTTGCCATTCGATGCCCGCTTCCACCCGGCGGATTTCTTCCCGGTGCTCCCGGTACAGCGCGGATGATTTTAAGCGGCGCAGGGTTTTGAAGGCGCGGATGGCCGGGAAAAGGGAGTTCAAAGAATGTTGTAACCGGCTTTCGGATTCCTGGAGAAAAATTTCCATTTATTTTATTTTTTCATTTATTCGCATCAATACCGTTCCGAATATTGGACAGAGAGCGGCGACGGCAGGGCCATAAGACCCATGCAGTTCTTCGAGCGCGCGGTTTGGCATTCCGCCGCAGCCCTCTCTCCCCGGGATTGCGGAAGAATTAAACCATGAAGTTCCGGAAAATAAAATAGTTTTTCTGCAAAACAGCAGTGAAGGAACGCTACTCAGAGCATATATGAGCCCGATCTTTCACCGATTTGATTTTGAGCGGTCGAATTCCTATACGTTGCAACCCGCCTCCCTTCGCGACCGGGTAATGGCGCAACTCCTCGACGGCATTTTTTTGGGAACGCTGTGCGGCCTTACTCTCTTCCTCTTCAGCAAAGGGGAGGTGTTCAGTATCTGGATTTCGCCGATGATTCCGGAATACTTGCTGGAAATTAAAAAAGGGCACGTTCCCGGGGGGTGGGACTACTGGTGGGGCGGAGGTTATTTTTCGATCAATCTGTATCGTGGAAAGATGCTGAATTTCGGTTACCCGGCCCCGCTCTTGTGGGGATATTATGCGCTGTATTATACGATTTTCACCGCCCAAACCGGGCAAACCCCCGGGAAAATGCTCAAGAAATTGGTGGTGATGGATGCTTCGCAACAGCAGCCGGGCCTGAAAAAAGCGCTCTTGCGCTGGCTGGGGTATTTAATTTCCCTGCTCCCCCTGGGATGGGGATTTTGGCGGGCAGCCGCCCGGGAGAACCGCCAGACCTGGCACGATTCGCTCTGCAACACCGTGGTGTATTCGTTTGAGAGGAGATGAGCGACCCATGCGTAATACGGAATGCGTAATGCCTATTGCGTGAAGGAGTTTACCCTGAGCTTGTCGAAGGGTCGAAGGGTCGAAGGGTCGAAGGGTCGAAGGGTATTGCGTAAAGATTTGGGCAATTATAGACGGAAATATAGCAAAATGAGGGAAAGGGTATGCGCGCAAAATTATTCAAGAACAAATTGGGCGTGATGAAAAAGGCCGAGGTGGTTCTCAAGCTCCTCCAGGGCCACACAGCCATCGAGGAAATCTATCCCCGCCTGAACGCCTTCCAAATGCAGGATTTGCGGGATTACTTGGAGCAGCAGGTGGTGCATTTTTCGGCGCTGAAGGATGAAACTCCCCTGACCCTGGCGGAGATCAAGTCCAAATTAGAGCCGATCCCCAATTATTATTACAAACAGGATTGCCGGGAGCCGATGGAGGCCTGTTTCAACGAAACCTGCATCGCCTCTTACCCGGGCTGCTTCTCCAATAAAATGAAGACCCAGTTCAAGATCATCCTGGAACTGCTGCGGGAATATACCCAATCTCCGGCAAAGACTTAATTGGCAATTGCTAATTGGCAATTGCTAATTGCTAATTGCTAATTGCTAATTGCTAATTGCCAATTGCTAATTGCCAATTGCTAATTGCCAATTGCTAATTGCCAATTGCTAATTGCCAATTGCTAATTGCCAATTGCTAATTGCCA
>JABWBP010000025.1 GCA_013360445.1 Calditrichaceae bacterium | reverse complement strand
CACTTCGGGGTTGCTCCGATGCGTAATAAAGTTTTTTAAAATCATAGCCCAATATATGAATTTTTTAAGTATTTTTTTAAAGTCTTAAAGTAGAATTAGATTTCGTATGTAAAAAGCGCCGGTCTCAATCTGCCGGCGTTTTTACCCTTGCCGGCCATGATTCTTATAAACCGCCCGTATGAACTTTCTTTGTTTCGATCGACTTTAAGATGGGTTCATTTAACGGGCGATTCCATTCTAACCCAAAGTTTTCCAAACGGAGCCCGGCGTCTATGAGGCGCACCAGTTGAAGGTTTTTTTCCGGAATACCAGATCGTTGGCACAGGGAAAGCATAGCGGGGGCGTGGCGGTCATGAACTCCCCAGGCCGACAAATGGATGTCATCATGCCATTCCGCACCGGAATTTGTTTGTTCGCCATCAGGATGCCCGTCCGTCAGCAGAAGCGCCACATACAGAGGTTCCGCAGTAAGGGTCGCTCCTTTGGCGGTAGCATTAGCCCTTTCGTTGCGAGACTCGCTGATATTGCGTTTCACGAACGTCAGGAACCCTCCGATATTGGTAGTACCACGGTAATTCGCAGATTGCTGGATCTCATCCTGAATATACTTATCGATCTCCAGAATCTTCTCTACCAGCCCGGTTCTTCCGCTGTTCAGGATGAACGATTTGATGTTATCTTCCGGGTCGGAATCAATCAGAAGGATATGGACATTATCCCTGTTTTTCAGCCGGCTGAGCACCGCTTTCCGGGCAATGTTTTTGTATTCGGCAAACTCATTTGCCGGGATGGAGGTGGTCACGTCGAACCCGATAAACCAAACGATAGAGGGGGGCGGCGCGCTGATTTCAATATTTTCGCAACCGGGCAGCAACCCGGACAGGAGGATAACAAATACAAGCCGCAAACGGCGGGAAAGCCGCAATTGGATAATTCTTTTCATGCCATTCTCCTTATGTTTTATGATTTCTGAGAATCCGCTTTCAATTGAGTCTTCTTGCCGCCGGTAAGCTTTTGGGATACAAACCGGTCCAATTTATTCAACGGCTGGAAGACGGCCTGGTAAACCGCAAGAAGTAAAACCGCCAGGGGGTTTACCCGGTTATTGGATTTTTGTGCTTTGCGCTGTGCTCGCAGTTCCCGGCGAAATCCTCTGCGCGCCGCCCGCTCCGGCGCAGACGCTATCCATTTAGCGGCTAATTTCCTAATCCCTGAGGATACCAGTTGGAATGGCAAGGAGAGCGTCCACAGCACCGCCAGAAACAACGGCACCAGGAAGTAGTCGATGGCGAATATGCCGAATAACCCTTCTAACAGCACCATCCCAAAGGCGAACAGGGCGCTCAGAGCAGCGTTGATCCAGTGTCCGTCAGTAGCAATCCCCCCGTATAGAGAAACCGCGATCTCGAACGTCGCCAGCGCAATCCAGCCCGGCAGGGAAGTGTAAGTAATCAGCGGAGAAGCCGCCCGGCGGTGTAAGGCCGTATGAGCAAAAGCGGCAGCACTGCCCATAATTCCCAGGCTGACCAGCAGACCGAACACATCATACTCGCTTATCTCTCGCATCCACCCCATAATATTCAGGGTAAAGAGCGCCATCCCGGGGGAATTGAAGATTGCTTCGAAACGGATCGCCAGGATGTAGGAATTGACCAGCAAAACCGGGATTTGCAGGAAACTGAACAGAAAACCGATCATACCTTTCGCGGAGAACAACTCCCGGAAATGCCCGGCCGCGGCGCTGTAATTGTTGCCCGCCTGCTCCAGCGCCTGTAAATCGGAAGAGGAAACTTTCCCATTGGGGGAAGCAAGAACATCGGCCCTTGTTTTGGCTGCCGATTCTTCTACCGAACCGGAACGCGGGAAAACGGCCGGTCGGCGGCCGGCGAATCTTCGCCTCATTCTAAAGTTCTTCATAGTCGCCTCCTTTCGGGGTAATTTGTTCCCGGTAGCGGCGGCAGATAAAGCCCACCAGGAAACCGACGGTATTGAACACAACCAGGAACGCGAGAATCTTTATCAGGATTTCCAATGAGTAATCCATAGGATACCTCCTTTGAGTGTTCCGTGGATAATAGACGAGGCATTCTTAGCGGCCTCTATATGTATTAAAGGATAGTGGGGTGAGAATAGTAAAATAATTTCTGGGCGATGAAAATTCAGGAAAATGGCGGACTAAATTCGGGGGTGCAGCACAAATTGCACCCTGGAAGGCCGGGGTGCTTTTCAACAACTTAACTTATGTTACGCACCTGTAAAAGGGCGCATTTCGAATGCACGCTTCAGCGTGCAATTTCATATTGTTCTGGGTTCTTTCAGGAGAGGAATTCCTGCAGCGGAATGTCACATCCGTTTGCCCTCAGCCACATCAGCGCCTCTTTCGCTTCCTGGTTAAAAGCGTCCACTTTCAGGGCTTTGATAAAACAGGAAGAAGCCCGGGGGAGTTGGCTCAATTCAATATAAATCTTGCCTAAAAACAAAAGCGCATCCGCGTCGGCAGGGCGAAAGGCCCTGGCGACGGATAAGGATTCCAGCGCGCCAAACCAATCCCCCCGGGAGGCTGCTGCTGTCGCCTCGTTATAATAGTAATCCGGCATTTCCGAAATTCTTGCCAGCGCCGACAAATCGCCCTCGCAGGAGGGGCATTTTTGTGCAATGCGGTCGTATTTGGTGTTGCAGAGCGGGCAAATCATGGTACGAGTCTCCTCTGTTATTTATTGATTCCGCTAGTGGCAAAGCCCCAAAGGGGATAAACCATCCCTTCGGGGTTGATTTAAACCGCGAATAACCGCGAATAAACGTGAATAACTATAGGATCGAGACCGGCCAAAATTAGTGTTTATTTGCGTCAATTCGCGGTTAGATCGAGTGCCCGTTGGTAGAACTAGCACTACAAGTTTCCGGTATCTATTTTAACCCAAGGCCAAATTGAATGCCGCCGGGCCCGCCCATGATCTCATTCCGCAAAGGCTCAACTTTTTGGATGTATATATTGCGGAGCGACTTCATCAGTTCGCCGTCATTGTTCGCGTTGCCCAGCGCTTTTAGCTCCTCTAATATGGACGCGATCTTTTTTATCCAGGTGGGATGCCGGGGATCCTGCGTTTGTTCCTGCGCTTTTCCCCTCAGGCCGTTGACAAACATGATCAACTCCAAAAGCAACTTTTGAGGGTCGATATCTCCCATATCGATGGGTGATACCATTTGATAGGCTTTCATGCCCAATTCTTCTACCTGGCGGTAACCCAGGTTCCAATTCTCCTGATCGCGCAAATCGAAAGCCTGCCTGGCCTGCATGATGATGGTATCCAGCGTTTTTTCCATCTCCATGTCGCGCGCCTTCTGGCTTTTGCTTTCTGCTTCTTTTATCTGTTGGCGAGTATCATCGCACAGTTTGTTGAATTCGTCTTTGCTGGGCCGCAACACCAGCGGGCCTTTGCCGCGAAGGTCTCTCAGCATCTGCTTTAAACTGGCGACCACTTTAGAACCTTCCGAGGTATCTGGATCGTGTCCGCTTAAATACTCTTTAGCGCGTTTCAACGCGCGGTCGATGCGCACCCCGGCTTTGGCAAGGTCTTCGCGGTTGAGCAACAGTTTCAGCCCTTCCCACTCATTTTCCAGGTTATGAAGGTCTTCGAGCAATTCCTCCCGGCTCTTCACTTTTTCAGTATTCATGGAAAATACCGATTTGCCTTCCAGTCCCAGGGAAGGGATAAAAGCGCTGGCGTGTATCTTATAATCCGGGGTGATTTTGATTCCCACTAATACCGGCTCGCCGCTTTCAATCGTTCCCGGGATTCCGGTGACGTTTACGTCGCCCAAAAAAAGATCGCCTTCGTACAACTCCACGTTCAAATCCAGCTCTTCCATGGGATCGATCTCGCCTTTTTTGATAATCGAAAATGGTTCTCTTTTTTCATAGGGCAAATGAACCCCTTCTTCCGCCAGTTCGGCCATCCCGCTGTCTCTTTTCACAAAAATGGTTTTCGACAGTTTGGTAGAGACGATTTGGTCGCTGACTGCCGGTATGTCCGCATCCTCGGCGTGAGAAATACTTAATTCGGTCTCCGCTTCTATCTCTCCGGCGGCGTTGACAATCCGTATCGCATAGATGTTTTCGCTATTTTCCTGCACCGGAACTTTGAAAAAAAATCCACCTTCTTCGCTAAGCGGCGCGTTCTCTTTAAAGGTCCCCAGGTGATTGTTGATCTCCGCCACGTAACCCGCCGGCAGCGGTTCCCCGTTGAGGGAGGTTGCCACCCCGGAAATGTTTTCTTCCGGGAACATGGTCACTGCCGGCATCAGATCGAATTTTACCCGCACCTTTTGCTCGATAGTGACGCCAAATTGGGAAGCCTGGATGGCCGCGCCTAACGCTACCGCCAGGTCCGGCTCCACGAATTCCGGCTCTTTACCGAATTCTTCTCTTAACCGCTGCGCCACCAGGGGAATATAAGAAGAGCCGCCCACCAGGATGATCTGACCGATCTGGCCGATATCGAAGCTGGTTTTCTGCAACGTTTCTTTGCAAAGCTCCATGGTATAATCGATTTTTTCCCGGATGAGCGACTCGAAAAGCGGGCGGTTCAGGTCCATATTCAGGTCCACCGGGTCGCCTTTCTGGTCCTTAAATATAGCCGGTTTGCGCAGTTTATACTCCACGCCTTTCGAGAGCTCGATTTTGGCGTTCTCCACCTCTATCATTAATTTGGTATAACGGATTTTATCTTCCGGATTTTTTTCGGTATCCAGTTCCAACTGGTATCCATCTGCTTTCAGTTTGTCAATAATATAATCGGC
Source organism: Calditrichaceae bacterium (assembly GCA_013360445.1). Classification (GTDB taxonomy): domain Bacteria; phylum Calditrichota; class Calditrichia; order RBG-13-44-9; family J075; genus JABWBP01. The sequence goes on along the minus strand of JABWBP010000025.1, from coordinate 74,904 downwards.
CAGGAGCAGGTCGAAATTGTATCCCCCCAGGGCGTGATCGCCGCCAAACCCGACCACCTCGATAAAATCGCCTTCTTTTTGCAGGATGGTAGTGTCAAAAGTTCCTCCGCCTAAATCGTACACCATAATTTTGTGCGACTCCTGTTCCACCATCCGGGTGTAGGTCAACGCCGCCGCCACCGGCTCGATAATAATGTAGCGGTCATCATCAACGATGAAGCCGGCCATTTCCATGGCCTCTTTGGTGAGACTTTTTTGAGCAAGCCCGAAGTAAGCCGGCACCGTAACCACCGCTTTATAGATTTTTTTACCCAGGCGCTCTTCCGCCATGGATTTGAGGTATTTCAACACTTCCGCGGAAACCTCCACCGGGGTAATATACTTATCATCACCGATGGGGAATTTTTTATCGGTTCCCAGGTGCCGTTTGGCAAACATCACCGGTGGGTATTGTCCATCCACGCTTTGTTTGGCCTTGTGCCCGATTTCGTACGGATTTTCCCTGTCGCCGGTATAATAGAGCACGGAAGGGGTGAACCTGCGTTTCAAGCGATCCAGCACTACAGAATAGCCGGTTATTCTGGGCGGGGTGTAGCAGTGTTGATTCCCTCCCTTTATGGCGACGCAAGAGTTGGTAGTGCCTAAATCGATGCCGATAATAATTTCACTCATGGTTTTTCTCTCCTGATTGAACAATTAACTGTTTTTTACCGGGCCGCGCACGTAAACTTTTGCCCGCCGGATGTATTTTTCACCGTAGCGCACCGCCGGGATAAGGGTTTCGGCGACAATGCTTTCCGGGAGCTCCTTGCTTTCGGCAAAGCCCTCCAGTTCCGCCTGCTCCTCGGGAATCTCGCTCCAGCTGCGGCCATCGTAAATTTCTATTGAGTAGTTAAAAGAGCGCATAATTTCATAGAAGCCTTCGATGAGGGATTCCAGGCGCTGCAATAGTTGCGCATTTGAATTTTCAGCGGTATCCTTGCGTTCCACACTTACCACCCGGCGCAAATCGTCAATTTTTTCACTGAAGCGGATAACCACCTGGTCGCGCTCTTTCTCGATCTCTTTATGCTTCTCGCTGCTGCGGGCGACAAGATCGCGCATGGTTTGCCATAATTCGGAAAAAGGAACCACGGGATTTTTTAGCACCTGCAAAGGGCGAGGTTCTGGATTCATCGCCGGTTTTTTCAAACTGCTCATGTACGCCTCCGGGGTATTTTTATCAATTATATCGTTATCCTGATAGACGGAAATTGCATATCGAAAATCGCTCCGGCGTTGCTTACGTCGGCCACTGAATCCGGGGTTTTGTTCTTTCGCCCGGCGGAAGGCTCTCCGGCTTCTTCCATTCCCGCCGGGCGCCCTCCGGGAGCGCCGGAACCGTAAAGAGCGCAAAGATTCCCCGGGAAATTTCCACCGGGATATTGTCCGGGGAGGGAAGCTCTATTCCTTCCAGTTCCGCTTTAATGTCTTCCGTATCCAGGGGATGGGACTGGTGTTGCAGCAGCATATCCTTGGCCAAGTCCAGAGGAGAGTCTAACTTTACCAGGGCTTTATTCAATTCTTCGCGGCTCACGTTTCTTCCTAATACGGAATGCCGGCCGGCTCTGGCCACTCTCTCCAAATATTGCTTTTTTTGTCTCATCCGGATCAGCAATTTTTGGACGTCGATTTTTTCCGTAAGCGCGGGCAGCTCCGTTTGCAGCAGGAGAAATGCGGTATTCGCGTAGGGGTTTTCTTCCTTCTTGAACTCTACCCAACTCCACAGGCTGCCCGGGTTATCCGCAACGGAAGCCGCCGGTGCGGCGGCGACGGGAGCGCCGGCTCTTAAGGCCTTTATCTGTTTCTGTAATTCTTCGCATTTTTGTTTCAGGTTGCGATAGGGCTGCTGGTCGCCTAACTCTTTTTCCAGAGAGAAAATTTCTGATACCGCTTCCTGTAATTCTATGGCTGCCCTCTGTTTGGCGGCGTTATCATCGGATACAATGAGCTGAGAAAGGGGCTCTTCGCATTCCCGGGCGTTGATTACCAGGTCTTCGATGGTTTGGATCTGCCTTCTCCACTCGTTGCCGATTTGCTGGTCCAATTCCCTGTATCGGCGCGCTTTTTGGTTGTATTTTCCGGCCATGTCATTATAACGGTTCGTAACAGTATGATTACCCCGTTTTAGCTGGCTTTCAAGTTCGTCGATCTGGGGGTGTAATCTTTCCAGTTCTTCGGACAGCCGCTTTCGTTCGTTTACAAGAGGTTCTAAACGGGCTTGCGCCTGCTCTATTTTAATAAGCCATTTAGAGAACTCGATCTGCAGCCGCCAGCCGCATAGCATAACCAGGTCCCGTAACGCCGATGCGAGTGAGGACCGCCTGCGGGAAATTGGCTTAATGCGCTTATAAAAACGCTCCACTTCTTCGGCAAGCTGGATTCTCGATTTTTCATCCTTTTTATTCTTGAATCGTTTGGACAGCTCTGCCACCTTGCTTCCGTAATTTTTCTCGTAAATAGATTGTAAAATCGGATGCTTTTCTTCTAAGGGCACTTTTTCCAATATGGAATAATGCCGCTCCGCCTGCTCTTCTTTTTTCCGGGAGATATAATAATCATACCAGCGGTGATGGATCGCCAGAAGATCATGCACCATTTTTTCGCTTAAGGCGGCCAACTCCCTGTCATGGCCTTCTTTATAGCGTTCCAGGTTTTGCAGCAAAGAGCGGATGGATGCGACCGGTTCCGCATGTTCGATTGATTTTTGCCAGTACTTCAGAGCATTCTCCCAGGCCATGGTAGCCTCCTGCTCTTTGCCTTCCATTTCCAGGTCGAACGCCCTGGCGTGATAGAGAATCGCTAAATGATGGCAGGCGATCCAGTCCCGGGGATTTTCCTTATAGATTTTTAGCCACTCGTTTTCGGCAAGGTCGTGGTGCAGGGCATCGATCAGCGTTTGATCTTCGCGATTGAGCAAATGCCTGTAAGCAACGGTATGGCCGGTCAGCCGGTCTCTCAACCGGTCTCTTAGCCTTTTTACGGTTTTCAAAACCTGCCCATCTTTTTCCGGCAATACCCGCGCTGCCTCCCTGCTGCCGTCATCTGGCAATACCGGGAGAGAAAGCGCTATTCCCGGCGAATTTTCTTTGAGAATCTCTCCCAGGTCTCTGGTCGCGTGTAATAGCCGGCGATAGGCGGTATGAACTTTGAGCAGATCTCCAATACCGGCCTGCTCGTTGCACCACAACTCTATAAACCGGATTTCATTAAGGGCATCCGCCAATTCTTCTGAAACTTGCTCCCGCTCCGGCTGGGCTAAAGCGGTCAATAGTTTTTTACAAGCATCTAATGCGTCGCTGCAGTCGGAGAGCCGAGCGAAATATGGTTCGATAATCTGCGCCAATTCCGTTTTCAACGCAGCCTCTGTTTTCTTCTCACGCTCGTAATCTTTAGAATATTTGGCAAGGGCCATTTCAAAGCGTTTTTTTCGCGCGTCGCTGTAATTCGGACTGTCGAGCTTAGCGCGGTGATCGGCTATCTTTTGCTCTAAATCGGAAAGCTTTTCCTGATGCTCGCGCACTTTTTTGAAAAGGTCATTTCCAAGAAATGAATCCAGGTTTGCCAGCCAGTTCAGCAGGGTTAAGCGAAACTTCCGGATTTCCAAGAGGAGAGATTTCACTGCATCCGACGAACCGCCTTCATCCTTTCCGGGAAAAGCGCCAATTCCTTCGAGCCATTGCTGCAATTGTTGCCGGGCGGCCGCTTTTTCTTCCTCGCTCTCGCAACGGGTGAGATATTCTATTAATCCCTGCACGTCTTCCGGCGCTTCCGTGGTAAAATTTGGGCCGGGGGAAGGGGAGATCGCTTTTGGCCGGTTTTCTGCCGCATCCACAGCGTCCGCCGGGGGCTGTGCAGCCGCGGCTTCCGGTTGATCCGCTATAGAGCCTGTTTCGCCCGGCGTCTCCGCTGCCGGCTTACCTGCTTCAGAAACGTTCTCCTGGGCAACGGTTAAGGGAATATCCAAAAACAAGCCTTCAATCGCTTCCTGGAGCCGGTCAACAAGGCGTTTAAATTCCCGGTACTCTTCAGATTGATCGATGCCGTTGATGAGGCCGGGCAGCGATGACATCTGCTTCATGGTTCGGCGGAGTTCTTCAATAACGCCTTTCAACTCAGAATTTACAGCATTAACGTTTCCTGTTTTTAATTCAGAGAGAGAAACATAACAATCCTCCAGGTAAATTAAAAAATCTTTCAGGCCGGAAATTGCTTCTTCCGGAACGATAACGGCGGTGGGATGGGGGGAATTCAGATATTGGAGCTTACGAATATATTTCTCGATATATTTTTCCACCAACGCCGTGTACTGGTCATGCTTGCTGTGTTTTCCGGTTTCCATTTCCAGTGAAATTTCCTGGATCTGTTCTGCTAATTTTTCTACTTCCGATTCCAACCGCCGGATGGCTTCACCCGTTTTCGGGCGGCTTTGCGCGTTGCGGCTCAACCCGTCAAGCCATCGGTTGAAATCCTGCCGGATGATGCGGGTTGCCAGGGCCAGGCGATCTTTGGCCAACACAAAATGATCCCCATCGTTGAGCCGGAGTGCGGAAATTTCCCGGTAGATCGCGCGCATTTTTTCTAAAGCAGCCGGCGCCGCAGCCCCGCTTTCATCGGCTTGCGATGCCTCTAACAAACGTCTCACCGCCCCCGCGTAAGCAGATTGATATTCTGAGAGCGACATGGCAGCATGGTTGCTCATGGTCTTTGCCCGGGTTTTAGTGTGAGTATTTTTCTTGAAAAAACTATTTAAACTTAGACCGGAATATCGAGTACTCGCAAGCCGGGAGGGTGCGGCTTTTATCCCTGTAAAATTCTGCCATGGTCTTATTGCCCCGCGCGGAATATAGATCCGACAGTTTTAGATAGACGTGGCTGCACTCTTTCAACTCTTTGCTGAGCCGGTCGGTTAGCAACTTTTCCGCCTCATCCAGCCGGCCCTGCTCGATCCATAAATCCGCCAGTTGGGCCACTGCGTCGCAGGCCCGGGAAATGACCCGGATGGCCCGGCGATATTCCTCCTCCGCCTCCGGCCAGTGCATTTTGCCTTTATACTGAGCGGTCTTTCCTTTTGTGAGGCGGTATTTGTATTCTTCCTCCGGGGTTCGCGATTTTTCAACTACGGATTGGCCGTCTAAATTCCGCTTTAGCTCGGCGGCGTCCATAATCCGTTCGATGCGTTCCCGCGCCAGGCATTTCATAATGAGATCTTCCAGCCAGCGGTTCTCATTTGCTTTCAGTTCGATATTGTATTTGGATGGCGGGATAACCGCTATATCCATTGCCCGCTTAACCTTATCCGCTAATAATTTCCGGCTCATCGGGTCCCGGGGGTTGAGAGTGGTAAAGTCTATGTTATATGGATAGTTGCCGGTGAGTAGTTCGTAGAACATCACCCCTACGGAGTAAACGTCGCTTTCGGTCGAAGCATATTCCGTGGTAAAACACTCCAAATCCTGGTACGGCCAGGTTCCTGCCGCCTGGGGCCGCTCCACCAGGTGAAAATTTTGAGTGGCCAGGCCAAAATCCGCTACTTTGACTTGCAGCTTCTGCTTTCCTTCTTTTAAGAGAATATTTGCCGGTTTTAAATCCCGGTGGAGCATAGGGGGATTCTGACCGTGCATATAAGCCAGCGCCTCCACCACCGGCGTCAAATAATCCAGGGTTTCTTTAACAGTACATTTGCGGAAGCCGGGCTCGCCGGTTTCGCCAATCACCGCTCTCAAGGTCTTTTCCATTATCTCCATGGTGATATATCCCTGTTCGAGCGGCGTTTCTTGCTGCGTTTCGAAGATCACCGATCCCACGTCGTAAACCTGCACGAATCTTGCTTTAACCAGGGGGTCTTCACAGGCGTCTAAAAGGCGGATCAGGCTGAGGGCGTCGGCAAAAACTTGCCGGACCTGCATTCCGCTCCTCAGGGGCGTTTCAAATTTTTTAAGCGCGACGGTTCGAAACGGAATGCCAAAGGCTCGCTGCTCCGCCTGCCAGACGCTGCCAAAAGCTCCTTCTCCCAGTTTTTTAATCAGCCGGTAACGGCCGGCGAACACCAAATCAACGGTTTGTGAGGTTTTCATGAAAGCGGAACCACCTGAATTTGTTCGGTTTTTTCATCAAACGAGAGTTTTAATTTTTCAAAATCGGAATCCGGGTTTTCGGTGAGGAAGTCGATCAACGGGTTCACCACTTTTACATTTACCACCCGGTTGATGACCCGGGCGCCTTCGTTGCGCCGCTTGAAACTGTCGTCGGCGATTTTATCCAGGAGCAATTCATCATATTCCAGGTCATAATTGTATTGATCCTTAAAGTGCTCGATTTCCTGCGCCAGGTTTAATTCGGCAATCTTGCGGTAATCATCCCAGCTAAAAGAGCGGTAGAGGATAATTTCGTCGATGCGGAAGATGAACTCCGGGCGGAAAAATTTCCGCACGCTTTCGTCCCTTCCCGAGCTTCCCACGTTCAGCAACGCCTCTCTCAATTCCCGGTACACTGCTTCCTGGTCGGCTTTTTCGTGGCTGGTCATTTTCTCTTCATATTTACTGATCTCGTCCGCTAAAAAATTAGAGGTGAGCACGATCAGGCAGTTGCTGCCGTCGCGCACCGGGCCGGCGGGATCGTCGATCTTTCCTTCGTCCAAAAATCTTAGCAGCACGTCCAGCACGGAGGGATGCGCTTTTTCAACCTCGTCGAACAGAATCACGCTTTCCGGGTTATCGCGGATGCCGTTGGTAAGTTTTCCCTCTCCGTAACCCACGTATCCCGGCGGCGCGCCGATAAACATAGAGCGGGAATGCTCCGCCCCAAACTGGCCCATTTCCAGCATGACCATGTTGTCTTCCGAGCCGTAAAGGATTTTGGCCAGGGTTTTAGCCATCTGGGTTTTGCCGGTTCCGCTCGGTCCCATAAAAAGGAATACCCCGGCCGGTTTTCCCGGGCGGCGATAACCGAATCGCAGCCGTTTGACCAGGGGAATGATGCGCTCCACGGCGTGATCCTGCCCGATGATGTATTTCTTTATCGCCGGTTCCAAATCCCCAATGGCAATCCTTTCCACCTCGGTTTCCGGCTCCTCGGAATAAGTTTCCAAAAAACTCAGCACCGCTTCCAGGTCGATATTGAACTGCTTCAGGATGTTGCCTAAAATTCCTTTGGCCTCGGAGCGAACCAGCGCTTCACTGGCGTCCCTGACGGAGATTTTGCTCTTCCCGTCGTGAATGGCAACCTCCGCAGCGCCTTCAAAAATATTTAGCAGGCGGGGATGGCAATTATCTTTGGAAATTTCCCGGATTTCCATTAAAGCGCGCGGCTTGCGAACCCGGTTGCGAAAATCCATGACCAGGTCTTTGGAATTGGAAACGTAAGCGTCTTTGTTAATAAACTGGGTTTGCAGCGCCTGCGCCAGGCTGCTTGGCTCGATGGTCAGCAGCGCAATAAACAGGGCCTCGGCCGTGTAGTCCCGCAGCCCCAAACCTTTCATCTCCGCTTCCAGGGCAATGATCAGCTTTCGGCCGGATTTATCGAACGCCGAATTGGTGAGCAGTGCGCCGGTTTTGGAGTTCCAAAGCTGGATTGATCCCACCGGGGAGGGCGGCCAGCTTTGATTGGCGGTGAATTGCTCCCAGTCGATCTGCGCGTAGTTTTCCAGATCTTCTATGGTTTGCGGGTTTAATTCGCTAAGAACCAGGCTCAAAAAATCCCGTTCCCGGAGTTTTACCGCTTTATTATCCCCTTCCGCCTGCCAGTCGGCAAATTTACGCAGAATGTTTTCCGTTCCGCGGTTGGAGGGGGCGTTCTCCAGGGAACTGATCGGGGGAAGAGAATTTCCCGGGTTTTCCACACTCGCTTTGATCACTTCGATGATATTCCGCGGTTTAAGCAAGAGGCGGCGCACCCGGCGGATGGTGTATCCCTGGGGAAGATGCAGCAGCCCGGCCAGAAGGTGTTCCGGCTGGATGGCGTCGCTGCGAGACTCCACCGCTATCCCCAAAACGCCCTTTTGAAAAGCGGCGCTATCAACATCCAGTTTGTCGAACAGTGTTTGTAATTTCATGGTCTATGGCGCTCCAATTGCTTTTTCCAGATCTGCCATGGCCAGATCTGTTTTTTTGTCTTTTAAATGCTGAAAGGCGCTTCGCGCGTACACCGCCGCAAGCTCTTCCTGTTCAAGAGTTTGCTGCACTTCTTCCTCCGCTAACACCGCCCTGGCGGCGCTAATATCCTGGCGGGCCACGGATAAAATGATCTTATGCCAGAAACTCTTTGCCGAAATGGGGAGCTTATCCTGGTAGCGCTGCAAAATGTTGAGCAGGTCTTCTTTCGAGACCTTTTTCAGATCGATTACCATCGAAGCCAGGGTTCTGGCAATAGTCTCTAAACCCTCATCGTCAAAACCGTTGACTCTTTCCAATACGCTCTGAGCATATTCCGCCGCCCTTGCTTTATTATCCTTCAGCAGCGCCAGGATCAACAGCAGCAGCGGCGGCTCGGGCATCTGGCCGGTTTTTGCCGCCCAGGCTTCGATCTGTTCCAGAACCGTTTCATAAGATATCTGATTATCCAGATATTTGTTCAAAGCGATGGCAATGGCGACCAGGTCATCCTGAAGGCCTTCATATTTATGGTAATTGATGCGCTTTTTATCACTTCTGAAATCGGCAATCAACTTTGCGCGGGCAATGTAGCGATTATATTCCCCGGTCTGTTCGCCCAATTCCTCCAGCCTGGTAAGCGTTTCTTCCGCATTCTCCCATTTCGATTCGCGGATGTAGCCGAACAATAGTTGTTGATAAACGTGCACCAGGGAATCGGGCTCGGAAATCCCGCCCTGCGCGGCAAGCAACACCTGCAAGGCTTCCTCCCAGGCTTTTTTCAGAATGAACAGGTGAGCCAGGCGATTGGCGGAAATTTTGTTTCTTAAATATTCTTCGCCCAGCAGCCAATCCGCTTCCGGAACGGATTCTTTTCCGATGACGTGAAGGGTATAGCGATTCAGCGCTTCTGGAAAGTAATGGTTTCCCGGCAGCGCCCGGCTTAGAAACCTTTTGTAAAAGCGTGCGGCGTTCTCCGGCTCCGCTTGTTCTTCATAAACCCGGGCTTTCAAGAAAATTTCTTCTTCGGTTTTTTCATCTTTTACCAGCTCCAGAACCGCGCCAAATTGTTTTAAGTGAAAACACGCCCAGGTTTTATGGAGAAGATTTGCCGGAGAGGGAGGCAATTGATCGAAGATTTGCCGCGCCTCTTCATACCGTTCCTGCGCCAACAGCAGTTGTCCCTGGAGATTCGCGACGTGTTCCCGGAAGTGCGGATCCCCGGCGAGAGGTGTAATGGCTTCGGATGCTTCGGCATACTGGCCGAGATGCGCCCGGGCTACTGCCTGCCAGTATTGGGCATCAACGCGCCGGGCGTTGGGAATTTGGCAGAGAATAGCCAGCGCCTCATCAGCTGAACCGGTCTTCAAAGCTAAGCGTCCCTTTAAAATAGCGGCCTCCTCGTCCCAGGGGTTACCATCGGGCAGGCGGTATAGCAATTTCTCAATTTCGCTGATATTATTTTCATCCAGGGCCGCGGCGCAGCGGCCAATATCGTCCCAGGGGTGGCCGGGGGCCAGTTGCGCAATACGAGCCATAAGTTGCGCCGCGTCTGCAAAACGGTTGCGGTAAGCGCGGTATAGCTCACATAACCGGGAGAGCAGCGGTATGGAATCAGGATTGTCCGCCAGCGTTTGTTCCAGGAAAGGCTCAATTTTGTCGAAAGCCCGGATGACCCAGGCAAGGTTCAACAATTCCGTTATATCCACCTTCAACGCTCTAAGATCGAGACGGTCGAACTCTTGCTGCGCAGTTTCCAGTCGATTGGCGGCAGCGTATAATTTGACCAGCAGATAAATTTCCTTGTGCGCGAGCTTGTTTTCCACGTTCAGAGGTTCGAGAAGACTTATGGCTTCTTCCGCGTTGCCGCGCGGGTCGGCGTTCAGCCACAGTTCCCCCAAGGCAATGGCTTGCAGCAACTGTTTTCTCTCCAGAAGCTGCCGATCTTCCTGTTCGCCGATCGCTTCCAACAGGTCGAGCACCCGGCCATAATTCCGTTTCAGGCGCTGAGAATAGGCGGCGAGAAGCCGGTCGAGATCGGTAAGAACGGCGTCGGCTTTCACTGCCTGTTCAATGTGCCAGTCGATGTAGTCATCAATCGTACTTTCCTCTTCGAATACCCGGTCGATGAATTCTTTAGTCATCAACAGCCGGGCAATGTTGATGTGCGCCCATCGGTAATCCCCGGTTTCTAAAAGAGTTAGCTGCGAGTTGGCAATCGCTTTGACGGTATGGATTTCCTGCTGTGAAAGCGAGGGGCTTCCCAGGCCTAAATCGTCGACTTCTACCATAACCAACTCCCGCAGACTTTTGTTAAACCCGGCAGACGCGGCCTCGCTGAACCGGTCGAGATGGGGAATGCAGTACAAAATCCAGCGCGGGTTCTTCTCTCCCTCATCCAGTATCAGGCGGATCAACTCCTGCTCCAGCGCCGCATCGAAGCGCAGAGAAAAGGGCTGCCACATCTTCAACAGCCGTTTTTTTAACTGGCGGATGGCCGCTTGTTGCGTTTCTGCGCCGGCTCTCTGCCGCAGGGTTTCCAGGTGTTGGTAAATTTTATGGAAAAGGATTTCGAATCCTTCCATCAGGTCATAATTTTGATCGCCGCCGCCGGGAGCAACCGATGCCACGTCGAGAATGGGCAGGAGATAATGGAGAGCATCCTCTTTTAATAGTTTTTGTAATTGGTCCAGGAAGTCTTTCTCGCAGCGGAACCGTTTTCCCTCCAGTGCAGCTAACTTTTTGAGGACTGGCCGGGGAACGCTCATCAATTCTAACCTTTTGGCGTAGTCGCCGGCAACTTGAAACTCGCGCAGCCTGAGCAGAAATCCCTTCGGGGGAAGATCGGTAGCCAGGTCGCTGAAAAATTGTTCCCAGGGGTTGCCGGGGCCGGTCGCTTCCGCCGCAGTTTTCAATCGTTCGAATCGGATTTCGAATTCCGCGATGATTTTCGCAAGCCGGCGGCGGGCTTCCTCAAAATCCCGGTACCCCGGAGGCGATATAGCCTCATCTTCGAAGCCGGGGATGGATAATTTTTGAGCAATTTTTTTGATGAATTTTTGAAATATGCTCACAACTTTTCCTCAATTGTGCAATCAATAAGGCAACGGATATTTAATAACGATTTCGATCCGGCGATTGAGCGCCCGGTTAGATGAACTGTTGTTCGCACGGATGGCATCGAATTCCGAATATCCCTGGGCGGAGAGGAGAAGGCCGTTCTCCGGATTCAGGCCGCATTCATCTACAAAAAACCTGACTACCGAAGTCGCTCGCGCTGAGGAAAGTTCCCAGTTGGTCGGAAACCTCGCCGTATTTATGGGAATGTCGTCGGTATGCCCGCGGATCTGGATTTCATCAAATTTCCTTCTACTTCTTAAATCATTAAGAATATTCGCCACACCCCGAAGAATGCGTCTTCCCTCAAGCCTTAGGATATCACTGCCGGAGTCGAAGAGAATCCGGTCTGAAAAAGTGATCTTCTGTAACTGCGGTTCCGCGACATCCTGAATAGCGGTTCCGTATTCACGCGGAAAAGTCTCTTGCAATTTTTCCGTCAACCGCTTCTGTTCCTGCTCGATCTCATTAATCTGGATAATTTTACCGATAACGACATACTGGGCGAGAATGATAAAGACCAGGATCAGTACAATCGCAAAACCGATATCCGAGTAGGTCGGCCAGATGTTAAAATCTTCTTCTTCAGGATTATATTTTGCCATGGCAGTCTCCCGTTTTGTTTATCTTCCGGAGTTCCCGTTGTTCAACGCCCGGGCGATGTGCTCCGGCAGCTTGCCGACATGTTCCGACAATTGCTGATTATATATTACCCAACTGGAGATAGCATCCAGCACCTGCTTGTTCCGGAAATCCTGGTTCTTCTGGGCGTCGATGAGAATTTTTTCCAGAGCAGACCTGATTTTTTCTTGCTGCTCCACGCCGGCCTGCTTGTATTGTTCGATAAAAGTTTTCTGGCCCTGGTCAATATTTTTCCAGGTGGTCTCCAGGCTGTTGTGAACTTCGCCTATCCGGGAGGAGATTGCTTCGAACTGCTTAAGAAGCTGGCCGACCTGCGCTAACAGCTTTGTGGTTTCCTGATCGTTAGCCTCGCGATGCTTGCCCAGGATTTTATCCTGTTCTTCCTGGAGTTTGGCCTGGTAAATAGTAAATTTCTGGGTAATTTCGCTCATAAATTGCTTGAACTCATCGGGGATATCTGCGATGGAGTTGAGCGATTTTTCGATGTCGGTCTGGATTTTATTGTAGGTATCCATGGCGCGTTTCACCTCGCCCAGCGATGTCGTCAAGGTGGCCAGGCTGCCGGAAAGGTTGGCGCTAAAGTCCTCCACCGTTTTGCTGGCGGTGATGAAGGTTTGCGAGGCTTCAAAAATCTTTCCCATCCCCTCGCTCATCTTATTAGCGGATTCCACGATCGGTTGGAACAGCCGGTCGCTGCGGTTGGAAATTTCCATCACGCTTTTCTTTAAAGATTTTGCCTGCTCCGCCAGCCTTTCCAGGTGGGAAGTGCCCATCACCGAATACAGGGGAATAACCGATTCCACCAGGAAGTGCTTCAATTCATTTATATAGTGGTTTAAATACCCTTTTAGCCATACGGAAATGGCAAACCCGATCAACAGCGAGCAGATCAAACCTGCCAGGGTGGTTGCAAATGCGGTTTGCATCCCGGTCAGGGTTCCGATCATTACCTCTTTGATAGAGTCCAGGTTGAGGTTGCCCTGGATGGTCGGCAGCAGGCTGTACACCGCTTTTTGCAACCCCCATACCGTTCCGAACAGCCCCAGGATGACCAGGCTGCCGTTGGGAAAGCGGAGAATGCCGTAGGTTTTCCAGCGCAAATCCATGTCGAGGTTGTCGATGGAGTCGATGGTGGCGTTGGGATCCTCCCTTAATTTTTTGATTGCCGCCAATCGGCTGCTAAACCAGGGATGGCGGAACTGTTTATCTTCTGCCAGGGCTTCCACTTTTTCGGTGGATTTATGGTCGCTGTCCAACCCGTCGAAATATTTTTTCAGCTTGTTAAGACGGCCAAATGCGTTGCGGATGCGCAGGGCATATATACCCATCCAGCCCAGTATGATTGCCGCGACCAGCAGAATGGTCACATTGATGATCCGGGCAATGGCGGTCTCGGGCGCAAAGATAAATTTCAATAATTCTTGGATAGGCTCCATACCATATCCTCCTTTGGTTAAATCACCTTTTTAGATCCCTTCTTTCCGGCTTTTGCCGGCTGCTTCGCAGCAGCAGGGGGAATAAAGCGTTCAATCGCTTGTTACTGAGTTGGTCGATAAAGCTTAACACAACCAGGGGCCCTACGTCGCTGTAATCCGGTGAATTTCGAATGGCTTTTAAGTCACATTTCAGGGAGACGGCGCCATCGTGTATTGCGGCGATAGTTAGAAAAGAGGGCATCCGCCGCCGGGGATCGGGAGCAATCCTCAGTGCCGATCTATCGCTGCGGAAAAACTCAATGGTTTGTTCAAGGGTATCGGTTTCGGCAAGGTCATCGGGCGCTATCTCTAATACGGAAGGCTGCGTGATTAAATATACCATGTTTTCCAGGCATTCCGGCGGCAGCCGCAGTCCCAGGGCTGTACATTCTCCGCGGGGGGATTTAAGCGAAATCCAGATCGCTTCATTTTCGGGAAAGGCCGGGTTAAAAGCGCTGCTATTGAGATTCATCGCCAGGTGGTATAGGGATTTATCTTTTTCGATAAAAAACTTTTCATAAAGAGCTTTGTCATAACTCTTCTCGGCGCAGCGTAAAATTCTGTCCTGGTACTGATTCATCCAGTTTTCAATATCAGCATCTGTAGTTGACCCGCTCTTCAGAACCGTTCTGATGACTCTCAGGAAATTTTCCTCTCCCCGGTACACCTGGTCGAGCAGGTATTCCAGCATCTCTAAAATTTCTTTGGGAACCTTGCTTGCCCGCAGACTCTGCAGGGAATTCTCCGTCAGGACGTAGCTGGTCGCTTTCCGGAATACTCTCTCGCCGACGCCGCTCTCCGGAAAATCGCTATCGGTTTGCAGCGATAAATCCAGTGATTGGGTTTCCAGGGATATTTTCCGTTCTCCCGTTGATCCGATAAGGGGCAAATCTTTCAGATCCGCGCCGCCTTTCATACTCAGGGCTTTTTCAAGCTGGATTCTACGCCGCAAGGCCGGCGCAAAAGCGGAAATTACCCCGGATAAAGCGTTGAAGCGGCTGTCGATGCGCGGGGCAATGAATTGCCACATCCGTTTCCACCAGGATTCCGGCTCAGTCAATTTAAAAGGTTGATCCGTGCTGTGAGACGAAAAAATCGCCGCCGAACACCCTTCCGGCAAGGGTTCATCGAAAACTAACTTAAAATTCAGCCTCAATACCGCTCCCCGGTAGAACGGGGCCAATTCTGCTGATTTTTTAGCGCCCTTCATTTTTTCAATGCTGTCACGATCGCCCAGAAAAACCTCCACGGTGCTTTTTTCCAGGTTTAGCCAGGGCGCGGCATTGCCATTATCTGGCCGGCGGCCGTTTACGGCGACAGCTAAGTCTTGCAGTGGTGTTTTCATCCGCTACTCTATTGAGCTAATGTTTTGGGTCTGCATAACGTCAGTTAAAATCTCTAAACTAAAAGCCATCAGTCGCCTTATTACGGTATCACAAAGGTTCTTTTGACGCGTGTAGAAACAAGGAAATAGGGAATCCAGATTGCCGCGCCAATAATTCCTTTTGCCAATGCCTTTCCGTACTCAACAGCAAAGGGTTCCGCGTTCGCCCCGAGGTTGATGGCGATCAGCAGGCCATTGGCAACAATGCCGGTCAACATAAGCGCGATCATTGTTGCCGGGGCATTCCGGTGCTTTCCAAAGAAGCGGACGGCTGCGTAAATGAGAAACGCGGTAAGCCCGGTTTCTACTAACAGGTTGAGCGCGAAGACTCCCTGGTAACGGCTGGGGAGGTCTGGCGCTATCCCTAAACTCATAAAAATCCCGATCACGGAAAGAATGCTCCCTAATATCAAGCCAATCGCCGGAAGGATAAGCCATCCCCCTATGCTTTCGGGGATCACTGTGGCTTCCCCTGCCGGGAGAAGCCCCGATTCCATTGCAGTGATACTCTTTTGGTACTCTTCCGTAGCGTTCTGAAAATAGTCCTTCGTTATGTCCGCCGGCTTTTCGCAGCGGGGACAAACAAACTTCCCTGCTCTTCTTTCCTCCTCATCGAGATCCACTTCAGTATGGCAGGCAGGGCAAATGACCGATTCGGGTACTTTTTCCCGGGGTTCCATTCCTCTTCCTCCTTATTTATCATTACCAGAAATTGTGGTTTACACTTCTCTATCCGTGCAACATTCTGCTAAATTTTACCCCCTGCTCCACCAAAACCTTTCCCCCTTCTCCGCCGCCGTCGGCAATGAACAGGGGCAGTAATATCTCCTCGCTAATCTTGTTTTCATCCTTTGAGGCCATCTCCTGTTCTGCCGCTAAAAAAATTCTGACCAGGCCGGGGGAGAAGAAGCGTACGCCCGACTTTAATTCGACCGGTTGATCGCCGCTGGGCAGCCGGAGGAAAAGCGTTTCCGCCAACTGTTCCGGGTCTTTGCCCTGCTTGCGCACTTCCCCGGCCAGGCGGCTCTTTGCCGAATTCAGCCAGGCGAATAAAAAGTGCCCCCGTCCCACCAGGCTAAAGCGCAGCTTCTCGGCGCAAACCAACCCTTCTGCAATAACTTTTTGCAAAACCGGGCTGAATATCGAGAGGTTCAAACGCCCGTCATTATGAAAAACCCGGCTCAATATGAATTGCAGAACGACGCCCATGCGCCGCAGGGCGGCGCCGGTATTGCCTCCTCCCTGGTAGCAAAACCCTGCCAGCAGGTCGCGATCCTGCACCAGTGAATCGCTGCGCTGTTCGGCAAATTCTTTTGCATAATGCAGAATGGTAAAGACGCTCTCCGAACAATCGATTTTAGCCCCGTCATCAAAAGCAATAACGGCGTATTTTTCTTCTTCCGGCGGAAGCAGGGGACCTAATAAACCCTGCGGCAGACCATAGGCCAGGAAGGCCCGGCTTAGTAAGGATTGCGGATGTAGCAGCATTCCTTTGGTAAAATGAACGGTGCTGATATGCGCCTGGCCTCCCTGCCTGGCTATATACGCGCCTTTCAAGAGCATCTTCCAGGCCTCCGTTTCGCAATCAGTAGCTGCAAGCGGGCCAATTTGTGCCGCGCTAACTTCCGCTCCGGGGCCTGCGGCATCTTCCGCTGGAGACTCGAGTACACCGGTGCGATCTATATCGTTGTCAACAGCTACGTCTTCCGGCTCTGAATCGATTATGGTTATGTCTCCGGCGTTCTGTCCCGGCCAGAAATTTGCGAAGGCATCTTCATCGGCGTCCGGGAATAGTGTAGCAATATTGACCCCGAATTCCTTCAATAACTTGCCGGTATTGCCGCCGCCATAGTCGATAAACGCCTTTAACAAGTCGCGCTCGGAAATTTTCTGCTTCGCTCTCTGCGCTCTGCTCCAGGCGCCCCGTAAAATATGTTGCATATTTTTCGAGAACGTGACCTCAGCAGGAAAGGATTTGGCGCTGCTTTTGGCCGCAAAGATCTTTTTCAAATCATCTCGCAACTTTTCAGCCGCTATTTTTTGGCGGCGTATCTGTGTGCGCAGGTACTCATCCTCGCCGTCGATCAGGGCGGCGAATAAGTGCGGCGTGCCGATAATTCCGCCGGGAGCGCCATACCCTATGGCGCTTTCGATTATACGCAGGGAAGAGATGTCGAAATTTTCCCGGCATAGCTCCAGTGGTTTGAGGAGCCTCTGGCACACATCCATCTCCGACCTTTCCAGGCGCCAGCAGGGGTCGCCGTACATAATAAAGCTGGCCCAGGCGGCGGCGTAGCCCAACTTCTCCTTCTCGTCTTTGTCGTCTATCGGCTGAAGACAGCGCCTGGCGTTGCGCATGGCCTCGCCGGCCGGCGTGTTGTTCAGAACGCTTTCATAAAATTTTTCGGCGAAGGCCCGGGAACCCGGGTCCGGTATCTGGAATAAGGAACTGACCACGACGTGGGCGCCGGCCGAAAGAAAGGCGTCGGTAAGACCGGCCACACTGGTAGAAGAGTTAGCAATCCCTTTTGCCTTGCCGCCCCAGCAGCCATTCAGAAAGACCAGCGGGTTCCCTCTCACCATATCCGCAATCAATTTGGCAGGTAACAGGTCATTGCCATGAAGCCGCAGGGCGTACTCGTTCGATTTGGTATCTTTGATAATGTGGCCGGCAAAATGGATGACGTCATATTCGGATTGGACTAAACGCTCCAGCACCGCCTCAAAAGAGGCTTGCTCCCCATGGAGAAAATCCTTGCAATCCACGTCTTTTGCGATAAGCCAGTCGCGCAAATTTTGGGTTTCCTGCACGGTTTCCGATATTTTGCGTTCCCCGCGGCCGGGGTCGGGAACGGCGATCAATAGACATTTGGGATCGTGAGGGGAAGGCGGCCGGGCGCCTGCCACGCTGCGCATCCTCAGCCGTCTTCCCATTTGATACTTCATCCCCCAGGAAGCTTTCTCTTCCGCGTCGTAGAGCAGCTCCCAGTGAATATCCGGCATATCCGTGGAAATCAAGAGGGGTGTTTCGATGCGCCGCAGGGTATTTCGCAAATCATTTATACCGGGCTGGTTTTTGGGAAACAGGGCGTCGTAGAGCCCCTGCCCGAAGTTGGTAATCTCCTGGCAACAATTTCTGTAATCGGTTAGAACTTTCAGCGGTCTTTCGACTGCATTGCGAATTTTGACGCACAGCGAGCGAATTGCCGGAAGATGCACCCGGGCTTCCCACACCCGCTCCACCGGCGAGGTAGCCTGCAAGCCGGGCTCCTGGGACCGGATAGTATAATGGAACTTATCCCGCCCAACTTTATTGATGCTCAAAATCGTATGAGATTTCATGCCATCCTTTCGCGCGTTACGTTCAACCCGGCCGCTTTCCCACTCCCATCTTTGAGAAACAAACCCCATTCGAGGCGGTTACTCACTTTTTTAACCCGGTAGCCCGCGGCTTCGGTTGCCGTGATGGTCGCAGACCCTGATCGGGCTGCAACTATGTTAGATGTCAGGTGCCGAACTATCTCTATTCGACAATGCTGGCGCCATGTTCTTCAACAGCGCCATGGGGGATCGAAGCAAAGCGCTTGATTGCAGAAACCAGCGCCTTTTTTGTAAGACCCCCATCGAGCATGAGGTCATATTCGAAGAAGAGTAAACCTTTGTCCGTTACGCTGGCGCGGATCATGATATATTCATTATTGATCCGATTGACGCACTCAAGACGGTCGCTCTGGCTGGAGCTTTCCTTGAAAGCAAATATGGCATACAGCCGGATTCTGTTCTTGCGTTCCAGATCAGGGCTTACCCAAACCGTGCAGCTATCTTTCACTTTTAATTCTTTACCCTCTTCTACAGAGAAATTCATGTACGCGGCGTCAAAGATCGCCTTCAACAAATCAACTGATAGATTTTCCGGTGTGATCAGTTCATCAGCCATAGTCTTATCCTTTCACTTGGGTTGTAATTTTGTTTATTTGCGGCTGTCCCCTGTGTTTCTGCGCCGGAAAGGGGCTTTCAGGGTTCAAACAACGCCAGGTAATTGCCGGGAGGAACCCGGGCAAAATGCGCTGAAAAATCGGCAGAATCCTTTTCCTTGGTCAATTCTTTTACCCAGGATCGCATTTCATTCTCTTTACTGAACAGCACAATTAGCGGCGGCTTTTCGGTTGGCGAAAAATTTTTAACCCGCACGATCACGTCTCCTTCCCATTCCAACTGGATTTGCGCTTTTCTCGATTGGGGAGACAAATCAACCTCCGCAGCTTTGATTTTTACTACCTGGGTTTCCGGGCCGGCGTCTTCTTCTCCCCGGCTGGCCAGGGATATGGGCAGTAATTCGAATTCCCACTCTTCACCGCCGGCCATTAACGATTCCAACCCTTCCGAAATCAATTTTGAGGTAGATCCGGGCGCCCTCTTTACAATATTGACCAGCACGCGAGCTTTACCGGACCAGGAAGCCCGCCATTGCAACAGCCGCTCTTTCCATTCCGGGTTCTCTTCCTTCTCTGCCGCGGCGATTAATGCCGCGTTCATCCGCGCTTGTAAGTATATCTTTCCGTGCTCCTCCGCGCTCCAGGTTTGCCAGGCCTGTTGCAATAATTGCATTTCCCGGGCGATGGATACGCATTCGCTGCAGCGGGCAAAATGAATCTCTACCCGCCGTAGGTTCCCGGCGGGTAATTTTCCTTCGATGTAATCGATTATTTCTTCCGGCGACAAATGGCGATCAAAATTTTCCATAATGTTTTTACCTCCCGCTGACATTACTGCCATTGGGGGATTTTATAGTAAATTATTTTTAATTTCTTTGATTTTTGTTGACCGCAGGTATTGAACCAGGCACTGCTGCACCTTTCTTTGCGCCAGTTGGCTCCACATCGGGATATTTCCCTCCGGGGGATCGAGCCGGTAATACTCTTTTAAAACAGTTCTCCCAATTTTCCGGCCTTCCAGGGTGGGAAGGCTTTCCCGGCCGCGAGGGTCGAGTTGAAAATCGTCAAAGGTTTTTCCCAGGTTCTGGTAAAGCCGTGCTATCCTGGCGCGAATAAAGTCTTCCGGCAGTTGAGATTTAAGGATCAATTCTTCTTCTAATAATTCGCCTAATTTTTGCAGAAATTTTTTGGATTTGCCGGCCACGATACTGGCAGGTTTTTCACCTAAAAGCTTATTGAAGCTAAAAGTAATCAGGAGATGCGGGAGAACCGGGCAGCGGAAGGTTACCTTCCACAAAATACCATATAGCCTCAATTTCTCGTTCAACTCCTCATCACTTAGCGGCTGCGATTCCGAAGCATCCGCCGCCGTTCGGGAGCTGATTTTTGCGGGGGTTTCTTCATCATCCAGACCGGGAAACTCGAACTTTAACTCATCCAGCGACACCTCCCGGGGGTTACGGATATTTTTCCAATACCTATTAATCAAGAACCAAGCGCGGTTTTTTACAAAGGCAATAAAAGGACGAAAAGCAGGGTTATACTCCGGTAGTTTTTCCCAAACTTCGCGCGGGGTTTCCCGGGCCAGGTCTTTTGATCTTTTGTCATTGCCCATCTTAAAGCGAATGAAGCCCAGCGCCTGCTCCTCAACCGTCCGGTAAAGCCGCTCAAAAGCGCCCGGTTTATTTTGTATAGCGTCGGCAATGAGGAGCAGATCAGTGTCAGAATCCCAGTATTCACTGAT
This sequence comes from Calditrichaceae bacterium, assembly GCA_013360445.1. Classification (GTDB taxonomy): domain Bacteria; phylum Calditrichota; class Calditrichia; order RBG-13-44-9; family J075; genus JABWBP01. The sequence goes on along the minus strand of JABWBP010000025.1, from coordinate 54,478 downwards.
GGCTGTTTCCGGCTCTTTTCTGAAATAATCGCTCAGCTTGGTAGTACCGGCGATTTCAGTTAAAAGTGGTTTATATTCATTTTTAAACTGTTTTGACCGGATAAGATTCAACGGTTTTTCTAACCCAAGGCGCAGCGGCTGGAACAGGTTGCGCACGTAACCATCTTCAAATCCCTCCTTAATCAATTGCTTTTCCAGTTCCCCTTCGACCACGGACAGCGGTTTCTGGTAGAATTCGGCGACCATACGCTCCGTCGGCCAGCCGAGGATTTTATGAAAGGCGAAGGCGATGAGCAAATGGGGGGGATAATTCCCCTGAAGTAGTCTTTCCAGGAGAACTCTCTTGTGAGTTTCGGCCAGAGAGTTTTTATGTTGATTCACCGTCCGGTTCATACCTGAAAATTCCTCAGTAAATGATAAATTCCGCCGGTAGTATCTCGCGCCTACATCGCCCTAAGGGGAAAAACTTGGCAGTTACCCGCAATTGAAACTGCTGAGGGGTATTGACAATTGGAAACCCCTCGGTAGTAGTTTGGTCTGGTATATGTAAAGGTAAATAATCTATGAGACGAAATAAAATAACCTTTCTGGATATAATTATCAATAGAGAAAAAATATTCGCCAAAAAATTTTACTATATTGTGTGATTTTGGGGTATTAATGGCAGAGGCAAGGAAGTCTCCTGTGCGCTTAATCCTTTACACAGCTGTGTAGCTTATTTTAATCCCATTCTATTCGGAAAGGAGCTTTAAAATGAAGCTATCCCCTAAATTCACCGGAGAAGAGAACCACACGGTCTCCATCGCCGAAGCCCTTGATTTTATCAAACGCTACCAGTTGCAAACGGCCCCGGACGCCGTTCCGGGCGGCTTTTTCGCGCGGCAGGCGGTTCAGCCGCTGATTTCCCAGCCGCGGGCCGTGGGCGCTCGTTACTACTACGGGATGCCGGAAAGCGGAATCCCGTTGCTGCTGCTCGTCGGCGTTAGCGCCAACCGGAACGATATTCTGGACGGCGAACCGGTAAAGGTTTCTGTTCTGAATCCCCCGCTTTCCGGGAGCGGCCTGGTTGTGCAGGCGGTTTCGCACCACCAGATCAGCCTGGAAGACGCAGCCCGCCTGACTTTCAACTACCGCAGCCGGAAAGCGCCCGGCCAGCCGCACGGCGGCTTCTTCGGCAAAGCCGCGCTGCAGCGGGTGCTTTCTCAGCCGGGTTGCACGGGCATCCGTTTCTGGTTCGGCGTATCGGAGGACTCCATCCGTAACCTGGTCATGTTAGGTGTCAACCAATACGGGATGGACATGTTTCACGGCGCGCTCCTCGAAATGTCCTCCTTGTGCCCGCCGCTGTGCGACAAAGCCAACCCGCTGAACAGCAGCACGTTTAGCGCGAAGGGCGCCGAGCCCGAATACCTCCCTGCGGAGATGGATGCCCAGTTGGCAGATGCCGCCTGAGACTGATAGCCTATTGCCTTATTCAAACCCATGGTTCCGGTTCTATGCCGGAACCATGGGCTGAAAGAGGCTCTCTCCTGTCACCTCGCCCGAAATTCCCGGTTTGTCTGTTTTTGCTTTGCCCCCGGTACTTTTCTGCAAGACTATTGCAAAAGTGCGTCAATTTGCGTAGAATCCCCCGGCGTCTTTCCTGGTTTCATGGATAGCGACGTCTCATTGAAGATTTTTGAACCGTCTCTTAAAATCAGGCAATTGCTCCCCAAAATGTTCAAAAATACCCCCCTGCTCATCGTCCTGTCGAACCTGTCAACCGTGCTTCCTTTTCTCAGCGCTACCGCGATGTTGTTTTTCAGCAGGTCTATTCGGAATACCATTCTCTTGTGGCTGTTTTTTACCGCCGCACTGCTAACAGAGATACTGGTTCACGCTCACCACCTTGCTAACAAGCCGAACGCCTGGATTATCCATCTATACACTCCCCTGGAATATCTCCTGATCGTATTCATCCTCTCCCGCTGGCAAAACCGGGAGAAATCCAGGAAAGCAATGCTAATAAGCATTCCCCTTTATTTGGGCCTCTACGGCTTTATGAAAATAGCAGGCATCGAAAACTTTGAATCCAGTACCATCAACTATGTTTCCCGCCCCATCTCGTTGTTATTGATCGGCGGATTTGTGCTGTTTACCCTTCACCAGTTGTCTGCCCGCGAAGAAACGCTGCTGCAGAGCGACTATCGCTTCTGGATTCTGCTCGCCCTGGCGATTTATTATTGCGGATCGATTATCATCGTGCCTTTTATGTACATCCAAAACCGGGAGATTCTTTTATTTTTAGTCTATACCCATGCCATTTTGAATATTCTCCAGAACCTCCTGTTCGTAATTGGCAATATTTGCGCCCTGGGCCTTGTTTCACCATTAGCGTCCGGCCAGGACAAGACGCCCTAAGCGTTTTGCCCGGGAAGCGGGTGGGACTACAGGCTCACTCATCTTCCCGGATAATTCCCTCTCTAAGAGCGTAGCGGGTCAATTCGGCGTCGCTCCTCAGGCTCAGTTTTTCCATTAGATTCCGTTTATGGGCGTCCACGGTTTTTCGGGAGATGCTCAAGCGATTGGCGATTTCTTTGGGATTTTCACCAAGCGCAATAAGCCGCACGATATCCAGTTCCCGGGAGGTTAACTCCCCGGCGCGGGGTTTTACCGGGGTCTGCATCAGATGCACGTAGTCCTCGTGCACCGCCCGCCCGGCCTCTTCACTGAAATAAACCTTGCCCTGCATGACGTCATGCAATGCTTCCATCAAATCCTCTTCGGTGCACCCTTTGAACAAATAACCCGACGCACCGGCCGATAACATGCTCTTCACGTACGCCAAATCCTCCATTACCGACAGGGCGATGACTCTAATGCCCTTTTGCAGGTCGATAATTTTCCGGGTAGCCTGAATACCGCTGATCTCCGCCCCCCGCAATACCACGTCCATGATCACTATGTCCGGCAGGAGTTGGCCGGCTAATTCTATTGCTTCCTCTCCCGTGGCCGCTTCCCCAATCACTTCGATGCCGGGTTGCCGCTCCAGGAGCACCCGCAGGCTCGAACGGACAATGGTATGGTCTTCCACCAGGAGTACTTTGATTTTCATACGCTTTCTTCCCGATTGTTCTCATCCAGGGGTATTCGTATGGCAACCCGGGTGCCTTTTTCGGGCGCGTTGTCGATTTCCAGGCTGCCTTTGTAGTATTCTGCCTGGCTTTTAATATTGAACAAACCGAAGCCGCGGCTATTTTCCGAGTCGAATAGCAGGCTGACCGGGGAGAAGCCACAGCCGTTATCTTGAACGGCGATCAGGTAACTATCATCAACCCTGGAAAGCTCGATATGCACTTCCGTAGCCTGGGAATGTTTTACTACGTTGAGCAGCAGTTCCCGCACGGCTTTGTACAGGAATATGGCAATATCAGAATTAACGGGCTTTTCTTGCCGGTCGTCTTCCAGGATGACATTGATATGATGCTGTTTTCTGAAATTGGCGGCCAGCGATTCGACGGCGGCTTCCAGCCCGATGTCATATAGAACCGGCGGAACCAGGTCGAAAATCAACGAACGCGCTCTTTTTAAGAATTCCTGGATGACGTGATTGAGTTCATCCAGGGATTTGCCGCTGTCCGGTGAAAGCAGTTGATTTTTAAGATCCGTAATTTTGCGATTGGAAATGATCAGCGTCTCGGCAATGCGGTCGTGAAGCTCCTCGGAAATCCGCTTGCGCTCGCGGTCTTCTGCAGCGGACAATTTAGCCGTCAGTGCGCGAAGCTTTTCCTGGGCAATTTTCAATTCTGTGATATCCAAACCGGAAGCAATTTTCAACTCGACTCTCCCCTCGTGATCCTTAAAACTCTGGATTTGCCATTCGATAGAACGCTCCCTGCCGTCCTTCAGGCGTAATGTAGCCGTGGTGCGGATAAAGTTTTGCGAGCGCGAATTCCCCTGCTGATCTTCATCTTCCTCGCGTAATATGTGCGGCAAGAAAGACATTTCCCGGGCTTGTTTGCCTATGATTTCTTCCGCCAGGTATCCGCTGACCGTTTCACTGCTCTTGTTAAATGCCACCACCTTGTTTTCATGGTCAAAAACGATCATCATTAGCGCCGGGGTAAATTCGACCACCGCGGTTGAAACGCGCTGCGCTTTACGCAAGCGCCTGCTGGAGTTGAGCAGGTGCACGCCGTAGGCAAATACGATCAACAGAAATGCAGCAACGGCAAAGCCAATCGCCGCCATAAATTCCAACGAATCTTTTTCCGGCAAGGCCAATCCCCCAGAACAAATCTGCTGATGGTTTTCGATCAAGGATTCCTCTGAATATAAACAATGCATTTTGATAAAAGTAGCCATGAAATAACATAGTTTCCCTGGTTAGCAATACCCTGTTCAGGAAGTTCTTATGACGCGGTTGCTGATGGGAATATTAGAGCACGTATTCAACGGGGCTTTCCCTGGTGGAAAGCCCCGTTCCTCTCCTAAAGGGCGGCCTGCTCCCTTAGCGTAGCAACAGCATCTTCTTCGTTTCCACGAAACCCTGCGCTGCGCCTGGCGAACCCCCCGAAGGCTCCCCGGCCTTGAGGCGGTATAAATACACTCCACTGGCAACCGCAGCGCCGGTTTCATCCCTGCCATCCCACTGTACCGTATATTGCCCGGCGATTCGATTTTCATTCACTAATTTGCGGATTTCCTGGCCGAGCAGGTTGTAAATTGTTAGCTCTACACTGCCGGATTTAGGCAGTTGGTAACGGATGGCGGTGGTCGGGTTGAAGGGGTTGGGGTAGTTTTGAGATAACTCAAAACCCGTCACTACTTGAAAATGAACTTCACCGATTGAGGTAGGATCTTGAATCCCCTCAATTCGAATATCGTCTATGTACCAGCCATTATCATTGTCAAAGGTACCTGACTGGAAGTAAAAAGCTATTCTCACTGAAGAGTCCGCATAAGCAGATAAATCAACCGGCGGAGCCTGTGTCCAAACGGGACTTGTCCCGGAAAAAGGTCCTGCCACCGTTTGCCATGCGCCGTGGTTAACCGAAATTTGTACTCTGCCTGCGTCATTCCATAACCTGAACCAGTGCCAAAAAAACAGGATGGGGCTTTGGCCTTGTAGCGGTATAATATCAATCTCCGGGCTAATCAGCCTTGAGCTTTTGCTGCTTGGATAATTAGCATTCAACATGGTTCCAGCGCAATTCAGACTGGAGTATGCGTTTGGCGGCCCGACGGTAGGAACACCGACCTGCCAAACGCCATTATCGGCTCCCCAATCCCCGACGCCCGCCTCAAAATCTTCAGGATTATTCAATAAGGAAACCTTCTTGACAACCAGTATATCGTCAATGTACCAGCCATTATCGTTATCAAACGTTCCTGATTGAAAAAGAAACCCGATACGAATAGTAGAGTTGGCAAACAGTGAAAGATCCGCAACATACTGCGTCCAGGCGTTACTGGTACCCGTAATGAGTGGATTGTTAATGGTCTGCCAGGAACCTCCATTCACTGATATCTGAATACTTCCGTTATCATTCCAATTTCTAAACCAATGCCAGAATTTCAGCAAAATTTTTTCTGGGGGAGAAACGGAAGGCAAAACAATTTGCGGGCTGATAGGACTTTCAAGACGTGTATTTGATCCGCTGGGATAATTTCCATTTAAAATGGTTGCTGCACACCTTTGACCCGAATGAGTGCTCGAAGGCCCCACCATCGGTATCCCCACTTCCCAAACCCCATTGCTTGCAAACCAACTGCCGATTCCCGATTCCCAATCTTGAAAAAAAAGAGTATCCGGTGTTTGAGCAAAAGAACCGGCGGAACAGATCAAACCGGATAAAACGATCAGTAAAGATTTCATCTAAAGACTCCTTGCTTTTGCTATAAACCTGGAGGGTTAGAAATTTATTATTTCTACTCCAAAACGCTTACGAGCCAGGGATTGAACACGAAAATGTAGAAAGCAAATAAAGCAACGCCTGACACAAGAGGAATTATCACAGTCTTGAAAAGTAGGCCACCCGATTCAGGTGCAGCATCATTGGCCAGTGGTAAAGAATCTTTGCGGCTGAAACCTATCATACCACCAATAGCCATACCAGGAAGACATCCAAGAATCGCACCTACCAGTCCAGCGGCCAACGCCATAAAAAAAAAGTTAGCTCTACTAAATTTGAACATAAAGTAAGAGATCGCTGCGATTCCTATCCATCCAATTCTTGGAATCATGCAGGCTCCTACAGCTACTGCAAATAGAACAGCCATCCCGCCATCAACACTTAGTAGCATCAAGAATGTATCAGCAAGTTTTAAAAATACTCCACCGATTGCTCCCCATTTTAATCCAGCCATCGCATGGCTCCAGACTGGCTGGTAGAGAACTCGAAGCTTAAAATGGTTTTTGGCAAATTCTTCAAGCGTGGAGGTAGATTGTTGCCACTTTCCATCTTTATCCTTGCTGTGAATTACAACACTGGTGGTCTTTTCATACTTTCCTTCAAGGATATTTGTGCGAAGCTCTGTAACGATTTGCTCTTTATCGTAATAGTGCGTTAAACCACCACCTTCCTCAATCCCGATAAACCAGTCTTTCTCTTTCTGCAAAGACTCAACTGATAGTTCTTCTTGTCGGTCAATAACCGGTTGATTTTTCGTTTTTTCAGTTTCGTTCATGATTTTGGGGACAGTTACTTCTTTAGTGCAATTCGGACAGGTATATTTGCCTGCTGTCTGTTCCTCTTCCTCTAATTCCAGTTCCGTTTTACAATATGGACATACAACGTTTACAGGTAACTGTTCATTCATACTTTTATCCTCCTGAAGGCTCTCGCTTGTTAAAGCTCCTGTCGCGTATTCCGCTCTGCTCCTTGAGTTCTGGGTTCCTGGATTTCGATGATGGCCGGAATGATTTTTGATCCCTCCCCAAATTGCAAGTAAATGGTTCAGCAGGTGATAAACTGATCCGTACAGTTTGTTAATCTTTCCCGATCCAAACCACGATATCGAATTCGGTGATCAACTCCATCTTTTTGAGTTTAGGAATAACACCCAGTTTGGCGATTAGCCGCTGGGATATCTCCCGGGCCTGGGACTCGACGTTGTCCTGGTAATAAATAGTTACCTTTTTCTCGGTCTGGTCAAGACGCTGGGAGGTAACTACAAAGTATCCACCGTCTTTGATGACTTGCTCTGCCGAAGCAAGAATCGCAGTACTGGAGTTGGTAGTGAGATAGACGCTATAGAATCTGTCGCTGCCGATATTATATCTTAACGTTTCTGAGGTTCCAATTCGGCAAATTTCGATGGCTTCCACGTCGTTTTCGATGATAAAAGCCACGCCGAAGTAAAGCATCCCTTCTTCAGAGGAATTGAGCTACAGTGTAACAGCCTCAATCTTCCTCAATCATTAAAACTAACTCCGCAAGGGACACTTCGACCTTCCACTCATTAAGGTTGCGCCATCCGTACCGCTGTGACAAACTTTTTTTCCCGTCTGGCACATCTCCCTTCGGTTGTTCAATATCCCCAAAATCCATACCAGCCAGCCAAACCTCACAAAAGACCGCTCCCGCCGCTTTTTAACCGGATCATAATGGCGAATTCGCAACATTTTAGAGTCGACAAGGGTGCAAATTTGCAACCGCACTTTCTATTTTCCTATTCGCTGCTTGTTGAATTGAAGATACTCATTCCTCTCCTCGAAATCTGTAAGCCTTTGGCGCAAGTCTTAGGTATTTGGCTTATCAAGATTGGTTTTTTTGACTTATATGGCGATCAGCGAAATAGACCGCACTCCAAATCATTACCGCAAGAAATATTTTGTTGATGTTTGTAAGTCCGGTATTATGCAAGCGCTCAGAAATCCTCCCACATTATCAAATTAATAACCCCCCAATTATCATTTTCATAATAAAACCGGCTGAAATCCCCGGTTCAATGGGAATATTGCAGGCTTTCCCCGCTGGTATAGTTATTGTAATTTACCCACTGTTCATTGGGTTCGATAACTGGCCGGAGGCCGACGGGGTATGAAAAAAAACTCGCATTTCAACCGCTTATTATTCTTGTTCCCGGCGTTTTTTATTGCCGGAGGATATGGTTGCAGCCAAAAGGAGCAGGGGCCGGAAATTCCCGGCTGGGAACTGGTCTGGCAGGATGAATTCGCCGGCGCAGCCATTGATACCGGCAAATGGGAGCACGAAGTGAACGCCCGGGGCGGGGGCAATAACGAGCTGCAGTACTACACCGCCCGCCCGGAAAATTCTTATATCGAAGACGGCAAACTGGTCATCAAGGCGATCAAAGAAACCTACACCGGCCCGGAGGGAACCCGGGAATACACCTCCGCCCGGATGCGCACCAAATATAAGGGCGACTGGAAGTACGGGCGCTTCGATATCAAAGCAAAACTTCCCTACGGCCAGGGGCTTTGGCCGGCCATCTGGATGCTGCCCAGCGATTGGGATTACGGCGGCTGGGCGGCCAGCGGGGAGATCGACATCATGGAGCTGTTGGGCCAGGAGCCGGAAAAAGTGTACGGAACCCTGCACTACGGCGGGGAATGGCCGGGCAATGTGCACACCGGAACCTCCTACACCCTGCCCGGCGGCTCTTTTTCGGAAGATTTCCACCTCTTCACTTTGGAATGGGACAGCACGGAATTCCGCTGGTACGTGGACGGAAAGCATTACCAAACCCAGAATGAATGGCATACCACGGCGGCAGGCTATCCCGCCCCCTTCGACCGGCGTTTCCACTTGCTGCTGAACGTTGCCGTGGGCGGAAACTGGCCCGGCAATCCCGATTCCACTACGGTGTTTCCCCAAACCATGATGGTGGATTACGTCCGGGTATATCAAAAGGCAAAATGAGGTATTGCAAAATAAATTTTGCACTCCTGATCGACACCCTGACAAAACAAGGTTTGCCAACATGACCCTGAAATCTATCCTGCCTTTCCTGCTTATTTGCCTGCTTTTTTCGATGAGCGTTACCTGTAAGAAATCCTCTTCTAATCCCGACAGCCCGCCGGATACTTCCGAAGTAATTTACCGCAATCCCGCCTACCCGGTGGAAGTGCGGGTCGAAGACCTGCTTTCCCGCATGACCCTGGAGGAAAAAATCGGGCAGATGGCCCAGGCCGACCGGGGCGCTTTGCAAAGCGAAAGCGACATCAAGACCTATTTCCTGGGATCGATCCTCAGCGGGGGCGGCTCTGCGCCCTCTCCGAACGTGCCCTCGGAGTGGGGCGACATGTACGACCGCTTTCAGCACTTAGCCATGAGCACCCGGCTGGGCATTCCCATCATTTACGGGATCGACGCGGTGCACGGGCACAACAACGTGTACGGGGCCACCATCTTTCCCCACAATATCGGGATGGGGTGCACCGGCAACCCGGATTTGATGGAACAGGCCGCCCGCGCGACCGCGGAAGAGTTGGCCGGCACCGGGCTGGACTGGACTTTCGGCCCCTGCATTGCGGTGCCGCGCGATGAGCGCTGGGGGCGAACCTACGAGGGCTTCGGGGAAACCCCGGAATTGGCCGTGATGATGGGCGCCGCCGCGGTGCGGGGATTCCAGGGAACGGAATTAGGCGCTTCTCCCACCTCTGTTTTGGCCTGCGCCAAGCATTTTGTGGGAGACGGCGGCACCACCGGCGGCCACGACCAGGGCAATACCGAAGTGGATGAGCAGACCCTGCGGCAGATCCATCTCCCGGGGTACCTGGCCGCGATTCAGGCGGGGGCAGGCTCGATTATGGTTTCCTTCAGCAGTTGGAACGGGCAGAAGATGCACGGAAACCACTATTTGTTGACCGAGGTGCTGAAGGGCGAGTTAGGGTTCGATGGGTTCCTGGTCTCCGACTGGGCGGGCATCGACCAGTTGCCGGGCGATTACCGCAGCGACGTGGAAATTAGCATCAATGCCGGGCTAGACATGATCATGGTGCCGGATAAATATATCCAATTTATCAATACCCTGAAGGACCTGGTTGGCCGGAACCGGGTGCCGCTCGCGCGCATCGACGACGCGGTGCGGCGCATCCTGCGCATCAAGTTCAGGATGGGGCTGTTCGAGCACCCCTACACCGACCGCAGTTATACCGGGAGCGTCGGCTCCGCCGCCCACCGCCAAATCGCCCGGGAGTGCGTGCGCCAGTCCCTGGTATTGCTGAAAAACCAGAATCAAATTCTTCCCCTTTCCAAGAGCATGAACCGCATCCACGTGGCTGGCAAAAGCGCCGACAACGTCGGCAATCAGTGCGGCGGGTGGACCATCAGTTGGCAGGGGAGCAGCGGGAACATCACCCCCGGCAGCACCATCTTGCAGGCGATCCAAAACACCATCACCGGCAATACCATCATTACTTATTCCTATACCGGCGCAAACGCCGCCGGGGCGGACGTGGGCATTGTGGTGATCGGGGAAACTCCCTACGCCGAGGGCCAGGGCGACCGGAGCGATCTGCACTTAGCCCCGGAGGACGTCGCCGCCATCCAAAACGTCAAAAATGCCGGGGTGCCGGTGGTGGCGGTGCTCATATCCGGGCGCCCGATGGTCATCGAGCCGGTATTGGAGCTCTGCGACGCCTTCATTGCCGCCTGGCTGCCGGGAACCGAGGGGCGGGGAGTGGCGGACGTGATCTTCGGGGATTATGCCCCCACCGGCAAGCTCTCCCACTCCTGGCCGCGCAACATGGCGCAAATTCCCGTCAACGCCGGGGACCCGGTTTACGATCCCCTGTTCCCCTACGGGTTTGGGTTGACGTATTAATGGGGCATTATCTCAGCAGAAACAGTGGATTCCTGCTTTCGCGGGAATAACAAAGTCGATGGTGTTGTGTTTTGATTGGAGTGCAAAGCTTCAGCTTTGCATTGCACACGTGCAAAACTGAAGTTTTGCACTCCGTCGAGAAAAAGCGCCACAAAATGTCGGGACAATTCAAAGGGAGATATTGATGAAAATATTTACCGGCTTCATCCTGCTCGCAACGATTTTGGGAAGTTTTGCCGCCCTGCAAGCGAAACCCTACAAAGGCGCGGAACTGCGCACCAACCAGCCCTTCACCTACGGCCGCTTTGAGGTGCGTTTGAAGTCCGCCGCCGGGAGCGGGCTGCTCTCTTCGTTCTTCACGTATTATGACGGAACCGGGCTTCCGGCAAACTGGAATGAGATCGACATCGAGATCATGGGGCGCTACAATAACGAGGCCCAATTCAATACCATTACCCCCGGGCAGGTAAACCACCCCTATCGCGATACCCTGCAATATAATCCCCACCAGTCTTTTCACGTCTATGCGATTGAATGGACCCCCGATTACGTGGCCTGGTTCGTGGATGGATTCGAAACCTACCGCCAGACCGGGAGCCACATCCCCACCTTGTTCCGCCCCCAAAAAAACATGATGAACATCTGGCAGCCGGAATCGGTGGAGTGGGCGGGGCCGTTCAACCCCGCCATCCTGCCGGTGTACGCTTACTACGACTGGGTAAAAAACTATTCCTACACCCCCGGGGTGGGAGACAATTTTACCCTGCAATGGAGCGACGATTTCGACAACTGGAACACCAGCCGCTGGAGCAAGGGCAATCACACCTGGGTTGGGAACAATTCCGATCTCATCCCCGAGAACGCGGTTTTCTTCAACGGTTATTTGGTGTTGTGCCTCACCGCCGCCAACGCCATCGGATACAACGGCAGCCCGGTGATCGACCTGGATAACCAGCCTCCCTACCTGGTCTGGGCGCGCTCTTATGAGAACAAGCTGTTGGTATTTTTTTCCGAAGAGGTCGAGACCGCCAGCGCCCAGACGGCTTCCAATTACATCGTTCCCGGCCTGGCGGTCGGCCTGGCGACGCTGCAACCGGATAACCGCTCCGTGGAATTGGCCGTTCCCAATATCGACCTCGCCGTTGCCTATAACCTGATTGCCAGCGGGATCAAAGACCGCGCCCCGTCGCCCAATGCTATGCCGCTGCAGATCACCATCGTGAAAACTCCTCTGCCGTCTCCCGCGAAATTAAACGTGGGCGGAAATGCCTGGAATGGCTATTTAAAGGACCAGGTGTGGGATTACTCCCGGGAGTACGGCTCCACCGGCGGTGCGGCGATATTGAACCCGGGCCTGCCCATCGGCGGCACTGATGAGGATGAGGTGTATCAATCCGAACTGCGGAATATTACCTTTTACCAGGCGCGCCTGGATCGCGGAGTCTATAATCTCACCCTGATGTTTGCCGAAACCCAGCACAACGCCGCCGGGCAGCGGGTGTTCGACGTTGCCGCGGAAGGGCAGCAAGTGCTCGACAACCTGGATATTTTTGCCGCATCGGGAATGAACGCCGCCCTGGAAAAGCAGATCAATAACCTCAGCGTTAACGACGGGATGCTGAATCTCTATTTCCGGGCGGAAACCGGGGAAACGGTGCTGAGCGGGTTGCGCATCGAGCGGGTTCCCACCGGGTTAGCGCCGGGAGGGTCGCAATTCGTTCCCGGTGATTTCCAATTGGATATTTTCCCCAATCCCTTCAATCCTGCGACGACCATTCGATACCGGCTTCCCCGCTCCGGCAGGGTGGATGTGGAAATTTACAACATCACCGGGCAAATGATCGAAAAGCCGGTGAGCGGGTTCCAGGCCGCAGGGCTGCACGCGATCCGCTTCGAGGCGAACGGCCTGCCCGGCGGAATCTACATCTGCCGGGTTTCCCTCGACGGCGCGCCGCAAGCTGCCCGGAAGCTGGTTCTTATCCGTTAATTGCCCGTAACTGAAGCTATCAGCGATCAACTTGAAAGATGCTTTACAGAGCCGGTAAACACTGAGTTAGACGGCACTTCCGCTAAATGAGTCGCATATGCCCAACTGATGCTGGTGGAGATTCATTAATGGTCAAGACGACACCCAAGGCGCGTAACGTTTTTTTCGTCCTCTTGGGCGTTGCGGCACTTGTACTCACGAGGCATTACTCTGGACCTTTTGTGGAGATTATCCACAGCTACAGTGGTAACGTCTCCGCCTCGTTCGCTGTATACTTTGTGGTTAGGATTTTGACCTCTGGCTGGAGGTATGGAAGGTTAGTGACCGCCGGCATTGCTCTTCTGGTCGTAGAACTTTTCGAGGTTACGAATGGATTCGGTGTAATGACAAACGTGTACGATTCAGTCGACTTGGTGGCCAATGCAGTGGGGGTAGTGCTTGCACTGGTGCTTGACGCTCTGGTAGGGTTAAGATGAGGGTTGTGCGTCGCAGTCGGGCAGCGGCTTATGCCGGACGTTCAGCGGGAATACCTTTGCGGAGAGTAGCTATGGGAATTTTTGAGGCTGACAACAGACCGCTGATCGCTAAAAGCTGACCGCTGATTGCTGTTTACACTATCATTTCAGGAGCATGATATGAATGGCAGAACGTGGATAATCAGCATACTTATCTTCTGCTTTGCTGCCGGATGCAGTAAAGATTCCAACGGCTCTTCCGGGAATGAGCCGGATCCTCACTGGGAGCTGGTCTGGTCGGATGAATTCGACGCCACCGGCCTGCCCGACCCCGCCAAATGGGGCTATGACGTGGGCGGAAGCGGTTGGGGAAACAACGAGCTGCAATATTACACCGAGAATAATCCCAATAATGCCCGGGTGATGAACGGCAGGCTGATCATCGAGGCCCATCGGGAGAATTTCGGCGGCAACGAGTACACTTCCGCCCGGCTGGTGACCCGCGGCAAAGGGGATTGGATTTTCGGGCGCTTCGAGATCAACGCAAAGCTCCCTTCCGGCCGGGGAACCTGGCCGGCGATCTGGATGCTGCCCACCCAGTGGAGCTACGGCAACGGCGGCTGGCCGGATAACGGGGAGATCGACATTATGGAGCACGTCGGTTACGACCCCGGGGTGATCCACGCCTCCATCCACACCCACCTCTACAACTGGCCCGCCGGCACCCAAAAAACTGCGATTATCAATATTCCCGATGCGGAAACCGCCTTCCATACCTACACCCTGGAGTGGAGCGCCGGCAAAATCGAGGTGTTTGTGGATGATTCCCTCTATTTTACGGTCCTTAACGAGGGGACCGGCTGGCAGGCCTGGCCGTTCGACAAGGCGTTTCACCTGATCCTGAACATCGCCATTGGGGGGAATTGGGGCGGTGCGCAGGGGGTGGATAACAGCATCTTTCCCCAGCGCATGGAAGTGGAGTACGTGCGGGTTTACAGGTGGGTAGAATAGTTTTACGTCAAACACGATACGCCGAAGGCGTTATATAACACAGCCCAGGGTTCGACATCGTCGAACCCTGGGACAGAAAGAGAAAAACCAATCCGTCAAAACCCTGAAAGGGTTTAACAGGCCGGGTTTTGTAAAACCCTTTCAGGGTTTTGGCATATTTGCCTACCCCTGGCCCGGGGTTCACCAGCAAGAGGTGAACCCTGGGCTGTGATGTGTAACGCCTTCGGCGTAAGGAGAATGCAACCGCCCTGCTTCCAGGAGGAGAACTTCGGAAAAAATCTCTGCAACCACGGATGAGGCGGCAACCCTTAAATTGTCAAAAACCACGTGATAAGACACACCAATGAGGGCATGAGGCGGGCATGAAACCTGGTAAAAAAATTCTCTTTACTTTCTTCCTGGTTCTGCTCCCGGCCGTTCTGCTGATTTTCCTCGAGCTGGCCTTTCGCCTGTTGGGGATATTCACCCCCGAACCGCTGTTTTTCGAGATCGAAGAGAAGGGCCAAAAATTCTATCAAACCAACCAGTGGGTAGCCCGGCGCTATTTCGATCCCCAAAAAGTCAGTCTGCCGGGGGCCGCGCCGGAAAAATTCGCCCGGGAGAAATCGCCCGCTGCCTTTCGCATTTTCTGCTTAGGCGGCTCCAGCACCGCCGGTTTTCCGTTCGATTGCCAGGTGCCCTTTCCGCAGCAGTTGAAGTTCCTGCTCTCCCGCGCGTACCCGGGATACCGTTTTGAAGTGCTGAACTTAGGCATCTCCGCGGTGAACAGTTTTACGGTGCTGGATTTGCTGCCGGAAATTCTCGATAAGGAGCCGGACCTGCTGCTGATCTACATGGGGCATAATGAATTTTACGGGGCCTACGGATCGGCCTCCAGCATCGGGGTTGGGCAAAACGAGCGGCTGGTGCGGTTTTATTTGAAAGTGCAGAAACTGCGCCTGGCGCAAATGATGAAGCGCATCATCGCCCGGTTCTCCCCGCCGGTGAAGGGAGCGCAGGCGCAGCGCACCCTCATGGCCGGCGTCATCAAAGATCGGGAGATCGGCTATCAATCCGAAAAATATCTCCGCACCCTCAACGCCTTCCGCACCAACCTGGGAATGATCCTGCAAATGTGCCGGGAGAAAGAAACCCCGGTAATGCTCGGTAACCTGGTGAGCAACGTGCGCGATTTGCCGCCCTTCGCAAGCGCGATCTCGAGCAGTCTCAGCGAAGCGCAGCAAGCCGCGCTGAAAGAGGCGCTGGAAACCGGCGACGGTTATTTTCGCGCAGGAAATTTTACCGCCGGTCTGGCGTCCTACCGGGCGGCGTATGCGCTGGATTCCCTCGACGCGCGGCTGTGTTACCAATTAGGGGCGACTTACGCGGTATTGCATGATTCCGTACCGGCGGCGCGGTATCTATACCGGGCGAAAGACCTGGACGTGATCCGCTTCCGCGCCAGCGAGGATGTAAACCGGATCATCCGCGACCTTGCCGCGCAGCATTACGTTCCCCTGGTGGATTTGCCGGAAACTTTCAAGGCCCATTCCCCGCTGGGATTGATCGGCAAAGAGCTGCTCTGCGACCATCTGCACCCCAATCCGCAGGGATATTACCTGATGGCCGAAACGTTTTACCGCGTCATTGCCGGCAGCGGGAGGCTGCAAAACCCCGATCCCGAATTTACGCCCGGCGGATCGCCCTATTTCGTTACCGACCTGGATTGGGATATCGGCTTGTTGAAAATTTTCGAAATGGTGCATCGCTGGCCGTTCGAGGAAAAACCGCTGGCTTTCCGGGATTACCGGCCTTACCGGGAGCCGGCGGCGGCAAAAATCGCTTATCACTACCTTTTTGAAGATAACGTCTGGTCGAAAGCGCACTATAAATTGGCGGAGGAGTATCTCTCGCGAAAGGATTTCGAGCGCGCCCGGCAGGAATATTGGGCGGTGAGCATGTACGTTCCCGATGAACCTTATCCCTTGCTGCAAATTGCTAAAACCTTCGAGATAGAGGAAAACTGGGGGCAGCGGGAAGTTTACCTGGAAAAAGCCCTGCCCCTGGCCGGCGGCAAAGGGATGATCCGGTACCAGCTTGCCCTCGCCCAGTGGAAACAGGGTAAATTGGAAGCGGCCTGCCGGAATATGGAGAACGCCGCTTACGCTCGCGACCTCACCGCAGAACAACAATTGAACGCCCGGTTTTACCTGGCCGGATTTTTAGCGGACGCCAAGCGGAAAGAAGACGCCCGGAAAGTTCTCCGGGAGATCCTGCAGATCAATCCTCGATTTCAGCCCGCGATCACGTTTCTGGAAAGGTTAGAAAAGCCGGATTAAAAAGGATGAAGGATAAGGGGTAAGGGATGAAGGATGCAAGGATATAGAATAGCGGCGTAAGGGCGCATGTCAAATTGCACCAATTCGTTACGTTTAAAGATTGAATGCCGGTAACTTAGTGCGGGTTTGAAAAGTAGCCACGAAGACACAAAGGCTCAAAGAATCACAAAGAAAAGCGATTTTTCAGAAGCAAATTTTTAAAAAACCCTGGTGAAACCTGGTGTCTTAGTGTCTTTGTGGCGAAAAATAATACTTTCCAAACATCCTCTTTATAGATTCCCGCTTTCGCGCATAGGCGTAAACCTAAGGGATTGAAGGCCAGGAATGGGGGTTAAAAACCCCCCGACATAAATGTCGGGGCAATTGATCTGAATAGCCCCGCGATTCATCGCGGGGAATGCGAAATCTACTCGAAACGAAGGGGTTTTAACCCCGATTGATAGCCTTCAGACGCTTAAGTTTATGCCTATGCGCTTTCGCGGAAATGATTCAGCAGCAGATTGATTATTCCTCTTCATTCCCAATCGCATTATCAATTTGATAATCTCTCCTTATCATTATTATAACAATGATGCACCCGCAGCATTTTTTTGTGAAGTGTTAATTCAAGGAATATCATAATCTTATAAAACAGCTATTTTCCTGGCATCATTTCTGTTTTGTTCAGGCCGGATGAAAACGGATCGAATGCTGGTGGGAAATATATCAGACATCGATTTTGGGGTAATCCTGGCCTATTTTGCCGTTACCGTGGGCCTGGGCATCTGGGCTTCCCGGAGAAGAGGGGATAGCAGCGCCAATTACTTCCTGGCCGGGCGCAACGTGGGCTGGATCGCCATTGGGGCGTCGCTATTTGCCACGAATATTTCCAGCGAGCATTTTATCGGCCTGGCCGGTTCCGGCGCGGCCCGGGGATTGGCGGTTGGCAATTTCGAGTGGATGGCTACCATTTTCATCATGATGTTAGGGTGGATTTTTGTGCCGATATACCTGCACAGCGGCATTTTCACCATCCCCGAATTTCTCGAAAAACGGTTCAACAAAGCTTCCCGCATCTACCTGACCACGGTTTCGATCATCGCCTACATTCTTACCAAAATTTCTGTAACCTTGTTTGCCGGCAGCCTGCTGCTGCAGGAATTATTGGGCTGGGACATGTACACCTCCACCATCATTATGGTGGTGCTCACCGGCATCTATACCATTATGGGGGGCCTGGGAGCGGTTATTTACACCTCGCTGATCCAAACGGTTATTTTAATCGGCGGGGCAATCACGCTAACGGTCATTGGATTGAACGAAGTCGGAGGCTTTACAGGATTACAGGAAAGATTGCCCGCCGATTATTTTTCCATGTTCAAGCCGGTTTCCGATCCTGATTTTCCCTGGACCGGCATGGTGTTCGGGGCGCCGATCTTGGGTATCTGGTACTGGTGCACCGATCAATACATCGTGCAGCGGGTGCTGAGCGCCCGGAATATCAACCACGCCCGCAGCGGAACCATCCTGGCGGGATTTCTCAAGATCCTGCCGGTGTTCATCCTGGTGCTTCCCGGGCTGATCGCCGCGGCGTTGTACCCGGAAGTTTCCGGCGATGAGGCTTATCCGATCCTGGTCACCAGTTTTGTGCTGCCCGCGGGCCTCAAAGGGGTCATCATCGCCAGCCTCTTAGCCGCCCTGATGTCTTCCCTGGCAAGCTGCTTTAACAGCACGTCCACGCTGTTTACCATGGATTTTTACAAACTATTCAACCCCTCCGCCTCGGAGCGCCGGCTGGTGCTGATGGGACGCCTGGCGACCACCTTAATGGTGATCACCGCGATTTTATGGGTTCCCCTGACCCGCCTGATCAGCTCGCAAATTTATATCTACATGCAAAGCGTGCAGGCGTACATCAGCCCGCCGATTGCTGCGGTATTCCTGTTAGGGATCTTTTGGAAGCGCCTGAACGGCCGGGGAGCCATCTGGGCGCTGGCGGGCGGGGGAATTATCGGGGCGGTCCGCCTGGTCAGCGAGTTGTTCTATAACGCCGGCCAGCTTCATTCCGTATTGCTGATCGGCCTGGTCAAGATCAATTTTCTTCACTTTGCGGTTTACCTGTTCCTGGTCTCTTCCGGGATCTTCGTGCTGGTCAGCTTTCTCTCCGAGTTGCCCCGCCCGGCGCAGGTGTACGGCCTTACTTTCAGCACCGCCAACGGTTCCCAAACCTCGCTGGTGGGCATGGCCGGGGAAAAATACGCCGCCTGGAATCGCATGAACGTGGCCTTCTCGGTGTTGCTCATGGTGATCCTGGGAGGCCTCTGGGGGATGTTTTTTTAAGGAACCGGCATCAAAACGCGCAGAAAAGATGATAAAAATCATGCGTAACCCTGTGAAACGGAAAATACCATATATCCTCGCTGCCCTATGCCTGCCGGTTTTTGCCGCTGCGCTCATTTGGGCCGGTTGTTCGGATCGCCGCCCGGCGGAACCGGATATCCTTGCCGCGGTGGGTGATCGCCGGATCGACTGGCAGCATCTTCAGCGAAGTTACGAGCTGAATCCGAAGTGGGGGAGGGGGTTGACCCGGCAAGAGGCTTACAACCATCAATTGGAATACCTGGTTCATGAAAAGCTGTTTGCCCTGGCGGCGCGCGAGCAGGGCCTGGATCGGGAACCGGACGTGGCGGCTTACCTGCAATTCATCCGGGAAAAAGAAATGATCAAAGCCCTCTATTTGCAGGAGGTGGCTTCTAAAATTCATATCAGCGAGGATGAATACCAGGCCGCCTATGAAAAGCTGAAGAAAAAAGTGCAGTATAACTACGTTTTCACGCCCGATTCCCTTAGAGCGGCGGAGTACGCCGGCCGGTTAAGGAATGCTTCATTCGATGATCTGCTGCTTTCGGATGCCGCCGACTACAAAGGTACTACCGAGCTGCGCAGTTTCGGAGAAATGGACCCCGCCGTCGAAGCGTTTATTTTCGATATGAAGCCCGGGGAGGTGCACGAGCCGGTCAAGATCGACAGGGGCTATTTCGTAATCCAACTGCTTTACGGCCGGGTGGAAAAGTTCAGGTCCGAAATGGATTTCGCGGAGAAAAAGAGCAAAATCCGCAAAACCATCTTTGATCGCCGGGCCGCCGGGCTGGCCAACGCCTATATCAAGGGCTTGATGCGCGATAAAAACCTGGCCCTCAATCCGCAAGTCTTTTTCGCCATGTCGGAAGCGTTCTCCCGGCAGGTTCGCCCCAAGTTTTCCGATGATCCGTTGCCGGTTTACGTCAGCAACGGGGAAATTCAGCAGACCCGTTTGAGCCTGCAAGACCTGCAGAATGAAGTGCTGATTACCCACAAAGAGGGTTTCCTGACCGTGGGAGATTTTTTAGACAAGCTGGCCAACATGCCCGCCGGTTTGCGCCCGAAGGTTGCCATGGCCGGAGAGCTAAAAGACGCCGTCGGGGTGGTGGTGCGCAATCAGTACCTGGCCAAACGCGCTTATGAAAAAGGATTGCACCAAGCGCCGGAAGTGCGCAAAGAGATCGAAATCCAGCAAGATGAAATCTTATCCCGCCGCTGGCTGGAGCTTCAGCAGGCCCGCTTAACCGTTTCCGAAGAAGAAATCCGGCAATTCAAGGCCAAGCCCAATTTCGAAAAGGTCAACGCCGCTGCCGCCAACCGTTTGGATGATGAACAAGTTCGCAACCTGATTCTCGATTACAAGTTAGCCGCGCTCAAAGTAGAGCAGGCGGAACAACTCTCTCAAAAATACCGGGTTTCGCTGGACAGGGCAATGCTCGCTTCCAAAATCCCCGATGCCGGCGCGCTGATCGAGGAAAACCCGGTAAAGATCGTTACCCGGGAATTGTTTTATTAAGAATGGCAGGATGATGCTTGCCCCGGTACGAAAAATTAATTACCGCGGCGCCGTGGCGACCGCTTAAAAAACCTGGTGCTTCACTTAATCAACATCTATTAAACCAAAGGAGACTGGTTATGTCTAAATGGCTTCGAGTTGTTGCTGCAATGGTATTTGCCGGTTTTTTGACCGCAAATGCCCAAATTGTGGTCAACGAATTTGACACTGCCGCAGCGGACTCAATGTTCGATCTCCTGGGTACGGCGCTCGGAACGCCTCATGCATATTGTAACTTGACGGATGATCCGAGCAACCCGTTCTCCGGAGCCGCGGCGATGAATTGCGACTGGAAGGTGTACACCTCCGAGAGCTGGGGTGGATTTTTACAGCTTATTCATACCCGCCCGGTAGAAGAAGGGTATTACGACTTCTCGACCCATAATTTCCTGAGCCTGCGCTTTGATAATATCATTCCTTCCTCCGTAACCGGGCCGGTAGAAATGCGCTTCAAGCTGCACGAGGCCGGCGAAGGAAACACCGGCACCAGCGGCGACTGGGAAGACTGGTATTTCCAGACCCCGGATGTTTACAACAGCCCCGCCGGTTGGACGGAACTGCTCATCCCCTTGCAGGAAATTCCCAACGCGGTGGGCAGCGCCCCCAATGACGAGGGCTTTTCCCTGCCCGGCTGGAGCGGCCAGACCGGAAACGAAAAGTTAGATTTGAACCGCATCGTCGGCTACAGCATTGAATGGACTGCGGTGCCCATTGCTCCGGATTCTACCGCCAGCGGGAACGTTTCCTGGGATCACCTGACCCTGGTGGAAGACCGCAATACCGTATTCCACAAGTTCGATGACGCCGCAACCGATACTCATTTCGTGCAGGCGGGAACCGGGATAAGCAATATTGTGGTATCGGACAATACCGTTAACTTTGTCGAAGGAACCGCCTCTTTGCAGTGCGACTGGACCATCGAGGCGCCCGAACCCTGGGGCGGATTTGTAAATTATATCTATAACGCCGACAATTTCTTCGGCGACGTCGCCGGAAACTCCCACATTCTCCTCAAGTACAACAACAAAATTCCCGCTTCCATTCCCGGCAACACCGTTATGAGATTGCAGCTCCATGATTACAGCGAAGGGGTGCAGGAAGTTTGGTACTATGAAAATCCCCCCCTTCTGGAATCGGATTCCGGCTGGCATGATCTGCTGATTCCCCTGGTGGACCGGGGATACGGCCCGGCCCCGGATAACACCGGTTTCAGCAACCCGGGCTGGGCGGGGCAGCCCGGCAACCAGCAACTGGATTGGGACAAGATCCAGGGCTTCTCCATCGACTTTGTCGCCCTGGCCCAGGGCACCACAACTACCGGGACCTTCCTGGTCGATTACATGACCGGTTACGGCAGCCGCCCTACCGATCTCACCCCTCCGGATCCGGTTACGCTATTGCAAGCCCTGCCGGGCAGTTACTACAACCTGGTCACCTGGGTGGATCCGCCCAACGAGCCGAAGTCGAGATACAATGTTTACTATAGTGAAACGCCCATCACGGATGTCACCGCGCCGGGGGTGGAAGTGGCCTGGTTAGGCGTGCCCTATAACACCCAGAATTTTGCCCATTTGCTCTTCAGTCCCCTGGGCGATTCGGTGTACGCCTATTATTACGCCGTGACGGTGATCGACTCCGTGGGCAACGCCTCGGTGCTGACCGCCACGGGTAGTCCCACTACCAACACTTCCAGGGGCATTGCCACCATCTCCCTGGATGCCCCGGCGAATTTCGCCGCCGACGGCGACCTGAGCGAGTGGGCCAACGTGGTTCCTGTGCGCATGTTCCCTTCGGAAGGCGCTCACATCGTGACCAACACCACGATCAACGGCGACGATGACCTGTCGGTGTTAGCCTACGTCGCCGCGGACGCCGAGTACCTCTATATCGCCTTCGACGTCACCGATGACGTGGTGGATAGTTCGGCGATCAACAGTTGGGAAAACGACAGTCCGGACATGTTCATCGGCCTGTATAACTGGCATGGCGCGCCGCATACCGGCTATCAACGGGGAGCCACGCCGGATTATCATTTCCGCTTCAATCACAACCAACTGATCGTGGATAACCTGGCGGGATATATTTTGATGCAAATTTCCTCCCCCAACTACCACTGGGCGGCAAAACCGCTGCTGCCGGGATACATCGTAGAAGCGAAAATTTCCTGGGCGGACATCGCGGCCTCCGGCGGCGACGAGGTATTTACTCCCGTGGAAGGGATGCGTATCCCCTGGGATTTTTCCATCAATGACCGCGACGGCACCGGGGTGCGGGAAGGGATTATGACGCTCTCTCCCTACAATGACGACACTTCCTACCAGTCGCCTCGATTCTGGGTGCACACCTGGCTCGGCGAGCGCGACGAGGTGGTAGTCGGAATCGGTGATATCGAAGACCCGATTGCCTACACCTACCAACTGGAGCAGAATTATCCCAACCCCTTCAACCCGGAAACCACCATCCGCTACACCCTGGCGAAAGCCGGCCCGGTAAAACTCCAGATTTATAACACCCTGGGCCAGAAAGTGGCCACCCTGGTAAACGAAAACCAGACCCCCGGGGCGCACCAGGTTCGCTTCGAAGGCCGCAATCTGCCTTCCGGCATCTATTTCTACCGCGTTGAAGCGGGCGACTTCGTGCAGGTTAAAAAAATGGTCTTGATGAAGTGACGTGAATATTTGCAAGAGGACAGCCCCGCGCTGTCCTCTTGCGTTTTTGGATAACGGAAAAGGCTCTCTTATAAAGTAACGAGGCATTGGAACCTATCCAATGGAGGTATCGACATTGAAGCAGCGCGACTATTTTAGCACTATACCATTGATATTGTTCTCCCTCCTGATGCTGGCGTTCTCAAGCCGGATAATGGCCGGCACCACCGGTAAAATTGCCGGCCAGGTTATCGACGAGGCCAGCGGCGATCCGTTGCCCGGGGTTAACGTCTATGTGGAGAACTATCCCTTCGGAGGCGCTACGGACGCCGACGGTTTCTTTTTCATGCTCAATATCCCTCCCGGCAAATACACCGTGGTCATCCAGATGTTGGGCTACCAGGAGGTGCGCTACAAAGACGTCAAGGTCAATGTAGATCTGACCACCCAGCTCAATACCCGGCTGAAAGCGGAAACCATCCAGGGGTCCCAGGTGGTGGTAGTGGCCGATCGCCCGCTCATTCAAAAGGACGTTACCTCCACCCAGGTCAAAATTTCATCGGATGAGATCAGGGCCCTGCCGGTGGAAGATTACAACGATATTATCCAGCTCCAGGCGGGGGTGATCGACGGGCACTTCCGGGGCGGCCGCTTAGGAGAAGTTGCCTATATGGTGGACGGCCTCTCCGTGATCGATCCGTTTTACAATGAAGTGGGGGTGCAGGTAGAAAATTCCTTCATCCAGGAATTGGAAGTGATCAGCGGGACCTTCAACGCCGAATACGGCCAGGCAATGTCCGGGGTGGTGAACATCGTCACCAAAGACGGGGGACCGAAATTGGAGGGAAGCGTCTCCGGCTACGTCGGCAACTACGTCACCTCCCATGATGAGATTTACCCCAATCTGGATAATATCGACGGTACCGGCTTCCAAAACCTGGAGGCCTCGTTGAGCGGGCCGCTGCCCTTCTGGAAAGCCGTCAAATTTTTCTTTTCCGGGCGCTATATTAACGATGACGGCAACATCTACGGCGAGAGAGTCTATACCATTGAGGACAACGACCCCTTTTCTCCTTCCGGAGACCGCGCCTACGTCGCCATGAACGACTTTCAGAGGGCTACCCTGCAGGGGAAATTGAGTTACTACCTGATCCCGCAGCTAAAGATCAGCTACTCCCTTATTTACCAGGATTATGAAGGCCGCGGTTACGATCATGCATTTCAATTAAGCCCGGATGGCATTAAAGACCTCTTTGAAGAACAATACCATCATAATTTGAGCTTCAACCATACCCTTTCCAAGAGCACTTTTCATACCCTCAAATTCTCGGCGAACTGGAGCAATTACCAGGGATATGTTTTCGAAAATCCCTACGATCCTCGCTATGTCATTCCCGAGCGCGGCCAGCCCGCTTCCGGATATACCTTCCGTTCCGGGGGCAATCAAAACGACCGCTATGATCGAACCAGCCAAACCTACATCGGGAAGTGGGATTTAACCAGCCAGTTCGACAAAGAGAATAAAATTGGCCTCGGCGCGGAAGCGCGCGTCCATACCCTGGAGAATTTCTATACCATCTTCCGGGCCGCCAACCAGGATACCTCCAACGTGCATGAAATCGTCTATCCGCAATTCGGAAGTCCCGGCAGGGACGAATATACCAAAGAACCCAGGGAGTTTTTTGCCTACGTGCAGGATAAAATGGAGTACCAGGACCTGATCATCAACCTGGGGGTTCGTTTCGATTATTTTAATCCCAATACCGACATGCCTTCAGACCTGCGCAATCCCCTGTTCAATCCCCTGTTTCCCTCGGGAACCAAAGAGGCTTCGGTGAAAACCCAACTAAGCCCCCGCCTGGCGGTAGCCTTTCCGATCTCCGCTAACGGGGTTATCCGCGGCTCTTACGGGCATTTTTTCCAGATTCCCCCCTTCGATCAACTGTATCGCGGAATCTATGATGAAGGCGGGGTGACCAAGACCCAGGTGGCCAGCAGCACCGGCGAGAGCGGCTCTTTAGATGTGGTGGTGGGTAACCCGGATCTTCAACCCCAGCGCACCACCAAGTACGAATTGGGCCTGCGGCAGGTGTTATATACCGACCTGGCCATGGAAGTGGTGGCCTACTACAATGACATCCGCAACCTGGTGGATACGGAAATTATCGAGACCTACGACGGGAAAAAATACGCCCGTTTCATAAACCGGGATTACGGAAACAGCCGGGGGGTAATTGTAAGCCTGGAAAAGCGTTTTTCCGGCAACTGGGGAGCGCGGCTGGATTATACTTACCAGATTGCCGAAGGGAACGCCTCCGATCCGCAATCGGTGTTTCAGGACAATCAAACCAACCCGCCCAACGAGACCGAGAAAAAAACCATTCGCCTGGATTGGGATCAGCGCTCCACCCTGAATTTTTCGCTCATCACCGGCGTTCAGAGAAGCTGGAACGCCAGCCTGACCGGGCGGCTCGGCTCCGGCACTCCCTATACCGCGGATAGATTCTTCAACCCCGTGGATATTACTTTCCGCAATGACCGCAATAAGCCGCCCTCCGTGACCTTCGATTTGCGCTTTGATAAATTCTTTAGAGTGGCCGGCGCCCAGGTCACCACGTTTCTCCTGATTTATAACCTGTTCGACCGCTTGAACGAGGTGAACGTTTACGGCTCCAGCGGCCGGGCCGGTTATGACTACAACACCAAATTCGCCGGCGATATCGTCGGCTTGAATACCATCGACGATTACATCAATAATCCTACCTTCTATTCTTCGCCGCGAGAAGTGCGGGTGGGATTGAGCTTCGGATTATAACTTAGAGTCTTAACTTCCCCGGAGGAAAGATACATGCTTAATTGCGTTTCGAAACTACTGATCATACCGGCTCTGCTGGCGGCAGAGTTGGCCTTTGCCCAAATCCCCCAGCCGGTTATCGACGCTTTCCGGGCGGACGCCTACGGGCACTCTCAATATCGCAAGAAAGGGATTATGGACGGGAACCTGGTGCGCACCATGTATTTCAACCAGGCCGAGATCGGCAAATGGCCGGATCAGCCCTCCGGGGAGTGGCCCAAGGGTACCGGGCATTCCTACTTGGACGGGATTTGTTTGTTGGTGGGCGCGGAAGTGACCGTCACCAACGAATTCGGCACTTTCACCATCACCCCCATGGAGGCTGCTTACCGGGAACATTTCGATTTTGACCCCATTACCGGCGAACCCTGGGGATGGGAACCGGTTCCCGGCTACGTGCGCGACGGCTCTCTGAAACCGTCCATCAGCAACGATCCCACCAGTTGGCCGGAACAGTGGCCTTCGCCGATCTTCCTGGAAATGGGCGTCTCCCCGGAGTTGTGGAAAAACATGAAGGAGATCGACGGGGAACCGGGCAAGGATGATGACGGCGACGGCTACGTCGATAACTACACCTACTGGTACGGTTACTTTGGCCGCGGGGTCACCAACGCAGACCTGGAAACCTTCTTTGTCATCGATGACGCCAAAGACGGGGAGTGGAAACGGGAGCCGTACAAGTTCTTCCCCATCGAAGCGGACCACAATCGCGGGGGCCTGGGATTGCGGGTAGAAGTGCGCGCTTTCCAGTGGTCGCAAGTGCTGGCCGAGGATAACATTTTCTGGCACTATGATATTGTAAACATCTCCGACCGCACTTACCAGAAAACCGTTTTCGGATTCCTGACCGACGTGGGGATTGGCGGCACTAACGACTCCGGCGACGATAACGCCTCCTTCGATACCCAGTTGGACCTCGCCTACGGCTATGATGACAACGGGTTGGGAACCCCGGGCAACTGGGGGCCGGTGGGCTACTTAGGCTACGCTTACCTGGAAAGCCCCGGCAATCCCTTCAACGGAATTGACGACGACGAAGACGGAATGACCGATGAGCGCCGCGATGACGGCATCGATAATGACGGGGATTGGAATGCTTACAGCGATCTCAACGGAAACGGGGTTTGGGATCCCCAAACCGAACCGTTGAACGACGACCTGGGTAAAGACGGCGTCGGCCCCTTCGACCGCCAATACAACGGCCCCGACGAGGGCGAAGGAGACGGCCAGCCCACCCCCGGCGAGCCGGATTTCGACCGAACCGACAAAGATGAATCCGACCAGATCGGTTTGACCAGCCTTTCTATCTACCGGCTGATCGAAGGCGGGGGCGGCAACGGCTGGCCCAAGCACGACGAGGGGTTGTGGTCCAGAATGACCTACCAGAATTTCGATACCACCTTGCAGCGCTCCAATATCCATTTGCTGTTCGGCTCCGGGCCGTTCGAGCTGCGCCAGAACTACCGGGAACGTTTTTCCATGGCGCTGCTGTTCGGGAGCGACCTGCAGGACCTGATTACCAACAAGCGCACCGTGCAGGCGATCTACAACGCCAATTACAATTTCGCCCAGCCGCCCTATAAAGCCACCCTCACCGCCATCCCGGGCGACAAAAAAGTGTATCTTTTCTGGGATAACGTGGCGGAAGAGTCGCGGGACCGTTTCCTGCCCGATTCCGCCGGGAATCCCCGCAAGGACTTCGAAGGATACCTGGTTTATCGCAGCAGGGAGCCGGAGTGGCAGGATATCAAAGTGATCACCGATTCCCGGGGCGAGCCGAAGTACTGGAAACCGATCGCCCAGTTCGACCTGGTGGACGGCATCACGGGTCCTGATCCGGTAGGCATCAACGGGGCGCATTTCTACCGCGGGGACGATACCGGCTTGCAGCATTTTTACGTGGATGAAGACGTGGTCAACGGGCAGCAATATTATTATGCGCTGGTGGCTTACGACCAGGGCGATCCCGACTTCGGGGAGAGCGGTTTGCAGCCCAGCGAGACCACCAAAATCATCAATGAGAATTTTACCGGCAATATCGAGTTCATCGATATCAACTGCGCGGTGGTGACGCCCAACGCCCCGGCGGCCGGGTATATTCCGCCGACCCTCTCCGGCGACCTCTCCCGGGTGACCGAAGGCCTGGGAAGCGGCTCGATGTCGGTTGAAATCGTTGCCCCGGGGGGGATCAGGGAAGGCTCTGCCTACAAAGTTCAATTCAATACTACCGGAAGCATTCCCAATTACCAAACCGTCAGCTATGATATTTACGAAGTGCTGCCCGATACCAACATCCTGCGGGCCGCCAATATCGATGCGACCGAGTTCGGGCCGGATAGACCCAGCCCGCCGGTGGACGGCTTCATCGTGCGGATCGACAACGATACCCTGGTGCAGGTAAACCCCTTCGAAACCGGCTGGCTGATCAACAGCGGAAACCTGGAATTCCGGGTGACCGCGCACCCCGGCGCCGCCACCACCGCGGCGAAGTGGCCGGCCGATTACGAGATCAATTTCTACGAAAATTTTGTGGATACCTCGCTGAATCCCAATAACCTGGCGCCCCTGTACCCGGTCAAGTTCATCATTTGGAACGTCAGCCAGGACCATCAAGTCGATTTTATCATCCGGGACAATGATAACAGCAGCGGCCTTACCGTGGGAGACGCGCTCTGGCTTCTGGAGTTCGATTCGACCGCCTCGCGGTATAAATTTTCCTGGGATATTACCTATGGGCCTCCCGCCAGCCCCTCGGCGACTCCGGTGGAACCCGGCCCGGGAGATAAGTTTGTTTTGAAAACCTATCGCCCCTTTTACGAGCAGGATTATTTCCAATTTATGACTCGCGCCGCCACGGTGGACAACGCCCTCGCCAAAACCCAGTTGGATGCGGTGAAGGTAGTGCCCAATCCTTATATCGCCAGCGCCTCCTGGGAGCGGAGAAACCTGCTCTCCTCCGGCCGCGGGGAGCGCAAAATCGATTTTATCCACCTGCCGGCCCAGTGCACCATCCGGATTTTCACCCTCTCGGGCAAACTGGTCAAAACCATTTCCCACAACACCGCCGCGGAAAACGGGGCGGAATCCTGGGACCTGATCTCCGACGACGGGATGGAGATTGCTTATGGAGTGTATATTTACCATCTCGATTCGCCCGGCGTGGGAAAGCAGATCGGGAAATTTGCGGTGATCAAATGAGCTTCAGCGCCGGCGCCGATCTTCCAAATCCGGCGCCGGTTTTCATGAATCCGGTTTCTGAGCTATAAAACGTTGAGGGTAAAAAAATGAATTGTAAAATCGCTACCATAGCCTGCCTGCTGTTGCTGGCTTCCGCGCTGCCGCTGGGCGCGCAGACCCAGAATTACCGCGAGAATGTTTCCAAGCGCGGCACCACGGCGGCGACGTTTCTGGAAATTGGAGTAGGCGCCCGGGCCCTGGCCATGGGCAGCGCCTTCACCGCCCTAGCGGATGATCCCAGCGCGGTGTATTGGAACGCCGGGGGATTGGCAAAACTGAAGCGCCATGGGCTTATCGTCAACCACAGCGAATGGATCGCCGATACCCGCTTCGATTTTTTAGGCGCGTCTTTCAACGTGGGAAAATACGGCACGATCGGCGTAAGCCTCACCGCTCTTACCATGGATGAAATGGAAGTAACTACCATCGAGGAGCCGGACGGAACCGGCCAGGTTTTCGACGCCTCGGACTTCGCTTTCAGCCTGGCCTATTCCATGCGCCTGACCGACCGGTTTTCCATCGGCTTGAACGGAAAGGTGATCCGGCAGTCGATTTGGGAAATGCGCTCGGTTGGCTTTGCCACGGACATCGGCATCCACTACGCCACGCCCTTCAAAGGGATCACGCTGGGGATGGCGATGACCAACTTCGGCACCAAGATGAAGCTGAGCGGGCCGAATACCATGGTGCTGCACGATCCCGATCCCAATAGCAGCGGAAATAACGGGCGCATTCCCGCCAACCAGCAAATGGATAGCTGGGCGCTGCCGCTGAATTTCCGGGTGGGCATTGCTTATGAAGCATTTAATAACAGTCTTCACCGCGCTTTTGTAGCAGTCGATGCCGAGCATCCCAATAACGATTACGAAAGCGTGCAGGTGGGCGCAGAGTACGTGTTCAGAAACGTGCTGGCCCTGCGCGGGGGGTATAAATCGCTCTTTTTACAAGAATCGGAGCAATCCTTCACCCTGGGGGCGGGGATTAATTACGCCCTGGTGGGCAACATCATGTTCCATTTCGACTTCGCCTACGTGGATTTCGGCTTGCTGGAGAACGTGCAGAAATACTCGATCGGGATTGATTTTTAGCAGGCAAGTTGAGGACGGTCCAAAACGGAGAATTTACCATGAGCAGATATTTACGGCTTCTGTCGATACTGTTGTTGTTCTTGCCTTTTTGGGGCAATTCCCTTTTCGCGCAAAGCAAATCTCTTAAACCGGGTTTGCGCCTGGGGCTGGCTTCGTCTTCCATGAATGAAGACCTGCTGGCGGGCGATCTTCCGGCCGGGGATTTAGATATCAATGTCGATAGAATTCGCCGCCTCGCTTTTAATCCCGGGGTTTTTGTGGAGTACCGCCTGAGCGGGTCCTTCGCGCTGCAATTGAATGCGATTTACAACCATAAAGGCGTGAAAGTGGAGTCCACCGTCGAAGGAACCATTTTTGAGCCGAGCCTGGGCCAGAATGTCAATGTTTTTATCCGAACCCAGCAAACCCTCAACCTGGCCTACCTCAGTTTTCCGCTGCTGGGAAAGTTCCTTTTTGGCGGTAAAACTCCCGGCACAACCCGGCCTTTTATAACCGCCGGGCCGGAGGTCGGGGTACTGCTTAGCGCGAAAACCGGCAACCTTACCGGCGACGTGCAAGCATACCTACCGGGGCAGGGCGGCGGGGCGGTCGATCTCGAGGCCCCCGGCGAGGATATTAAGGATAATATCGAATCCCTGGAATATGTTTTCAATGTCGGCGCCGGGGCCATATTTCCGGTGGGGAATACCGAAATTCTGCTGGAGGGGTGGTATGGGCTGGGATTGAGCAAAATCAACAAGACCGGCGATAGCAGTATTAAAAACAACGCCGTCTCCCTGAACCTGGGGCTTATGTTTTAAGTAAGGAACGGCGCAATTTTCAAAACCACGCTAAAAAACGTTGACTTTTTATGCTTCAACAGCTACGGAATGTACTCTTTCAGCTAATCATCTTAGGCTTTGCTGCGCCTCTGCCGGCAGATGTCTT
The DNA here is from genome assembly GCA_013360445.1 of Calditrichaceae bacterium. GTDB lineage: Bacteria > Calditrichota > Calditrichia > RBG-13-44-9 > J075 > JABWBP01. Next base: position 23,285 of record JABWBP010000025.1, on the reverse strand, counting down.
CCTGGACCAGGTGGGGTACCCCGCGGTTTCTCCCAAGTACGTTTTTGTGAGCGAAGCGGCGGACAGTTTCTTTTTGAAAGATGCGGCCACCAATAATACCCTTTATCGCAATCAATTGAGTTTATTCATCGCCAATGATCCCGCCACCGGCCTGACCCTCTATCGCGGCGATTTCAGCGACTTTCAGGCCCCCGGCGAGTATTATATCGAAGCGGATGGTTCCGGCGTTTCCCACCCGTTTGCGATCCGGGATTCCGTGTACCTGGAAGTTTATAAAAAAGCGCTGAAGGGTTTCTATTTCCAGCGCTGCGGCATGGATCTGGTCGGGCCTTACGCTGCTCCATACTATCGCAGCCAGTGCCATTTGGCAGACGGTTTTTATCATTCCACCACCGGGCAGACCGGTTTCCGCTTAACCACCGGCGGCTGGCACGATGCCGGGGATTACGGTAAATATACCGTCAATGCTGGCATCTCCGTGGGCACGCTGCTGATGGCGTACGAAGAATTTCCGGATCGTTTTGCCCGGGATGATCTCAATATCCCCGGGAGCGGCAACGGAATTCCCGATATCCTGGATGAGGTTCGTTACCAGTTGGAATGGCTGCTCAAAATGCGGGATCCCGGCGACGGCGGGGTCTATTTCAAGGTAACCCGGGAAAATTTTGCCCCCTACATTATGCCGGCCAATGATACCGCAACCCGCTACATCTACGAAAAATCCTCTACCGCCGCGGGAGATTTCGCCGCGATGCTGGCGCGCGCTTTCCGGGTTTACCTCCCCTTCGATAGCCTGTTCGCCCAGGATTGCCTGAGCGCAGCAGAGTCAGCCTGGAGTTACTTAGCCGCCCACCCCTCCATCGTGCCGCCGGGCGGATTCCACAATCCCCCGGGAACCAACACCGGGGAGTACGGCGACGGCGATGACCGCGATGAACGGCTGTGGGCCGCGGCGGAGTTGTTCATCTCTACCGGGAATTCCCAATACCATAACTATTATATCAGCCATTACACCCAGCAGGGGTTGATCAGCGGGCAGATGGGCTGGCCGAACGTGCAGGTTATGGCGCATTTGGCCTACCTCCGCGGGCAGCAGGCCGGGATCAATAGCGCCATTCAGAATGCGCTGCGCAATTCTTTGACTAATTACTGCCAGGGGCTGCACAACTTAGGAAACGGCAGCGGATTCCACGCCGCGATGGTTCCCAACGACTACTACTGGGGCAGCAACGCCGTGCTGCTCAACCGGGCGATATTGTTGATCTTCGGTTTCGAGGAAAGCGGCGAAACCGCCTTGCGCGACGCCGCTCTGGATCAGCTTCACTACATTTTGGGGGCAAATGCCCACAACCTCTGTTTTATCACCGGAACCGGCGAGCTTTCCCCCCTGCACCCCCATCACCGCCCCTCCATCGCCGACGGCATTGTGGATCCCATTCCGGGGCTGCTGGCCGGGGGGCCGAACAAATACCTCAATGATCCCATTCTCCAGGCAAATTTCACTTCATCCACCCCGGCGGCGCTCTGCTACATCGACCACCAGGAGAGCTACGCCTCCAACGAGATCGCCATCAATTGGAACGCGCCCCTGGTGTTCGTGAGCGGGTACTTTTCCACGCCCGACCCTTTTATGGGGCTTATCCTGCCGGGGGAAAACTTCCCGGAATCGCTTATTTTAGACCAGAATTATCCCAATCCCTTTAACGGAAGCACGGTGATCCGTTTTCACCTGCCCTTCCGGGATCAAATTACCTTGCAGATTTTCGACCAGCTGGGCAGGAGGGTGTTTGAAGAAAATATGGGGATGATGCCGGCGGGAGCGCACCGGGTGGTTTGGGACGGAACGTCCGGGCGGGGCGAACCGCTGGCTTCGGGAATTTATTACTATCTGCTTCGGGCCGGAACAACGTCGCAAGCCCGGAAAATGGTCTATCTGAGGTAAAATGAGAATCCAACCAGAATCCTCCCACTGCGAGTTCAAATCAGGAGAGAACGGTGCTATGAAAAAAGTCTTATTCATTTCATGTCTTGGAATGGCTGCGCTGTTTATGCTCCCGGGCATCTGCTACGGCCAGAAATCGGAACAGGAAATTGATCGCAACGTCAAAGAACTGCTTTCCAAGATGACCCTGGAAGAAAAAGTGGGCCAGATGACCCAGGTAACCATCCAGGCGGTCTCCGCGGTGCGCGGAACCGCGGAGCAGGCGCACCGGCTCGATCCCGCTAAACTGGAAGAAGCGATCGTGAAATACCACGTGGGATCCATCTTGAACGTGTACGACGTGGCCCACCCGTTGGATTACTGGCACGAGGTCATCACCCAAATTCAGGATGTCGCCACCCAAAAAACCCGCTTAGGCATTCCCATCATTTACGGGATCGACGCCATTCACGGGGCCAACTATACCCGGGAGGCGACCCTGTTTCCGCAAAGCATCGCCATGGCCGCCGCCCGCAATCCGGATTTGATGAAAAGAAGCGGGGAGATCACCGCCTACGAGGTGCGGGCATCGGGGATTCCCTGGAACTTTAACCCGGTGTTAGACCTGGCTCGCACTCCCCTGTGGCCGCGCTTGTTCGAGACTTTCGGGGAAGATCCCTACCTGGCTTCGGTGCTGGGAGCGGCCTACATCAAAGGGCTGGAAGGGGAAAATAGTGATGTCGGTGCGCCGGATAAGGTCGCCGCGTGTATGAAACACTATTTAGGCTACGGTTTTCCCATGTCCGGCAAAGACCGTACCCCGGCCTGGATTCCGGAACGCATGTTGCGGGACATTTTCCTGCCGCCCTTCAAAAAAGCCGTGGAAGCGGGCATTCACACCGTGATGGTCAACTCCGGGGAGATTAACGGCATTCCGGCGCACAGCGATTACCATATCCTCACCGAAATTCTGCGCCGTGAGTTAGGGTTCAAAGGATTGGTGGTCAGCGACTGGGAAGACATCAACCGCATTTACAGCCGCGATAAAGTGGCCCCTACCCGCAAAGAAGCGGTGCGCATCGCGGTGATGGCCGGGGTGGATATGAGCATGGTTCCGTATGATTTCAGCTTTTACGAGGATTTGCTGGCGCTGGCAAAGGCGGGCGAAGTTCCCCTCTCCCGCATTGATGAAGCGGTGGGACGCATCCTGTGGGTAAAATTTCGCCTTAACCTCTTCGAAAATCCCTACCCGGATAAAAAGATGAAAGAAAAAGTGGGCAGCGAGGAATTTGCCGCGGTCAGCTTGCAGGCGGCGCGGGAGGCGTTAACCCTGCTCAAAAACGAGGGGAATTACCTGCCGCTGGCTAAAAATAAAAAAGTGCTGGTTACGGGACCTGCCGCCAACCTGCGTTCGGTGTTGAACAGCGGCTGGACCTACACCTGGCAGGGCAACGAAGAATCCTTATATCCCAAAAACAAAAAGACCATTTTAGAAGCGATTCAGGCCAAAATAGGCGCGGAGAGGGTTGCCTATGTCCCCGGCTCGACCTTTGATGAAGCGCTGGATATTGCCCAGGCGGTCGAGGCGGCCAAAAACGCGGACGTCGCGATCATCTGCATCGGCGAAAACGCCTACTGCGAGACCCCGGGGAACATCCACGACCTGAGCCTGCCGAAAGCGCAGTTGGATTTGGCCGCGGCGATTCAGCAAAGCGGAACCCCGGCGGTGCTGGTGTTGGTAGAGGGGCGGCCGCGCATCATTACTCCGGTCGCGGATGATTCCAAAGCGATCCTGATGGCCTACCTTCCGGGGCCGGAAGGCGGTCTGGCGATTGCCGACGTGCTGTTCGGGGACTACAATCCCGGCGGCAAACTGCCCTTCACCTATCCCCGCCATCCCAACGACCTGGTTTGTTACGATTACAAACCCCTCGAGACGGATGATCCCAATAAAATGAACCCGCTCTATTTCTTCGGGCACGGGTTGAGCTACAGCGCCTTCGAATACCGCAACTTAGAAATTACCCCCCGCGCCGCCAAAGACGGAGAACCGATCCAGGTTAAAGTTACCGTGAAAAATACCGGGGAGCGGGCCGGCAAAGAGATCGTGGAACTTTACCTGAGCGATTTGTACCGCTCCGTATCCCCGCCGGTGCGCCAGTTGAAGCGCTTCAGCGGGGCGCTGCTCCAACCCGGGGAGAGCAAAACCGTGGAGTTTACCCTCAACCGGGATGATCTCGCTTTCCACGGGCGGGACGATAAGTACGTGGTGGAACCGGGTGAATTTAAAGTGGCCGTGGGGAATTTATCGGCAATGTTCGAGATAGTGGAGACCGCGGGCAAGGCCAGCCGGTAAAGAATGCCGGCATCTCTGCGGATGCCCCTTTGGAGCAAAACTTGTGATCTTTGAAGAATTAATCGGGCCATAATGACATCCCCCCTGCCCCCCTTCAAAGGGGGGTAAATTAGAAAAATCCCTCTTTGAAGGGGGACACAGGGGGATGTAAAATTCTTGCCCGCCAAAACCGATGACCCGATTATTTAATCAAACTTCATTAGCTTTGCAGGGCGCTAAATCGTGCCCATATTTGATAACATCGAAAAATAGCTTATACTACGAACCTGATAATGCGAATCAAGAGTTGGAGCCATAGTATTGAATTCGGAGAGAACTCAGGGTTTAACATCCCCCCTGTCCCCCCTTCAAAGGGGGGAACTGCAAATTCGCCTCGAAATTCCCCCCTTTGAAGGGGGGACAGGGGGGATGTCTAAGCCGATTTTAAGATCAAACCGATATTGTGCCTCTAACCTTTAATTCGCATTGAATGCAAAACTGTGGCTGTGAAACATCAACCTCGATCGTGCGGAGGCTGTCTATGGGCTTAGAGATTTCAATCATCGACCTGGGTATCATTTTCGCCTATTTTGCAGCGGTATTTGCCATTGCGATATGGTCCACCCGGCGCGGGGCGGTGCGGGAAACTTCCGCGGGCTACTTTCTGGCCGGGCGGAACATCGGCTGGGTGGTGGTGGGCACTTCTTTATTTGCCTCCAACATCGGTTCCGAGCACTTAGTGGGCCTGGCAGGCACCGGGGCGGATAGCGGGGTGGCGGTGGGCCAGTTCGAGATTTTAGCCTCCCTGATCTTATTGATCTTAGGCTGGGTGTTTGTGCCCTTCTACCTGAAGAGCGGGGTTTACACCATGCCGGAATTTCTGGAGCGCCGTTACTCCAAAGGCGCCCGCGCTTACCTCTCCTGGATCTCCATCATTGCTTATGTGTTGACTAAAATCTCCGTCACTATTTACGCCGGGGGAGTGGTGTTTTCCGCCATGGGAATGGATTTCTGGACCGGGGCGCTGTTAGTGGTGATCGCCACCGGGATTTACACCGTCTTCGGGGGTTTGCGGGCGGTGGTGTTTACGGAATTCATGCAAACCTTCGTGCTCATCGGCGGCTCCGTGGTGGTCACAGCTATCGGGCTGTGGCAGATCGGCGGCTGGGGCGCGCTGTATGACAGCGTGGGCAGCAGCTTTTTCAACATGTGGCAGCCGGCTTCCCACCCGGATTTTCCCTGGACCGGCATCTTGTTCGGCGCCCCGATCTTGGGGGTGTGGTACTGGTGCACCGACCAGTACATCGTGCAGCGGGTGCTCTCCGCCAAAAATATTGATAACGCCCGGCGTGGCACTATCTTGGGCGGATTCTTGAAAGTGCTGCCCCTGTTCATCTTCGTGGTTCCGGGGATGATCGCTTTCGCTTTAGCGAAGAGCGGCAAACTCGTGCTGGAGCAATCCGACCAGGCCCTGCCGGCATTGATCGGCAGCCTGCTGCCCACCGGTTTGAAAGGGTTTGTGCTGGCGGGGTTGTTGGCGGCGTTGATGAGTTCCCTTTCCGCGGTATTCAACTCCTGCTCCACCCTGATCACCTGGGATATTTACAAAAAATTTCGCCCGGATTCTTCGGAGCGGAGGCTGGTGATGGTAGGGCAGATCGCCACCGTCGTGCTGGTCATCTTCGGGCTGCTGTGGATTCCGTTTATGAAAAATATCTCCGGGCAGCTCTATAAATATCTCCAGAGCGTGCAGGCCTATATCTCCCCCCCGATTGCGGCGGTATTCCTGTTAGGCATTTTCATGAAACGCCTGAACGCCAGGGGAGCAATGGCTTCTCTGCTGGTGGGTTTTTTCCTGGGGATGGTGCGTTTATTAGCGGAATTGAATAAAGAACATTTAGGCGGTCTCTTACATACCTATGCCACAGTCAATTTCCTGCACTTTGCAGTGTTCCTGTTCGTGGTCTGTTCCGCGGTTTTGATCGTGGTCAGCCTGCTCAGCGCCCCGCCTTCGGAGGCGCAAATCGCCGGGTTGACCTACTCCACGGCCACCAAAACCGATTCCGACCCGGCCTGGCGGCGGAAGGACGTGATACTGTCGATCATTTTAGCGATCGTGGTCGGCCTGGTGTGGATTTATTTCAGGGGATAACTGTGGGTGCCAGTTGTGAACTATACTGCGTAAGGCCATAAATTGTGTTTTTAAATTTTTCAGGTATAAGGAAAACAATACCTTATACCCTCCGATATAAATGTCGGGGGTGCGAAATCCCTTTCAAATCAAGGGGTTTTTCCCCAAGGGATGCTTCGCGAAACCCCGCTTGATGGCCTTCGGGCGCTAATGATAACGGAAATGCGGGGCGCCGGGGGAGAATTATTCTGCCAATCCATCATTCTGCCAGAAAAAATCCTGGAAAGTTGGGGCTACATAAGCAACCTGGGTTAAGGCTTTCTGTTTTTATGCCATCAAAAATCCCTGTTGCATAGCCTCGTTAAAAATCTTATATTTAGGGCGTTTGTTTGAGAGCACCGATGATTCTTTGACATTCGCACGGCCAAATCTCCATTTTCTCGGCCTTGCAGTGGGGAAAATGGTTCTCCGGAAATGGTCTTCAGCCGACTAACTTCTTAGCTTGTTCCTGCTCAGTAATTTTTGTTTATCCGTAACTATTCAGGCATCAGCAGGGAAAACGATTCTAAATGCTCTCCACGAAGTGGTGGATACCCAAAATTCTTCCTCTGTGGCCTCTGTGATCTCTGTGGCTGAATAGTAACGTTTATCCTAAGTTTCATTTCGACCGCCAACGAGGCCGCTCTTTTTTCGGCCTCTTAACCATAAAAATCGTAACACCTTGTTTTTGCAATGAAGAATGCCCTCCGTCTCGCCTGTGTTTTTGTTCTGCTTAATGTTGCCTTCGCTCAAGATATGAATACCTATCTTAGCAACGCCGATCAATTGATCCAGCAAAAGAAATTTGCCGCCGCCCATACGGTGCTGGATTCCGCCGTCCGCACCCTGGGATTCGAGCCTTTACTGGTCAACTCCATGGTGAATAATGTGTTAAAGAATCACTTTATGCACCGGGACTTCCGGATATTCTACCTCAGGAACGAAGCGGACAATGGTAAAAGTTCAACTGGCGATAAGACTTCTGCAACCGCCCCGATTGCGGTGCGTCACCCGGACTGGATGTTGAAAAACCTCCTGGAGCAAAATCCCCAATCGGCCTGGAGTTATAAATTGTGGGGAGATTTTTACCGCTTGCAACTGGCCGAAAATCCCTCTCTGAAGATACTGGCGGAAGAGAAACACGCCGAATTACAGGAAAAAATAGCGGCCAATTACCTGCGGGCAGCGCAATTGGGATACAATGGCGCGGAGGTGAATTCCTGGCTGGGGGCTTATTACCAGGCCAGGAGCCAGGTAAAGCTGGCCAGGCAGTATTACCTGCTGAATCTGGCCGCCAACGCCGACGACCCGGCAGCGTTTTGTGATATGGCGGAAATATACCTCGCCGAGAAGCAATACAGCCAGGCCTATAACTACGCCGTCAAAACCTTGCAAAGCGCCAGCGAGCTTTCTGTAAAGCGGCGTTATAAAGCTACCCGGCTGGCGGCGTTATCGCTCTACCACCTGGGGGAAGAGGCGCGGTTTATGGACTATATTACGGAGTGCATCCAGCTTTCGCCGGATATTCAGGATGCCTACATCGACCTGCTGGCCTATTACGAAGAAAAGAACGACGCCGCCAATTCCCGCCGGGCGCTGCGCCAGATGCTCCTGAACAATCCTTACGAAGATAAGGGCTACAAAAGTTTGGAACGTTTCAGCGTCAAACGGAATGAGTATCCGTTCGGCGAAAAGCTGTTAGAAGAGTTGATGCTGCGCTTCGAGCACTACGATGAAGCAATGGGAAACATCTACCGCTTCCGGGGCAACCTGATGTTTCACCAGGGATATGCGGATGAAGCGAAAAAATTATGGGACCTCAGCCGCCGCTATTTCAGCCGCTGCCTGCCGGAAGACCACCCCATGTTGAAGCAGATCGGGGACGTCAGCAGGGAATCTTCTTTGAAGTAAGCACATTTCCACTGAGGAGACAACCATGCGCCTGACCTATGAGCAGATTTTAGATAAATTGGGGGAAACCGTCGGCTGGGAAAGGCGGGGAGACGGGATCAGCCGGGTATTCAAGTTCAGAGATTTCAAGGAAGCAGTGGCCTTCGTGAACAAGGCTGCGGAGGTCGCCGAGGAAATGGACCACCACCCCGATATATTGATCACCTATAACACCGTGCAGCTCTCCGTTTTCACCCACTCCGAAGGCGGGCTGACCGATAAGGATTTTGCCCTGGCGAAGAAGGTCAATCAAATCGTGTAGCCTGTAAATGTTATAGAGTTCACGGCAAGAGGGTCACGCCGGTTTTGGGGCTCAACAAAAAAAGTGCTTGATTCATCCGGCCAAAACTTTTATCTTTGCCAGGATTTTATCACATGATTTGAATAAGGAGAGATGGCCGAGTGGCTGAAGGCACTCGCCTGCTAAGCGAGTATAGTGGCTTAAACCGCTATCGAGGGTTCGAATCCCTCTCTCTCCGCCAACCGAAGGATGAAAGGAAAGTCCCCTTTCATCCTTTTGTGTTTTTATAGAGCAAACCGAATGGATTGAGAACCTGCCTTATCCCCGGCCTCGGCCTTCCCGGTAGCGGAGCGGATCTTTCACTCCGGCTTCGGCGAATCCCATCAGGCGCAGCAAACATGCATCGCATTCCCCGCAGGCGATCCCTTCTCCGGGGGAGTCTTCGACCGGAGTGGGGTCATAACAGCTATTGGTGAGGGAATAATCCACCCCCAATCCGATGCCGGTTCTGATAATATCCGCCTTGGTCATGCGGATCAAGGGAGTGTGGATCAACAGGCGCTGGCGGCCTTCCACCCCGGCTTTGGTGGCCAGGTTGGCCATTTTCTGGTACGCTTCGATGTACTCCGGGCGGCAATCCGGGTAGCCGCTGTAATCGATCGCGTTCACCCCGATAAAAATATCGTTTGCCGGCAGCACCTCCGCCCAGGCCAGGGCAAAGGAGAGGAAAATGGTGTTCCGCGCCGGAACGTAGGTTACCGGGATGCCCCGGGAGATTTCCTCCGGGTTGCGCAATTTGGGAACCGGGATGTCGCCGGTGAGGGCCGAGCCGCCGAATTGCCGCAAATCGAACTCCGCGATAATGTGCTGCGCCGCGCCGAGGCGGGCGGCAACCCGCCGGGCGGATTCGATCTCGATCTCGTGCTTCTGCCCGTAGCGAAAAGTGAGGGCGTGGGTTTCAAATTCCTGCTGGCGGGCGATGGCCAGGGTGGTGCTGGAATCTAACCCGCCGCTGAGCAGCACCACGGCTTTGGGTTTGTTCTCCATCTAAAAAACTCCGTTGGTTAGACAAAAAAAGGTTGTTTAGGCTTTCGCCCTTTTTATTGTACCACTGAACGCTAATGTGTTTCAATAACTCTGTGCGCTCAGTTGGGTACATTATTTTTTTCTGGCTCCCTAAATTTAATATTAAGCCGAGAAATTCAACCATCGGGAGACAACTGATGAAAGTGGCAGCTTTTGAAGGTGTTGTTAAAAACGGCCAGGTACAATTGGCCGCAGGTGTGCGCTTGCCTGACAAGACCAAAGTGTACGTAATTGTTCCTGGCTTTGAAAGCAAACGTATGATTTACATTGCCAGCCCTCGCCTGGTACATCCCGGCCAGGCAGCGGATTTCAAAAAAGAAATTATTGAGGCGAATCCCGATGCCAATATATGATTTCTCCTTGTTCGACCCGCCTGCGCCTTGGGCAAAAGTGATCTTGAGGAATCCCGAAAGCAACAAGGAATTACCCGATGTGCCATTATTAATCGATACCGGCGCAGATATCACCTTCATTCCTTATAACTCGGCAAACGAGCTTGGTTTGAATACCCTACATGATAAAAGTTATGAAGTTATGGGTTTTGATGGCAGCATAAGTATTGCTTCCGCCGTTCAGTTAGAGTTACTCTTTCTGAACAAAACCTTCAGAGTGCTATTTTTATTGATTGACCAGGAATGGGGTATCCTGGGACGAGATATTTTGAACCATCTTGCTCTGCTATTTGATGGTCCCCGCTTAGAATGGAATAAGCATCAGGCTGAATCTCAGGAGATATAATGCTTCCAGTAAATGATTAATAAAATTGCATTATCCCGGTGTTATTCAGCTTCCCTCTCTTTCTTGGCTTGCGAACGCCCCGCTGAACGAAACTTGCCTGAGCGATCCGACAGCGCCAGGCGTTTTTGCAACAATAGCAGCAGTTGCGCGTCTGCCAGGCCGATCTCGTTTTCAAGATTGTCCATTTCTCCCTTCGATTCCGAAATCGCCTGCTGCACCAGCAGCAAATCCAGGATTACCAGCGCGGCCATGGCCTCCGCCACCGGAACCACCCGGGGGCAGATGCAGGGGTCATGGCGGCCTTCGATGCTTAGCGAGACCTCTTTACCCTGCCGATCCACGGTTTTCTGGGCTTTTTTGATGGAAGAGGGCGGTTTCACCGCTAAACGCAGTACCACGGTCTGCCCGGTGGAGATGCCTCCCAGGATGCCCCCGGCGCGATTGCTGAGCGGGGCAATCCCACCGGCTTCAGCGGCCCCGAAAAGATCGTTCATCTCGCTGCCCTTCAGCCCCGCGGCCCGGAAGCCCTCCCCGAATTCGATCCCCTTCACCGCGCCGATGGACATCAGCCCGTGCGCCAATTCCGCGTCCAATTTCTCGAACACCGGGTCGCCCAACCCCGCCGGCAGGCCGCTAAGGTGCAGTTCCACGATCCCGCCCACGGAATCCCCCTCTCCGGCGATTTGCCGGATGTACTCTTCCATCCGGGGCGCGATTTGCGGATCGCAGCAGCGCACCGGGTTTTGTTCGATGAAATCATAATCCACCGTCTGCGCCTCCCAGGGGCCGATCTTGCGGGTAAAGGCGCGAAATTCAATCCCGTAAGGCTTGAGCGCCTGTTTGGCGATGGCCCCCGCGGCCACCCGGGCCGCGGTCTCCCGCCCGGAGGCGCGCCCGCCCCCGCGGTAATCGAAGATAGCGTATTTTTTCAGGTAAGTATAAGCGGCGTGGCCGGGGCGAAAGACCTCTTTCAGCGCGGTATAATCCTTACTGCGCGGGTCTTCGTTTTTGATGAGAATGCAAATGGGCGCGCCGGTGGTTTTCCCTTCAAAGACGCCGGAAATGATCTCCACGCGGTCTGCTTCCTGCCGGGCAGTGGTCACCCGGCTCTGACCGGGCCGCCGGCGGTTCATCTCGCGCTGAATTTCTTGCAGATCAATGGGAAGACCGGGTTTGATCCCGTCGATCACCACCCCGATATAGGGTCCGTGGCTCTCCCCGAAGGTCATAATGGAAAAGAGGGAACCGAATCTGTTGCCGGCCATGGTATGTGCTCCTTTAAAATAGCGGTCAGCTTTCAGCCGTCAGCTATCAGAGATCAGCTTTCAGCGAGAATCGACCGGAGTGCAAAGCTTCAGCTTTGCAGGTTGCACCCCGATTCAAAAAATCACCCTAAACGAGTATCGCTGACCGCTGATGGCGATACCTGATAGCTGCTTATTTCTCAAAATCTCTCCAAAACCCCGGGTAAGATTTGCTCACGCAGCCCGGGTTATCAATAACAATGCCGGCAATCCGGCTGCCCGCCAGCGCAAAGCTCATGGCGATGCGGTGGTCGTTGAAAGTGCTGATCACCGCGCCGCGGTACCGTTTTGCCGGAAGAATAGTTAGACCGCCCTCGCGGTACTCGCTGCTCCCCCCGATGGCGGCGATATTTTGTTGAATCGCCTCGATGCGGTTGCTCTCCTTGTAGCTTAGATGGCTCACGTTCCGCAGCCTGGCCGGCGCCGGGGAAAATAATCCCAGCACGCTGAGCGCCGGAACCAGGTCCGGAATCTCCCGGCAATCGAGGTCCAGCCCCCGGCGGACGCCGCCCTGAATCTCCACCCGGTCGGGATGGCATACCACTTCCGCGCCGGCCTCCTGCGCAATGGAGAAAATCCGTTCATCGCCCTGGAGGGAGGGCAGGCGCACCCCGGGGAGGATGATCCGGGCCTCGTGGATCAATCCCAACACTACCCAGTACGAGGCCGCGGAAAGGTCCTTCTCCACGGTGTAATTCCACTCCGCGGCGGGCCTTTCCGCTTTTACCCGGACTTGCTTCCCGGCAGATTCTACCTCCAGCCCCAGGCGCGCCATCAGTTGATGGGTCATGCGGATGTAGGCGGCGGAGGGGATTTCTTCCGGGAGGTGAATGACCAGGTCGCTATCCATCCATAACCCCGCGAGCATCAAAGCGGTGACGGCCTGGGAAGAGCGCAGGTTTTTCAAACCCACGGCTCCCCCGGCCATTTTACCGGGATAAACCGTGGCCGGCAGGGAGTTTTCGGAAGCGGAGAACCGGATTCCTAACTCCCCCAGGGCGGCGAAAAGCTCCTCGAAGGGGCGCTGGTGCAGGCGCGGTTCTCCGTAAAATCGCACCGGCTGATCTAAAAACGCCCCCAGGGGAAGCAGGAATCGCGCCGAGGAGCCGGAATTGCCTAAGTAAATTTCTCCCTCGCGCGCCCTTTCGATGGGCTGCGAGACCGCCAACCGGTCGCCGCCTCGACGAGCCTCCATGCCCATGTTGCGCAAGGCGTTCAGGGTAATTTCGGTATCGTCTGCGCAAAGGAAATTCTCGATGACGGTGCGCCCCCGGTTCAATCCCGCCAGAATGGCCATGCGGTGGCTGAGACTTTTGGAAGGGGGGAGGGAGACGGTTTTTTCGGTGATTTTTTTCGGTAGAATTCTATACATGGATTTTCGATTTCGGTTTACGACTCTTTAAGGGCCCGAAATGCCTGGGCGCGCCCTAACGCGCCCTGCAGCCGCTCTTCCGGGACGCACAGCGAAGCCCGGATATAGCGGCGGCCTTGCTGCCCAAAAATGATGCCCGGGGCCACGAAGATACCCGCGGAGCGGAGTAGTTCATCCGTAAACGCTTCGACGTCGGGAATTTCTTCCGGGGCCCTGCCCCACACAAATAACCCGGCGCTGTTTTGGGAATAGCGGAATCCCAGGAGATCCAGAAGCCGGTAAACCAGTTCCCGGCGGCGGCGGTACACCGCATTCTGCCGCTCATGCCACTCCGCCGAATTACTGAGCGCCTGCACCGCGGCCTGTTGCAGGGGGAGGAACATTCCCGAGTCGATGTTGCTCTTCACCGTTAGAATGGCGTCTAAATACGCCTTTTGCCCTGCCGCCATGCCGATCCGCCAGCCGGCCATGTGATGGGATTTGCTGAGCGAATTCAGCTCCAAACAGCACTCCATTGCGCCGTCGATCTGCAAGATACTCAGCGGAGCGGCGGGATTCAAGATCAGGCTGTAGGGATTGTCATGGCAGAGCAGAATTCCTCGCTCTTTAGCAAACTCCACCAGCTCCCGGAAATGCGCCGCCGCGGCCACCGCCCCGCTGGGCATGTGGGGGTAATTCAGCCACATGAGCTTGACGGCTAACAGATCGCTGCGGCGCAGCTCGGTGACATCGGGCAGCCAGCCGGTCGCTTCGCTCAAGGGATAAAAAACCGCTTCCGCCCCGGCCATCCGCGCCGCGGAAGCATAAGCGGGGTAGCCGGGATCGGGTACCAGCGCCCGGTCGCCGGGGTTCAAAAAGGCCATGGAAATATGAAAAATGCCTTCTTTAGAACCGCTTAGCGGCAGGATTTCCGCCTCCGGGTCTAATTCCACCCGGTACACTTGCTGATACCAGTCTGCCAGGGCGCGGCGCAGCTCCGGAATGCCGCGGTAAGGCTGGTAACCATGATTTCGTTCCAGAGATGCCGCCTGTTGCAGCGCCAGAACCGTCGCCCGCGAGGGGGGCAAATCGGGATTGCCGATTCCCAAGTTGATGATTTCCCGCCCCTGCCCCGCCAATCGTTGGATTTCCCGGAGTTTGCGGGAAAAATAATGCTCCTGCACGCTGCTAAGCCGCTTTGCCGCCGGAATAATCATGGGGCAACGCTCCTTTTGGGTAAATACCTAAAACTTGGATTTTGTCGGATAACCGCCGGAGCTCTTCGATTCCCTGTTCTAAAGATTTCCGGCGCTCCCCCTCCAGATCCACCTGAAACGCGTATTCCGAAGGCCGCCCGGGGACGGGCAGCGATTGAATCAAGGTGAGATTGAGGCCGCAGCGCCGAAAAATGTCCAGCGCCTCTGCCAGCGCCCCTACCCGGTGTTTCAAATAAAAATTGAGCGAGGTTTTGTCCGCAATGGCGCCGTTCTCCCGCACTGCTTTGCGGGAGAGGATCAGGAAACGGGTATAATTCTGTTTCACATTCTCGATCTCTTCCGCCAGGATGGTAAGCTGGTAACGCTCCGCGGCTAACCTTCCGGCGATGGCCGCCGTCCCCGGGAGCAGTTTTTCCCGGATTTCCCGGGCGCTCTCCGCGGTGTCGAAGCTTTCCTGCGCCCGCAGGCGGGGATGCTGCTCCAGAAACTCGCTGCATTGCAGCAGGGCCAGGGGGTGGGAGCACACAAAGCGGATGTCCTTGAGGCTCTGCCCCGGCAGGGCCATCAGGTTATGCCGGATATGCAAGTAGGTCTCCCCGGAAATGTGAAAAGAATACTCCTGCAACAAGGCGTAGTTGGGCAGAATGCTGCCCAGCAGCGAATTCTCGATGGCCATTACCGCCCGATCCGCCTTCCCGTTCTGTAAGACCTGGCAAAGCTGCCGGAAGGTTCGGCACTCCGCCATCTCGAATTCCTGCCCGTTGAAATATTGCCGCGCGGCCAGGTGGTGAAAAGAGGCCTGCCCTCCCTGGATTGCCACTTTCATGGTAACATCTCCTTATGTTTTACCAATTTTTACGCATCAGGCGCTACGCAATACGGAATACGAAATGCGTAGTGCGTATTACATATTGCGTATTATCCATCATAAATCCCCGCCGTTTCCGCAGGTAAAAAAAAAGCCCCGCTGTCCGTTCGGGGCTTGCATCTGGGGAGTTAGTACATCCGGTTCGCTATGCCGTTACACCATCTCCGCAGCCCCGTCCGAGGCGAATGAAAAAGCGGGAGCAGGTGTAAGCGTCTTCGATCTTCATTGTTGTTCTCGATTTCGAATCAATTATAAAAAACCTCCTTGATGATGTCAAATAATAATTTGCGGGATTTTTTTCCCTGTAATCCAAATCACGGAAGGGCAGGCCGGGGAAAAATTTTTCGGAATTCCCTTCTGCATTGAGGATGAGTATATTAAAAATAGTTACCCAAAAATATTTGAATCGTGAGGAGAACGCGCCATGCCTCGAAAAATATCTCGAATGCCTGCGCTGCTGATCTGTCTCACCCTAACCGGTTTTGCCGCGGGGGAGAAAGCGGCTTTTTTTACCCCGGCATTGCTCATCGCCGATGTCGCCACGATGGATGTAAATAATATCGAGCTGCCCCTGGAAAACGATGGCAGCGCCGGCCTGAGCGGTTGGGGGTACTACCCGGCCGGCAGCAACATCACCTTTTTGTTTTCCGGGGGCCTGGCGAGCAGCGGCTACGTCAACGGCGAGTTGCGCTGCTCCTGGATGGCGAAATCTTCCCTGGTGCAGGAATGGCAGCCCGGCAAATGGGGAATGAATCCGCAGAATCCCCTGGCGAAATTCTACGCCGTGAGCATCCATGACGGCCCGGGAAGCCCGGCTTACCTTGCCTGGGCGGACGCCGTGGCGCAAGGAGCGGATTTCATCGACGAAAACGGCGACGGGGTGTACGATCCTTTCATCGACCGCCCGGCGCTGATGGGCGACAAAACCATCTGGACCGTGTTTAACGACGGCTTCGAGCGAACCTCCCCGCGATTCGGCACCCCTCCCATGGGCCTGGAAATCCAGCAAAGCGTCTGGGCTTACGATCAGGGCGGCAGCCACCCCTTAGATGAGGTGATTTTCTTCCGCTGGAAGATCATCAACGCGGACAGCGGGGACGTGGACAGCCTGATCCACTCCTTCTGGGCGGACCCGGATTTGGGAGATTACACTGATGACCTGATCGGCTGCGACACGCTGTTTGATATCGGCTACGTATATAACGATGGGGATGATCCCTGGTATGGCGCAAATCCCCCCGCTTTCGGCGCAAAATTGCTGCAAGGGGCGATGGCAGACTCTCCCGGCGACACCGCCTACGCGTTCCGGGGCGTTTTTCAAGGCATAGACACCCTGCTCGACAAGAAGAACCTCCCCTGGACCTCCTTCATGTATTACATTGGCGGCGATCCTGTCTTGCATGAGCCGACGAATGCCCAGCAGGCCCGCTATTATCAAATCGGCGGGCTGAACGCCTGGGGAAGCCCGATAAACCCCACCCAGTGGGGCGCCGGAGGTACGGCGCAGACCAATCCGAAATATTTCTACAGCGGCGACCCGGTCACTACAACCGGGTGGCGGGATAATATCGCTTTCGATAAACGCTTCCTGGTCAACTGCGGGCCTTTCAATATGGCGCTGGGCGATACTCAGGATATTATCTTTGCCTACGTCATCGGCCGGGGAACCGACGCCCTGAACAGCATTACGGTGATGCGCGAGCACGCCGCCTACCTCCAGGAATTCTTCCCCCTGGGACGGACCTTACACGTCGCCGCTAATGAAATCCTGCTGCCTATCGACTCCCTGTTTGTATTCGAGGCGATTCTTCAGACCCTGGCTTACCCGGAGAGCATCGTCTCGCTGACCTGGCAATTGATTCAACGACCGCCGGGCAGCGCCGCCCAATTAATGCCTGGGCCGGGCTTCCAACAGTTTTTAGACCCTGATTTACCGGGAGACTACCTCGTCAAAGCGGAAGCTGTTATCTCCAGTGGAGAGACGTTGATCACTACCCGGGCGGTCAGCGCAGTGGATAACCGCCCGCCCATGCCTAACCTGACCCTTACGCCCTCGCAAATCATTTACGGAGCTTCCATACTGGCCGACGCCAGCGCATCTTCCGACCCCGACGGCGACCTGCTCAATTTTGAGTGGACCTTCCCGTTTTGGGCAAACGCCGACACTCAAAATACTTCCATGATTGAATTTTCTCCTGTTCACACCGGTTCGGGAAAAGCGCAAGTGGCAGTCAGCGATCCCTACTTCACCCGCACGGCGGAAGATAGTTTTACCGTAGTGCCCAATGTCTTGAATTTGATTCAACAGTTATATCTGCCCCAATTCAACGAAATTCACCAGCTGAAATATGTCGATGACAAGATATTTGCTTTGAGCTATTCCTATATCACGCATTCTCCGTTTTATATTTTTGACGCCGGCGCTAACCCAACCACGTTTTATTCCACCAGTGTAGTGGGTGCCCGTTTTGTAACCGACGACTCTATTCTGGCCGGCTATGGCAATCGAACCTCCATTGCTCTCTATCGAATCCTTCCCGATTTCACCCTCATGTTTGCCAGCGATACTATTTTTTATGGTTCCCAGTCCGCTACAAGAGCGCGGGATATCTATCTGCAATTTCCCTATCTGTTTGTTCCCCTGAGGTCTCCCAGCCAATTACACGTATATGACGTGAGCGATCCTTTTTCGCCGGTAGAAATTGCCGTCCACGCCATACCTCACATAGCGGTCGATGCCGCTTACCAGGGAAATATCGCCGCGATCTACTTCCAACCGGTCAATACCGGGTTGAGAACGTATGAGATTTCCGATCCGCTGAATATCGTTCCATTGGATACGTTGATTTTCTTCCCTGCGGGAATCCGGGTTATCGAGATGGGCGCAGGAAAGATTTATGTCAGCAATGGGGATATGCGCATTGCCACCCAGGTGCAAGTCGTGGACGCTTCCCAACCCAATAATTTGCAACTTGCCGGAACGATAACCGTTGCGCCGGATGTGATTGTAGAAATGGAAGCGCATGGAGACCTGCTGATTCTGGGCCTGGAAAACGGCGTACGGCTCTACGACGTCACCGACCCCAACGCCCCGGTAGAGATCGCCCACCGCCTCTCCGGTTTCCCGGTCTATGGGACAGCCTGGAATGATCCCCAGTTCTACATGGTCGAAAACGGCGATGCGCAGTTCGGCGCGGGGTATTACTATTTCGACCACCTGGTGGGCCTGGAACCCGGCGGCGATCTGAGCAGCGTTCCCGGGGAATTCGAATTGCTGCAAAACTACCCCAACCCCTTTGGCGGAAGCCACTCCTCACGGAGCAACCCGGTTACCAATTTGCGATTTCGCCTGCCTGCCAGCGTCAGTCAGGCAGGGATTGCAGGTTTCCCCGAAGGGGGGTTTCGCTCCGGATTTGTCACATTGAAGATTTATGATTTGCTCGGCAGGGAGGTGAAGACGCTGGTGAATGAACCGTTAGCGCCCGGCAGCTACATGGTGCAGTGGGACGGCAGGAGCGACGCGGGAATTCCGGCGGCCAGCGGGATTTATTTCTATAAGCTCAGGGTGGTCGATAAAGCATCGGGCGGGGGAGTACTATTCGAGCAGGCGCGAAAAATGCTGCTGGTTAAATAACCCGGCTTTGCCAGGTTACTAACCCCTGTTAAGCAAATGCACCGCAGAGACGCTAAGCCGCAAAGTAGAAATAGACTGTAAATTAAAGAAAAACAATAAAAACTAAACTCTTGATTTCTCTTTGCGTCTCTGCGCCTTTGCGGTGATGCATAATCTCAGTTATTAACGTTCTGTAAACTTAACCAGTGAGGAGGACGCGTCATGTTCGCAAAATTTTCCACAATTTTTGCGCTTTTGCTCTGCCTGGCGTTCAACGGTTTTTCGAAGGGAGAGAAAACGCCGGCCCCCGGTTTCGAGCTGATTTTAGGCGATACCGCGATTATGAAAGTGAATAACGTCGAACTGCCGCTAAACAACAACGGCAGCACCGGGGAAGACGGGCAGGGATATTACCCGGCCGGCAGCAACCTGACGTTTCTATTCTCCGGCGGTATGGCCGCGACCGGCTATATTGATAATGATTTGCGCACCGCCTGGATGGCCCCGGCTTCGCTTATCGAAGAATTGCAGCCGGGAAAATGGGGGATGAATCCGAATGATCCGTCGGCAGAATTTTACCAGGTGACCCTCGATGACGGCCCCGGCAGCCTCGCTTACTTAGAGTGGGCGGACGCGGTGTCATTGGGCGCGGATTTCATCGACCAAAATGGCGACGGGATGTACGATCCTTTTATCGACCGCCCCGCGCTGATGGGCTACAAAACCCTCTGGACGGTTTTTAACGACGGCACCACCCTTTCCCAACGCAACCGCTTGCAGACCCTCCCGATCGGGCTGGAAATCCTGCAAACCGCCTGGGCTTACCAACACGGCGGCCCGCTGGATGACGTGGTTTTTTTCCGCTGGCAGATCATCAACGCCGGCAATACCGAGATTGAGGAATTGATTCATTCTATCTGGGCGGACCCGGATTTGGGAGACGCCAATGACGACCTGATCGGCTGCGACACGCTGCTGAATATCGGCTATATCTATAATGACGGCGATGATGTTGAGTACGGCGCAAATCCACCGGCTTTCGGGATGAAGCTGCTGCAAGGAGCATTGGTTGATTCCCCCGGCGATACCGCTTATGTGTTCCGCGGGGTATTCAAAGGCGTCGATACCCTCCTGAATAAGAAGAACCTGCCCTGGACCTCTTTTATGTACTACATCAATGGCGACCCGGTCATCGGCGATCCCAGTAATAAAGAGATCGCCCGCAATTACCAGGTAGGGGGGCTGATTGCCAATGGCAACCCGCTCGATCCTACCCTGTTTGGAACCGGCGGCACTGCGCAGACCAATCCGAAATATGTGTACAGCGGCGACCCGGTCACTTTCTCCGGCTGGTTGGACAATGTTCCCGGGGACAAGCGTTTTTTAGTCAACAACGGTCCTTTTAACGTCGCCCCGGGAGATAGCCAGGACATCGTGTTTGCCTATGTAGTTGGCCGGGGAACCGATGCCCTGAACAGCATTACGGTGATGCGCGAGCGGTCAATCTATATTGACGAATTTTTCCCCTGGGGACGGATGCTCAATATTACCGTCAATGAAACCCTGCTGCCCATCGACTCGGTTTTTGTATTCGACGCCAACCTCCAGGCGCTGGCGTACCCGGATACCATCGTATCGGTCGCCTGGCAATTGACCCAGCGGCCTCCCGGCAGCGCCGCCCAGTTGATCCCGGGGCCGGGTTATCAGCAATTTTTAGACCCGGATTCCGCCGGGGATTATACCGTACGCTTAGAAGCCGCGATTTCCAGCGGCGGGATTTTAGAGCGAACCGTGACCGTCACCGCAGTGGACAGTCGCCCGCCGGTCGCCCACCTGACCCTTATGCCCTCCCAGGCTGTTTACGGCGCTTCCATCCTTGCCGACGCCAGCGCTTCTTCCGACCCCGACGGCGATCCGCTCAGTTTCGATTGGACGTTTCCCACCTGGGCGACGGCGAATAATCAGGATACCTCGATCATTGAATTTTATCCCCGCCATACCGGTTCGGGAAAAGTAGAGGTAGCGGTCAGCGATCCTTACTTTACCCGCACGGCGGAGGACAGTTTTACCGTGGTACCTGATATGGAAAACCTGGTTCCGCAAGTATATTCGTCGCTTTTCAACAACATCGCTCAGCTAAGTTATGTAAACGGAAAAATACTCGTTGTCGAACAGAGCAGTGGTGGCATTCGCTGGCTGCATAGTTTTGACCCGTCAACTCCCGGTATCTATTACTTAGTATTGGTCTCCGGCCAGAGATTTGTAACCGACGGTACGATCTGCGCCAGTTATGGAGGGCGCTCTACCATAGAATTATTGTTTGATCCCTTTGGCGCTTGCCAATTCTCCCCCGCTAGCGATACCATTCTCTATGGCAGCCAGGCCGGTTCGAGAGCGCGGGATATTTACCTGCAATATCCGTATTTGTATGTTCCGCTGAGAAGCCCCCGGGAATTGCGGGCATATGAGGTAAGCGACCCTTACGCGCCGCTGCAGGTTGGCTCTTATCCCATAACGCCGCTATTCCCGGTAGATGCCGCCTACGAGGGGAATATCGCCGCGATATATGGCACACCCAACAGTTTGGTAACCTTCGATATTTCCATGCCAAACAATATTATTCCGTTGGACACCCTGACTTTCTCCCCCACCGGAGTTCGATATGTCGCAATGGGCGGGGGCAAAATTTACGTCAGCAACGGCGACATGGGCAGCGCCGACCAGGTGCAGATTGTAGATGCTCTCCAGCCGAACAACTTGCAATTAGCCGCGACGATCAGCGTCGAGTCGGATTGGATCATGGAAATGGAAGCGCAGGGAAATTTATTGATTTTGGGATTGAACACCGGCGTACGGCTTTACGACGTCACCGACCCCAACGCCCCGGTAGAGATCGCCCACCGCCTTAGCGGATTCCCGGTCTATGGCATGGCCTGGAATGATCCCCAGTTCTACATGGTGGAAAACGGCGAGGCGCAGTTCGGCGGGGGGTATTACTATTTCGACCACCTGGTGGGCGTCGAACCGGGCGGCGATCTAAGCGGCGTTCCCGGGGAATTCGAGTTGCTGCAAAACTATCCCAACCCTTTCAACCCGGAAACAACGATCCGCTACTCGCTGCCGGTGGCTGCAAAGGTAGAATTGAGCATTTACAACCTGCTGGGGCAGAAAATTCGCCGGTTGGCGGTGGCGCAGCAGGCTGCCGGAAGGTACCAGGTGCAGTGGGACGGGAGAAGCGATGGGGGAAACGCTGTCGCCAGCGGTCTTTATTTTTACCGGCTGAAGGCGGTCGATCAAGGGGGGAAGAAGTTCGAAGAAGTTAAAAAAATGCTCTTTCTGAAGTAGCTGGCATAGCGTGGCTAAAAGCGCCTGAAGTTTCTATTGCCGGGACGCATAACAAATTGTACCGAATCCGGTTGGTGAAAAGCACGCTGAAACGTGATAATCGAAGATTGCCGCGTTTCAGCGTGCCATACTTCCAACTTTAGTCACTTTAGCTCGCTTTAGCGCACTTCTAAAAATTGTGCAGGAAGCTGGCCAGGAACATGAAATCCGGCGCGCCGTCGTCCAGACCCAGGCCGATGCCCCCGCGCAGGTGGCTGCCGGCCTTCAGGGCGTAATCCAGGCCCCCGCTCAGCAGCATATATTCGCCTTCGGTGCGGATGCTCAACTCTCCGATGACGCTCAACTGCGGCGTTGCCGGGAAGAGCAACCCCGGGGCGATCAACAAGGAGGTTTCCCGGTCATCGCCCGCTTCCAGGAACTCCAACCCGGCGGTTCCGGTCAATACCAGTTTGCTGCCGGAAAAGGGATAACGCACCGCCCCAAACAGGCCAATATCGGTATTGCTCTGCCCCACGTCTTCGCTGCCGATGGGCAGGGTGATGTAACCGCCCACGGAGAGGTTGGCTTTATCCGACATCACATTGTATCTGCCGGCAACGGTCAAATCCGAAATGCCCGATTCTCCGTCGCCCTGGTCCGGGTCGGCGTTGATGAAGCTGATCTCCCCGCCCATCTCGAATTTAGGAGTAATGGGATAACCGCCGCGGATGCCGAATTGAAAGGCCTTAAAAAACTCATAAGTGCTATATGCCAACCCGCCTTCGCCGTAGAAAGTGGAAGCTATCGGCGCATCCAGCAAGAAATTCTGGAACAAATGCACGTCGCCCCGGACCTCGGCCTGGGAAAATCCGTTCGACGTTCCCAAAAGCCACAGCCCGGCCAATAATCCGAGTATCCAACTTTTTTTCATATACCGTCTCCTCAGTTAATACTTTAACATCGCTTTTCGCAGAACCGGCGCAGCCGCAACGAAAAGCGCTTATTTTAGCGGCGTAATAATATCAATTACAGGTTACTTTTTCAAGTACATTTTATATTCGGAGCCTACGCCGCATTGCCTCAAATTAAATGTAACCGGAGGCAATATGAAAAATAGTCGTTGACTCATAATTTATGTAACCCAAAAAGAGAAGGGAAAAATTATGG
>JABWBP010000165.1 GCA_013360445.1 Calditrichaceae bacterium | reverse complement strand
GAATGCTAATTGATCATATTGTGGTTAAAAATAAGGAACTCGTTATTCATCATATCATCCCGACTATTGATGATGTTCTATTGCATCACGCGCATCGTAAAACGTAACCGGAAAAACGGAACACACAATACGGAATACCCATCGACAAGCTCAAGGTAAACTCTTTTACTTATTACGAGTTACGCATCACTCTTTACGCATTACTTTTCACGGTCAACACCGGGCAGGTTGCTTGGCGAATTACCTTTTCCGCAGTGTTGCCCATCAGCAGGTACTCCATACCGGTCGATCCGTGCGAGGAAATTACCAGCAGGTCGATATGGTTTTTTTGGGCGTAATCGACGATTTCCTGGTGCGCAAGCCCCTTTTTGACCACGTAATCTTCCACCAAATCCGGTTCCAGGCTGTCGGCGACAAATTCCTCCAGGTTTTCCCGCACAATGCGAGGCAAATTACGGTCGATATCGAAAATCGTTTCCTCCCCTTCGCTATAAAAAGAGGGATAGATGTCCTGCTCGATGACATGGAACAGGATTACCTTGGCGTTACAGGCGCGGGAAATTTCCGCCGCGGCATCCAGGGCGGAACGAGAAGGAATCGAAAAATCAATCGGCACCAGAACCCGGCTGATGGAGAAATTAGTAAACGAGCGATGAATCGTAAGCACCGGGATGGGAGACATGCGCACCATCCGTTCGGCCACGCGTCCCTGTAAGAACCGCTTCAGGCCGCCGCGCCCGTGAGTTCCGATCACCAGGAGGTCGAAGCGGTTTTTCCCCAGGAGTTCCAGCAGTGCATCTGCCGGGTTGAATCCCCGCAGGAGCACGAAATCTACCCCGATCGGATCGCCGCCGGTCTTGTCCAGGTAGGGTTGAGCCTGCTGGCGAATCTTAGCCTCTTCCTTGCGGGCCCAGCCTTCGTAATCCGCAGGTTGAATGGTTTCGTCAGACTCCTCTTCAAAGGGTTCGATAACGTGCGCCAGGGTGAGCCTCGCCCGGCACTGCCTACCAAACGCAAAAGCGAATTCTATCACACTATCCGAGAATTCGCTGAAGTCCGCCGCTACCAGGATGTGTCCGTAGTCCATCGCTTATATTCAGTTAATGATCGGGCAAACTTAAACTCCAATGTCTTTTAATCAAACAAAAAATAAAAACTCAGCAGGGGATATACGGCGAGCCTCAAAATACCAGAGGCGGCGCTTCCCGGGGAAACGCCGCCTCTGTTTGTTACGGGAGAATTTCAAGGGCTTTCGCCCTTTTTATTGTACCACTGAACGCTAATGTGTTTCAATAACTCTGTGCGCTCAGTTGGGTACATTATTTTTTTCTGGCTCCCCAAACTTACGATTTCATCTGAGCAGCATCATTTTGCGGGTTTCGACCATACCGGGAGCTTCGAGCCGGTAGAAGTACACCCCGCTGGCCAGACTTGCTGCGTTCCAGGTTACCAGGTACTCGCCGGCCGCCCGGTATCCGTCAACCAGCGTGGCCACTAACTGCCCGCGAATGTTATAAACCGTAATCTTCACGTTGGTCGCCCGCGGCAGGCTGTAGCGAATGTTGGTGCTGGGGTTGAAGGGGTTGGGATAGTTCTGGCTGAGGGCGAAGGCATTGGGAGCCTGCCCGTTGCCATCCAACTGCCGATCTTTAATGCCGGTCACTCTTTCCCCGTTCAAAGCGGTCCAACGATTGATCCACAGCACCGCTGCGTTGGGATCGAATGCGCCGTAGTAGCTCACCGGCGCGAAGAAGGGATCGCTGACCGGAACCGCGCCGCTGGCGGCAGGGCCGGATGCGCTGGGGCGGGGGTCCAACTGCCCGTTCTGCGCCCGGCTGACGCTGTTGATCTGC
>JABWBP010000024.1 GCA_013360445.1 Calditrichaceae bacterium | reverse complement strand
GCGGTCTAGTCTGTTTATTTCAACCGCAGAGAGCGCGGAGTTACGCCGGGGGGAAATGTATTTTTGAAGAACTGTTTTATCTTCTCTGCGACCTTTGCGCGCTCTGCGGTTAAAAAATCATAGCAACACCATAGAGGGGGACTACCAAAAATTGAAAATTGGAAATAAGCGTCAGGGAAATGGATAAATTCTACAAGAAAATCATCGAGGCGAAGCAGAAGGAGGCGCGGGAAATTCGTCGGGGGTTTAGCGAGCAGATACTGAAGGCTGCGGCGTACTCCGTGGGGGGAGAGGTGCGCAGCCTGGAAGTGGATATTCGCGAGGCCCGCGCCTTCCCGGTCTTCGTGGAGATCAAATCCATCCTGTTCCTGCGGGGTAAATCGAAGCCGGAATTTCTGAAAATCGAAGGATTCAACCCTGTTCGCGCCGTCAAAGAACTGGAGAGGGCGGGCCTGGGCGGCGGGGTGGTGGTGAGCACCGACCGCGATTTCCTGGGCGGCGACCCCGGTTGGATCAACCTGGTCAAGAACAATTCCGCCCTGGCGGTAATGCAGCGGGATTTTTTTGTCGATCCGGTACAATTTTACCAGGGCAAAGCAATCGGGGCGGACGCCTTTTTAATCAGCGCGGCGTTCGCGGAAGAGCGGGTGTTGCCGGGACTGATTTCCGCCGGGGGGGAAATGGGCCTGGAGGTGTACCTGGAAATCGAGGAAAGCCGCCTTCCCGCGGCGGTAAACCCGGAGGATCTGAGCGGGGTGGTGATGAACTTTTTTCCCCCCGATAGCGGAGAATTGCAGGTGAACGACTTTGCCGGCGCCGTCCGCGCGCTGCCGGGAAACCTGCTGAAAATTGCCCGCATGAATCCCCGCACCCCCGGGGACCTGACCTTCCTGAAGGAGTTAGGCATGCAGGCGCTGATCCTGGCGGATGAATTCTGGCAGAGCGCGGATTTCCTCAGCCGGTTTCAGCGGATCAACTCCTGGTGCAACGAGGTTTTCCCCAAAGGCCGGAACTGAAGTTCCCGCCCCCGGTTTACGGTAGTGAATAGAGTTGTTGCAAAATAAGCAATAAGCCACGAATAATCACGAATCTGCACAAATCACTTTTCATATGGGTTTCCAACATACATCGCTGTATCGAATACTAACCAATTTTCTGAAAATCGCCGGGCTTTTCTTCGCTCGCGCCGGTTTTTTGCTGTCCCTGGCCTTCTATTTTTTACGCTATTTGATCCGCTACACCCTCGCCGGGCGGGCTGCGGCCCTGCTGATTCTCACGGCGCTCCTGATTTACTTTTCCCTCTATCCTCCCCTGCCGAAGCAGAAATTCCCGGAATCCGCGCCGGTCACTTTGCGGATTCCCGCCGGGGCTACTTTCCGCCAGGTGGCCGACTCTTTGAAAAAAGCGAATTTATTAGAACACGAACGCTGGTTCCTTCTGCTGGGCAAACTCTCTGGAAAAGAAAAAAATGTACGCGCGGGCTGGTTTTCGGCGCCCCGGGGGTTGTCCGCCTGGCAATTGCTGAATTACCTGGAAAAAGCCCCGGCGCTGCAAATCAAAGTAACCCTGCCGGAAGGGCTGCTGGCCTCGCAGATGGCGGAAATCCTGCAAGAAAAGATCGGGATCGATTCCAGCGCCTTCGTCTCCCTGGTGTACGACAGCGTTTTTACCCGCTCGCTGGCGGGAGAAGTCCCTTCATTAGAGGGATACCTGGCCCCGGAAACCTATTATTTCGAGTGGAAAACCCCGGAAGCCCAGGTGCTGGAGCGCATGGTCGCCAATACGCTGCGAATTTTCCAGGCCGATTCGGTGCAGCAGCGGCTGCAAGAATTGAAGATGACCCCGCGGGAAATCCTCATCCTGGCTTCGATCATCGAGGGAGAAGTAATGGTGGACTCCGAACGGGTTTACATCTCCTCCCTCTACCATAACCGTTTGCGCTTGAAATGGCCGCTCCAGGCCGATCCCACCATTCAATTCATCATTCCCGGGCCGCCCCGCCGCCTGCTCTACCGGGATTTGGAGGTCGATTCGCCCTACAACACCTACAAAAACAGCGGCCTGCCCCCGGGTCCCATCAATAACCCGGGCCGGCGCTCCATCCTGGCGGCGCTCTATCCCGCCAGCAGCTCTTATCTGTATATGGTCGCCGCCGGCGACGGCAGGCACCGTTTTTCCAGCAGCCTGAAGGAGCACAACCACTGGCACGCCAAATTCAACGAAGTGCGCCGCCAGGTTCGCCAAAACCGGCGCAATCAGAACAACGGGGATAATTAGCGCAAAGGCGCGTGAGTGTTTTAGTGTGATGGTGTTCTGGTGTTTTAGTGTTTTGGGAAAAACACCTTTAGGCGATAAAACACTATAACACCCAAACACCATAACACTCGCTCAACGCGGATTCAGCTATGGGGATCACCTTAGAAAAACAGAGCATAGAGGCGCTGCAAGAGAAGGTGGAGCGGTTTTTATGGGATAAAATTCCGGAGAACCCCGGGGAGGGGAAAAGGTTCATCCGTTTTACCGTTCCCCTCGAACGTCTCGATCCGTTGGAGTGGCTGCTGCGCCAGGAAAATCCCCGGAAAATTTACTGGCGCAGCCGTGAGAGCACCTTTGCCATGGCCGGGGCAGGAGAAGCCGACTGTATTGCCGAAGAAAACCCCCTGGCCGACATTACCGGTTTCTTCAATCGCCTGGGCCGCGCCCTGCTCAATGCTCCCCCGGAGGTGCGCTATTACGGCGGAATCCGCTTCAATCCCGCCCGCAGCGCCGATCCCGCCTGGGAACCGTTCGGGGTTGCCCGCTTCGCCGTACCGCGGTTCGAATGCTATGCCGCGGGGAAAAAGACCTGGTTCGCCTGTAATTTCCTGCTCGATCCCGCGGAAAATTGGCGCAGCCGGGCTGAATCCGTGCTCAAAGAATTCAAAGAATTGAATTGGGAAGGCCTCCCCGCTTTTCCGGAAGCGCCGGCGCTGCTTTCCCGAAGCGATTTACCCGCCCGGGAGGGCTGGCGGAAGAACGTTCTGACCGCCCTGGCGCTGATAGAGCAGCGCCGCGTCGAGAAGATCGTACTGGCGCGGCAATCAACCTTACGGTTTTCCCCCCCGTTCGCGGGAGTGGATATGCTGCGGCGCTTGCAAATGGCGGATCAGCGGGTTTTCTATTTCTGTTTTCAACTCTCCCCCCGCCGGGCGTTCATCGGCGCGACCCCGGAGCGCCTCTACCGCCGGGACGGCCGGGAGATTTTCAGCGAGGCCGTGGCGGGAACCCGCCCGCGCGGCAACTCCCGGGGGGTTGACCAGAAATACTACCGGGAGTTGCTCCACAGCGAAAAGGACATCCGGGAGCACCGCTTTGTGCTGGATAGCATCCTGGCGTCCTTCCGGCAGCTTTGCCGCACCGTGGAGGCTTCGGAGACCCTCTCGGTTTTAAAACTCGCCAATGTGCAACACCTCTATAGCCGGGTTCGGGGAATTCTGGAGCCGGGCGCCGATGATGGCCGGATTTTAAGCCTGCTGCATCCCACCCCGGCGGTGGGGGGATTTCCCAAATCCGCCGCCCTGCGGGAAATCGACGCGTTAGAACCCTTCGACCGGGGCTGGTACGCCGGCCCGGTGGGCTGGATCAGCGCCGGCGCCGCGGAATTTGCGGTGGCAATCCGCTCCGGGCTGGTAGAAGATGAGCGGATTCACCTCTTTGCCGGCGCGGGCATCGTGCCCGGCTCTTCCCCGGAAAAGGAGTGGCAGGAGATCGAGAGCAAGATCGGGAATTTTGTCAAATGAACCTTCCCTCCCCCAACCTCAACGCCCTTTGGGGCAGCCTCATCATTGAAGAGCTGCTGCGCAACGGAGTCGATTATTTCTGCATCTCGCCCGGCTCCCGCAACGCCCCGTTGACCGTGGCCGCGGCCCGCCACCCCTGCGCCAAAACCATCGTTTGCATTGATGAGCGCGGGGCGGCGTTCCACGCCCTGGGATACGCCCGCGCAACCGGAAAACCCGCCGCGCTGATCTGCACCTCCGGCACCGCCGCCGCCAATTACTATCCCGCGGTCATCGAAGCCGCGACCGATTGCATTCCCATGATCATCCTCACCGCCGACCGCCCCCCGGAACTGCGCCAGAGCGGGGCAAACCAGGCCATTCTCCAGCCCGATTTATACGGCGATTATGCCAAATGGCGCTTCGATCTCCCCTGCCCGGAAGAGCAGATTCTCCCCCAGATGCTGCTCACCACGGTCGATCAAATGGTCTATCAAAGCCGGAGATCTCCCGCGGGGCCGGTGCATTTGAACTGCATGTTCCGGGAGCCGCTGGCCCCCGCGGAAGCGCCCTTCCGGGCGGATTATTTGGAAAACGTGAGCGCCTGGCAGCGCCGCAAAACCCCTTACACCGAATACCCACTCGCGCGAAGCGAGCCGCCCGAGGATACGATAGATGAGGTTGCGGAAACGCTGAACGCGACCGCGCATGGGCTTTTGGTAGTCGGAAGATTGAATTCGCCGGAAGAAATCCGGGCGGCGCACCTGCTGGCGGAAAAACTCGCCTGGCCGGTATTCGCAGACGTCGCCTCCGGCCTGCGAATCGGCGCGCCGGGAGAAAATATCATTCACTTTTTCGACCAGTTGCTGTTGTCGGAAGGTTTTGCGGAGCGCCATCGCCCGGAAACCGTTCTGCACCTCGGCGGGCAGCCGGTTTCCAAACGCTGGCGGGAATTCCTGGAAAAAAGCCGCCCGGGGCGCTACATCCTGGCGCAGGATCACCCCGCCCGCAGCGACCCCTCCCACGCGCTCACCCGGCTCATCGAGAGCGATATTGCCCGCTTTTGCCAGCGAATTTCCGGGAAGATTCGCCCCGCCGGAAACCCTCGCTGGCGGGCGGAAATGGCTCGCCGCTCCCGGAAAGTGCAGGAAACCCTGCAAGGCTTCCTGTCTTCCCAAAACGCGGTATCCGAGATTTCCGCCGCTTACCATCTCTCCCGGCACATTCCGCGGGGCAGCGGGCTGTTTTTAGCCTCCAGTATGCCGGTGCGGGATATGGATATGTATGCTTGCCCCCCTGGGGTCAGCCCCGGGGAAGATTTATCGGCCCCGCCCCACCCGGAAGAGCGCTTCCTGCGGGTGGCCTCCAATCGCGGGGCCAGCGGCATTGACGGAACCGTGGCCTCCGCCTGCGGGTTTGCGGCGGGCCTGGAGCGGCCGGTAACCCTGCTCATCGGGGACCTGGCGCTGCTGCACGATTTGAACTCCCTGGCGCAGGTAAAATCACTTTCCCAACCCCTCCTGATAGCCGCGATCAACAACGGCGGAGGGGGGATATTCTCGTTTCTGCCCATCGCCCAATTCGAGGACGTATTCGAGCCTTATTTCGGAACGCCGCACCGCTTCGACTTCCGGCGCGCCGCGGCCATGTTCGGATTGGCCTATCGCCGGCCCCGAACCGATCCGCAATTGATCGAGGCCTATCTCGAAGCGCTTGAAAACAACCAGTCAACTCTCATCGAAATCCGAACCGGGCGGGCGGGCAACCGGGAGCTGCACCGGCGGTTGCAGAAGGAAATTCTCTCCCAACTGGATGGTTGAAGCCGGGGGCGGCAGAACGCCTCTAAATTAAAGGGCTTGAAATATCAGGCTCCCGGTGGTAAGTTTATCGCCGGCAGACAAAAACATGCATGAAATACGAGTAAAAACGCGGCTGCAAGAGAAATTCGAAAGCAATGAGCCTTATTCAGCACCTTTCCCACGGGGAGGTGGAGGGAATCCGGGTAGGTCGCTTTACTTCGCAGATCAATACTTCAGTTATCGTTTACCGGGTTGGCGACGCGGCCATCGACGCCGGGCCGCCCAACCAGTGGCGATTTGTGCGGGATTTTTTGCAGAGCCGCGGGGTACGGCGGGTATTGATCACCCATCACCACGAAGATCACAGCGGCAACGGCGCGACCATCCGGCGGGAGTTGAAAATTCCCGTGCTGGCCCCGGAATTGAGCATTCCCTACCTGTCGCAAGGCTACCCGATGCAGCTTTATCGCCGGGTAATCTGGGGAGTTCCCGCCAAATTCCGGGCGGAAGCTCTCCCCCGGGAAGTGGAGCTTGCCCCCGGGCTTAGCCTGCATCTGCTGCCGGCTTCCGGCCATGCCCCGGACATGGTCTGCTTTCTAATTCCGCAGCGGGGGTGGTTGTTCACCGCGGATCTTTTTATTACCCCGGCCCCGCAATTCGCGCGAAAAGCGGATCATTACCGGGAGGAGATGGAGAGCCTGCGCGGGGTATTGGAGCATGATTTCGCTACCGTGTTCTGCGCCCACCGCGGGGTGGTGGAAAACGGGAAGGAAATGCTGCGCCGGAAATTGGAATACTTAGAAGAGCTGTATGGCAAGGTGGGGGAGATGCACCGGGCGGGAAAATCGCTGCGGGAAATCCGGCTTGCCTTGCTTGGCAGAGAAGGAATGATGAGCTGGCTGACCTTCTTTCATTTTTCCCGCAGAAATATGATCAAATCGGTGCTGTAGGTATGTTTTTGATCCCGGATGGCCTGGAAACTTTTAAAGCAGCTTCTGAGTAGTTGTAAACCTCTTTTAATTTAGGAAACGATGAATGAAGCTGAAACGGATCTACCTGCGTCCTGAATTTTGGCTTGGCCTGATGGTACTCATCGGCGGCATCGTTCACCTGTTACAGAAGTACAATCTTTCCCCGGCGGCCATTTTGCAAACCTACTGGCCGGTTCTCTTCATCATTACCGGGATTGCGCAGATCAGCAGCCCGCGCTATCGCGACTTACCCTCCAACCTGCTGCTCATTTTCATCGGGCTGGGCCTGCTGGCATACAACGGCGGATTCCTCGCCCCGCAAGTTCTCGATGATTACTTACCCGATTCCCTGCGCAAGTTGCTATCCATCTTTTTGAACTCGGCAAATTGGATGCTGAACATCTTCAACTCATACAAGGGAGTTTTGCAATGAATGAATCGAAACCAAAATTCGGCGCGAATTTCTGGCTGAGCATCGGCTTGATCCTGTTGGGATTGTATTTGCTGTTGGAAAACTTAGGGTTCATCTACTGGGGCGATATCTGGGATTACTGGCCGCTGATCTTGGTGATCATCGGGCTGGTGAAGCTCTATTCCTCCAATTTCCGGGAGGTCTATTCCGCCTCGGTCTGGATCGCGGTGGGATTGCTGCTCTTCCTGGTTACCCGGGATTACATCGACTTAGGGGATATTTTCCAATTCTGGCCGGTCATTTTGATCCTGATCGGTATTCGCATTGTTTGGACCCACTACCTGCGCTCTAACCGCCCCGACCGTGCGGAAGAGAGCTTTACCCAGGACCGCATCGACGCCGTGGCCATTTTTGGCGGCCGGGAAGTGCAGATCGCTTCGGAAAATTTTGAAGGCGGGAATATCACCGCGATTTTCGGCGGGGTGGAGATCGATTTCTCCGGCTCGCGGCTGGCGCCCGGGAATAATATCCTGGACGTGTTTGTGATGTTCGGCGGCGCGGAGCTTCGCGTTCCCCGCAACTGGAACGTGGTGATGAAGGGGATGCCGATCTTCGGCGGTTTTGAAGACGCCCGCCGGCAGGTTATGGGAGAAGAGCTTGCCCCGGAGAACCTGCTCATCATCAAGGGGCTGGTGCTTTTCGGAGGGTTGGAGGTTAAGGACGCGGGGTAGAATGGTGTTTTTAAATCTTTCAGGGATATGGGGTATAAGGTATGGGGTATAGGGCATAAGGAAAACAATGCCCTATACCCTATATCCTATGCCCTCAAAAACCCCAATAATTATTCCGACCCGAAATTCGATTGCGGGAGCGCGGGGCGCGCGCTGGCCGCCGGGGGGCAAACCGGCTGGCCCACCGGGAAGGGGATGGACAGGCCTGCATCATACGATAAAACGATCAGCCCATCTGTGGAAGTGGTGCTGCCGTTGGAATCCACGTCCCCCAACCCGGCGTTGATGCGGTCCAATACCGGCTGCGGGAGCGGCAGCGCAGCATCATAGGACAGAATCAACAGGGCGTCGGTGGAGTTGGCTTGCTGGTCTCCGTTTACGTCTCCTAACAGCCCTCCTTCCGTTATGGTGGTATTTCCATCATTCACCGTCAGCGCCGGCATCAGATCCGTGAAAGTGGTCGCGGCAACCATGGCTAAGAATTCCAAATCCAGCGCCGCGGTGTTCCCGGCCGGGCCGACTGGGGTGAAATATACGTGCAACAAATCCATCATGCCGGTGGCCCCGTTTACGCTGGCGCCGTTGAACAGTAAAGAACCGTTTACGGCATTGCTATCGTTGATCATGCTGGTAAATCCGGAGAGCATACCGGAATTGCCGGTATATTGCAGCAAGGCCGGGTTCCAGGTGAGGGTAGCGGTGAAGCTGCCCAGGTAATTATTGGGGGGCAGGGCCTGGCTCATGTCCACTTTGATCTCCGCCGTTACCGGGCAGCCCTGCGGCGTTTGCGCCGGGGCGCTCACCATCCCGGCCACCGCGCCGAGGCCGGAAGAGTACTCCAACATATCCAGGTAAGCGGCCATCAAATCTTCTTTGGTATTGGCGAGGAGCTCGATTCCCCCGGCGGTAAAACGATAGCCTTCTCCGTAAACATTCCGCTCGCGCTTCAATTCCGGATACCACGCTGCTTTCTTGACAAACGGTTCCCGCTCTTCCCGGGGCGGACGAATTTTGAAGGTCTCCATGCCCGGAGATCCGGCGATATTTACCGGAACGGTTCTCTTTTCAGGATTAAGGGGCGCGGGATTATCCACCAGCCCGCCGAAGGAGGGAACTACCCCGATGGATTTGCCCCCGTTGCCGTAATTCGCCTTGAATACCCCGCTGATATCCGCGTTCTGGCTGTTCTTCCAGATCGAAATCGTGCCGGATTGCGGCTGGAGTTCGTCCATCCAGCTGCTCTCGCCCGCGTAGGGGAAAGAGAAGGCCGAGAGGTCATTCAAGCCGGTTACTCCCACAACGTCGTCGCTGCCGTCCGGCCCGTCATTCAGCCCGAACCAGGGGCGGATGTTGTACCCGCCTATTTCCGGATCGTAATTGAAGCAGTCGCCGCCTTCTAAGTAGAGCCGACCCCCGTTTTGCAAATACGCTTGCAGCGCCGGGCCTTCCGGATCGCCGGCGGCGATTTCGTGGTTGTTGGGAAAAATTCCTAAAACCACAAAGATGCCTTCATAAATGCTCAAATTCGCTCCGAATTCGAACAGATCGTTACTCATAAACGCGCTCACTCCATTGGCTACCAGGGCGGCAAAGATACTGTCCCCGCTGGCCGCGCTCTCCCCGCTGGCGTCCGGGCCTACCCAAACCAAAAATGCCGGGGTTGTACCGACAAAACACTCCACCGCGTTGCTGGGCGCGCTCGCATTCGGCGGGGTCTCGTTATCCACCGCCGCCACGGTGTAGGTGTAGGTGAACCCCGGCGGCGGGGCGTCGGTATAGCTCTGCACGCCGGGCGCAACGTTTGCCACCGGGTTTCCATTGCGATAAATGCTGATATGGTCAAGATCATCCAGCGGTGTGCCGTCTTCCTGCGCGGCGGGATCGTTCCAGGTGAGCGAAGCGCTCGTCGCGGATGCAGTGCAGGCTAAATTTGTCGGCGCGGCGGGTATGGGCGAGCCGCCGGCGTGCCAGGCCGCGCCCACGCTTTCGCTGGTGCTGTCCGTGGCGATTACTTTGGTGTACAGCGTATAAGTGTAAAGCTGCCCGTCGTTCAGGCCGGCATCGGTGTATTGCTCCGCGCCGCCGGGAACCGCGGCGATAAACGCCCCGTCGCGCTCCACTTCGATGGTGAACTGCGAGGGCAGCAGCGGATCGCCACCGGCCAGGGAGGTGGGATCATCCCAGTTTAGCAGCATGGAAGCCGGGGTGGTGTAATCGCTGTAAGCGGTTACGTTGCCGGGCGGGAGGGGATCCAGGTCATCCGCGGTGATCACACCCTCGCCGCGGGCTAATAGTAAGTTGGGAATCAAATTCTCCTGCGCCAGGGGATAAATCTGGCTGGGGCTGGGCCAGAAGCTGGGTCCCACCTCCGGGGTCATGGAAAAAATCTTCCCCTTGCTGGTCTGTTCCCCGTACATCCAGTCGTCGGAGCCGCCGTTGACCGGGTAGAGCAACTGCGAGGAGTTTCCATGCGAGTAGCCGTTGTACTGGGTCATGGCCACGGCCAGGGAGAGGAACTGGGGGTGATCCGGGGTGAGGGCGTTGATGTAGCCCCAGGGGTAGATCAGCAAGTCCCCATGGGTGTGGTAATTCAAGGCTAACTTGAACTGCCGGGCGTTGCAGAAATCGCGCACTGCCTGGGTTTCCGGCTCGGAGAACGGGGCGGTTCCCCGGTAAGTCTCGCTGCTGGGGGTGGGGCTGGAACCGCTGTTGTCGTAGCCCCACTGGTAGCCGTAGTTGCGGTTCAAATCTACCCCAAAGGAGCCGTTGCCGTTGTTGCGGCGGTTCTTGCGCCAGTAGCCGCCCCCGTTGGGGTTGGTCTGCTGGTTATACACGTAGCCGTCCACGTTGTACACCGGCACGAAATACAACTCCCGGTTATTGACTAAGAAGGTTACTTCCGGGTCGGCGCCATAGTGTTCTAACAGGTAATACATAAAATACAAAAGGGTGGCCATGCTTTGAGGCTCCCGGGCGTGGTGCAGGGCGGTGTAGAGCACTTCCGGCTCCCCTTCGTCAACGTCGGGGTTGTCGGAGATCTTCACCATCCAGATCGGGCGGCCTTCGATAGAGGAGCCGATGGATTGTTTCACCGAGATTAAGTTAGGATAGAGCAGGCGCATGGAATCTAACTCCGTAACCACCTCCGCAAAGGTGTAGTAGCCGCCCATGCTGCCGAACTCGAAGCCTTCCACCGCGGGATAGCGGGTTTTCATCTCGATTTGGAGGGTATTCAGCTCTTCCGTGCTCATGCGCAGGTTTTGATCGTAGTAAGCGGAAAGGTCGTCGATCAGGATGTCGAACTGCTTGCCGGAAGATTTTAGCACTTCCAACTGTTGGGAATTCAGCACCGCGTCGAAATAATTTTCTCCGAAATGGAGGTGATCCAATCCCATCCCGGCCTCTTGCAGCGCCGCAATCTCCGCCCGGCTGCTGATATACACCCGCACTTCGCGGTAGGTGTCCGGGGCCTCCTGCGCATGCAGGACGGGGCTGAAGGCAAGCGCCAATGCAAGGATCAATTCCGGCATTGATCTCCAAACGGCTCGATTCGTCAAAATTCGTTTCATTGACAAGGTCCTTTCATTAAAAGCGTTAACCCAGGAATCTTACTGCTTCTGTAAAAAAATAGATGGCGGAATATATCATTCTTAAAATTCAATTCCAAAGATTCATGTTTATTCGCATTCAATTGTTGTGTTACATTCGTGCTTTGAAAACCATGTTCGCGGAGCTATAATCGTCACAGATTCACCGGACAACCGGGAGAGAGAGGGTAAAGAATTGGATGGTTGAATGTCAATTTATCCGTCCAGCGAGGGTGCATAGAATGAATGAGGAGTCAACATGGCATCGGCAGACGTGGAAACTATTGCCCCGCCGAAAACCAGGGAAAAGAAATCCCAAAAAGATAAAAGCACGCCCAAACTGATTCCGCGCTACAACGTGGTGCTGTTAGACGATGACGACCATACCTACGATTACGTGATCGAGATGCTGCGGAAGCTTTTCGGACACAGCCGGGAGACCGCCTTCCAAATGGCCTGCGAGGTGGACGCTACCGGGCGGGTGATCGTTTATACTGCCACCAAAGAGCGAGCGGAATTCAAACGCGACCAGATTCACGCCTACGGCGCGGATTGGCGGATTCCCCACTGCCAGGGTTCCATGTCCGCCATTATCGAGCCGGCGGAGCCGGAAGGTTTGTAGTATTTCGGTGTTATGGTGTTTTAGTATTCACGTGTTATAGTGAAATCGCCGTTTATACTGAAACACCTTAACACCATAACACTTGAACACTCCGAACGCTGTATCACTCATACACCGAATATCCAAAGAACATACATGACCAGCGCGGCATAGGCCCCGCTAACCAGGTCATCTAACAAAATTCCCCAGGAATTTTTCATGTTCCGGTCGATCTGGCGCGCCGGGGGGATTTTCACGATGTCAAAGAAGCGGAACAGCGCGAATCCCCACAGGGCGATTTTCCAGGGCGCCCACTGGTGAAACAGGATCGGAACCATCAAATACCCGGCGATTTCATCCAGCACGAAATGGCGGGGGTCTTCGCTGCGCCAGTATTCCCGCGCCCACGGGGTTAGCGCGTGGTTGGCGTAACTGACCAATAGTAGCGCAATAATCAACACCCCAATATAGAGAGGCGAAGCCAGGTAATATGCTGCGGCGAGGTGAAGCAATACCCCCAACAGCGCCCCCAGGGTGCCGGGCGCAACCGGCGAAAGCCCCAGTCCCAGCGCGGAGCCGATGGCGAGGTAAACCAAATTTCGAGTTTGGAGATCAGAGTGAGCGGAATGCTGCGGGTTATTTTTTGAGCTCATCCAGCACCAGTATTTCGATTTCTAGGGCTTTCGCCCTTTTTATTGTACCACTGAACGCTAATGTGTTTCAATCACTCTGTGCGCTCAGTTGGGTACATTATTTTTTTCTGGCTCCCTTAATATCATTCGTGAGAAAAAATGAAGCATTCGCAACTGTTTTATCCATTCCAAGAATTTCGCTCCCGGTTAATATAATCCTTAACCTTTATACCACTCCAAATTTCTTTTCCCAATCCTCGCAATTCAAGTAAACTGCGCCTGGAGCGGGGAGGAATTTGGTGCCGCAGGAGTTTCACGAGTTCTTCTAATAACTGAAGCTGCTCATAAGGGGCCATTTTTTGGATGTTTTCTAATATTTCATTATATGCCCGGGATGCCACGATGAATCCTCCTTTAATAAAAGAATTCCTTTGCCAATCACTGACAATATGCGTCAGAGAAGCCAGGAATTCAAGTTTGATAAATTATTATTCGGGGTTATTCAAACTTCTCCAGGCCAAAAATTAAATTTCTTTCATATTTGGCGCAAAACTGCGATTTTCTTTTGCGTAATGAGGCAAATGCGATGAAAGCGATCCTGTTGCGAAAATCCGGCGGGCCGGGCGTGCTGGCTGCGGAAGAGGTTCCCGATCCCATCCCCGGCAGAGGGGAAGTTTTGGTGCGCCTGCACTTTACCGGCATCAATTACGCGGAGATTCTCTCCCGCAAGGGATTGTACGGCTGGGCGGTCAAGCGTCCCTACATCCTGGGCATGGAGGGTTCCGGGATCATCGAGGCGGTGGGGGAGGGGGTGGATGCGGCGCGCATCGGCCAGAAGGTGATGGTAGGGTCGCAAAACGGCGCTTATGCGGAAAAAATCGCCCTGCCGCAGGTACGCGCGGTTTCCGCTTTTGAACACTTCAGCATGGCCGAGAACGCCGCTTTCTTGGTCAATTTTATGACCGCCTGGGTAAGCTTGTTCTCCCTGGCCAGGCTGGAAGCGGGAGAGAAAGTGCTGGTCACCGCCGCGGCGGGAGGGGTGGGCACTGCCGCGGTGCAGCTGGCGGCGAAGGCCGGCGGCGTGGTGTACGCCCTGGCCGGAAGCCAAGAGAAGATCGAATTTCTCAAAGAGCTCGGCGCTGCCGGGGCCTTTAATTACCGGGAGGAGAATTGTTTCGAGCGCCTGAAAGAAGTTAGCGGCGGGGTGGACGTGGTTTTAGAGATGGTGGGCGGCGCGGTGTACCGGGAGAGCATGCGCCTGTTGAATCCCTTCGGGCGCATGGCCGTGGCCGGTTTTGCCAGCTTAGACTTGCAGAAATGGAATCCCTTTTCCTGGTGGAAAACCTGGCGGGATATTCCCCGGGTGAGCCTGATGAGCCTGGCCCACAAAACCGCCGCGGTGATGGCCACCCACCTGGGTTACCTGCTCGCCAATCCCGAACGCACCCTGGAGATTTTCCGGGAGCTTCGCCAATTTGTAATCGAAAAAGACATCCGCCCGGCAGTCGGCAGGATATTCCCCTTTGAGCAGGCCGCGCAGGCGCACGCCTTCATCGAATCCCGCCGGAGCATCGGGAAGGTGCTGTTGGAGCACCGGGGCGGCGGGCAGGAGGCAGTGGCCGGGGCAGCGGCAGGGGGCAGTAAGCAGTAGGCAATAGGCAGTAGGCAATTTGCCTACTGCTTACTGTGCCTACTGCCTACTTTAACTGACTTGGCACCGAATTATATGTTAACGCAGCATGGCGACCATGGCCAAACCCGTTAAAGACGAAATCTTCGGTTCCCGGAAAAGCGTGTTGAAAGACAAACTGGATATACGCATTTTCCGGAACCTTTTTTTCGCCACCTGCCTGCGGCGGATCAATCCCGACCCGGCTTCCCGGTATATTTTTCTGCAAGATTGCGCCGCCCCTGCGGAATACAAAGACACCGGCCTGGCGTCGATCATTCCTTTCTTTAACGAAGCCATCCGTTTCGGGAATGTGTTTTTCAGCGGAGAGAAGGTTCAGATCAAAAACCTGCGCAATAATTCCGGCAGGATATTTTATCGCCACGAGGAGTTCGCCGATTTCCTTTTGAAGCTTCTGAAAGGCGTTGGCAGTGAGCCGCTCTCGCCCAGCACCGCCCGCATCGTGGAAAGCGAAGAAGTGTCCACCCTGAGCCGGTTCCTGCGCAAGAACCTTTATGGGCGAGTGGGCAGCACCGACATCGATTTTGTGCTCTTCCATCCCCACACCCATCGCCTGCTGCTGGTGGAGGAGAAACTGTTCGTGGGAGAGATCGGCCCCGGCATCGGGCACGGGCAATATCTCTCCTACCGGGAACTGCTGCAGGATGGGTTTGCGGAAGCGCAGCGCGGGAACATCCGCTTCTATCTCCTGTTCATTCCCGACCCGGCCAAAGATATTTGTTACATGTACGATTTTAGCAAAGAGCGCTCCCTGCCGCAGCGTTCCCCTTCTTATTACGATCCCACCCGCATGGAGCAGCGGATCATCTTTCCCTACCCGGATTTGGAGAAACTCTCCGTGGGAGAGTTCCTGGGCAAATACGTGTTTGGGTGAATCGCATCAAACCGTTGCTGCGTCTTGCCTCCCCATCATCGGTTTCCCTGCCTTAACCCAGGTTTCATATGTAGTCCCCAACTTTCCAATTCGGTTAATTTTATTACGTGCAGAACCGCGAAGTGCGCATTAAATTTGCCGCCGGATATCGGGTGGATGGGTAGAGGGGTAGATGAGTAGATGGGTATAAGGAGCCGACGAGGAGGAGAAGCCCGTAACATGCCTTATACCTTCAAGAGTCTAACGATGCGCAAGGAATGAAAAATAAACTTTTGAAAGGCTGTTCTTTTTTCTTGCTGCTCGGTATCGCAGTGTGGCTGCTGCCCGGCTGCCTGGAGCGCCCGCGCAACAATCCCTTCGATCCTGCCGTGAACCGCGCCCCGGTCTCCCTGGAATTGGAGCCGGGCGCGGAGCAGATCACTCTGCGCTGGTCGCTGAACCAGCCCCTCGATGATTTCCAGAGCTTCCGGCTCTACCGGGCGGTGGGTTCGCCGGATTCTTTTGCACTCTACCTGGATTTCTCCCCCTCGCAATTCTCTTATGTTGACCAGGACATCCAAACCGGGCGCTGGTACTATTATAAAATGAGCGTGGTCGGCCAGGGTCTGGAAAGCCTGCCCTCGAAAACCAACCGGGCCTACCCGGGGTCCGGCTCCTATTGGGCGCTGGAGGATAACGGCTACGTGCTCAGGCGTCTCAGTTATGATCTGCTTCACGTTTCCGCGGCCTATCCCCTGTTTTATGCCGCCCGGGAATGGGCGGTGGTTCCCGGTGATTCGAGCATCTGGTTCACTTATCCCCAGTTCACCAATGTCATCAGCCGCTTCAACCGTTTTACCGGGCGGGAGAAGTTGTTTTACCCGGAAGGGATCAGAAATGTGGTGGATATTGAATATAACTCCCTCGATGAAAGCATCTTCCTGTTAGACCGGGACAAATCTACAATTTTTATTTTCAGGAATGAGGGCATCGGGGAAGTAATCCCCCTGGATTCCACGGAGATTTTCAGCCGGATTCGCTTTCACCGGCCCTCCAA
The DNA here is from genome assembly GCA_013360445.1 of Calditrichaceae bacterium. Lineage (GTDB taxonomy): Bacteria > Calditrichota > Calditrichia > RBG-13-44-9 > J075 > JABWBP01. The sequence goes on along the minus strand of JABWBP010000024.1, from coordinate 99,375 downwards.
CCGCCTGTTTGCCTTGGGGAATACCCGGGTGCAGGCCATCCGCCTCAACGATCCGCAGCGACCCCGGGATACCATCCCGCTGCGGCAGAATTACCGGGGCAAAGATCTGGATTGGGAAGGCGCCGGCGTGTACCTTCTCTGCGCCGCGGAAAACGAGCGCCGGAGCATCCTTTATCGCATTTCCGCAACCGCCGCGCCGGAGGACAGCCTGGAAGTGGAGGGGTTTTTCTATCGCCTGCGGGTGGGCGGGGGAGCTTCCCGCTACTACCTCGCGGAAGACCTCCCCGACGACGATCAGGTGGTGCAACTTTCCCCGGACGGCAGCCGTCAATTGCACTGGCCCGGATTCAAGCAGGTCGAAGACATCCAAATCAATCCCTACGACCGCTCCCTGCTGATCGTGGATTATTACGGAAACCTGCTGCGCCTCTACGATTCGCAAGGCAACTTTATCAGCGAATCCCGGGACCTGGATGGAAACTCGTACCTCTACCGCCCTTTGCGGGTGTACATCGAATAATGAGATTACAATTATCCGGCAAGCTGCTCTACACCCTCATCCTGGTGTCCATCGCGGGGATTTTCCTTAGCGAGAGCGTCTTCACCCTGGCGGGCTATTTCGGCCTGCGATTGGATTTCTCGGTGGTGACCTTTTCCCTGGAAAATCTTCGCACCCTGTTGATCATCGGGCTGATCTTGCTCTGGCGCCAGGCGGCCAAAGAGCGCCTGCGCCCCGGGGAGCTGCCGCTGCCGCAAAAACTATGGCGGCTGGTGGCGCTGCTCACGGCGAACTTCCTGGGCGCCTTTTTACTGAAGCTAATCTTTCCCGATTTTATCGAAGCGGATAGCGCCCCGGCCGGCGCGGGGGCGAACCTGGCCTACACGCTGTTCCATAACCTGGCCGGCCTCTTGGCGATCTTTACCCTGGTGCCCATCTTGATGATTCTGCGCCAACTGATCTTCTATAAGCAGCGCCGCACCACCCGGCTCTATTTAAATCTCTTTATCATTCTGCTGGCCCTCAGCACTGCCTGGGTGCATTCATCCGACCAAATCGTAAATTTTTCGGTGATCTGGCGGGGAACAGCCGGCAGCAGCGTTTATAACGTTATCCTGGCCTGGTCGTTAAGCGTGATCATTCTATTTCTGTCGTTCCGGAATGACTGGATTACCTACCTGCCCCGCCGCCAGAAATTCATCTATTTCTTTGCGGGCATTTTTGTATTCGTGGAGATAATTACCGTGCGGGACGTGCTCTTTAACCCCTATTTGCAGCGCTATAGCCTGATCATGGCAAATTTTGCCGAGGTCGCCTGGGTGTTCCTGATCCTCTACGGCGGATTGGCCATGATTACCCTGCTGGTGCACCTCCCCACCGCCCGGGCGGTGGACCGCAAATTGAAGGAAGTCAATTCCCTGTACGGCTTTACCCGGAAGCTGAATACCCAGTTGGATTATCAAAAATTGCCGCAGATGATTACCCAGCTTACCGCGGAGGTGCTGGGCAGCCAGAGCGCCTGGCTGGAGATGTTCGAAAGCGAACACAATAAGCTGGCGCTCATCTCCCATATCAACCTGACCCAGCAGCAAATCCTCAACAATCCCCTGGACCGCATCGAGGGGTTGAATCACGACCTGGTGTACCAAAAAAAGCCCCTGCTCATTAACGATATGAGCCAGAATCCCCACGGGCAGGAATTGCTGCGCTGGAAAAAAGACCTCCGGTCCCTGGTCGCCGCGCCGCTTTTTTCCAGCCGGGAGCAACTGATGGGCATCATCTATGCCAGCAAATCCCAATCGTACGGATTTGATAACGACGACGTTTCCCTTTTAGAAGGATTCGCCAACCAATCCGCCATCGCCCTGGAAAACGCCCAGCTCTGGCAATCCTCCCTGGAGCGGGAACGCCTGGAGCAAGAGCTGAAAGTAGCCCGGGAGGTGCAGCTCAAATTGCTGCCGCAAACCCTGCCCCGTATTCCCGGCTTCGAATTGGAGCGTTTTTTCCTGACCGCCAACGAGGTGGGAGGGGACTATTACGATTTCATCGAATTTGCCGACGGACAGCCGGGGGTGGTGATCGGCGACGTCTCCGGCAAGGGAACCTCTGCGGCCTTTTACATGGCGGAGTTCAAGGGGGTAATCCAGACCCTGGCAAGCGCCCTGAACGATCCCAAAGATCTGGTTTGCCGCGCCAACCGCATTTTTTACAGCACCATCGAACGGAAGAATTTCCTGACCGCCATTGTCGGGAAATTCCTCTCCGGGGAACAAACGTTTCAATTTGTCCGCGCCGGGCACTCCCCCCTGATTTTCTACCGCCATTCGTCTTCGGAAATCCATTTCTTGCAGCCGCAGGGTTTGGGGATCGGGATGGACCCCGGTAGCGTGTTCGACGCCGTCGCCGAGGTTCACAGCGTGCAGTTTCAGCCCGGGGATTTCCTGCTGTTGTTCACCGACGGTTTGGTGGAGGCGCGCAATCACGCCGGGGAGGAATTCGGAGAAGAGCGGGTGGCTTCCCTGGCCGGCCGGGCCGGCCAGCTCTCCGCTGCGCAGATCAAACGCCATATCCTCGACGAAGTCACCGCATTCATCGGCGATACCCCCTTGCACGATGATTTGACCTTTATGGTGATCAAGTTCCGGGGGTGAGTGTTTTGGGCTCGAACACTTTTAAATAGTAACATTATTGCTTTGATTAATAAGGCGGATTTTATAACTTTGCGGCATTACGATATACCGTAAGGGTTTTGAGAAAGTATTCATCGGGGATAAATGCTGGAAAATACGCGAAAACATCTCCGGTGAATAGCCGTAGGATCAACCAACTGTATTAAGGAGGAATGAATGGCTAATTTTGACATCGAGCGCAAGGACAACGGCGACGTGACGATTCTCCATGCGAACGGTTATTTGGACGCCCATACGGCCCCGGAATTCGAGAACGCCTTGAGCACCCTGATTCAAGAAAAGCGCTTTAAAATCGTGGTTTCCCTGGAAGGCTTGCAATACATCAGTTCCGCAGGACTGGGCGTATTTATGGGATTCATCGAAGAGGTGCGGCAGAATGCCGGCGATATCAAAATTTCCGAAGTATCCCCGCGGGTATTCAAAGTATTCGACTTGTTGGGATTTCCCAGTCTGTATGAATTTTACGACAGCAAACAGGCTGCCATGGAAAAATTCAAATAACTGATGAAAAAGGATGATTCATGCCAGGTAAAAAACCACATACTCTTCCTGAGAAGAAGAACTCCTATCGCTTGAAGCTTCCTGCGGATTCAGCGAATCTCGACATCATCAGGAAATTTATTGCCGGAATCGCCGAGAACATGGGTTTTTCCGAAGAAGATATCTACCAGATCGAACTGGCTGTCGATGAAGCCTGCGCCAATGTAATCAAACACGCTTATATCGGCGAAAATACCCGGGAAAAGGAAATTCACGTTCGCGTCAAAACCCGGGCGAAAAAGATCGAAATTACCATTGCAGATAGAGGAATCGGCTTTAATCCCAATTCCATCAAAACACCCAACATGGAAGAATACCTGAAGCGCATGAAACCCGGCGGGCTGGGCCTGCACCTCATCAAAACCCTGATGGATAAAGTGAGTTTCCGGATCAATCCCGGCGTTCGCAACGAAGTGAAAATGAGCAAATCGTTAGTCAAATAAACCGTTACTGTTTACCCCGGGAGCAAATTCCCCTCATGGTCGCCTTCAACCGGAACAGCCTCATCCCCCTCACGCTTCACGCATTACGTTTCACGCATTACGACTTTTCCATGAACCCCAAAGCCTGAGAGGCGCGGGCCCTTATGCCGCAACTATTAGATTACCTGTCAGAAAAATACCAGCCGGAGACCTTCGCGGAAGTGAATCGCCGGTTGTTGGAACTATCCTCCCTGTTTGAAATCAGCCAATTATTGAACGAATCCTTAGAGCTTTCCCGGGTCTTGAACAACGTTTTGTTCATCCCCATGGGCCGTTTGATGATTCCCCGGGGCGCTATCATGCTGAAATTCCACGGGCAATACCGGATCGTAATGACCAAAGGAATCCCGGAGCATCTCAAATCCGCCGCCTTTCCGATCGAGAGCATTCCCCCGGAATGCTTTTCGATCCATCAATTCAACCGCGACCGGGAAAAACCGGCATCTGCCAGTTTGCAAGAATTTGTAGAAGCGGCCAGGTTGGAGATCAGCATTCCCTTTCTTTATAATAACCAACCCCTGGGGCTGATGTTCTTCGGCGGCAAGCTGAACAAAACCGCTTTCTCGGAAGAAGAGCTTAGCTTTCTCAACTCCCTGGCCAATCTCTCCGCCACCACCATCGAGAACGCCTTGCAATTGGAGGAGATCAAGCAGATCAACCGCCAGTTGGATGAGAAAATTCAGGAGCTGAAAACCCTTTTCGACATCGGGCAGGGGCTTTCCGCCACCTTAGAATTTCCCAAAATCCTCAAACTCTTAGTTTATGCCCTGATGGGGCAGATGCTGATCACCAAATACGCCGTAGTGCTGCGCAAAGAGCTCCACTTTGTGGTTCACGAAAATAAAGGATTCAACCCCGATTTTCTGGAAAGCGTATTCTCCCGGCTGGTAAAACTGCCCCCGCCTTCTTCCGCCGCCCTCACCAACCGGTTGACCGACCCCTCCTTGCAGCATTTGTTAGAGCGACAGGCGGTGCAGGTGGTCATTCCCATGCAGCATCAGGAAAAATTGATCGGTTATATCTTCCTGGGGCCGAAAATTTCCGGCCAGGGATTTACCGAAACGGACCTGGAATTCCTCACCACCCTGGTCAGCCAGGCGGTAATTTCCCTGGAAAACGCCCGGCTGTTCCAGGAAACCCTGGAAAAGCAGCGCCTGGAAGAAGAGCTGAATCTCGCCCGCACCATCCAGAAAAACCTGCTTCCGAAAAACATTCCCCGGGTTGAGGGGTACGATCTTTTCGGGATGAATAATTCCAGCAAGCAGGTGGGTGGGGATTATTACGACGTCATCGCCATTGATGATAAACACCTCGCCCTGGCCATCGCCGACGTATCCGGCAAGGGAATCCCCGCCTCCCTGTTGATGGCCAACCTCCAGGCCGCCCTGCGGGTGATGATCACCCTGGGTTTGAATCTGGCGGAGGTGGTGGGGAAGCTGAACCAGCTGATTTACAACAATACCGGGATGGACAAATTTATCACCTTTTTTATCGGGATTTTGAATACCGCGGAGCACACCCTGGAATATGTGAACGCCGGGCACAACAACCCCATTTACCATACTTCCGAAGGAGAGATGAAATTTTTGGATATCGGGGGGATCATCTTGGGGATTATGCCCGCCTACGTTTATAAAATCGGCAAGATCGACCTGCGCAAAGGCGATCTGGTGCTTGCCTACACTGACGGGGTAAACGAGGCGGTCAGCGCCAAAGAGGAGGAGTTCGGCGAGGAGCGCCTGTATGAGTTGGTCAAATCCCATCAGCAAAAACCGGTGAAAGAAGTGGTGGAGGCGGTGTGGCAGGCTATCGACAAATTCAGCGCCGGCCAGCCCCAGGCGGATGACGTGACCATGTTGGCGGTGAAACGGGTAGGGTAAATTTCTTAGAGCTGATGTTACGCAGACACCCAAAATCAACCACAGAGCCACAGAGGGCACAGAGAAAATCACGTATTTATTGAATCTGAGACTGCGCTGAGAAGCAAAACCGTTAAAAAGGCGATTCAAACTCTGTGTTCTCTGTGTCTTTTGCATGGTGAGTTTATCGAACCATGTGGTAAAATGCGTAACATCAGTATATTAAGGATGAATGATGAAAGTTGCCCTGTTGGGAACCGGTTTAATGGGCTATCCAATGGCGGAAAAACTCTTAGAATGCGGTTTCCCGGCCATTGTGTACAACCGTACCCGCGCGAAGGCGGAGCCGCTGCGGAAAAAGGGAGCGGAGATCGCCGCCACGCCCGGGGCGGCGGTGAATTCCGCGGACATTATCATTCTGATGTTAACTGACTATCCCGCTATCCGGCAAACCCTCTTTCCCTCCGGCGCGGAGCTCGATCTCCAAAATCGCACTGTGATCCACATGGGCACAATCCTGCCGGAAGAAAGCCGGGAGCTGCAGCGCAGCGTGCGCCGTAGCGGCGGGGATTACCTGGAAGCGCCGGTGTTGGGCAGCATCCCCAACGTGCGGGAGCGGCGCTTGATCGTTATGGTGGGAGCGCGCCAGGAGCAGTTCGAGAGCCATGAAAAGCTCTTTCGCTGCTTCGGATCGGAGATTTACTGGGTTGGCGAGGTGGGCAAGGCCGCCGCGGCCAAGCTGGCCCTGAACCAGCTCATCGTCTCCCTAACTTCGGCGTTCTCCCTGGCCCTGGGCATGGTGCAGGCGCACGATATCGACGTGGACGTATTCATGGCAATTCTGCGGCACAGCGCCTTCTATGCCCCCACCTTCGACAAAAAACTGCCCCGGATGCGGGAACGCAGCTTCGGCAACCCCAATTTCCCGGTCAAACACCTGCTGAAAGATGTGGATTTGATTCACGCCGCAGCGCAATCTGCCGGGCTAAATAGCGCGGTTTTAGAAGCGCAGCGGCAAATCCTGCTCGCCGCCATCGATATGGGATTTGCAGAGGATGATTACTCTGCCCTGTTCAACGCGGTTTGTCCCCTTAAGTAAATGCCTAAAGTGACTAAAGTGCCTGAAATGACTAAAGTGCCTGGACCAGGCCACGTGTTGTAGCGGGCGATCCTGAAAAGCGGCGATACCGCCTCCAAACTTTAGTCACTTTAGCTCACTTTAGCGCACTTTTTAGCCCACTTCCCCATGGAACCTCTCTACCTCCTGCTCGTCTTTGCCGCCGGAACGCTCTCCGGAATCATCAACGTGATGGCCGGGGGCGGCTCCGCGTTGACCCTGCCGTTGCTGATCTTTTTGGGATTGGACGGGGCCATGGCCAACGGCACCAACCGCATCGCCATCTTCGTGCAGAGCATCTTCGCGGTGTGGTCCTTCCGGCAACAGAAAATGCACCAATTCCGGGAGAGCCTGCGCCTCTCCGCCTGGACCCTTCCCGGCGGCGTCCTCGGCGCGCTGGCGGCGCTGAAGATCGGCGACGAGTGGTTCGAGCGCATTTTAGCCATCGTGCTGATCTGGGTAATTATCAGCATGTTTGCCAGCCCGGGAAACCGTTCCGGGGCCGCCGGGCCGCCCGATCTGCGCCGCCGCTGGCTGGTGTACCCGGCCATGTTGGCGATCGGGTTTTACGGCGGCTTCATCCAGGTGGGGGTGGGCTTTATGCTGATGGCGGCGCTGTTCCATCTCCTGAAAATGAACTTAGTGGAAGTGAACATGCACAAAGTGTTCATCGTGATGATTTTTACCATCCCGGCGCTGGCGATTTTTATCATCGGCGGGAAGGTGGACTGGTGGTGGGGGCTGAGCTTAGCGGCGGGAAATTCCCTGGGGGGCTGGTGGGCGGCGCGGGTGTCGGTCAAAAAAGGGGAGAGGGTGATCCGCTGGGTGCTCTTTGCCGCCATGCTGCTGATGGCGGCCAGGCTGTTGGGGGTTTTTTAGGGTTGATTTCCGATTTTCGATTGACGATTTTGCGACAGCAATCATAACTGGGTTTAGATGCCATGCCCCTTTCATCCTTCACCATCCGCGATTCCGAAAACCGCAAGCAGAGCGTGGAGATCCTCCACGAAGACGCTCACCTGTTAGCGGTGAACAAACCGCCCGGCCTGGCGGTCATCCCGGATCATTGGGACCCGGAGATTCCCAATCTCCAGGCGCTGTTAGAGCAGAAGTACGAGAAGTTAAGCGGGGAGACCGGCAAACCCGTGAAAACGGTCTGGGTGGCGCACCGCATCGACGCGGATACCAGCGGGGTGGTGCTGTTCGCCCGCAGCGCGGAAATGCACCGGGAGCTTAACCTCCTCTTCGAGGACGGCCAGGTGCGCAAAACCTACTTAGCCGTCACCCGGGGACGCCCGCCGGCCGCGGAAGGTGCTATCGAATTGCCTTTGCAGCCCCATCCTACCCGCCCGCAATTCATGCAGGTTCACAAGCAGGGAAAACCTTCCCTCACCCATTACCGGGTCGCCGAAACGTTCAAACACTACGCGCTGTTGGAGATTTCTCCCCAGACCGGCAGAACCCACCAGATCCGGGTACACTTGAAAGAGATCCGCTGCCCCCTGGCCATCGATCCTTTGTACGGCAGCGGCCGGCCCATCGACCTCTCCCTGTTCAAGCGGGATTACGTCAAGAAAGACCCCTTCGAGGAGAACCGCCCGCTGATCTCTCGCCTGACCCTTCACGCCTGGCGGCTGCAGTTCCGGGATCCGTTTGCCGGAGAAGAGCGCACCTTCGAAGCGCCTCCACCAAAGGATTTTACGGCACTGTTGAAAGCCTTGCGGAGATGGGACGCGGCATAAGAGCGGGGAAAATCTTTTCCCGGGCCATGGAAAATTCACGCCGCCCCGGCGCGGCAATCGAAATTCTCAAGCTCCTGTTTTACCTGAATTTGAAAATCACTCCCCCGGAGCTGGTATTGTTTTTGTCGCTCTTCTAAACTTTTCGGAGAGCGCCCGGTTAATCAACTTTAGCTCACTTAAGCGCACTTTAGTCACTTTAGCTCACTTTTCTGTGAGATTTGTTACTGAAATTTTCCGGATTTTTGACGATGAACTAATAGAGCGCGGCGGCGTTACAGGAAAGAATCGGGGCAGGGGAGGGGCAAATCGCAGGGTGGCCGTCGAGCGAACCGCTCTAAAAAGTAGTACGTTTAGATCCCCGGCAAAGGTTATATATGTTCAGCAGAACACTTCCCAAAACCGTTTCGTTCGCTTTGGCGACGATTGTGCTATTGAGCGCCGTTCCGGCTGGTGCACAGTTCTTTCACTTCGGGCGCAATAAGGTTCAATACACCGATTTTCGCTGGCAAATCCTGAAAACCCAGCACTTTGATATTTACTACTACCCGGAGATGCAGGAGTTGGCGGAGCGGGGGGCCTACTATGCGGAAGAGAGCTACGCCTACTTAGAAAACAAATTCAACTTTACCATCAATCGCCGCATTCCCCTGATTTTCTACAGCTCCCACCTGCACTTTCAGCAGACCAACGTCACCCCCGGCCACATTCCCGAAGGAGTGGGGGGATTTTTCGAATTTCTGAAGGGGCGGGTGGTCATTCCCAGCAACGGCAGCTTAAACCAGTTCCGCAAGGTGATCCAGCACGAGTTAGTGCACGTGTTCATGCACGCCAAAATCTATTTCGTATCCAAAGAGCACGGGCGCTACGAGGGCAGTTTTCCGCCGCTCTGGTTCGTGGAAGGCCTGGCGGAAATCTGGTCCAGCGAATGGGATTCCCAGGCCGAGATGGTGATCAAAGACGCGGTGCTGCACAATTACATCGTGCCGCTCTCGCAGATGTACACCATTTACGGCACCTTCACCATGTATAAAGAGGGCCAGGCCATCTTAGAATACATCGCCGAGAAGTACGGGGAGGAAAAAATCCTGCTGCTGCTGGAAAATATCTGGAAATATGGCAACTTCTCCCAGGTCTTCCAGGAGGTGATCGGCAAAAATTATGAAGAATTCGATAAAGAGTGGCTTTATTACCTGCAAAAAAAGTATTACCCGCAGTTGAAAGATAACGATTTTTCCCGCATGATCGCCCGCACCCTGGTAAAAGAAGGGTATAATTTCAAGCCGGCCTACTATGCTTCTCCGGAGGGGGATCGCCTGGTATTCGTGGGAAACCGCACCGGTTATTCCAATATTTACATGACCGAGGCGCTCGACACCCGCCCGCACCGGCATGAAAGACTCAAAACCCTGGTAAAAGGCGACCGCAGCTCGGATTTCGAGACCTTTCACATCTTCAGCAGCAAAATCGACGTTTCGGCCGACGGGCGGCTGGCGTTCTCTTCCAAAAGCGGGGAGAACGACGCGCTCTACATATATGATATTCCCGCGGAAGACATTATCCGCAAGTACCAGTGGGACGACATCGTGGGCATCTCCTCGCCTAATTTTTCCCCGGACGGGCAGCGCGTAGTGTTCTCAGGATTGAACTTCAACGGCAACAAAGACCTCTATATCCTGGAGTTGAAGAACGATCAACTCTTACAACTGACCAATGATTTTTACGATGACAGCTCCCCCTGTTTCTCCCCGGACGGCAAATTGGTCGCGTTTTCCTCCGATCGCACCACCTTCGGGGCGGAATGGTGCTACAATATCTTTGTCTATGATCTGCAAACCAATCTAACCTACTACGTTACCGCCGGGCGGCACCAGGATTTCACCCCGGTATGGTCGCCGGACGGGAATTTCATCGCCTTTACCTCGGACCGCGATTCCCTGAAATCGCTGAATATCTGGGCGGCGGACGTTTCCAACTTCCGGCAGGGAGAGATTCCCGGGTACCTGGCGGCGCGGAACGGCAACCCCGCCCCCAAAGCCGGGGAGGCCTCCCAAACGCAAACCTGGGGGGAAGACAGCTACCTCACTATTCCGATAAAGCAGATTACCCGCTTCGCTAACGCTGCCTTCGATCCGGAATGGATGGGCGATGACGCCCTGGCTTTCGCGGTATATGAAAATAACAGCTTTGAAATCCGCAAGCTCGATAACGTGCAGGAACGCATTGCCGGGGCCGCTGAAATAGAATTCAATTCTTCCTTGATGTCCAACGCCCACTGGAAGCCTCCCCAATTGCATGGGGAAAAAGTTCTGGCCAAGCTGGAATACAAAAAAGACTATCAACTGGATATTGCCCAGACCCAGGTAAGCCAGGATCCTTTTTGGGGAACCACCGGGGGAGCCATGTTAGCCTTTACCGACTTGTTAGGCAACGACCAGTACTATATCCTGGTGTATAACAATGCTCAAAGCCGCTCCGATTTTCTGAAAAGCATGAATTTTGCAATCTCTAAAGTATCGCTGGGCAAGCGCACCAAATACGCTTACAGCATCTTTCGCTTTTCCGGGCGGTATTTCAATTACCAGGATGATTATTATTATGAAGACCGCGTGGGGGGGCTTTTTACCATCAGCTACCCGTTTTCGTTTTTCAAACGTTTCGATTTCAACACCAGCCTCAGCTATTCGGACAAGGATCTTAGCCTGGTGGGAGTGCAGCGGCGTTTTGCGTTGTTGACCTCCAATTTTATTTCCTTCGTGCACGACAATTCCATCTGGTCTTACACCGGGCCGGTGGAAGGCCGGCGTTACACCTTCTCCATCGGGAATACCTATGATATCCGCTTCTCCAACGTGAATTACTGGACTTTTTTAGCAGATTTTCGCAACTACCAGCGCTTAGGCAAAAAAGTAACCTACGCCGCCCGGGTGATGGCGCTGCTGAATGACGGCAAGGAGGCCCGCTGGTTCTACTTAGGCGGGAGCTGGGATATGCGCGGCTACCGACGCTGGTCGCTGCGCGGAGAGAAAATCTTCTTTACCTCCCACGAGCTGCGCTTTCCTTTCATCGAATACTTAGGGATCAAATTTCCCATTCTTGCCATGGGTTTTCCCGGCATTCGCGGGGCGATCTTTTTCGACGCCGGCAACGCCTGGAACGGCAATCGCTATAACGGATTACTGGGGAGCGCCGGTTTTGGGGCGCGTTTCAATTTCGGCGGTTTCCTGGTGCTGCGCCTCGACGTGGGCAAAACTACCGACTTCGAGCGGGTAAGCCGAAGCTGGTTTACCCAGTTTTTCTTCGGGTGGGATTTTTAAGGGAGCCAGAAAAAAAATAATGTACCCAACTGAGCGCACAGAGTTATTGAAACACATTAGCGTTCAGTGCTACAATAAAAAGGGCGAAAGCCCTAAATAATTTTATAATGTGGGATGCTGTGGTGTTCAGGCGGCATTATGCGGGAGGACCAGAACACTTAAGCACGATAACACCTGTGCCGGAGGCATCCCTTCGGGAAACACCAAAACACCAGAACACTTTCCATGAAGCCTCTATTTATATCAGTTCTCAGTTGCGCAGTGCTATTCAGCCTCGCCCCGGGGTGCAAGAGCCTGGTCTCCCTGAAGCTGCCTCCCCCGGCAGAAACGCGCACGGAAAGCGACTGGATGATGTTAGGGCGCAACTTGCAGCGCCAGCATTTTACCTTGCTCGATATTGCTCCCCCGCTGGAAATGGTATGGCAAAAGAAAGTCAAATCCGTGGTCGCCGACCATCCCCTGGCGCTGGGAGATGTTATTTTCGCCCCGGCCGTCAACGGCTTCATGTACCTGGTGGATTACCACAGCGGGGAAGGGATCACCACGATCAAATTAGGCCCCTCGCTAAAGGGCGTTCCGAGCATTTACCAGAATACGCTGTACGCCGGGCTGACCCTGGGCCCGGAATCTTTGCTGCGCTTCGATTTGAAAAGCGGCGAGCGGGAGTTGTCGCACGATTATCCCTATATTACCACCTCCCCCCTGGTGGTGGAAAACAAACTTTATTTTGGCACCAACCGCAACGTCTTTTTCTGCGCTAACCGGATTTCCGGAATTTCTATTTGGGAATATATCACCGCCGCGCCGGTGAGCAGTTCTGCGGCTCTTTCCGGCATGAGAGTGATTTTTGGCGACGAAAAGGGCTGGTTCTACGCCCTGGACGCCGTTTCCGGGACGGAGCTATGGAAAGTTCGCCTGGAAGGGAGCATTTTTTCTCATCCGGTGGTGGATGACTCCCTGGCCTACCTGGGAACCGTGGCCGGAAAATTTTACGGGATCGATTTGCAAGACGGCCGGGTTCGCTGGATGCACTCTTCTCCCGGTTCTTTTTTCAGCAGCCCGGCGCTTTTTGAAGACGCGCTCTACGTGGGCAACAACGCCCACGAGGTGCTGGCGCTCGATAAACGCACCGGGGCGCTCATCTGGAAATTCAAGACCGGGGGAATCGTCAACACTACCCCGCTGCCTTCGCCCCATTATCTCTACTTCACCTCCTGGGACAAAAATTTGTACGTCGTCGAACGGCAATCCGGCGAGTTGGCCTTTACTTTTCCGCTGAGACACGCCTCTAAATCTTCCCCGGTCATCTACCGGGATCTGCTATTGATCCATACCGCCAACGACGCCCTGATCGCCCTGGCAAATGAAAAAATCGTTGAAAACTGGAGAATAGAGCAATGAAGCTTCTCAGGCTCATCTTGCTGCTGCCCGCCTGCTTTTTGCCGGCGCTGCTCGCCGGGGAAAGCGGGACCATTTCCATTATCTCCCAACCCCCGGGCTGCTGGGTGCGGATCGATTCCGTGCTGGCGGGCAAAACCCCTTTGGAGGGTTTTTCCATGCCTCCCGGCGCCTATACCGTTCAGGTATATCCGCCAGAGCAGGGGGTCTGGAACTTGCAGGAGCAGGTGTTCGAAGTGGTGATCCGGGCGCAGGAAGATACCGCCCTCGAAGTAGTCTTCAGCGCCCCGGTTTTCATCAACTCCGTGCCCTATGGCGCACAGTTATTAGGCGAGGCGGGCCTGTTGTTAGGGATGACTCCCCTCTATCTGCCGTTCGAGGAAAACCGGGGAAAACAGTTTCGCCTGGAGAAAGCCGGTTATAAGCCCTACCGGTTTTCGCTGAACTCCCGGGAATCCGTGCTCGCCTACCTGGAAAAAGATAAAAAATATGCCGCCGACGACGATAAACCGGGGTTGTTCGGGCTTGTCTCTAAAAAACACTTGAAAAGCAAATTCAGCCTTTTAGCTCTCAGCGTGGCCTCCCACTGGGCCTCCTTTTATTTTAAGAACCTGGCCGACAGCAACTACGAAAACTATCGGCAGAGCGCCGACCCGGCGCAAATCGATTATTTTTGGGATAGAACCAAAAAGTTTGATCGTTATTCGGAGATTTCCCTGGCGGTCTCTTACGTCAGCCTGGCCGGGCTGATGTACCTGGTGATTTGGAAGTGATGCGGCAACGAATTTGAGGTTGAAATCAGCTTAAAAATTGTGTAAATAGACTGCGTAAGAAACCAGAGGGAGACGAAGGAGATATTTCATGGCAGCAGTTGAGCAAAGAGTGGAATACCTGGAAGCCGTTTTGGGCCAGTTTATTGTACAAACCAATACCGCGCTGGCCCGGATGGAACGCGGCCTCGAAAGTTTGCAGAAAGAAATGAGGGCATTCAAGGATGAGATGAAGGTCTTCAAGGATGAGATGAAGGAGTTCAAGGATGAGATGAGCGGTTTCAAAAAAGAGTCGGAAGCCCAGGCCCGGCGCATGAATGAGAAATGGGGAGAGTTGGCGAACAAAATGGGCACCTTTGTAGAAGACCTGGTTTATCCCAGCATGGCGGGGATCATTCGCCAAAAATTTTCCCTGGAAGCGGAGATGCTCGGCATCCGCATTAAAAAGCGCTTCCCCGGCGGGGCCAATTATGAGGCGGACGCCATCGCCCTGGCGGGAGAATATGTCTTTTTGAATAGTACCAGAAGCAGCCTGGACAACCGGGCCGTTAACGATTTTATAAAAGAGATTCCGCGCTTCAGGCAGTTTTTCCCCGAATATGCCGACCGCAAGCTCATCGGGATTCTGGCCAGTTTGTATATTGATGAGAGCGTTGTAAAATACGCCGAGCGCAAGGGCTTTCTGGTTTTAGGAGTGGGGATAGAACTGATGGAAATCAAGAACACTCCCGGGTTTACACCGAAAGAGTGGTAGCGGAAGCTCGCCGACATTCACCGCTTAAAAATTGACAAGATTACCTGCCTAAAAATCAACTTCTTGAGGAGAAACCCTATGCAGCGTCGAAAAATGATTATCCGTTCCTTGCCGAAAACGGCCTTGTTTTTAGCAGGGGCAGTTTTTTCGTTAATATTTCTTTTCTTCAGCGCCTGCAATCCCCCCGACACCGTTGACAAACCTGCCGCAGAGCTGGATGTGAAAATTCATGTGCTCGATACGGAAGAGAACCCTTCCGATGGCAAAGTACCGGTGGTGATGCAGTTTTTCTTTGGCGGGAAGTATGTGAAGTTAACCGGCAATGCAGCCATCAGTTGCAACGGAACGCCGCTGCAGGATCAGGGATTGGGATACATGGGCCGGGTGCCTTTGGAGCCTGCCGGCGGAACTTATACCTTCCTACATAGCCGGGGCGGGGTAAATACCACCGTCACGGTGACGGTTCCGCCGCGCCCGGTCTTTACGCCGCCCACTGTTGAAGGCGCGACCATCTCGCGCACCAATAACCTGGCCATTCATTATCTGGCCGGAACCGGCAAATCCGTTCGCGGGCGGGCCAGCGACGGAACCAACAGCACCGATAACGTCCAGGATGATGACGGCATCCATGAAGGATTGGACGTCAGCGGTTTCAATGCCGGGGCGGGGACCCTCAGCTTGACGCGGGAATATGAAGACCCGATCAGCGGCAGCGGGTTTCATTCGGTTGAGAACAAGTATAGCAGCAATAAGCGCATCAATATTAACTGGCAATAAGGCAGGGTGCATAGCGCAGAGAGCATAGCGCAGAGAACGTGAGAGAAGACCAATTTTGTTCTCTACGCTATGCTCTCTGCCCTATGCGCATCAAGGGGCGAAAAATTGCCCTAAATTTTCTAACCTGGCTGCATGTTCGGGGTGGGTAGAGAAATATTTTTCCAACTTCGAGGCGCTTGAATCCTGCCGCCGGGCTTTTAGCCGTTGCATGAACGATACCGCCGCCTTCGGATCGTATCCGGCTGCGTCCATGATCCTCACCCCGAATAAATCCGCTTCCAGCTCCTGGTCTTGCGAGTAGGTGCTGTAGAGGAGTTTCACCAGGGTTTTGCGGGTCAGCCCTCCCACAATTCCCCCACCGGGGCTAAGGTTGGCAACCACGCCGATGAGGGAATTGGCCACCAGACGATCCAGGGCATGGCCTTTGACCACGTGCCCCATTTCGTGCCCCAGCACAAATGCGATTTCGGCCTCGTTCATCTCGCAGAAATCGAGCAGCAAACCGGTGATCAAAATAAAACCCCCGGGCAGGGCAAAGGCGTTGATCTCCGGGGTATTCAAAATATAAAAATTGAATCGCCGTTGTTTTTGCCGCAGCCGTTGGCTAAGCCGCTTCCCGGTGTTGCGGATCGATTCGGTTCTCGCGGGATCGTCGTTGACCGGCATTTGGGCAAGGATTTCCCGGGCAAGGTTAGCTCCCAAAGCGTATTCCGCCGCGATCGCTTCTTCTTCCGTTCCCGCCAGGGACTTGAACACCCACCGCGCAGCGCCGTAGGTTCTGCCGGCTTTGCGGAATAATGCGTCCAGCAATTTTCCCAAAGTGTCCTTGCTCCAAAATTCCGCTTAGAAGCTGTTTTAAAAGTCCAAATTTTTGCCACGAAGCCACAAAATCACAAAGTTTCACCAAGAATTTTAAAATTTTTTAGTGAACCTCGAGTCTTAGAACCTTTGTGGCAACTTTTAAAACCGCTTCTTAGCGGTAGCCAAACAGCACCGAGTAAATGATCAACACGATCAGCAGGATGCCGATGGTCAGGAACAACCCGCCGAAAATTTTGACCGCCCGCTCCCATTTGGGGGTAATTTCCTGTTTCACCAGCACTTTTTTCAACTGCCCGCTGGCCTTCAACTCTTCGTATTCGCGCGGGCGGGTGCGCTTGAATTCTTCCAGGGAAATCAGCCCGGTAAAGATCACCGTATCCATGGGGAAAGAATCCGGGCGCAGGTGGGTGTTGAAGAAGTGCACCGTGAAAATGAATCCCACCGCCAACAGCGCCTCGTCGCTATGCACGATCTGCGCCACATTGATCAACCAGCCGGGCAGGAAGCGGGTGAAGAACTCCGGGAACCAGAGCATCAGCCCGGAGAAACCGATCACCGCCACCCCCCAGAACACCGCAAAGTAGTCGAATTTTTCCCAGTAGGTCCAACGGCCATAGGCCGGCTTCGGCCCCGCCCCGAAAAACCATTTTACGGTTGCCCAAAAGTCCTTCAAATCCTGCTTGTTGAACATCATGGACTCCGGCCCGAAGATAAATTTGAGCAGCGGGGTTTTGCGCTGCCGTTTCAGCTTGATCAAACTGTAAAGGTGGTATGTAAAATACCCGAAGGTGATCACCGCCGCAAAGCGGTGGATGACGCCGGCGGTGCGAACCCCGCCTAAGAAATCGGCCAGGGTTTTGGCCCAGGCCATTCCGGAAAATTTCAGCATCATTCCGGTCAGCGCCAGGGCCATAAAGCTCAGGATCACGAACAGGTGGGTAACCCGCTGCCCGGCGCTGAACCGCTGGATGTAATATTTTTCCATTTGGGCGCTGGTTGCGGCCTGTTTTTTGTGCTCCCTGATCCCCTGCATGGCGCGGGGCAGCCAGAGCAAGGTGTGGATGCCGAAGAAACCGAACACCCCGATCAACAGGGAGGTCATAAACCAGTAGGTGTAAAACAGCACCGGGTACTTGGTTTTGTCATGGTGAGTGGCGTGGGTAAGGTAGCCGGTAAAGCGGATATTGGCGTCGGCGTGGCATTTCTGGCAGGTGGTGACCAGGTTGCGGCTCCCCACGGAGGAGTTGGGATCGTTTACCGAGAGAGTGCGGTGCGGCTCGTGGCAGTCGGAACACTTGGCCGCCTTCAAGTAACCTAACTCGTAAGTCTTGCCGTGCATGGTCTGCAAATAGGTTTCCGCCAACTCCCGGTGGCACTCCCCGCACTGCCCGGTTACCTGGGCCATAAATTTATCCTCCCCCGTCGGCGAAATCACGTGAGCGGAGTGGCAGTCGGCGCAGGTGGGCAATTTTTTGTTTCCGGCGTTGTTTTGGATGGCGTGAACGCTCTGCGAATACTCCTTATAAATGCCCCGGTGACAGGTGGCGCAGGTGGCGGGGATGTTCTTCGGATGCACAGAAGATTCCGGGTCATCCTCCGGCAAGTTGTGGTGGTTGGTGTGGCAGTCGGTACAGACCGCGCTGGGCAGCAGCCCCTTTTCCGCCAGTCCCCGCCCGTGAACGCTGGTAGAGTAATCGGAAAAAGCGCTGACTTCTTTGATTCCCTCCACCTGGGAGGCTTTGCCCTCCTGGCGGTGGCACTCTCCGCACAATTCAGGGATGGACGCCCGGTAAGTTTCCGAGGTCTCATCGTAGCGGGATTTTACTTTATGATCCCCGTGGCAGGTGGTGCAGTAAGGCGCATTGGGATCTTTCTTGAAATAAGCCCGCCCGTGCCCGCTGTTCAGGAAGCGATTGGCGACCTCGGCGTGGCAGTTGGAGCAGTCCACCTGCCCGGCGGTCTGGCAGGGACGTTTGAGATGAGTCGATACGTCGGAATGGCACTTCACGCAGGGAATATCCCGGTGCATGGAATTGGCGATGTCTTCTTTCTGTACGGTAAGGGAGACCCGCTGGTTATCCACCATTTTATGCACGTCCTCGCGCTCGTGGCACTTCAGGCAGGCGCGGTCGGAAATATTGATCACGATATTCTGCGGGTTGACCTTGTGCGGAGGATGGCAGTCGGTGCAGGCCGGGATGGCGCCCGGCTTTTCTTCCCACAACTCTCCCTTGATGACCTTGGTGTGCACCTGCTCGATGCGGGCGTGGCATTTCATGCAGGTCTGCGCGATCCGCCCCAGGGAAATGGAGGAGTTGGGATCGGTATGGGGAAGAATGAGGTGGTTGCCGTGGCAATCATTGCAGGTGGCGGTAACGATCAGTCCCTTTTTATAGAGACCTTCTCCATGAACGCTCTCGGAGTAGTTTTCTAAGATATTGTGCTCGGAAATGTTGTAAACCCGCGCCACCGGCGCCCCCTCGCGGTGGCATTTTCCGCACAGGAAGGGAATGTTGGTTTTGTAGGTGCGCGATTCCGGTTCGCTGGCATGAAGGATGTCGTGGGTGCCATGGCACTCCTTGCAGGTGGGGGCGTAGAGGTCTCCGCGGTGGAGCGCCAGCCCGTGGATGCCGCTGTCGAATTTTTCCTGCGCGTCATCATGGCAGTCGGCGCACTTCACCGGTTGAAGCTCTTCGGGGTGGTCTTCGCTGGCGTCTGCATGGCAGTCCATGCAGTCGTTGTCTTTATGCACCGATTTCTGGAGCAGTTTGCTGTCCACGAACATGGATGCTTCCCGCCCCTGTTTTTCCCCGGTCAGTTCCGGGTCGGAATGGCAATCTAAGCAATCCTCGTTTGTCTGGCTGAACCCCGGAAGGGCGCACATCCATAGCAGCCCCCCAGTGATCAATATCCATTTTACTCTCGCACGTTTCATGGGCTTCCGACCCCTTTCTTCTTAAAAAGCTATCCTCAAGGTATTGATTTAGCTGCCCCCCAAAGAGTAGCCTGTCTGCGCGGGCAGGCTACTTTATAAAACAGTCCGTCAGGCTTCTCCAATATACAGTATGGAAAGATATTCATCAATAGCCGCCAAAAACCATGACATTTATCAGGTTTTGGCATGACCATTTTCATGTTTTGAAGAAACTTTGTACATTATCTTAAGGCGGTAGAATTTTAAGAAGAGGATATTGTCGTTGATGATCTGGAAAAGGACATTTGAGATGAGAACAGCAGGTTTTCTTATTCTTTGGGCGTTTTTATCCTTCTCGAGCGGGTTTGCCCAGGACAACGAGGCGTGCCTGGATTGCCATAATGACCCGGAACTGACCATGGAAAAAAAGGGCCGGGAGATTTCCCTGTTCATCGATCCGGCGGTATTCGGGAAATCCGCCCATGCAAAGGCGAGCTGCATTGACTGCCACAGCGGTTTCGACCCCGATGAATTGCCCCACAAAGAAGATATCCAGCCGGTGAATTGCGCCTCCTGCCACAGGGGGGAAGCAAGAGCGTTCCACGTCGGGGGACACGCCCAAAAACTGAACTGCGCCTCCTGCCACCAGAACGCGCACGCGCCGGAGAATAAGAAGGCCCTCGCCCTGACCTGTGAAAGCTGCCATAAAGAGGCCAAAAACAGCCTGGCCGGAAGCGTTCACGCAGGCGCAGCGGACAGTCCCACCTGCGGGAACTGCCACTCCCCGCACCAGACCGGGGCCGTGGATTCACAAAAATGCCTTAACTGCCACGGTGAGAAAGAATTTGTCCACAAACACGCCCCGGATAAAGCGGAAGATTACGTGCTCAAATACCAGGACAGCATTCACGGGGAAAATATTGAGTGCAGCGACTGCCACGGCGGGCATGAAATTGCCCCGGCAAGCTCCCCGGAATCCCCGGTGAACCACAGCAACATTCTCAACACTTGCAGCCAGTGCCATGATGAGGTGGCGGAGAAATTCCTGGCATCCGAACACGGCAAGGCGCTGCAATCCGGCTTCGCCAGCGCCCCCACCTGTACCGATTGCCACGGGGAACACGATATTCACCAGATTACCGACAGCCGCTCCAAAGTCAGCCGCCAGCACGAGGTGGAAGTGTGCATGAAATGCCACCTCGACAGCCCGGAAGTGCAGGCGCGGATGACCCACAGCGCCGGGTTCGTGGCCGGCTACGAAAACAGCATTCACGGGCGGGCCTTGAAGGAGGGAAACTTAGAGGCGGCGGTTTGCAGCGACTGCCACGGCGGCCACGACGAGTTGAAAGCCTCCGCGCCGAATTCGAAAGTAAATAAATTCAACATTACCAGCACCTGCGGAACCTGCCACGCAAGCATTTCCGAAGAGTTCGCCGCGAGCATTCACGGGCAGGCGCTGCTGAAAGGGGTGAATGATTCCCCCACCTGCACCGATTGCCACGGCGAGCACGCAATCCTCGAACCCTCGCGCAGCGAATCTCCGGTAGCGCCGCAAAATGTCTCCCGGCAAGTGTGCGCTCCCTGCCATAATTCCGTGAAAATGACCGGGAAATTCGGGTTGTCCTCGGATCGTTTCTCCGCCTACAACGACAGCTACCACGGGCTGGCGGTGCAGTTTGGGGACATAGAAGCGGCCAACTGCGCCAGTTGCCATGGGGTGCATAACATTCTCCCGTCTTCCGATCCCCGCTCTAACATCCACCCGGCCAACATTGCCGCCACCTGCGGCTCCTGCCACCCCGGCGCCAATGAAAATTTCGCCAAAGGGCAGGTGCATCTTACCGGGCGAGAGGGGGAGAGCGGTCTGATTTACTGGATTACCGCGATTTATATTTCGGTGATTCTCGCTACCATCGGCTCCATGGCGGCGCACAACCTGCTGGACTGGATTCGCAAAATCCGGGCAAAATTCCGCGAACGCTACCAGCCCGCTTTTCACTACCCCACGGAACGCAAAACCGGCCTTTATGTGCGTATGACCGTGAACGAGCGCATCCAGCACGCCCTGTTAGCAATCAGCTTCCTCACCCTGGTGTTCACCGGGTTCATGCTCAAATTTCCCGACGCCTGGTGGGTGCTCTGGATTCGCAAGATCGGCGGGGAACCACTGTTCGCGCTGCGGGGCTGGCTGCACCGGGCTGCCGCGGTGGTAATGGTGGCGGATTCGCTGTATCATATTTATTACCTGGCCTTCACCCAGCGGGGGCGGCAGTTCTTTAAAGATATGATGTTCCGCCTCCAGGATGTGAAAGACATGCTCCAGATGCTCAAATACAACTTGGGGCTGGATAAAAACCGCCCCCGTTTCGACCGCTTCAATTACATCGAAAAAAGCGAGTACTGGGCGCTGATCTGGGGAACCATCGTTATGACGGTTACCGGATTCATCCTGTGGTACGCCAACCAGTTCATGGGCTGGTTTTCGAAAAGTTTTGTGGACGTAAGCTCCACCATCCACTATTATGAAGCCTGGCTGGCCTTCCTGGCGATTGTGGTGTGGCACTTCTACTATGTAATTTTTAATCCCGACGTCTATCCCATGAATTTCGCTTTCCTGACCGGTAAACTGACCGAGGAAGAAATGGAGCACGAACATCCCCTGGAATTAGAGAAGATCAAAGAAGCGGAGGCGGCAGCGGCGGGGGAAGAGGAGCGGGAAGCGTGAAACGTAAGGTGTATTGGGTATTTCGTATTGCGTAATCCGTTTTTCTCACGCACTATGCAATACGGAATACGCGTAAACTCCGCTTCTATCACGTTTTACGGGTTACGCATCACGCATTACGTTTCACGTCAGGAATCTTTTTGCTTTGCGGAAGCCTTAAAACGCCGTAAATTCAAAGCCGAAATTGCGGGTAATTTTTTCGATCACCATAAATGCAAAGGAGAGTGAATATGGCAGCAAAAATCTTGGAGTTATTGGGAAAAGAGGCGGATTATTTATTGAATTACCAGTCTAAAACGGTTTCCAAAGAACATCTCCATTTGCCGGGGCCTGATTTTGTGGACCGGGTGGTGGCTTTGAGCGACCGTCCCCCCATGGTGATGCGGAACCTCCAGTCGATATTCGACCGCGGGCGGCTGGCCGGCACCGGCTACATCTCCATTTTGCCGGTGGACCAGGGCATCGAGCACTCCGGCGGGGCTTCTTTTGCGCCCAACCCGATCTATTTCGATCCCGAAAACATCGTCAAGCTGGCCATCGAAGGGGGCTGCAACGCGGTGGCCTCCACCTTAGGCGTTTTAGGAGCGGTGGCCCGCAAGTACGCCCACAAAATTCCTTTTATTCTGAAAATCAATCACAACGAATTGCTTACCTACCCGGAAAAAGCTGATCAAATCCTCTTCGCCGACATCGACCAGGCGTTCGATATGGGAGCGATTGCCATCGGGGCGACCATTTACTACGGTTCCGAGGAGAGCGGGCGCCAGATTCAGGAAATCAGCGAAGCCTTCCAGTACGCCCACAGCTTAGGCATGATAACGATCCTGTGGGCCTACCTGCGCAATCCCGCCTTCAAGAAGGACGGGGTGGATTACCACCTGGCCGCGGACCTCACCGGGCAGGCCAACCACTTAGCCGCGACCATCGAGGCGGACATTGTGAAACAGAAACAGGCCGAGAACAACGGCGGTTATAACGCCATCAAGTTCGGGAAAACCAGCTCCAAAGTGTATGATAAACTTACCAGCGAGCATCCCATCGACCTGACCCGCTACCAGGTGGTAAATTGTTACATGGGCCGGGCGGGGTTGATCAACTCCGGCGGCGCTTCCGGGCAGAACGACCTGGCCCAGGCGGTGCGCACCGCGGTGATCAACAAACGCGCCGGGGGCATGGGGCTGATTTCCGGCCGCAAGGCCTTCCAAAAACCCATGAAAGAGGGCGTGGAACTGCTCAACGCCATTCAGGACGTATATTTGAACAAGGATATAACCATCGCGTAACCTGCGCCGCCAGGTTTTATCAATCTGAAAAGGCTGCCCCCAAAGGCAGCCTTTCTCTTTGCCGGAAATGTTGCGGCATGGCTTGTATAGATAGTTACTATTCAGCCACCAAGACGCGAAGGCCTTGAGGTTTCACAAAGGTAAGATAAAAGGTTGCTACTCAGCATAAAGGCTCCAAGATTTCACAAAGTTTGAAGAAAAATGGTAATGGTTATGCCGGTTACTATGAATTGATAGCCACTTTGTGCCACTTTGTGCCTTAGAGACTTTGTGGCTGAATAGTAACCACCAATATGTTGAAACGCCTTAAAAAACAGCCTTTCCAAATAACGGAAAAATTAAAAAAGCTTGACATAATTTTCACTCTCCCATAAATTTGGCGACTTTTTATGAAGACTTTAACGGAGGAATATATACGTGCGAACGACTTATTCGAAATCTGAAGAAATCATTGCCAATCGCAAATGGTATGTGGTTGACGCCCGCGACCAGGTGTTAGGCCGGCTGGCGACCCGCGTTGCGACGATATTGCAGGGCAAGCATAAACCTAACTACGCCCGGCATCAAGACGTGGGAGACTTTGTGGTCATCATCAATGCAGACAAAATCCGCCTGACCGGAAAGAAGACCGAGCAAAAAACCTATTTCCGGCACTCCGGTTACCCCGGCGGGGTCACCCAAATGCCCTTTCGCCTGGTGATGGCGCGTAAACCGGAATTTATTATCGAACATGCGGTGCGCTTGATGCTTCCCAAAAATGCCTTAGGGCGGAAGATATTTAAAAAACTGAAAGTGTTTGCCGGAGATAAGCATCCCCACCAGGCGCAGATGCCGGAGAGCTTAACTCTATAGTTTCCTGGTAAATCTATAAAAAGGAAGGAATATGGAAGTTTTTATTGCCACGGGACGCCGCAAATCCTCGATTGCGCGAGTGCGGATGATCCCCGGGAACGGAAAAATTACCGTGAATGATCGCGATGTACTGGAATATTTCAAACGGGAAACCCTTAAGATGGTGGTAGAGCAGCCCTTTGAAGTAACCAAAACCAATGGCAAATTCGACGTGGTTGCCATCATCAACGGCGGCGGGCTGACCGGCCAGGCCGGGGCCTTGCGCTTGGGAATTGCCCGGGCGCTGATGGAGTGGAGCGCGGAAACCCGCCCGGAATTGAAATCTTCCGGGTTTTTAACCCGGGATCCCCGGGAAGTGGAGCGCAAAAAATACGGGCGCCCCAAAGCGCGGAAACGTTTCCAGTTTTCCAAACGCTAATATTTCAACCGCCCCTTTTCGGGGCTTTTATTTGTCTCACATCGTTTTCAAGTGTTATAGTGTTCCGGTGTTTTCGTGTTTTAGTAAATAGTTGCTCTAAGCAAAGTTTCAATACCATAACACTTTAACACCAAAACACTTGAACACTATAACACTAAAACACTTTATCACCCAATCACTCACACTATTGATCTCGCGAAGGGGTGTCCCGCCATGCCGGGATCTTCGGGAGAGATGAAAATAGTGGCGGATTAAACCCATTTACTCAAAGGAGATTTTTTATGAAAGTCGGCTTGGAAGATCTATTGCGTAGCGGGGTTCACTTCGGGCATTTGACCCGGCGCTGGAACCCGAAAATGCGCCCTTATATTTTTATGGAGCGCAACAATATCCACATCATCGACCTCAACCAATCCCTGATTCACCTGCAAAATGCCTACAATGCCATGAAAGAGATTGTGGCCCGGGGAGAAGAAATCCTGTTCGTAGGCACTAAGAAACAGGCCAAAAACCTCATCCAGGCGGAAGCGGCCCGCTGCAATATGCCCTATATTACCGAGCGCTGGTTAGGCGGCACGCTGACCAATTTTGCGACCATTAAAAAGAGCATTCGCAAGCTCGAGAACCTGGAAAAAAAGGTCCATGACGGAACGGTAGAGAAATTGACCAAGAAAGAAGGCCTGCATATCGAGCGGGAAATCCATAAAATGAAAAAAGTGTTTGCCGGTATCCAGGAAATGCGGCGCATTCCCGGGGCGGTCTTTATTGTCGATACCCGGAAAGAAGAGATCGCCGTCAAGGAAGCCACCAAGCTGAACATTCCTATCTTCGCTATCGTGGACACCAACTGCGACCCGGATTTGATCGATTATCCCATTCCCGGCAATGATGATTCCGCCAAATCCATCGGGTTGATTACCAAAACCCTGGTGGACGCGGTGATGGAAGCCCGGGTGGTGCTGACAGAAAAACGCCACGGCCAGGCCGAAGAGGAACGGGAACAAGAAGAAATTCAGACCAAAATCCGCACGGAAGAAGATCGGGAAGACGAAGAATAACGGTTAAAGGAGTATCGGAATTATGACAAACATACCTGCTGCACTGGTAAAAGAACTGCGCGAGAAGACTGGCGCCGGAATGATGGATTGCAAGAAAGCATTGGAAGAAACCGGCGGCGATATGGATAAAGCTGTCGATTATTTACGCAAAAAAGGCATTGCCAAAGCAGAAAAAAAAGCCTCCCGGGAAGTGAAAGACGGCCTGGTAGAAGCCTACATCCATGCCGGCGGTAAATTAGGAGTGCTGGTAGAGATCAACTGCGAAACCGATTTTGTGGCCAAAACCAAGGAATTCCGGGAATTTGCCCGCAACGTGGCCATGCAAATTGCCGCCTCCAATCCCCTCAGCGTTAAGCGGGAAGGGGTTCCCCAGGAGGTTCTGAGCCATGAAATGGAAATCTACGTCGCCCAGGCCAAAGAATCCGGAAAGCCGGATCACATCGCCGAAAAAATTGCCCAGGGCAAGATGGACAAATTTTTTGCGGAAAAAGTGCTCTTGGAACAGGCCTATATCCGTAACCCGGAAATCACCGTCAAAGACTATCTTACCGAAATGATTTCCAGGTTGGGCGAAAACATCACCATTCGCCAGTTCTCCCGCTTCAGAATCGGAGACGAGTGAGTATGAACGACCGCCCCGCCTATAAGCGCATTTTACTGAAATTGAGCGGCGAATCCCTGGCCGGCCAGGAAAAGTATGGCATCAGCCTGGAAACTTTGCGCCGCTTTGCTTCTGACATTAAGAAGGTAGTGGAGTGCGGGGTGGAGGTCGGTTTGGTGGTGGGCGGGGGCAATATCTTTCGCGGGATTTCGGAGGCGGCGCGGGAGATGGACCGGGTCTCTGCCGACTACATGGGTATGTTAGCCACGGTGCTGAACGCCCTGGCGCTGCAAAATGCCCTGGAAAACATCGGAGTATTTACCCGGGTGCAAACCGCCATCCCCATGAACCAGGTCGCCGAGCCGTTTATCCGCCGCCGGGCAATCCGCCACCTGGAAAAAGGCCGGGTGGTTATTTTTGCCGCGGGAACCGGCAACCCCTATTTTACCACCGATACCGCCGCGGTGCTGCGGGCCATCGAAATCGAAGCGGAAGTGATCCTGAAAGGCACCCGGGTGGATGGCGTTTATACCGCCGACCCGGAGAAGGATCCCACGGCAGTCAAATTCGATGAGTTATCCTACATGAAAGTGGTGAAAGACGGCCTGCGGGTGATGGACACCACTGCAATCACCTTATCCATGGACAACAAGCTTCCCATCATTGTATTCAATATGGAAGAAGAAGAGAACCTGAAACGGGTCGTTTTGGGTGAACCCATCGGAACAAAGGTAAGAGGTTAACTATGCCACTGAAAGAAATCTTTCGCGACGCCGAGCACCGGATGGAAAAATCCGTGGAACACATTCAACATGAACTGGCCCGGGTTCGCACCGGCCGGGCCACGCCGGCGCTGCTGGACCTGGTAAAAATCGACTATTATGGCTCCATGGTTCCCCTGAACCAGGTGGCCAGTATTTCCGCCCCGGAACCGCGGATGTTGGTGGTGCAGCCCTGGGAAAAAAGGTTGATCGGGGACATTGAAAAAGCCATCCTGCAAGCGGATTTGGGGCTGAACCCCTCCAACGACGGCAACATCGTGCGCGTGCCCATCCCGCAGTTGAGCGAAGAGCGCCGCCAGGATTTATTGAAATTAGTGAAAAAATACAGCGAAGACGGCCGGGTGGCGGTGCGCAACGTGCGCCGCGACGCTAACGAGCACATTAAAAAGTTGGAAAAGGATCACAAAATTTCCGAAGACGAGAGCCGGGAGGCGCTGGAGCGGGTTCAGAAAATGACTACAAAATATATCGAGAACATCGATAAAATTTTGGCCCACAAAGAAAAAGAAATCCTCACCGATTGAAATTCTGCATTTGAATCAACAAAAAAGCCGGGCGCACTGCCCGGCTTTTTTGTTTTAGCTTCTGTTTTGATCATCCCGCCGGATGTTCGGGGGATACCATACCTCGCGCGAATTAACGATGCACCGCTTCCCGTTTGGCTTTGGAAACCTGCAGATCGCGTTCTTTTGCACCCAGGTAGATCTGGCGTGGGCGGGCAATTTTTTGCTCCGTGTCTAACAGCATTTCCTGCCACTGCGCCAGCCAGCCGGAGGCCCTTCCGATGGCAAACAGCACCGGGTACATTGCTACCGGGAATCCCATGGCCTGGTAAATGATGCCGGAATAGAAATCCACGTTGGGATAGAGTTTCCGTTTGATGAAGTATTCGTCTTCCAGGGCGATCCGTTCCAATTCGATGGCGATGTCCAGCAAAGGATTTCGACCGGTCACTTCAAAGACTTCCTCGGAAATCTGTTTGATAATTCTGGCCCGGGGGTCATAGTTTTTGTAAACCCGGTGCCCGAATCCCATCAACAGTACTTCCCCGGCCTTCACCCGTTTGATGTAGGAAGGGATGTTGTTTTTGGAGCCGATTTCCTTGAGCATGTGCAGCACCATTTCGTTGGCGCCGCCGTGCAGGGGGCCGTAAAGGGCGGCAGCCGCAGCAGCCATGGAGCAGTAGGGATCGGCGTGGGAACTGCCCACGCTTCTCATCGCCGATGCGCTGCAATTTTGCTCGTGGTCGGCATGGAGGATGAAAAGCACGTCCAATGCTCTTTCCAGGGCCGGGTTCGGTTCGTATTTCGGCTCGGTCATCTTGAAGAGCATGTTCAGGAAATTGCCGGCGTAGCTCAATTCATTATCCGGATAGACATAGGGCAAACCCATGCTGTGGCGGTAAGCGGCCGCGGCGATGGTGGGCACTTTGCCGATCAGGCGATAGATTTGCAGCTTGCGGGACTCCGCGTCCTTGATTTCTTTGGCATCCTGGTAGAAGGTGGAAAGCGCAGCCAGGGTGCTCACCAGGATTCCCATGGGGTGGGCGTCGTATTGGAACCCCTCGATGAACTTCTTGATGTTTTCGTGAATCATGGTGTGATGGGTAATATTCCAGCTCCACTCGTCGTACTCCTTGGCCGTGGGCACTTCGCCGTTGATGATCAGGTAAGCGGTCTGGAGATAATTCAGTTTTTCCGCCACTTGCTGAATGGGATACCCGCGGTAGAGCAAAATTCCCTTGTCGCCGTCGATGAAGGTGATCTGGCTCTTGCAGGAAGCGGTGTTCATGTAGGCGGGATCGTAGCTCATCAAGCCAAAATCGTCTTCATTGACCTTGATCTGCCGCAAATGCTTTGCGTTGATCGTTTCGTGCTCGATCGGAATCTCGTACGCTTTGCCGGTACGGTTATCCGTAATCGTTAAAGTGTTCTTACCCATGATGATCCTCCTGTTAGGCTGTTAGGGGTATTGTGCAGATTTTTTCGTTGAAAATTGGAGATCATTTGCCGCTATTTGACATCCTCCATGTCCCTCCTTCAAAGAGGGGAATTCCGGCGTATGCGACTTAAATTCCCCCATTTGAAGGGGTGCAAGGAGGGATGTCAAAACCTGGTAAAGTCTCCACTCTTGCATTTTTCCCTCAAAGTCTTAAAGTAGAATTAGTAGCCGTTGCCAGTATAATGCTTTCCACAGGCTCTGAAACATGATAATTGTCATGTTTTGATATGATTTTCGTCAATTGCGCCTCCGGTTTTTTCCAAACCGGATGCTAACAGCCCCTTCTTTAGATTTTCCCAGGCGTCGCCCAGGCCGATGCGGGCCTTGATGCTCTCCACCATGGCGTTTTCATCCCGGATGTCTTTCAGGGTCGCCAGCGTGGCGATGGTCTCGAAATTGGTGGGAAGCTGGCCTTTGTGGCCCAGGAACACGTTACGGATGGTCTCGATGCGCCCGGGCGTTCCCTCGGATAACAAATCCCCCACCAGGAAGATGCCCCGGCTGGCCAGGATTTTCAGCAGAATATCGATCTCCTTTTGAGCGCAGCTGACGCCAATTTCGTTGAGCACCGCGGGCAGGTTTTCGGGGTTGAGGGGGTGGAATTCTTCGTAGGCCACGATTTCCTGGAAACGGGATAGCTCGGTATAGAGGAAGTTGAAGTGCTCGTCGATAGTGGTAAGCTGGGAGGCCAGGATTTGGAACTGTTTCCGCACCGCAAAGGAGGTGTGCTTGCCCGGTTTATACCCCAGGATGTGCTCGATTTCCGCCCATAAATCCCCGACCAGGGTGCGTACCTGAATTTCGATCCTGGGGCGCTCCGCTTCCGCAATCGCGCTCTCCCTGGCCCGCACCACGTAATGAATAGCGGTGTATCCGCTCTCTTTGGATTGTTCCGCCAGGTGGGTAAGCCCCAGCCGGAGGAGCAAATCCTTGTTCAAATAAGCGACCGGGAGCGATTCCCGGGAAATCTCTAACTGCTCGCTGTGCTGCAATTCCCGGTCGATGAGGGGAAGGTCGGAGAGAAAGGGCACCACAATTCTGCCGCCCAGGGCGTCATCCATTTTTTTCAAGCTTTCCCGGGAGAGCTGCGCCGGGTAACGGGCCGGGTTGCGGATGATTTTATCCACCACGCTCTCCGGGCGTTTGATCCTGATCCGGGTGTGGTGAATGGGAGAAGGCGCGGGCAGGCGGTTTTTACTGGCATATTTGCTCCAATAACCGGGATTCTCCCACAGCCTGAACAGGGATTTTAGCTCTTCATAAGCCGGTTCGAGCACTTCCCGTACATATCGGCGGTATTCATTTAAAAAGCTGCGAATGGCGTCGGAGTTTTTCATGGTTCGAAAACATCGAAGTAGGAATTGAATTTGCTCGTTCCAACGGTCGCGGAGTGCTACGACTCGGCGTGGAGCGCCAAAAGCGGCGTTCACCCGTAGAGCGTGTGAACGATCAGCGTTTATACTTTCCCATCAACTGCCCCTGCCCCAGGATGTGGCCTTGCATGGCCTTCAGCAAATCCGCCTTGCCAGCGCCGGTCTTCAGATTCAGCAGGGTATCCAGGGCGTACAACTTAAAGAAGTAGCGGTGAGTTCCCCCGGGCGGGCAAGGCCCCCCGTAGCCGATTCTGCGGAAATCGTTGCTGCCCTGGAGCGCCCCTCCGGGGAGTTCTTTATGCGCCGGGACGTTTTCCGGCAACTGCCCGGCGTCCGCGGGGATGTTGAAAATCACCCAGTGAACCCAGTCGCCCCGGGGGGCGTCGGGGTCGTCGCATATCAGGGCTAAGCTTTTGGTTCCTCCGGGGATGGAATCCCAGGCCAGGGGCGGGGAAACATCCTGGCCGTCGCAGGTGTATTGCCGGGGAATCATTCCCCCTTCCTCGAACGCGGAACTGCGCAAGGTGATCTCCATGGTGTCTCCTTTCATGGCATTGATTGCGGAAGGCTCCCCGGCCTGGCCGGCGCAAACCACCCGCATCATCGTGACGATCCAAATCATCGCCCGGAACATGATTTATTCTCCTTGATTATCTCTGAACAGAACGGAATAAATCTAATTCCAAAAAAAATCGTTTGCCATGAATTTCAGGAATTAAAGGAGTGCTCCGATTTTTCCTGAAAAAAATCGCTTGAACCCGCCGCATATTTTTGTGATGTTTGGAGAAATTTTAACCGAGGAGTGTTGCATGAAGCGTTTTTCGCTGCGAAAAATCTTCTGGCCGGGTGTAGCCCTGGCTGTTATCGCGCTTGCGGCCGTTTTACAGTGGCAGCGCAGTTTCCGGAATTCTCCGGCGCTGCCGGGGGCGGAATATCGCGGGGAAGCTCCCGCATCGGAAGCGGGGCCGGATATGTACCCTTCCGACTGGGCCTGGTACCGGCGCACCTTCCCGCACTGGCAGGCGGACCCGCAGGCGTTCCGGGAATCCATGCGCCTGGCGCAGCAGATGCGGGCGCAGGCGGCTAACCTGGAGCTGGCGCAGGTGGAATTCGCCGGGCCGACCAACATCGGCGGGCGGATTTCGGATGTCGAGTTCAATCCCCTGAACCCCAACATCGTGTACGCCGCGAGCGCCACCGGCGGGGTGTTCAAATCCACGGACACGGGCAATACCTGGTTCCCGATCTTCGATGACCAGGCCAATCTGAACGTCGGCGATATCGGCATCGACCCGGTAAACCCGGAGATAATCTACGTGGGCACCGGCGAAGCCAACGGGGGGCATAACAATTTCCCCGGCGGCGGGGTTTATAAATCCACCGACGGGGGCGCAAGCTGGCAGTTCATCGGATTGGAGAACACTGCTTCGGTGGGGCGCATCGTGGTGGATCCCGCCAATCACCAACGGGTGTTCGTGGCCGCGGTGGGTTCTTATTTCAGCCCCAACCCGGAGCGGGGGCTGTATCGCAGCGAAGACGGGGGACAGAGCTGGTCGCACTCCCTGTTCGTCTCCGATTCTACCGGGGCCATCGACGTGGTGATCGATCCCGCCAACTCCTCCCGGATGATGGCGGCGATGTGGGAGCGGGTGCGTACCGTCAACGGCGGCCATTTGTTCGGCCCTACCAGCGGCATTTATCGCAGTTTCAACGGGGGAAACACCTGGGAATTGTTAGGGCCGGCAAACGGTCTGCCCGATCCCGCGACCACCAATATCGGGAGGATCGGGCTGGCGCAGTCGCTATCCAACCCGGATATTCTCTACGCCATATTTTCCGACGGCAGCGGCTACCTGGGACTCTTTAAAACCACCAATTTCGGCGCAAACTGGAGCAATGCCGACCCGGACCGGGAGATCGACGACGGCACCGGGGGATTTAGCTGGTATTTCGGGCAGGTGCGGGTGCATCCTGCCAATCCGGACATCGTTTACGCGCTCGACGTCGCCTTTATGCGCTCCACCAACGGCGGCGCTGCCTGGCCGATCATTTACGGCTACAGCGGGCCGGCGATCCTGCACGTGGACCATCACGCCCTGGCGTTTCACCCTTCCAACCCGGATTTTATCATCAACGGCAACGACGGCGGCCTGAACATCTCCACCAACGGCGGGGTAAGCTTCAGCAAAGTGGCGGAGCTGCCCAACAACCAGTTTTACGAGATCGGGCTGGACCGCACCAACCCCCAGCGCCTCTACGGCGGAACCCAGGACAACGGAACCCTGCGCACCCTTACCGGGGCGCTGAATGATTGGGATCGAATCTACGGAGGGGATGGTTTTTACGTGATCGTGGACCCCAACAATCCCAATATCATTTACGCCGAATCCCAGAACGGGGGGTTGGGCAAATCCACCAACGGGGGAGCGAGTTTCTTCCCGGTCGCCAACAATATCAACGGGAAGAAAAACTGGTCAACCCCGGTGGTGATGGACCCCAACAACAGCAACGTGCTCTACTACGGAACCGAGCGGGTATGGCGCACCACCAACGGCGCTTCCAGCTGGAGCCCGGTCAGCCCCACCCTGGTAACCGATCCCGGCCCCCGCTTAGGCACGGTAACCACCATCGCGGTCGCGCCCACCAATTCCAACGTGATCTGGGCCGGCACCGACGAAGCGCACGTATGGGTGAGCACCGATTACGGAAGCAGTTGGGATGACGTTTCCGCGGGATTGCCCTTCCGCTGGGTTACCCGCGTGGCGGCCGATCCCACGGATGACAACGTCGCTTATGTGACCTTTTCCGGCCTGAAGTGGCGCGATCCCCAGCCGCACGTATTCCGCACCGCCAACCGCGGGCAGAACTGGGAAGATATCAGCAGCAATCTGCCGGACGCGCCCATCAATGCCTTCGCGATAGATCCCCTGCGCCCGCAGCTTTTGTTCGTGGGCGGCGATTTAGGGGCTTATTACAGCACCAATACCGGGCAAAGCTGGCAATACCTCGGCAGCGCCCTTCCGCTGGTGTCAGTGTACGATATGAAGGTTCACGATACCGCCAATTACCTGGCTATCGGCACCCATGCGCGCTCGATGTATAAATTGGATCTCGCGCAGATAATCACCGGCATCGAACCGGGGCCGGCGGCGCCCGCGGCGGGGGATTTCCGGTTGGAGCAGAATTATCCCAACCCGTTTAATCCGAATACCGTGATCAGGTATCAGCTTACCCCGATGGGGCCGGCCGCGGCCAGTGAGGTGGAGCTGAGCATCTACAATACCATGGGACAAAAAGTAAGGAAGCTGGTGAAGCAATCCCAGGCCGTCGGCGCATATACTGTGGAATGGGACGGAAAGGACGACGCCGGCCGCCTGGCGGCCTCGGGGGTTTATATTTATCGCCTGACGGTAAGTAATCACTCCCGGGAGGGTTCCTTTACCCGCAGCGAGAGCCGGCGAATGCTGCTGTTGAAATAAATTCCCGGCCAGATCGGCCATGGGGTTGAACGAATTTGCCTGAAAAAGCTGGAACAGGGGGACAAAAGCATCCAGACTTCTTGAAGCGCAATGCGCAATCGCCTGGGATTGTGCATTGCGCTTTTGAATGTTGGAGCGGCGCTAAATATGCTAAGCGCCCTTGAAAAAATAGAACAGGATAATTCCCAGGATCATCAGCATGATGATGATCACGCACCCATAGCCGCCTTTGCCTCCGCCGCCTCCGCCGGAATCATCTCTCTTGCCCAATTTCTTTGCTAACAGCGCCGCTGCCGCGGCGGCAGACAGCGATTCATCATCATCATCGTCAAAAGCGGCAAAGCGTAATTTGTAACCGGAGATCGCCATACCTCTCTCCTTAATTTTATGGTCAACAGATTTTACTCAATTTTCCTCACATATTCAATCGCCGGGGGAAAATAGCCTGCAAACCGATCCGTTTATAGTGAACAAAGGTCTAATATTTTTTAAAATTTTTCTTGACAAAATCAGAAATACATCGTATTATGTGAGTGAATTTATGTTCACTAAATGAAGCGAGAAGCTAAAACAGGAGAGCCGAAAATGGAAGCCCTTCTCAATAAACCGCTAACCCGCCAGCGGGCGCGTCGCAAGACTGAAAAAGCATTTGACGGCGATATGCTGATCAAATTATACGAACTGCTGCAAGGAGAGCGGGACATGGTTCGGGTACACAGCAAGGCGTTAGGCAGTGATATTTGCTTCGTCAACCCGGAGTTGCACAGTCTCGATTCATTGCCCGCGGATTGCCCCGCTTATACTACCCGGGAGCTTGCTTTTGTGCTCTCCCTGTCGCCCGGGGAATTGCAGCGTTACCATTACCTGAAAATGAAATTGATTTAGCGGTTTGGCCTGCCGTCACAGCGGGCGCGCCGGGGGAGCGTTACTTTGTTGCATCTAAACTAAGTGTAATTGCTACTATTTCTGTGGAGAGTGAGTCTATGAAAAAGTTGTTCGCAATGGCCAGTGTGGATAATTCCTTCATCGTTAGCGCCGTCTCGGAAGAGGAATTGACTGCGAAGATCGAAGACATCCGGGAACGCTATGAAAAGTACTACCGGGAATTTGTCGCCCCGGGTTTTTACATAGTGAAAGCCGCCAACTTGATGGAAGCCAAGTCCAAGCGTAGTACGGCGGTGAATTAACCGCCCACCTCGCCAGACTTCGGAAAGCTGCCCCCATACCCCCTCCTCAACCTCCCGGAGGTTTCCGCCCTCCGGGAGGTTGTTGGTAATCATACCGCACTCAATTCAACAATACTCGTTAAGGTTAAAAGTTAGCGAACCAGCAGCATTTTTCGCACTGCGCTGGCGTTTTCTACTTCCAGGCGATAAAAATAGACGCCGGAGGACATATCCCGGGCCTCGAACGTCACCGTATGCGTTGCAGCAGGCAATTTTCCGTTCACCAGGGTAGTAATGGTTTTCCCGGCGGCATCATACACCGTCAAAACCGCCTGTGCGGCGCGGTGGAGGGTAAAACGGATCCGGGTAGATGGATTGAAGGGGTTGGGGTAATTCTGGGCCAGTTCAAATTCCGCGGGAAACTGATTGGCCTGATCGCCTATGGCGGTTGGAGGCAGATATGTTATGGTCAACAGCGGGTGGTTCTCCGGGGTGAGGTTTTCCCGGGTATCGAAACGTTTTGCAGTTGAGGAGAGGTTTTCATTCCCCATCAAGAGCCAGCCGAAATTTGTGGAGGGATCATCCACCCAGCTTTGCACGTCCGCTACCATCTCCGGGGTTGATCCCCAGGTATAAAAGCCCAGCACACTCACCACCTGGCTGGCGCTGGGGAGCGTAACAAAATCTCCCCCGGCAGCATTCCAAAGCAAGGTATTGAAAAAAGTATGCAGCCAGGTAGCATCCCCGGGCGAAGCCGCAGTTCCCCCGCCCTCTTCCCCGGGAGCGGCAGAATCGCCTTCACCCCAATCGGATAAGAGCCGGTGGAGGGCAACTTCATGTTCGCCGGTAATGGTTCTCGACATGTTCATTCTCAAGGTCGCTTCAATAACGGTTGAGTTGGGAGGTACGAATTCGATAAGATCGAATTTGACCAGGCCGCGGCGGATTGCTCCCGTGGCGGTTTTTCCGGCAAAAAAATGCTTTCCTGCCCCATTGCTCAACGCGCCGGTTGCGTCTTGATAGAGCGTATTGTCTTTGATGGGATTTATCATCACGGTATTTTGCGCCCGGGCAGTCGTTGCCGCTAAAACGCACATACCGATCATCATCATCCAAATTACACCTACACCTTTCTGCGAATATCTCATTTTCACCTCGTTCGATTAGGGTTAGTGGTTATGGGAAAAAATACAGGCCAGGATAGAATAACGCTCCTGGCCTGCAATATCAAGTGCTATAATTTTTTCCAGGGAGATTTTCCTTATTTCATCAATACCATCCGGCGAACCTGGCTGAACCCGTTCTGTTCCAACTGGTAGAAATAGATTCCCGATCCTAAATTCCCGGCGCTAAACGTCACCCGGTACGAACCGGCCGGCAGTTCCTGGTGAACCAGGGTTTGCACCAATTGGCCCACGACATTGTATATCTTCAATACCGTTAAGCCCGGGCGGTTAAGATCGAAACGGATCTCGGTCGCCGGATTGAAAGGATTGGGGAAGTTTTGCTGCAAGAGGAATTCCCGGGGGATTTGCCCACCATTGGACACCGGTTCGATGGCGACCACGATGCCCTCGGAATTAATTTGCCCGCGAATTTCTCCCGCGGGGTACATATTGGTATGCACGTTGAGGTACAGGTTGCCATCCAGCAGCGCTTTGATCAAATCGAAGGTCAGCGGCTCGCTATCCTGCGCTTTCCATATCCCGAAGGCGGTGTTTCCGGAAAATTCGGAAGTGATGTTGCGAACCACCGGCCCATTGACTCCCGCGGGCGCATTGTGGAAGTGCGACATGGTGAAATTGCCGACCAATCCCTGGATGGTCAAATCGAATACCAACCCCGCAGGGGTGAGGGTAAGCGAGGAGGTTCCCATGGCGTCGGAAGTTACCAGACCCACTTCCTGGTCGGCGTCTAAGCCTGCGGCGAAGCCGGTCCCCCCGCTGAGCAGCACCTGGCCGCGGATTTCCCCGGCGGGATAGGAGGATGTATGCACGTTGAGGTAGAGATTACCGGCAAAGAGCGCCCGGATCAATTCCGGGGTCAGCGGCTCCAGGTCCCCCGGGGTCCACAAACCGGAAGCGGTGTTGCCGCTGAATTCGCTGCTAATGGTGCGCACCACTCCACCGTTCATCCCGGCGGGAGCATTATGAAAATGCGCCGCGGTGAGCGGGGCGTTCAAGCCCTGCACGGTGAGGTGGTAGGCCAGCCCGGCGTCGGTCAGGGTTAAGGAAGCGGAACCCCGGGCGCTGCTGGTTACACTGTGGGTTTCCTGGGCGGGGGTCAATTTCGCCTGGAATTTAGCGCCCGATTGCAGCCGCACCTGCCCGCGAATCTCCCCGCCGGGGAAACTGTCGGTATGTACATTTACGTAAAGATTTCCCTTTAGCAGCGCCACGATCAACTCCGGAGTCAGGGCTTCGGGATCGGAGGCGGCCCAAATTCCGGAAGCGGTGTTGCCGTCGAAATCATTCGTAAGGGTGCGCACCACCGGCCCGTTAACGCCTATGGCGCCGTTATGAAAATGCGCTGCTGCAAAATTGCCTTTCAGATCATCGTAGGTGATATTGAACTCCAGGCCTGCGGGCGTGAGGGTAAAATTACCGGTTCCTACCGCTTCAGTATTAACCGTGCTCACCTCCTGCGGGCCGGTTAAGCTGGCCGCAAAGCTGGCTTCGTTCGCGCCCTGACTGAAGCCTACCTGCCCGCGAATTTCACCGGCGGGAAAGCTGTCGGTGTGTACGTTCATATAGATATTTCCGCTCAGCAACTCTCTTACTAATTGGCTGGTCAACGGCTCGGAATCGTTGAAGGTCCAGATTCCCCGGGCGTGTTTGCCGTTGAAATCCCCGGTGAGGGTTTTCACCACCGGGCCGTTTACGCCTGCCGGGGCGTTATGGAAGTGCGCCATGGTAAAATTGCCTTCCAGCCCGTGCAGGGTAAGCTCATACACAACTCCATAATCGGTGAGCAGCAGGGCGGCGGTTCCCCGGCCATCGGAATTAACCAGGTTTACTTCCTGCTCAGCGTCCAGGTTAGCCGACATGCCAATTCCCCCGCTCACGTAAACCTGTCCCCGCACCTCTCCCGCGGGATAGGTCGCAGTATGGGCGTTTAAATAGAGCCTTCCGGTGAACAGATCCTTGATCAATTCCGGCGTCAACGGCTCTGCATCGTTAGCGCTCCAAAACCCCGTGGCGGTGTTGCCGTCAAAATCCGTGGTGATGGTGCGGACCACCGAGCCGTTCTCCCCCGCCGCTGCCCGGTGGAAATGCGCCGCGGCGATAGAACCGCTGAGGCCATCAATTGTGAGGGTGAACATCAGCCCCGCCGGGGTTAACAGCAGAGAGGCGGTACCGCTGGAGCCGGAGGTAACGCTATGAACTTCCTGCTCCGGGGTCAGGCTGGCTTTGAAAGCGCTTCCGGCGCTCGGGAGCACCTGCGCCCGAATTTCTCCTGCGGGGAAGCTATCCGTGTGCACGTTGACGTAAAGATTGCCGGCCATCAACTGCTTCAGTAATTCCGGGGTAAGGGGTTCCGGGTCAGAACTCGTCCAGGTTCCCGAGGCGGTCAATCCGTTAAAATCGCCGGTCAGGGTTCTCACCACCCCGCCGTTTTCTCCCATCGGAGCGTTATGAAAGTGCGCCGCGGCGAAAGTCCCCTTCAATCCCTCCACGGTGATGTGAAATGCCAGGCCTTCGTCGGTAAGGATGAAAGCGGCGGTACCGGTAGCGGTGCTGCTCACCGTTTGCACCTCCTGGGCCGGGGAAAACTTTCCGGTAAAAAACGACTGGCTGAAACCGGCCTGATATATGATGAAAAAAATTGCCGTCCACAGAACAAAATTGCTGCTTTTTGCCATGGTGAACTCCTTCTGCTTGGGTTAGGGGTTGAGCAGGAGCCGGGTTTATCCCCGGCCAATATTAAGTTTTGAATCACTGCGCAGACCCGGAAATGAATTTAGGGAATCCGGTTCATGGAGAAAGTATAAACTCCAAAGCGAAGGAATTTCTGTAACTTTGTCACATTCAGGAAGTTTTTAGTTAGGGCTTTCGCCCTTTTTATTGTACCACTGAACGCTAATGTGTTTCAATCACTCTGTGCGCTCAGTTGGGTACATTATTTTTTTCTGGCTCCCTTATACTACATCGATGTGGTTATTTTACTACGCGCCAGATAAACGAGGATGGCCGCCTCAGCATACCCATGCGTGTTACAGATCGAGCTTGCATTTACCGGCGCCGACTCACCAATTTTCCATGAATTACCCGGGTGTTATCGTGAAGAAAGTTAATATCAATCAAGGACTTTGAGAGGAAAACAAATAAAAAGGCCGGGCAGCGCTGCCGCCCGGCCTCTATATCGGTGGGCTAGGTAAGGAGAGGAATTCAATATACTCAATTACAATCAAAAGTCAAATTTTTTTTAAGAATTTTTTTACAATGAAGCGCAGCGGCGGGAAAATAGCTACAATCAGGTAATAATAGCAATCACAAAGGGTTTTATACCGCTATATCGCGCCCAAAGATCGGCAAATTATTAAAGTCTTGACTTAAAAATGCTATTTTTATAATATGATAATCACCAGAAGTGGGTCAAAAGTGTGAGTCAGGGTATGAATCACAAAAAGAGCTTCTTTGCGCTATTCATATTCTTGGTTTTATTGAACACGATCCTTATAAGTGGATGAATTGTATCCAAATATAAGCCTGGGAAGTTTTTTCCCAGGCTTTTTTGTTACACAGAGGCGACCATAACAGTCAATTCATTAAAATAGAAGGAGCGCAGTATGTTTGATACCAAACACTTTCCGGGCGCCAAGAAATATTGGCACATGGGTGAAATATACGATTGGGACACTACCCAGGTACATGTAATGTCGCATGTCGTTCATTACGGCAGTTCCGCTTTTGAGGGTATCCGGGCTTACGAAACCGAACGAGGGCCGGCAATTTTCCGTTTGGATGACCATATCGAACGCTTATTCCATTCTGCCAAATCTATCAATATGGCCGTGCCTTTTACCAAAGCGGAGATTATGGAAGCGTGCAAGTTGATTTTGCGTGAAAACCGGCTCCGCTCCGCCTACGTGCGGCCGAATCTGTTTTTCGGTTACGGAAACCTGGGGCTTACCCCCAAAGCCTGCCCGGTGGAATTGACCATCGGGTGTTGGGAGTGGGGCGCTTACCTGGGAACCGAAGGCCTCCAACGAGGGGTTCACGTTTTACTGCTTCCCTGGAAACGCATTCACCCCAGCCAAATTGATGCGTCCGTAAAGTTAGGTGGTTTGTACGTGCAATCCAATATTTTCGCCACCTGCGCCCGCAAGCTCGGCTTTGATGAGGCAGTATTTTTGAATCTGGAAGATCGCATCTCCGAAGGCCCGGGCGAAAACATCGTGATCGTGAAAAACGGGGTGGTGACGACCAACGACAAGAGTGAATCCGTTCTGGAAGGCATTACCCGCACCACTATTTTGAAGCTGGCGGAAGACCTGGGATATCGAACCGATATTGCCCCCATCACCGTGGAAGATTTCCTCCACGCCGAAGAAGCCTTTTTCACCGGAACCGCGGCGGAGATCACCCCCATTACCCGGGTAACGGATTCTCGTGATAAATCGGTTCCCAAAGAGGATTGGGAAACCTACCTGATTAGCGGCGGGAAGCCGGGCCGGATCACCCTGCAATTGGCGCAGCTCTACGGAGAGGTGGTTCGGGGGCGGCATCTCGAATACGATCACTGGCTGACCTATGTTTATGACAGCGTGGAAGAAGCGGAAGCCGCTTTGAACGGCGAATTGACCAAAGAGAGAGTAGGTATATCCCAGTATTAGTTGAACAATGAGGAATTGATCATGCCGAATATTTCCAACCGCGCGAAGGAAATGCCGCCTTCGCCGATTCGTAAGCTGGTTCCCTTTGCGGAAGAGGCCAAGCGGAAAGGCCGGAAAGTTTATCATCTGAACATCGGCCAGCCGGATATTCCCACCCCCAAAGGAATGATGGATGCGTTTCGCAACCACAACATCACCGTGCTGGAGTACGGGCACTCCGGGGGGTTGTGGGAATACCGCGAAGGGTTATCGCGCTATTATCATAAATTCGATATCCCGGTGAGCAAGGAGCAAATCCTGGTCACCACCGCCGGCAGCGAGGCGATCATCTTTGCTATGATGGCGACCATGGACCCCGGCGACGAGATTCTCATCCCGGAGCCATTTTACACCAACTATAACGGTTTTGCGGTGGAAGCGGGGGTCAAAATCATCCCCCTGCTGAGCAAAGCGGAAGAGGGTTTCCGCCTGCCGCCGGAGGCGGAAATTCGCGCCAACATCAGCCCGCGCGCCCGGGCGATGATGATCTGCAATCCCAACAATCCCACCGGCTACGTGTACACCTGGGATGAATTGCTGCGGCTGCAAAAGTTAGCCCTGGAATACGATCTATTCTTGATGTCCGATGAAGTGTACCGGGAATTCGTCTATGACGGCAAGAAACACCACTCAATTTTGCACCTCAAAGGCATCGACGAGCGCACCATCATGCTGGACAGCATCTCCAAGCGTTACAGCGCCTGCGGGGCGCGGTTAGGCTGCCTGGTTACCCGGAATCAGGAGGTCTTGGATACGGTGCTGCGCTTCGGGCAGGCGCGCCTTTGCCCCCCGACCATGGAGCAGATCGCCGGCCTCGCCGCCATCGACACGCCGAAAGCGTATTTCGATGAAGTGCTGAAGGAGTACTACCAGCGCCGGGAAGTGGTCTTCGAGGCGCTGGGGCGCATTCCCGGCGCTTTCGGGCTGAAACCCTCCGGCGCATTTTACGCCATCGTGAAGCTGCCCATCGACGACGCGGATCAATTCTGCACCTGGCTGCTGCAAGATTTCCACGATAACAACGAAACCGTGATGCTGGCCCCGGCCAACGGATTTTATGCCACCCCGGGGCTGGGACAGAACGAGGTGCGCATCGCCTTCGTGCTCAACGCCGCCACCATGAAACGGGCGATGAGCATTCTGGAGAAGGCGCTGCGGGC
This sequence comes from Calditrichaceae bacterium, assembly GCA_013360445.1. Classification (GTDB taxonomy): domain Bacteria; phylum Calditrichota; class Calditrichia; order RBG-13-44-9; family J075; genus JABWBP01. Next base: position 57,425 of record JABWBP010000024.1, on the reverse strand, counting down.
TTATCCCGGCAGAACGATGTGAAAATAATCCATTCCAAACCAGATTATCTCAAGCTTCCGGCGCCGCGGGGCGGAAGGATTTAGGAGCGAAACGGGTTATCCCCGGTACAACTATGACCGTTACCTCCGCCGCATTGCTGCTCTTCCTGGTGATGGATCCGCTCGGCAACATCGCCGTGTTTCTCGCGGCGCTGAAAAACGTCCACCCCTCCCGCCAGAACCGGGTGGTGATCCGGGAGTTGCTCATCGCCCTGGGTGTGCTGGTGGTGTTTCTCTTCTCCGGCAAGTATATCCTGCAGCTCCTGCGCATCTCCGAGCCGGCCCTGGGCATTTCCGGCGGGGTGATCCTGCTGCTGATCGCCCTGCGAATGATCTTTCCCTCCCCGGTCAAATCCTTGAAAGAAGAAGTTGACAGCGAGCCTTTCATCGTGCCCCTGGCGATACCCTACGTGGCCGGGCCTTCTACCCTCGCGGCGGAGCTGCTGCTGATGAGCCGGGAGCCGCAACGCTGGCCGGAATGGTTGCTGGCCCTGCTCCTGGCCTGGGTGGTGAACAGCGTGATCCTCTATTTTGCCAGCGGATTCCGCAAATATTTAGGGGAAAAAGGATTGATCGCCCTGGAACGCCTGATGGGCATGATCCTGGTGACCGTGGCGGTGCAAATGCTGGTAACCGGGATCGAGCAGGCGCTGGCGCGGTGATGTTCGATCTTGGGGGTTGATCTGTTTCTAATTGTTCTGGCGGATAATATCCACAACTTCGATCCCGGATTCATCCACCGGTTCACGCGTAATTTTTATATGTACCCGTTTGGAGTTCACTCAATAATCAACCGAAATAATTCATTCAAGCGAAATTATTCAGTAATGCACCTCCACCACCTCACCCTGCAACGCCAAACCGAGTACCTGCGCGCCCAAATCATCGGCGCGCAGATTGCCGACAGCTACACCCAACTCAAAAATGAATGGATTATTGAGCTGAACGGGGCAGGGGAGGGGGAGGGTTGCTTGCAGCTTGGCTGCGACGCCCAATATTCTTACATCCTGTTTTCCGAACGTTCCCAGAGAGGCAAGAATTCTACAAACGTCATGGATGAACTCCTCGGGCTAAGCATCGCCGATATCCGCCTGTTGCCCGGGGAGCGCATCATTGAAATTGCCTTCGAGCAATCCGAAAACATTCTCCTGCTGCAATTCTTTACCGCCCATAGCAATTTTTTTCTGCTCGATAAAGACCGCCGCATCCTCAATTCCTTCAAAGGGCAGCGGAAGAACCTGGGGAATCTTTACCTCCTGCCCCAGGAGCAAAAAATCGATACCGAAAGACTGGCGCCGGGGGAATTGACGGCAATCCTGCGAAATTTCCCGCAAGAGCGGCTGAAAAAGGCGCTGCAAAAATTTCAGTTTATGACCCGCCCGGTAATTCAGGAGGCGTGTTTCCGCGCCCGGCTTTCCGAAGAGAGCCTCATCAACGCGTTGAGCGATCGGCAAATTCGAGCATTTGCGGAAACGCTTCTGGAATTCATTCGGGAATGCCGCAGCGGGACGCCGCGAATCTATTTCCGCGATGGTTTGCCGGAAAAATTCGCCATTGCGGAATTGCATCATTTAGAGGGGTATGAAAAAAAGGAGCCTGGCGACCTCAACGCCGCGCTGCGCTTCTTCTGTTTCCAGGCGCTGAAATACCGCGGCGTCAGCCGGAAAAAAGCGCAGCTAAGCGAAGCGCTGGAGCGCAAGCTGCGCTCCCTGCAACACGCCTTATCGAAATTGCAAGACCGCCCCGCGCCGGACCCGGAGAAGCGAGAATATTACCAAAAAATCGGGCAGTTGCTCATCTCCCAGCCGCAATTGCTGAAAAGCGGCAGGGAAACCGTTGAGCTGATAGATTATTATCACCCGGATTTGCCGGCCATTCAGGTAAATGTCAAGCCGGAGCTTTCCGCGCAGGAAAATGCCCGGTTCTATTTTGAAAAAGCGAAACAAGCGGAGGCGAAGGCGCAGGAAGCGGGCAGGCGGAAGGCGGAATTGGAAAAACAAATCGAAGAATTGTCGCAACTGAAACGCGATTTGGAGGGAGAGGGCAGCCTGAAGAAGCTGGATCATATCGAGGATACTTTGAAATCCCGCCACTTGCTATCGTACCGCGGCGAAGAAGTGGAGCAATTCCGTCTCCCTTACAAAAAATATGAATACAAAGGATATGAAATCCGGGTGGGGCGCAGCGCCCGGGATAATGACGCCCTGACCTTTAAGCACGCCGGCAAAGAAGATATCTGGCTGCACGTGCAGGGATATTCCGGTTCCCACGTCATCATTTGCAATCCCCAACGCCTGGAGCAACTGCCGAAAGAGGTGCTGGAGTACGCGGCAAGATTGGCGGTTTCCTTCAGCGCCGCCAAACATGCCAGTTACGTTCCGGTAGTGTACACCCGGGTGAGGTACGTTCGTAAACCCCGAAAATCTCCCGTCGGCACGGTCATTCCCGAGCAGGTGAAGACAATTTTTGCGGATCCGCTGAAGTAGAGGCTTTGAGGCCGGAAAATTAATCACTATATTTTATGTACACATTAAGAAGGGAAGTAATATTATGGCCGAAATCACTTTACCCAGAGAGGTTATTAAGGAACTCAACGATGAGTATATCCGGATTGAATTACCCGATGAGCTTCTGTTAATTTCTTATGCCGATTTGGAAATCATCAAGAGTACCTGTGGATTGTTAAAGAACAGGAAAAAGAAGCTCTTACGTTATCTAGAGCAGAGCCGGTCAGAATGGGATAGGTTATGAAAAAGTATTTCGTTGATACGATATTCTTATCTATCACCTGGCAGGCGAACCAATCATCGAAAATTTCTTTGCAGGTTTACAACCTGTAAATGACAAATTGTACTGCTCCTTCATTACCTATATCGAATTATTAGGTTTCCCTGAATTAACGGAGGAAGAAAAGGAAAAAATTCAGCGGTTGTTGGCATTATTCGAAAAAACAGGCATCAGCGATTCTGTTGAGGAAAAGGCTATCCAAATTCGAGCATCGAAACGGATTAAGATCCCGGACGCGATTGTTGCTGCCAGCGCACTCCATACCAACAGTATCCTGGTAACCCGAGGGCTTTCGCCCTTTTTATTGTACCACTGAACGCTAATGTGTTTCAATAACTCTGTGCGCTCAGTTGGGTACATTATTTTTTTCTGGCTCCCTTAAGTCAATTAAGGGCTTGATGCTCCTAAACCCTTTTGAACCCATCCTGAGCATAAGCGACCACGAGTGATGCGAGGCTCCGGGGGAAATAACCAAGTGTGCGGACATCGCCTTAACTGTAAAGCTCTTCCGGGAACAGCTTATTGATAATTTTGCGAAATTCGGTAGGCTTGATCGGCTTGGGGAGGATGTAGCGCACGTCCATCTCCCGCAGATCGGCAATAATCGTCTCGTTTACCTTGCCGGAGACCACCATAATGGGCAGGCCGGGATGGAGGCGGCGAATTTTGGCGATTAATTCCAACCCGTTCAAACGCGGCATGGCAATATCGGTAATCAGCAGATCGTAGCGCTGCTGCACTAACTTGTTCAGCGCTTCTTCCCCGTTAAACACGGTAACCACGTAAAAACCCTCCAGGGTGAGCCAGGTATCCATGCTCCGGCTGAGACTGCGGTCGTCTTCAGCCACCAAAATCCTTTTGGTCGAGATCGCTAACATTTCAGGGCCCCTTCAAAATGGTTTGGTTTAATTTACCGCAGTGCAGTACAGACCACGTTGGATATTTTGAAGGGCAAAATGTTTGCCAGAAAATTGTGTTCGGGTGTTCAGGTGTTCAAGTATTCAGGTGTTATATTGCTTATGTGTTATAGGATCCTTATTCTGTGTTTTCTGTAAAGAAGAACATACTCGGACACTATAACACTATAACACCAGAACACTTGAACACCCGGTCACTTGAACACAAAAAAACTGTGCAAGTTTTTTACATCTCGTTATCGGGAATGCCATACTCCTCGAGCTTATTATAGAGGGAGCGGCGGCTGATTCCCAAAATGGAAGCGGCTTTCAGCTTATTGCCCCGCACCGCCTTGAGGGTCTGGATGATCATGGTTTTCTCAACTTCCGAGAGGGGAATACCGGGCTTAAAGGTAATATTCACCTGGGTTAATCCCGGTTTGATGATGTTGGACGGCAGGTGCTTCAACTCCACCTGGTCGTTAGCGGTCAGCACCGCTCGCAGGATCACATTGCGCAATTCTCGCACATTTCCCGGCCACTGGTACTCCTTTAACGCCTCCATGGCCGGGGGGGCAATGCCGCCCACCTTCTTTCCCAACTCCAGGTTGAACATTTCCCGGTAATAATTGGCTAAATAGGGAATATCCGGCTGCCGTTCCCGCAGGGGAGGAATCTCGATGATGAACACGTTGAGCCGGTAATAGAGGTCTTCCCGGAATTTGTTCTCTTCGATCAGCTTCTCCAGATCATCGTTGGTGGCGGTAATGATGCGCACGTTCACCTTGATGGAACGGTTGCTGCCCACCCGCTCAATCACCTGGTTTTCTAACACCCGCAACAGGCTGATTTGCACTTCCGGGCCCATGGTGCCGATTTCATCCAAGAACAGGGTGCCTTCATTCGCCTCTTCGAACTTCCCTTTTTTATCCGCGATTGCCCCGGTAAACGCCCCCTTCAAGTGCCCGAACAACTCCGAAGCGATCAATTCCCGGGGAATCGCCCCGGTGTTGACGGCAATGAAAGGCTCGTTTTTCCGGTTGGAAAGTTCGTGGATGGCCTGGGCGACCATCTCCTTGCCGGTGCCGCTTTCGCCGGCGATCAACACCGGAATATCCGTGGGCACCACCTCCTTGATGCGGCGGTAGATTTGCTGCATCGGCTTGCTCTGCCCCACCAGGCGATGGAAATGGTAGTACTTTTTCAAGCGGTTCTGTTTTTCCTGGGGAGTGATATCTTCCTCGCCAATCTGTAACACGTTCTTCGCCAATTGCACCAATTGCTTCGGTTTTACCGGCTTGGTGATGTAATTGATCGCTCCTAACTTCATGGCTTCCACGGCGTGTTCGATGGAGCCGAAACCGGTCACCATAATCACTTTGACGGAGGGGAAGTCGTTGCGAATCTGCTGCAAGAAACGCATCCCGTCCATTTCGTTCATTTTATAATCGGTAATGATCAGATCATACACCTCCTGCTCCAGTTTCTCCAGTCCCTCACGCCCGTTTTCTGCCTCATGCACGGTAAATCCTTCATCCTCGAGGATCGTTGCCATTCCGATGCGCAGATTTTCATCATCATCGACGATCAGGATACTAAAATTTTCCATTACGTAAATCCTTTCTTATTTTTGCGAAGTAGGCAGTTCGACATAAAAAACCGTGCCAACCCCGGTTTGGGTCTCAAAAAACAGCTTGCCTTCGTGGGCTTCGATGATTTTCCGGGAAATTGCCAGCCCGATGCCGCCTCCGCTCTCTTTGGTGGTGAAATACAGGTCGAAAATATTATCGCGGATGTTTTCGGGGATTCCCTGGCCGGAATCTTTCACGGAAATCACCACCGAACCGTCGCGAAAGGCGGTGCGAATGGAAAGATCGCCCCCATCGGGCATGGCGTCGAATCCGTTCAAAATTAAGTTGATGATCACCTGTTTCAATTGATCTTTGCTAACTTTTATCATAGGAAGATTATTCGCCAGGTACTGGGTCACCCGAACGTTCTTTTCCAGCGCCTGCTGATGAACCAGATCGTAAATCTCCTCGATCAGGTCGTTGATATTCTCATAACTTAGCTGGATTTCCTGCGCTTTTGCCAGGGTGAAGAATTGATCGATCAATTTTTGCAGCCGCTCCACCTCCGAATTCAGAATGGAAATCGACTTTTTGATCTTTTTCAAATGCGCTTCATCTTCCACGGATTTGGAAACCATGTTGTCAACGATTTCGGTATGGATCGCTAAGGAGCTGAGGGGGTTGCGGATTTCGTGCCCGATGCTGGAAGAGAGCTGGGAGATTACCCCGTATTTCATGCTCTTTTGCAGGGTTTTCTCTAATTCATTCAACATGTCCAGATTTTTGATATAGAAAGTTACCCCGGCCAGGTTCTCACCGTTCAAGAACGGCCGCGCCAGCACCTCCACGCTGATCTTGCGCCCGTTGAGCAGGTTGATCGGCAATACCTGCTTCACTTCGTAAATAAAAGGATCTTTGGCGCGGCGATAGATTTCCAGCAGGCGCGGATTGCGCTGCAGCAGGTCGTAAATTTTACGTTGGGTGGTAGAAGTGCGCCGCACGTGGAACACGTCTAAAAGGTATTCATTATGGGTGATGATGTTCATATTAAGGTCCAAAATCAGCAATCCCTGGTTCAGCACCCGCATCATGGAGTGGATCTTTTCTTCCGATTGCTGAAAACTTTTGTCCAGGTCGTCGGTTTTCTGATATAACTCGGTCAGCCGGCTGAACACGGAACCGCTTTCTTCCGGCAATTCACCCTCGGAAGGGGCGTCCTGCGCCTCCGGGGAGGCTTTCTCCGGGCCGGAGGCCGGTTGCCCTGCCGCCGGCGGTTTGCTGCGAAAAAGCAACAACAGCCCCAAGAGGCTGACGATTCCCGCCCCCAGGAAATAAATCCCTAACGAAACCGTGCGGGCGCCTTCTAGGGTTAAATTACGATTTACCCGTACCAGGGCGCGGATATAGCCTTGAAACTGCTGGTTGACCAGGATCGGCCAGAGCACTTCCACGCTCCCGGCAGCGTTCTCTGCCTCCGGGAGAATGACCGCGGGAACGCCCGCCGACAAATACTGCATGTCTGTCGAGCGGGTAAAAGTTTTCCCTTCGTGCCCCAACTCGGTGCTGATCACGATAGTATTTTTTTCATCGATCAGAAAAATTTCTTGAATAAAAGCATCCATTTGCGGCCCCGGCGACTGGGTGAATTTCCGCAGTTCCAGCCGGAGCGGGTGTTTGGTGTATTGATCGAAATCGGCCAGGTTGAATTTGTTCGAAACAATCGCGGCTCCCACCTGGGCAGTGAGTGAAAGAGCCAACTGGTCGCGGAAAGCCTTGTTGCCCTGTTCGGCAAAATCCGCGAACGCCCGGTTCAAGGACCGGACCAGGAGCGCGCCGCCGCCAATAATAAGCACGCCGGCAAGAAGCAGGATCAATAATCTTTTGCTCGCGGTCGTAATGCTCACAATCGTTTTCACGTTGACATTATCGGAGTCAAAGATAGGAAATTGAGGAAGATAAAACAACTATTGAGTGAGAGAGGAAGGGGGAGGGGCAGTTGGCAAGGGCAGTTAAACCCGGAAGGTTTAATCCCACATATTTCCAGGGATGGAAATGTCGTTGTCGGGAGGGCAGTTGGCAGGAGCAGGAGAATTGAAAGTAAGCATTGAGTAAGTTGCCTACTGCCTACTTGCTTCACCCGGCCTACTTATTAAAATCCACCAACAGCCCCACCCGGTGGGCGTTGCCTAATTCCTGGTCGAAGCTGGTGAAGGAATAATCTACCATCACGTGGGGGATGCGAACGCCGATGCCGAAGTTGGGGCGCTGCAATTCGTCGTAGCCGCCGCGCAGGAACAGGCGCTCCCGGATCACGAATTCGCCCCCGATCGCCCCGCCCAAGTAATCGGAGCCGAGGGCGTTGTCAGTCAGGTGCGGAGCGGCCTGGGTTTGCACCACCAGGTCGAGCACCGGTACGAAATAACTGTTCAGTCCCGGCAGGGGAAGGAGGTAGGAGCTTCCGAATCGCAGGGTGGGGCTTACAAATTCCTTTTCCCCGGTGTCCCAGGCGATCAAAGTGGTGGTAATATTGCGCAGCATGGCGGAAAATTTCCAGCGATTGCTAAAGGAGTAGAGCAGCCCGGCGTCGAAGCCTAACCCGTTGGCGTGGTGCTCGGCCAAATTCCGGCGCACCAACTTCGCGTTGAATCCCCACATCAATTTGGAGTTGATACGATGCCCCAGGGAGAAGAAAAACACATAGTCGGAACTGTTGAAATTCTTGAGCTGGCTTTCGTCGATGCCCTGCAGAATGCCGTTCTCATCTAAGATGCCGGCCACCCGGGAATCCAGCACGTTGTCCACTCCTAAGCGGATGAGGCTCAGGCCGATTGCTTTATCGTCCGAGAGCGGTTTGGTAAAACCCAGGTAATCGTAATTCACCGAGGCGAGGAACTGCTGGGTATGGGTAAAAGCGACCTGGGTGGTTTGAATCTGCACCAGCCCGGCGGGATTGTAGAAAGTAGCGTACACGTCGTCGGAAAGGGGAGAGAAGGCCCCGCCCATGGCCTGGGCGCGGGCGGAAACGTCGATAGACATGAACTCCCCGGCGTATTTGCGAAAACCGCTATCGGCCCGCAGCGACGCCTGCCCGAGAACCCCGCCCAACAAAATCCCCGCGATGATAAACCCTCTATACTTCATGGTCTTGACCCTTTGCGTTTCGGTTATGGACTTCAAACCCTCTTTCGCCCTAAAAGTTTCTCGCGCCAATATATCACCGGAAAGGCGGAAAAAAAACGGATAAATTCGCCGCCGGGGAATCGCGCAGGCAACGGTAGAACTTTCTTCAATCCCCAATCCGAAATCCGCGGCAAAGCTCCCTCTTTTCCGAAGAAACTCCTTCGGGGCGGGGCAATCCCCTCATCCCTCTCCAAACGGGCGCACCCGCGGCCAGGCGTGAACCGCAAAGAGAACAATCGCTGCAAATTCCAGCATCCGCCCGGCCATTTCCAGCGGAAAGGGGCTGGAAACGAACGTCGCAATGCCCGCCAGCCAGATTCCTGCATTCAGGCAGATGATCGTTCCCCATACCGGGACGTCGCTCCCGCGCGGCCGGTACTGGCCCAGGCGCGGCAGCATCCAGTACGCCGCTCCCATCACAAATTGGATGATCCAACCCACCAGCGTAAACTCAACGTGCAGGGGCAGCAGCCGCCACAAAGCCGGCTGGAAGGGGACGGCTTTGTTCAGCAGGATCAATCCCCCCAGGGTAAACCCGATTGCCAGGTAAAGCAGCGCGGTACGGATTAATATCAGGCTCAGGAATGGCATCGTTCAGGGCTTTTCTTTCAGGCGCGGCCAGATGGCGCGGATATACAGCGCCCCGGCCAGCCATTGCAGGATGGCGGATAAAATCAGCAGGGTATTCCAAATACTCCCGGGGTTTAATGCCAACATCGGCTCCCCGGTAATGCGCAAGAGCAGCCCGGCATTCAGCAGCACAAAGACCAGCCAGGCCAGGGCTTCGTTGCCGCGGGGTTTTTCCCGGCTAAAGCGGGGAAACATCCAATGGGAAACGCCCATGATGATCTGGGTAATCCATCCCACCGTTAGCAGATGATAATAGACCGGGTTAAAAAAGGCCAGAAACCGGAGAACCGGGAAGCTGAATTGGGCTTTCAGGCCGATGGCCAGCAGCATCGCCGCTAAGAAATAAACTAACCCGGCTTTGATGAACCAGCGAGAGATTGCGGGCATGGATGGTGAGTTACGGTGTTAAAAGTGACTAAAGTATCTCAAGTATCTAAAATGTCTGTTGTGAGCAAAGGAGCCGGGGTGTTTTAAGCTCTATTCGGGCAACGTCGAGCAATTCAGGCGCTTTAGCTCACTTTAGCTCACTTTAGGCACTTTAGACACTTTAGACACTTTAGACACTTAAATAAAGGTATTATCCGGAATGATGGTATCTTTCGGAATTACCACGATGCCATCGCGGATGACATAGTTGTCAGCCTCGAAAAAATCGACCTCCGGGTGGCGGGTAATGCGCACGTTGTTGCCGATTCGGGCGTTTTTGTCGATAATCGCCTGCTCGATGTAGCAGTTATCGCCGATCCCCACGTTCGGCCTTCCCAATTCTTTATTCCGAATGCGGTCCTGGTTGGTCTCGAAAAAGTCCGCTCCCATCATAATCACCCGGTCCAGGGTGCAGTGCTTTCCCACGATGGAGCGGATTCCGATGATCGCATCTTTGATCCGGGAGGGATTCACAATGGAGCCGTCGCAGAGAATGGTGTTTTCGGTCTGGGCGTTGAGCACTTTAGAGCCGGGCAAAAAGCGGGGATTGGAAAAAATCGGCCTTTCTTCATCATAAAAATTGAATTTGGGAAGGGTGCGGGTCAAATCTAAGTGCGCCTCGAAGAAGGAGGCGATGGTTCCGATGTCTTCCCAGTAACCGTCGAACAGGTAGGCGAACACCTTGTGACGGGGGATGGCATAGGGGATGACTTCCTTGCCGAAATCGGAAAAATCGGAGCCTTTGAGCAATTCTACTAACACGTCCTTTTTGAACACGTAAATCCCCATGGAAGCAAGGTGGGTTCTGCCGCGAGGGTCAATGCCCTGCTCTTTGAAGGCCTGTTCGGGGACGGCAAGCTGGTCCAAAATTTCCGGTTCCCCGGGTTTCTCGTAAAACGTTTTCACCAGGCACTGGCGGTTGATTTTCATCACCCCGAACTGGTCGGCCTGGTCGCGATGCACCGGGATCACCGAGATGGTTATGTCAGCTCCCTTTTCCAGGTGGTAATCCACGAATTTCCGGTAATCCATGCGGTAGAGGTGATCCCCGGAGAGGATGAGCACCAGGTCATCGGATTGGCGAATGAAGCCCAGGTTTTGCCGCACCGCATCGGCGGTGCCCTGGTACCAGTCGCGGTTTTCCAGGGTTTGCTGGGCGGAGAGGATGGTAATGAAATCTTTGGTGAAAATACTGAAGCGGTAAGTGGCAAAAATGTGGCGATGCAGCGACTCGGCGGCGAACTGGGTGCAGATAAAGATGCGCCGGTAATTGGAGTGCATGCAATTGGAGATCGGAATATCGATCAAGCGAAATTTCCCGGCAATGGGAACGGCCGGTTTAGAGCGGCGTTTGGTGAGGGGATACAAGCGGCTGCCCTGCCCACCGGCTAAGATCATCGTGATGACGTGGGCCATGATCACTTCCTTTGATAGATGAGGGGTTAGACATGGGTCGTACAGCCATCCCTGGTTGTTTGACAGCGGCTCCATCCTGGAGAGCAGCGGTAACGGCAGACATCGATTCGGGCATCGAGGGCTTTCACCTTTTTTACTGCACTAATGAGACATCATTGCTTATCCACTACGGCGCTAAATTACAAAATCTTTTTAAATTGTGAAAAGGGATATTTCTAAAAACCGGTGCAGAGTGGGTAGCTGCCCTCCCGGCAGTTTATCGCCCCAAACTTGCCCAAAATCATGTTTTAACCTGACCGAAGTCCTGGTTTTTGAGAATGCCTTCGCTTAACTTGCTGCCGTAATAAGGAAACGTGGTTGCCTGAACCGGTGGTACGAATGTTGTAACGCCTTCTCCCCCTGACGCGCATCCATAGAGGAAGTGGCCGATTTTCCCGGGGTAATAACGGTGATTGAAGCGGGAGAATGCCATGGGCAGCTTTGCAAAACCTCTCTTCTGCGCCGGGAAGAGGAATATTTTCCGTTTTTTTCTTCCCTCCCCTTTTCGTTTAAAATTTCTCAGCAAACGCATTCCCCCCGCAAAATCCTTATCTTTCCCTTAAAACCAAAAATGAGGTCATAAACCATGGTCGATGCCATCATCGCGATATACAATAGAACCATAATCTTTTTCTCTCTTCCTTTTCACTTTTTCCTTCTTCCTTTTTACTTTTTATTTCTGATAAGCTGCGAAAAGCAAACCACCCCGGTAACCCTGCCCAACCCGCAGCTAACTCTCACCGTAGAAGACCTGGCCGTGACCGAAGCCTGGCTGCGCCTGGGCGCCCAGGAGACTGCCGCGGAGCAGCAAATTATAATCTGGCGCGACAGCAGCGAGATTTACAACCTGAGCGGTGCAATTGCCGATACCACCATCCACGACTCTGCACTGTTCCCGGCGCATAATTACACCTACCGGGCAGAACTGCGCAAAAACGGGCAGAAGATAGTTGGCGCGGATCCGGTAAGCATTACTACCATGGATACCACCAGCCATAATTTCCAGTGGGAAATCTTTGAATTTGGCGGGGTGCATGGCAGCAGCGTGCTCTACGACGTGGCAATTGTAAACGAAAATGACATCTGGGCAGTGGGGGAAATTCATACCGCGGAGACCGACACCTTTGACAGCCTGGGCAACTGGGTGCCGCCCTATAATGCGGTACATTGGGATGGATTGGACTGGGAATTAAGGCGGTTTATGGTGCCGGGACCGGGATTTGGTGAAATTTATTCTGTTTTTGCATTTGGCCCGAACGATGTCTGGATGGGGCAGGGGAGTGCCCGCCATTGGGACGGTCAGCAGTGGATTATTTATAATTCTAACAATGGGTTTCCGGGAGCATTCAGGGTTAGGAAAATCTGGGGCACTTCTTCGGAGAATCTTTATTTTGTGGGAGAGGAAGGTAATATTGTTCACTACAACGGCCAAAACTGGCGGCAGATGGGCTACGGCCTGGAAGTAGATATGCACGACATTTGGGGGGCTATTAATCCTCAAACCGGGGAATGGGAAATATTGATAGTAGGGTCGAAGGCTTTTCAGGTTAATCATGCAAAGATGTTACTGAGGGTCGAAGGCCAGTACCTCAAAACCGTTCCCGATAGTGGGTTGGCCTGGACGGTCACCGGCTTATGGTTTATGCCCGGGAAAAGATACTATGTCGTCGGAGATGGGGTTTTTTCAATTCGCCATCTGGGAGAGATTTGGCAAGCAAATGGTACTCATCCCCTTTTATATAAATCTGCCATCCGCGGTAATGATATTAACGACATTCTCATTGTAGGGGCCTTTGGGTTGGTATCACATTTCAATGGAATATCATGGCATCATTATGCCGGTTCAGCCTGGCCGCTGTTTGACGGATATTATGGTGAGGTTGCGTATAAGGGAAACTTGATGGTTGCCGTGGGCCAGATTGGCAACAAAGGTCTCATCCTCAGGGGATGGCGGCAATAATCACTTTAACCTCAAAATCAGGAGGGCTAATCATGAGGTTCTTAACTCTATCTCTCTTACTTCTCATATTGAGCATCTATAGCTCAGGGTATTGCCAGACCTGGGTGAAGCCAGGCAATTATGCCCAGGTGGAAACGCCTATCGCCATCAATCCCACCAATCCCCATAATTTGATCGGCGCGGTGATCAGCCTGGATAATGCTCAAAATCAGAAATATGTAGGTTACTACTATACCTTCAACGGCGGCAATTATTGGGAAGGAAATGGAACGTTTACCACCGAAGGCGCCGCCGATCCGGTGATTGCTTTTGACCCGGCCGGAACGGCGTATTTGGTTTATCAGAACAGGGGTGAGGAGGCATTGTATTTATATAAATCAAGCGATGGTGGTATAAGTTGGGGTAATCGCATCGAAGTAAAGGATTTTGCCAATTCCAATTTTGATAAACCCTGGATGGCGGTCAGCCCGGTATTGAACGGCAGCGGATATTATAATATTTATGTATCGGTAACCATATTAGCCGCGGGAAATGATTATATCGACCTGTTTCGTTCGACCGATGGCGGGAACAGCTTTCAGATAATCAGCCCGGCTCCGGTTCCCCCTTCTGCCGATTACAACAGACAGGGGTCTTATCTGGCGGTGGGCCCCCAGGGGGAAGTCTTTATTGCCTGGGCGGATTTAGGTAAAATCGATGGGCGGGTGGTGAGAATAAGCGTTAAACGCTCAGAAGATGAGGGCAATACCTTTGTCAGCGAGGCCAATGTAAACACCGTTCAGATTGGTATTAGAGGGGCTAATGATCATTATTATGTAAAAAACCATATACGAGCTAACAGCTATCCCACCATTGCAGTGAGCCCACTCAATGGAACAGCTTATGTGGTTTGGGCGGGTAAAGGTGGCAACGACGCCAACATTCTCATGTTCAAAGGCGGAATCAGCAGTGGCGTTTTTCGATGGGTAAGGGATTTGATAACCAACGAGATCAGTATTTTCAATGTGGACATATCTTCCGGTGAACAATGGATGCCGGCGGTGTCTGTTGCTCCTGATGGAGTGCTGTATTTCTTTTATTATTCCAGCGGCACAGTTTGGAACGATCCAATTTATGCCCATCTCAAATATACCACAGACGGCGGCAACACCTTCCAGGGGCCTTATTCGTTGGGAAGCGCGAACGGTTTTACGATCATTAATGATACTGAACTCTCTTTTTTAGGTGATTATCATGGGGTAGCCAGCAGCGAAGGCCTGGCTTATGCTTTCTGGTGCGAGCGAAAAGCAGAACACCAGCCTTACAACGAACGGCAGGCCTATTTTAACTGGTTTATCCAGGATGAAACCAGCCTGGTGAAGGTAGAGGTTGACCAGGTAGATGAAGAGGAAGAATCTTTTGACAAAATAGGGCGATGGTTAAACGATGAGTTTATGGATTATTTCGTGCCAGCGGAGATTCCCCTGGAAATCGGCAGCAATGAGGTATTCCGCGCCAGGCAGGATTTTAAGACCGGCACGCCTGAAAAGTATAACCAGTGGCAATTAAATGATGTTTTTTTCAGCGAAATTAATCATGAGCATTTTGGGATCGTTTCCAATCAACCAAGAATCTCAGCCCATTTCAAAACTGCGGAAACCGTTACCCTGCAAAACCATTTCATCCACGGCGCAGCGGGGGAGAGATTGCCCTCAAAGACCCCTGGTGGATTTACTACAACGATCCTCCTTACGGCATCAGAAACCAAGGCATGGCGGCCCAATTCGATACCAGCGCCGCTCCCTGGACCTTCTCTCCCAACGATCCACTTAATGAACACATGGGTATGTTTTTGGATCAAGGAGGAAATGAACCAAATCCTATTCCCCCCTATTACTCCGTTCAAGCCCCTGCTCAGGATGCTACTGTCAATGGTAAAACGATTACCTTTGACTGGGAAAGTTGGAGCTACAATCCGGCAGAAATTTTTATGTGGAATCCTAATTCCAATCCGGCGGCTGTCAAATTTCTGAACCCCAACGCCACCCTCACCGCCAACCTGAAAGGCCGCCGCACCTCCGACATTCCCGAAGCCACCGCCGGCAACAACGGCCGCAAGATCACCTACCACTGGGCCGACGCCTCCACCCGCAAACCCTACCTGGTCTATGAAGACCGCGGCAACATCTACTCCGCCTCCCAGAACGCCCTCGGGCAGTGGCAAAAGGATGGGCGCATTGCCGCAGCCGCCGCCAATCTCCTCAACCAGACCCCCGCCCTGGCCTACCTGCACGAAATCTCCGGGTCGCGGGAAGATAAAAGAGTGATTGCCTGGGCGGAGTATGACCTCTCGGAAGACAATTACCTGGTGCAATCTAACCTGGCCGGCTTCCCGGAACCGGATTGGCAAATGCCCGATCCTCCCCACTTCGCTCTCTTCCCTGCGCTTCGGCGACTCTGACGTTCCCCACGCCGTTTGGAGCGAACATGCCGCCTCCCCCTACCGGGTTCAGCACGGCGAGATCTCCCTGACTCCCGTGGAATCCCTTGCCGGTCGGGGTCAGGCGGGCCTGCCCCATTCGCGAAGAATCTACTTCCGCCTCAAAGATGCCCTCTCCGGCGGAAACCAACTTCCCATCGACGGCGACATTACCTTCGAGATCGCCGATCCGCAATGGCTGACAACCAACGGCGCCCAGCCGGTCAAACCGCTCTACCGCGATTCGCTCATCAACCCGGAAAATGCCTTCTGCTTCACTGCCATAAATGTCAGCCAGCCCGGGGAACGGCTGATTGTTCCAGTGCAGATCGTGGGGCGCAACCTCAAGAGAGTCTCACCCACAGGCGGCAATCCTTTTTCACTTCCCCTGCTGCGCTTACGCCTGAAAGACGGGAATACCGGCCAGGTATTGCAAACCGTGTACACCTTCCAAAGTAGCATCCTGGGAAATGACAGCACCCGCTACATTGCCATAAGCGATACGTTTGAAATCGAATTGAGCGCCTTTGTAAGCCGGCGTATCCAGGTGGAAGGGGCGACCTTCTTCAACCTCTACGATCCGGGAAAAGACGGCCCACAGATAGCTGCAGTGTCCTGAGCTTGTCGAAGGGAGGTGTATGATCTGCGGGCGGAAACTTTGCAGCCGCGGCTGGCCGGGAAAGTGCCTGCCCCTGCCAATGCCGAAGTTCCCGGGCAGTTCGCTCTTTCCCAAAACTATCCCAACCCTTTCAATCCCGCCACCAACATTGAATTCCAGCTTCCGCAAGCCAGCCATATCACCCTGAAGATTTACGACCTCCAGGGGTGGCTGGTAAAAACGCTGCTGAATCAAGAGATGGAAGCGGGCAGCCACCGGGTCGCCTGGAATGGCCGGGATGAGCGGGGGAATGCCGCGGCCTCGGGCGTGTATTTGTATCATTTTCAGGCAGGAGAGTTTAGCCGAAGCCGCCTGCCTGGCGCCTACAGGCAAACAGGCAAGATGGTATTGTTGCGCTGAGCCTGAAGACGCCCCAATATCCCTGCCGGATTCCGGTAGCCAGGCTCCGGCAGGGTGGGGCAGCTTGCAGCCCGGAGGCTGAAGGATTTTCTCACTTGAACCGCTCACGCAAATTTGATATATTGGCAGCGCTATTGAAAGCCGGCCCGGGCAGGCGGGCGTTATCCCGAAAGCGGTTATGCGATGAAAGCAATTCGTAAGCTAAATTTTATCGGCTGGGTCATCCAGTTCTTCCTGTGGTCGCAAGTGAGCGGTTTCCAGGCGATTTGCCTTTGTAACCATGCGCCCGGGCAGGCCTGCCGCTCTTCCTTTCATAAAAATATCGAAGAAAACTGCTGCGCCGCCGCTGCCCTCCCGGCCGAATCGGAACCCGCCGAACCTGCCGGATGCCATTCTTCCCCGGCCGCTTCTCCGGCGGATGCACCGGCGGCTTGCTCTCCCGGCCATTCACAAGCCGGTAAAAATTATTCTGCCGCTCCTGAATCGCTCGATTGGTGTGCGGCGGCGTGCCTCACCGGCGCCCCTGCGCCGTCCCCCGCGCTGCCGGCCGCGGAACCGCTCAAGAAAGCCCCGCTGCTCTTCACCGGCAATACCATTCCGGCAATTTTCGATATTTCTCCCCAACCGTTTTGCATTTCCACACTCGTCAATCATCGTCTCACTGATTCATCCCCCCCGCTCTATTTGATCCACCGGGCATTTCTCATTTGATCGGGCAGGTTTGCCCCGCTCCGAACCCTATTATCGAAGTGAAGGGGAACGTGAAGCGTGATGCGTGAAACGTAATTCGTAATGCGTAAGAAAAACGGAATACGCAATAAACATTCACTCCGTATTTCGTATTCCGTATTCCGTTACGTTTTACGCATCACGCTTCACCCCCCCCTTCGCCGATCTTCAAACTCATCAGGAGTATCCAATGAGAACCGTTCAGCCAATGGTGTTCATTGCTTTTGTTTTTATCTTGCTGTGTGCCTGCGCCGGGGGGCGGGAAAGCGCCGCCTTCCGGGAAGCCGCGGAAGTCGAAAAATCCCTGCAATTGCCGGCAGCCCCGGAAGCGGGGGAAAGTGAACTGCTCTTCCCCGGCGATTCCGCTTCTTTGAACGTACTGTTGAATTATGCGGAACTGAACAACCCGGATTTGAAATCTGCCTTCAACCGCTGGAAATCCTCGCTGCAACGGGTTCCCCAGGCCCGGGCATTAGCGGATCCTATGTTCGCTTATCGCTACGCCGTTCAGGAAATGGAAACCCCCATGCGGCCGGAAAAGCACCGCCTCTCCCTGGAGCAAATGTTTCCCTGGTTCGGAACCCTGCGACTGCGGGGAGACGCCGCCCTGGAGGAGGCCAATATGGCCGGGGCCATGTACCAGGCCGCCCGCCTGCGGGTATTCTTTGAGGTAAAAGACGCCTATTACGAATATGCTTACCTGCTCCGCGCCATCGCAGTGATGGAGGAAAACGTGCAACTGCTGCGCTACCTGGAAGAAGTGGTGCTGGCCAAGTATCGCGCCGGCGCCGTTCCCCATTCCAGCCTCATCAAAGCCCAGGTGGAAAGGGATAAGTTGGAAGACCAGCTGCGAAGCATGTCCGACATGCTGAACCCGGTTCGGGCGCGCCTGAACGCCGCCCTCAACCGGCCTTCCCGGGCAGAGCTTCCCCCGCCGGGCAGAATTCCCCGGGATACGGTGAACGTTTCCGAGGAGCGATGGATCGCCTGGCTGCAAGAGCACAACCCGGATTTGAAAGCCTCGGGATTTCAAATCGAAAGAGAGAAATTCTCCGCCTCCCTGGCCCGGAAAAGTTACTACCCGGATATTACCTTAGGAGTGGAATATGGCATTTTAGGCGCGGCAAGCTCGCCGGAAATGCAGGGCAGCGGTAAAAATCCCCTGATGGCCATGGTGGGCCTCAACCTGCCGCTCTGGTGGGGAAAGAACCGCGCCGCGGTCAACGAGGCCCGCGCCGGTTACCAGGCTTCCCTGCAAGCGCGGCAGAACCTGGGAAATGAGCTGCTCTCCGCCCTGCAGATGGCGCTCTACCAGTTTCGCGACGCCGGTCGCAGGGAAAAGCTGTACCGCGAGGCGCTCCTGCCCCGCGCAAAACAGGCTTTGAACGTAACCCAATCCGCCTTTGAAACCGGGAAAGTGGATTTTTTGGACCTGGTGGACGCCCAGCGCACCTACCTGGAGTTTCAACTGGCCCTGGAAAGAGCGCAGGCCGATTGCGCCCAGCGCCTGGCGGAGTTAGAGATGCTGGCAGGGAGGGAGTGAGAAATGAGGAGTGCAAAGCTTCAGCTTTGCAGGGAATTTGAAATTGAGAAACACAAAACAGAACTACTCCAGGAGTCATTCGATATGGAAAATTTAAAAAATATCATTAACAAACTATGGCAGCCGGAGCTGCGCTGGCCGCTGATTGCGGTGGTGGCAGCCGCGTTTGCGCTGGGCTATTTCCTGGGCGGGGGGCCTTCCGGCTCCGGCGCTCATCCGCATGAGAGCGCCGCGGCGCAGGGAACCGCCCGGGTGCAGGCCTGGACCTGCTCCATGCACCCCCAGATTCGCCAGCCCAACCCCGGCCAATGCCCGATCTGCGGCATGGATTTGATCCCGGTGAGCAGCGCCGGCGACGGGGAGACCGGTCCGCGGGAATTGAAACTCTCCGAAACCGCCCGGAAACTGGCCGACATCCAGACTGCGCCGGTGGAACGCAAATACGTTTCTGCGGAAGTGCGCATGTCCGGCAAAGTGGAATACGACGAAACCCGCCTGGCTTATATCTCCGCCTGGGTTCCGGGGCGGATCGACCGCCTCTACGTGGATTTCACCGGCACTTCGGTGCGCAAGGGCGACCACCTGGTCTATCTCTACAGCCCCGAATTGGTCTCTGCCCAGCAGGAGCTGCTCCAGGCCGCCCAGACTGCCGAGACGGTGGCGGCCAGCGGCAACCCGGAAATCCGCAACACCGCCCGGCGCACCTTAGAAGCGGTGCGGGAAAAGCTGCGCCTGTTAGGGCTGACCGAAGCGCAAATACAGGAGATCGAGCGCCAGGGAAAGGCCAGCGACCATCTCACCATCTATTCGCCCATCAGCGGGGTGGTAATCCAGCGGAACGCCCAGGAAGGCATGTACGTGGAAACCGGCACGCCCATCTATACCATTGCAGACCTTTCCAACGTCTGGGTGAAATTGGACGCCTACGAGTCGGACCTGGAATGGATTCGCTACGGCCAGGAGGTGGAGTTTACCACGGAGGCGTTCCCGGGAGAGACTTTCCCGGGCAAAATCGTGTTCATCGACCCGGTGCTGAATCCTACCACCCGCACCGTAAAAGTGCGCGTGAACGTGCCCAACCCGGACGGCAAATTGAAGCCGGAGATGTTCGTGCGGGCGGCGGTGCGCTCGAAATTATCCGTCTCCGGCAGGGTGATGGACCCCGCCCTGGCGGGCAAGTGGGTTTGCCCCATGCACCCGGAAATCGTGAAAACCCATGCCGGGGATTGTGACATTTGCGGGATGGACCTGGTGCGGGCGGAATCTTTGGGCTACGTCTCCGCCGCGGCCATCCAGAAAGACGCTCCCCTGGTGATCCCCGCTTCCGCGCCGCTGATTACCGGCCGGCGCGCGGTGGTGTACGTCGCCAAACCCGGGGCGGAGGGGGTCTTCGAGGGCCGGGAAGTGGCCTTAGGGCCGCGCGCCGGGGATTATTACATCGTGCGGGAAGGCTTGCGCGAGGGGGAAGAGGTGGTCACGCACGGCAACTTCAAGCTCGACAGCGATCTGCAAATCCGGGCGAAGCCCAGCATGATGAGCCCGGAAGGCGGCGAACCCCTGCCCGCGGGACATCAACATGACGCTGCAAAGGAAAAGGGCGCTCAATCGAGCGCTTCGCAAACCCGGCAAGAAGCTATCGATGCGCCCGCGGCTTTTAAATCAGCGTTGGAATCCTTAACGGCAACATATTTCAACATCCAGCAGGCGCTCAGCCGGGACAAACCTGATGAAGCCAAACGGCAGGCGAGGGATTTTCAGACCAGGCTGCAAAAAATTGATATGAGCCTGCTGAAAGGCCGCGCCCATGAAGCCTGGATGGAAATGTCCGCGAAGCTCAAAGACAGCTCCGGCAGGATCGCCGGCGCTCAGAACGCGGAGCAGGCCCGCGCCGCCTTCGAGCCGCTCTCGGAAGCCCTTTACGCGGCGCTCAAACAATTCGGCGCCGGCGGGGCGCAGCCGGTGTACCGCTACTTCTGCCCCATGGCCTTCAACAATAAGGGCGCTTACTGGCTGCAAAATAAGCAGGGGGTGGAAAATCCCTACTTTGGCGCCGCGATGTTCCGCTGCGGGGAAGAGGTGGAGAAGCTGGAGAGGAAGCAGTGAGAAGTGGCAAGTTGCAAGTGAGAAGTAAGAAGAGGCAAGTGAGAAAGTCTGCCCCGGAGCATACCCCGTCGCGAGGCGGATCCTTTGGAAGAAGGCCGGGGAATGCAGGAGCCTGCCCGGAAATACAGGGCAGTAAGTGGCCTTTTTTACTTTCTACTTGCAACTTCTCACTTGCAACTTGCCACTTCTTACTTGTAAAAAATAAGAAAATTCCACTGAGGATTATATGAACCACAACATAGAACCGAAATCCCTTTTGGACCGCATCATCCTGTTCTGCCTGCAAAATAAGTTAGTGGTGATATTAGTGACCCTGGCGGTGATCGCCTGGGGCATTATCGTGGCCCCCTTCGACTGGGAGTTGGGCGGGCTGCACCGCGACCCCGTGCCGGTGGATGCCATCCCGGATTTGGGCGAGAACCAGCAAATCGTGTTCACCTCCTGGCCGGGGCGCTCCCCGCAAGACATCGAAGACCAGGTGACCTATCCTCTCACCGTTTCGCTGTTGGGCATTCCGGGAATCAAAACCGTGCGCAGTTTTTCCATGTTCGGGTTTTCCAGCATTTACGTGATCTTTAAAGAGGACCGGGATTTCTACTGGAGCCGCTCCCGCATCCTGGAGCGCCTGAACAGCCTCCCCGCCGGAGCGCTGCCGGAGGGGGTGCAGCCGATGTTAGGGCCGGACGCCACCGCCCTCGGGCAGGTGTTCTGGTACACTTTAGAAGGGCGAGACGCTAACGGAAATCCCGCCGGGGGCTGGGATTTGCACGAATTGCGCACCATCCAGGACTGGTACGTGCGCTACGCCCTGCTCTCCGCCGACGGGGTAGCGGAAGTGGCCTCCGTGGGCGGCTTTGTGCAGGAATACCAGGTGGACGTGGATCCCGACGCCATGCGCGCCTACAACGTCTCCTTAGAGGAGGTCTTCCAGGCGGTGAAAATGTCCAACCTCGACGTGGGAGCGCGCACCATCGAGGTGAACCGGGTGGAATACATCATTCGCGGGGTGGGGTTTGTCAAGCAGATCGAAGACATCGAGAACTCCGTGGTGAAAGTCAACGACAACGTGCCCATTTACGTGCGCAACCTCGGGCGGGTGACCCTGGGGCCGGCGCTGCGCGAGGGCGCGCTGGATAAAGGCGGCGCGGAGGCGGTCGGCGGGGTGGTGGTGGTGCGCTACGGCGCCAATCCTTTGGAAGCGATCAAAAACGTCAAGAAAAAAATCGCCGAGATCACCCCCGGCCTGCCGCAAAAGCAATTGCCCGGCGGAACCCTCAGCAAGGTCGCCATCGTGCCCTTTTATGACCGCACCGGCCTGATTTACGAAACCCTGGGGACCCTCAACAGCGCGCTGTTGGAAGAAATCCTGGTCACCGTCATTGTGGTAATCCTGATGCTGCTGCACCTGCGCAGCTCCCTGCTGATTTCCGGGCTGCTGCCCCTGGCGGTGCTGCTCACCTTCATCGGGATGCGCTATTTCGGGGTGGACGCGAATATCGTGGCGCTTTCCGGCATCGCCATCGCCATCGGCACCATGGTGGACATGGGCATCGTCATCACGGAGAACATCATCAAGCACCTGGAAAAGGCCGATCCCGCGGAAAGCAAACTGGCGGTGATTTATCGCGCCGCCAGCGAGGTGGGCAGCGCGGTGCTGACCGCGGTGGCCACCACGGTGGTGAGCTTCCTGCCGGTATTCACCATGGAAGCCGCGGAGGGGAAGCTCTTCAAGCCCCTGGCCTACACCAAAACCTTCGCGCTGATCGCCTCTATCATCGTGGCGATTACCATCATTCCCCCCTTTGCGCAGCTCTTGTTTACCGGGAAGATTCGCAGCGCCTCCCTCAAGCGCTTCCTCCACCTTGCCCTGCTGGCCGCCGGTGTGATCGCGCTGTTTGCCCTGGCCTGGTGGGTGGGGCTTATTCTGATCGCGGTCGCCGCCTATCATCTCCTGGAATCTCGCATCCCGGAAAATATCAGAAAGCGCGGGCCCTGGATCGCCAACGGGCTGGCGGTTTTCGTGGTGGCGATGCTGTTGGCGGATCACTGGCTGCCCCTGGGCCCGGAGAAGGGGATATGGTTGAATTTTCTCTTCGTCGCGCTGCTGATTTGCGGCCTGTTAACGGTGTTTTGGGTGTTCTATCGAAATTATATCCGTATTTTGGGTTGGGTGCTGGCGCACAAGCTGAAATTTTTGAGCATCCCGCTGCTGCTCGTGTTTTTCGGCGGGTTGGTCTGGTTAGGCTTCGAGAGCTTTTTCGGCTGGCTGCCCCGCCCGATTAAGACCTTTGGCCCGGTCTCTTACCTGGCGCATAAGTTCCCGGGGTTAGGCAAGGAGTTCATGCCCCCGCTGGATGAGGGTTCTTACCTCTACATGCCCACCACCATGCCCCACGCCTCCATCGGCGAGGCGTTGGACGTGATCGCCAGGCAGGACATGGCTTTTAACGCCATCCCGGAGATCGAATCCGCAGTGGGAAAATTGGGGCGGGTGGAATCGGCGCTGGATCCCGCGCCGGTGTCGATGTTCGAAACCGTAATCAATTACAAGCCGCAGTACCTCAGCGACCGCGCCGGCCGGCGGCTAACCTTCCGCCACGACCCCGATTCCAGCGATTTTTTCCGCGATGAGGCCGGCAACCCGCTGCCTGCGCCTGATGGGCAGCCGTACCGGGTGCGGGGAAAATTCGCCCGCGATGAAAACGGGGCGTTGATTCCCGAAACCGGCGGCAAACCCTTCCGGCTCTGGCGTCCCGCGCTGGATCCGGCCTTGAACCCCGGGCGGGCGGCCTGGCCGGGCGTCAAAACCCCGGATGATATCTGGGATGAGATCGTCCGGGCGGGGCAGATTCCCGGAACCACCTCCGCGCCGCGCCTCCAGCCCATCGCCGCCCGGATCGTGATGCTGCAAAGCGGGATGCGCGCCCCCATGGGGGTGAAGGTGAAAGGGCCGGATTTGCCCACCATCGAAGCGGTGGGGCTGGAAATCGAGCGGTTGCTCAAAGAAGTGCCCTCCATCGATCCCGCCGCGGTGATTGCGGATCGCATCATCGGCAAACCCTACTTGGAAATCCGCATCGACCGGGAGGCGATTGCCCGCTACGGGGTGATGCTCCAGCAGGTACAGGAGGTGATCGAGGTGGCCATCGGCGGGAGGCCCATTACCACCACGGTGGAGGGTCGGGAGCGTTACCCGGTGCGGGTGCGCTATCCCCGGGAATTGCGCAACACCATCGAATCGCTCGGGCGCATTTTAGTTCCCGCGCCCGGCGGGGCGCAAATTCCCCTAACGCAGTTGGCGGAGATCGCCTACGTGCGCGGCCCGCAGATGATCAAAAGCGAAGACACTTTCCTCACCGGATACGTGATTTTCGATATGAAACCGGGAAACGCGGAAGTGGAGGTGGTGCGCGAGGCGCAGAATTACCTCAACGCCAAACTCCAATCCGGGGAATTCCGACTGCCCGCCGGGGTCAGCTACGCCTTCGCCGGGAGCTATGAAAACCAGGTGCGCTCGGAAAAAAAGTTGGCGGTGATTCTGCCCCTGGCGCTGTTCATCATCTTCCTGATCATCTATTTCCAGTTCAAGGCCGTTTCCACCACCATGCTGGTTTTTTCGCAGATATTTGTCGCCTGGGCGGGGGGATTCATACTCATCTGGCTTTACGGGCAGGGCTGGTTCCTGAATTTTTCGCTTTTCGGGATCGATTTGCGGGAATTATTTCAAATACACCCCATCAATCTCAGCGTGGCGATCTGGGTGGGATTCCTGGCGCTTTTCGGCATCGCCACGGATGACGGGGTGCTGATGGCCACCTACATGGAGCAGGTGTTTGGGGAACGCTCGCCCGCAACGGTGGAGGAAATCCGCGAAGCGGTGGTGGAAGCGGCCCGGAAGCGGGTGCGCCCGGCGCTGATGACCTCCGCGACCACCATTTTGGCCTTGCTGCCGGTGTTAACCTCCTCCGGGCGCGGCTCGGACATCATGGTGCCCATGGCCATTCCCTCTTTCGGGGGAATGCTGATCGAGCTGGTGAGCCTGTTCGTGGTGCCGGCGCTCTACGCGGCGCTGCGGGAGTTCCGGTTGGGGCGGAAGGGGTAGAGCGGATTTGCCGGATTCTTTATGGGCTGAACGGAAATGAAACGTGAAGCGTGATGCGTGATAAATTTGAGATGGCGCTCTCTAACGTTACTCCTTGAATGCTAATTCGCGTACGTGGAGAATATCTTTCCGGCTTGCGGAGCGAAGATCAGCAGCCGGCGCGGAGGCAACGGTGATGGTTTCCCCATTGGCGGTTTTTTAGCAACAATCGCCGGAAACGCAGCCGCCTGGCTTCAATCCCCGATAATTTTCGATTTGAATATAATGCCGCTTCGTTGGTATATTCTCCCGGTTTTGAATCGTCGCCTGAATCGCAGGCATAATGCTACACTTGGCGCAGGCGCTTATGTGTACTGGTAATGCCAATTAAGGGTTGGAAGCACGGTAAATGACTTATCGTAAAATCGGTTTAGGACATCCCCCGTTCGTCGTGAGCTCAGCCGAACGGGGGATGTTAAGCACCCCTGCGCCTCCGAATCCAATCGTATATTTCAACCCTTAATTCGCATTGGTAACCTGAACACGGGAACACCTGAGCACCTGAACACAAGCATATTAACCGAGCCGCCCTATGATCACCGCCATTCACGCCGCCTGGATTCCCCGGGAAAACGGGGAGTACCTGCAACCGGGCTGGCTTTGCCTCTGGGTAGAAAAAAGCACCGCTAATCGCACTGCCAAGAAATCCCGCGAGCACCCCTCCGCGCTTCGCAAGGAGGAGTTGGAGAAATTCATGGCCGAAGAAGGCGGCCTCGGCGCCGCCGCCCGGATGATCGGCGCTCGCGTTATCGACGGCTATTTCACCCTTCCCACGGCGGAGAACGCCCCCCTCAAATCCCAGGAACTGCTGAAATACCTCGGGGAAGAAGCGCCGGAGAAGTTCTCCCTGCAACCCTGGCAAATCGCCGCTTTCGCGGTTCCCCCCGGGGAAGCGCCCGCCCTGCTGAAAGAGCTGCACTTCCGCTTCGGCTATGCGCCTTCGGAAACGCTGTTGGGTGCGGATGTGCTGTTCTGGTATCACTACACCCAGGCGTTCAAAGAGATCATTCTGAAAGACCAGTACATTCCCGCGCTGAAATACCGCGAACTGCCCCCGCCCAAAGATAAACGCCGCAAGCAGGAAACGACTTTTGAAATTCACCCCGCCTGGGAGATCGTTTCTTCCCGCTACGAAGAGATCGTAAAAGAGTACGCCGCGTTGATGCCCCCGGCGTGCGCCGCGGGTTCGCTGCAGCCTGCCGGGGAAGGTTCCTTCTGGAATAAAGAGGCGCTGCTGCGGCATTTTTCGGAGAATTTGCTGCACGAGATCGTTTCCGGCTCCCGTTTCACCGCCAAGCTGGAAAAGGCCCTGGCCGGAACCTGGGTTCACGCCTGCGTTTTCCCCTGGAAAAAAACCGCCTCCGGCAGCGCCATAAATGCCCAACGCGCCCCGGAAGAGGCCCTGAAAAGCTACCAAAATTGGGCTTCCTGGAAATCCCGATTGGCGGGCGGCCGTGCAGCCGGGGGAGCCGCCCTGTGCTTCCAACTGCAGGAAGCGCAGCGACCCGGCGATCCCTGGAACGTGCACTTTCTGGCCGCTTCGCAGAAAGATCCTTCGCTGCGGATCGCGTTGAAAGATTTCTGGCGCCTCAGCCCCCGCCGCCGGGCGGCGTTGAAGGGAAATTTTGGCAAGGAGCCGGAGCGGGAAATTCTCCTGAACTTAGGCCTGGCGGCGCGAATTTATCCCAAAATCTGGTCGGGACTGCAAACCGAGCGCCCCGCGGGGATGGAGCTGAATCTCGATGAAGCGTTCGGCTTTCTAAAAGAAACCGCCTGGGTGTTGGAAGACGCCGGTTACAAGGTCGCCATTCCCGCCTGGTGGACCCCCCGGGGACGCCGCAAGGCGAAAATCCGCCTGAAAACCAGGCTCCTCAAGGGGGGCAAAACCGCCGCCGCGCCGGGAAGAGGGCTATTTGGGTTGGATTCGATCATCAACTATTATTATTCCCTCTCTATCGGCGGGGAGGAGGTAAGCGAGGCGGAGTGGCGGGCGCTGGTGAGCGCCAAGGCGCCGCTGGTGCAGTTCCGCGGGGAGTGGATGGAATTAGACCGCGCGAAAATGCAGGAGATGTTAGCGTTCTGGCAGGCGCACGGCAAGGAGCAGCCGAAAATGTCGCTGTTAGATTTGCTGCAAATTTCCGCGAAAGACGATGAGTACGAAATCGAGCACGACGCCGCCCTGGCGGAGATGTTCGATCTGCTGCGCGATAAACGCAAATTCGAGTTGTTGGAAGACCCGCCGGATTTTCAGGGCAAATTGCGCGATTATCAAAAGCGGGGGGTCTCCTGGATCGCCTACTTAGAAAAGCTGGGGTTAGGCGGCTGCTTAGCCGACGACATGGGGTTAGGCAAGACCATCCAGGTGATCGCCCGGCTGCTGCAAGAGCGGCGGGAAACCAAAAAGAAACCCCAACCCACCTTGCTGTTAGCCCCCACTTCGGTGTTAGGAAACTGGCAGAAAGAGGTGGAGCGCTTCGCCCCGGGGCTTGCGGTCCTGCTGCACCACGGCAGCGGGCGCATTCGCGATGAAAAAGAGTTCGCCAAAGAGAGCGCCCGCAGCGACCTGGTGGTCAGTTCCTACGCCCTGGCGCGCTTGGACGAGGCGCTGTTCACTTCCCGGGAGTGGGAAAGGGTGGTGCTGGATGAAGCGCAGAATATCAAAAATCCCAAGGCCGCGCAAACCCGGGCGATCCTGAAAATCAACGCCCGGCATCGCCTGGCGCTTACCGGAACGCCGGTGGAGAACCGGCTGCTGGATTTGTGGTCGATCTTTAACTTCCTGAACAGCGGCTACTTAGGCAACAACGCCGCGTTCCGCCGCAGCTTCGAGATTCCCATTCAAAAAGAGAACGATCCCCAGCCGGCGCGGGTATTGAAGAGCCTGGTGGAGCCGTTCATCCTGCGCCGCTTGAAAACCGATAAGGAGATCATCAAAGACCTGCCCGATAAAGTGGAGCAGAAAATTTACTGCAATCTCACCAAAGAGCAGGCCTCGCTCTACCAGGCAGTGGTGAATGACGTGATGCGGCAACTAGAAGAACTGGAAGGGATTCAGCGCAAGGGCTTGATTTTAGCTTCCCTGATGAAGCTGAAACAGATCTGCAACCACCCGGCGCAGTTTTTACAGGACGGCAGCGCGTTCAGCGCGGAGCGATCCCACAAGCTCAGCCGCCTGGGGGAGATGATCGAGGAAGCGATCGAAAGCGGGGAGAGCCTGCTGATCTTCAGCCAGTTCCAGGAAATTTGCCTCGCGCTGGATCGCTACCTGCGCCAGACCCTGCACTACAACACCTACGTTTTGCACGGCCAGACCCCGCGCCGCAAGCGCCAGGAGATGATCGAGGAATTCCAGCATCCCGATACCGAGCCGTCGATCTTCATTCTGTCGCTGAAAGCCGGGGGAGTGGGGATCACCCTCACCAAAGCCAACCACGTGTTCCATTTCGACCGCTGGTGGAATCCCGCGGTGGAAAACCAGGCTACCGACCGCGCCTTCCGCATCGGGCAGAGTAAAAACGTGTTCGTGCACAAATACCTCACCACCGGAACCCTGGAAGAGCGGATCAACGCCATGATCGAAGAAAAGAAAAAGTTAGCCGAGGCGATTGTGGGGGCGGACGAATCCTGGCTGACGGAGCTGGATAACGAGGCGTTCAAGAAGCTGATCGAGTTGAATAAGAGTGCGATTTTGGAATAGGCAGTTGGCTTCGCTGTCATTTCGTGGGGCTGTCAGTTGGCTTCGCCGTCATTGTGCTGCGCGATCAATTGCCTTCGGCGTCATTGATGTTCATTTTTCATTTTGCATTTAGGGAGCGCTTATGCCGCAATATGGAAAAACCTGGTGGGGGGAGCGGTTTATTGCCGCGCTGGAGAAGTTCACCAATCCGGCGCGGCTGGGCCGGGGGCGCTCTTATGCCCGGGGAGGAAAGGTGAAGGAATTTCACCTGGAGAAGGGGAAGATCACTGCGAAGGTGCGCGGCTCCATCAATCCCTACTTCGGGGTGTATAAAGAGCCGCTGTATAACACCGGCATCAAAATCCGACCCATTTCCAAAGAGCGCTGGGCGGGGCTGATCGCGGAGATCTCTTCCAACGCCGGGATGGTTTCCAGACTGCTGTTAGGAGAGATGCCGGATAATATCGAAGAGATCTTCGAGAAGTTAGATTTGCGCCTCCTGCCGGCCAGCTCGAAGGATTTCGAGACCCACTGCTCCTGCCCCCGGACTGGGCCAACCCCTGCAAGCACGTCGCCGGGGTGTACTACCTGGTCGCCGCGGAATTCGACCGCGACCCCTTTTTGATGTTCGAGCTGCGGGGGTTATCGAAAGCGGAGTTGCAGAAAGAGTTAGCCAAATCGCCGTTAGGGAGGGCGCTGGTTTCCCAATTGCAGGAAGAAGAGATCGCCCCGGAGCACTCCCCTTCCTTTTATACCCGCCCGGAAAGAGAAGCGCCGGAAGGCGAATTGGATATCAAGACCTTCTGGAGCGGCAAAAAGCGCCTGCCCGCCTCCCCGCCGGTTCCCCGGGTTTCCACCCCTTCGGGGCAGGAATCTCCCGTCCCGGCCATTTTGATCAAGAAGCAGGGCGATTACCCGGCTTTTTGGGATAAAGACGTGTCCTTTATCGAGACCATGGAGGATTTTTACCGCCAGGTGCGGGAGAAGAATCGGAAGCGGTTGTGAGGGGGGAAGTGCGTTGCTCTGTGAAACTGCCGAACTTAGTGGGTGTTTGAAAACTCTCGTTCACTCGTTTACTGCTAAAAGATAGAACACGGATGACGCGGATATTCGCAGATAAATTAAAGAATATTGCTAAAAAAGTCTGCGTAAATCCGCGTCATCCGTGTTATCCGTGTGCCATTGGAACGATTTTGAGGTACTGAACTGAATTTTCAAACACCTACTTAAACAGTATATGCGTCTGCTTGCTCCGGTAGAGGGGGGACCTGGGGAGAGAGCGATAACCCGATTGCCAAAAAATCACTGACCGGCGGGGTGGTAATTACCGTTAGGACGGCATCCCACAGTTCTTGCGGGAGATTGCGCAAATTCGCTAATGGCACCATAAAAGGTTTATCGCGATGCGCCTCTCTCATCCGCGCAAAACTGATGAAAGTTAACCCAATGGCTTTGGGCGGCGTCCCCGAAGACTTGCCGGTATCTAAACGCAGCAAAATATTATCCCCCAATTCCACCCCGGTAACGTGCTCGCTCCGGGCGAAGGAAACGTAGAGCACGTCTCCTTCCGCATCATAATTGATTTTGGCCTCTGGCATTTTTCACTCCATCGGGCATATCCGTTCCTCAAACAGATCGCTAATATTTATGAGGAAGTTTACCCAGGATAGTATTAGAAGGCAAATCCTTTTGCAAGTGTTAGAGCACTTGCTAATTCGCAACACGTCCCGGCGTTGCAGAAGACTCTTGTTTCCTCACTGCCGGTTTATCGAGAGGCAAACAAAACCAGATAAGAATTGGCGGCTTTCCGAAAATTACCGAGAGCAGTTTCTGAAAACCCCATGGCCTTTTGAGAAAAACCCCATGGGGTTTTGAATAAAAGCCCATGGGGTTTTGGGCGAATGCAGCGCATCTATTCCCCAACCGGCGGCTTTTTTCCGGGGAAAGAGCGCTGATTTCATAAATCCCAGGCGCCTGGTTGGGGGATCATTCCTTTTTTTCGTAGCTCACCTTGCCCAATTTTTCCCTTAGCAATTTCCCGGGGCGGAATCTAAGGCGGTTGGAAGTGATATTCCGGGCGCTCACTTCCTCCCGGCTATCCGACGCCACGCTTTGAACGCTCAGGCTGAAGCTGCCCAATTCGCCTAAGCGAACGATCATTCCCTCGGCGAGGTGTTGGGGGATGACCAGCAGCAGGGCCTCCAGCGCGGCCAGCACGTCGGGGGTGCTCAGGGTAGATATCGCCGCAATTTGATTGGCCAGGGTGCGCAAATCCACCGCCCCGTTGCTTTTGGCGTGGGCGTAATATTTGCGAGGCTCGCCGGGGTTGCGGGGGTTGGTTTTTTCGATGGCGATAAAGGGGACGGGCATAACTAAACCTCCCTTGGAGAAATAACCGGTTAAATCGCGCTCAATTCCGCCCTGCGAAACGGCTTTGCAGGGTAGATTATCTGGTATTTCGTCAGGAGGCGGGGGGAGCTTTAGGGGGAAGAAAATGTTTTTTTTTTCAATATTTTGGGGGGAATGGGTAATTATATGATGTGTGGATGGGTAATTAATGGCTTTTGGGTGTAGAAAAAAATTGATAAAGGTATTGCCGAATTTGTGTTTTCTCTCTATATTCTTTTCAAATTTCATTGTCAAACAGGAGTTGGCTGCTTGATAGCGTAAGAGAGATGCAATATCTCTTTGATCTTTGATTAAAAAAGTGGCTTGCCTTTAAATTATACAAAATCAAAATAAACTTTAAAATCGAATATTTCTAATCTCTATTTTTCGGCTTGTTTTTAGTTCTAAGCAAAGGTTTTCAAGGAAATTCCGTTCTGAACTGCTTATTCTTTTGGATGTAATTGGGGTGTTTGTGGGAATGCTTATGGGACAGAAAAAGCGTATCAAGCTTTTTATATTGTTATTATTATTGGTTAGTTGCCAACCTTCTTCCTCTAAGCTAAAAGTCCCCCTGCAATGGATTCCCGGGCAAGCAGTAGCTGTATTAATAATTGATTGGCCACAGGCAGCCACGGATGAAAAATTGATGCGGATTGTCAATGGCAACCAATTGAAACAGACTTTGGACAGTTTACATATCAACAGCGCTACCATAGAGCAAGTAATCGTTTTCAGCAATCTTCACGAAAACAGCCAAACTGAGGGAATCATTATCAGCGGTTCCTTTAAGACAAACGATCTGATAAAATACCTGTCTGCAAAACAGTGGCAGCAGCTACAATATCGGAAACATCTGGTTTACCAACAGCCGGGAAGTGATTTTTGTATAGCGCCCATCCGTTCTCCCCGTTCCATTTTGTTGGGATCGAAGAGTACTGTAGAACAAACCATCGACGCGAAACTGAATTTGCAGCCGGGATTGGCGGAAATAGAGCCTTTTAACAGACTGTTCAGGAACACTTATAATAAACGTGCCCCGGTATCGATGGTGGTAGCTTTTCCGCAGAATTTTCAGGATATAGGGAATGCGGCGTTGAATATATCCTCTTCTTTACTCGATTTGGCCGGCCTCAGCCCGCTGGCGAAGCTTCTGGATGCCGTTGGCTTTGCCAGAGGGATTGGTTTTTCGATCTTTCATAAGCAGAATGCCTATCCGGTAGAGTTGATGGGCATAATGAGGAATGAGGAAACCGCCGCCAACATTGCTGGCACGATTAACCTTTTAAAGGGCTTAACGGCCCTAGTACCTCAAAAAAATTTATCCTTTTCTGAAAGAGAGGCAATGGAATCTTTTAAAACCCTCTCTGTCAAGCGGGATAAGGATATTTTATCAATTACTCTGATTATGAGATCAGCAGATTTGAGATAACATTCAATATCGCTCAATAGTGTTGCAATATTAAAGGTGATACTAATGAAGAAAAAAAATCTTACGGATTTTAAAGTTCTGGGGTTGGTAGCGGTGACCTTTATTTTCATGTATTCAGGATGCGGCAAAAAAGCGCCTGAAATTACCTGGAATTATTCTATCCGGGAAGTAATCAGGCCGGAGAGAGGGCGATCCGATTCGATTCATATCGACCTCTATATTGATGCTACCAAATCCATGTCCGGTTTTGCCAAAAACACTCAAAGCATTTACAATAAGTTTTTGGAGGAGTTAGAAACTACCGTAGGCGTGGGTTGGAAATCTGCGGATATACGATTTTTTAAGTTTGGCACTAAAATTAAGGAGATAGATCGCCAGGTCTTTAGAACTTCAAATGCTGAATATTTTTATCTTGAGCCGGGCATATTTGAAAAAACCAATATCGACCAGGTCATCAACCAAACCGACAGCTCCCGGTTAAGCGTGGTGATTACGGATCTTTTCCAAACCGAAGGCGACATCAATTCTATTGTCCAGCAAATTAAAGAAAGATGCTTTAAGCGGGGGATTCAAGTCGCAATCCTGGGAATCAAAAGCGAATTCGACGGCTGGGTGTATGACGTCGGCCCTGGCGTGGTTCCTTATAAGCTCAAATCTACGGGGGAAAACGCGGATACGTATAGACCCTTCTATGCTCTGATATTTGGGGATCCGCTCAATATCGAGCAGCTTTTTAATAATCTGAAATCCCAACCGTTTGTAAAGGAAGAAAATTTTTTGGTGTTATCACGATATCTTCTGAATAAAGTGGATATGCGATTAACCAAATCCCGTGAGTCCAGGGGGCTCAATACTCGATCAAAATCAAAACAAGAACAGGCATTTGAAATAAAACTAAGGCAGGAGATGCTGTTCAAGTTTGATATGAAAAAAGGAAACAATGAGGGAGCCTGGGATGCAGAGATAACTTTTGAACGCAATGCCCGAACGCCGGATTTTCGGACAGAAGATATTGAACTGGTGGTTTATAAGAAATCCTCCCTGCCCGGGCAGAAGGATGTTTCTTCGGATAGCATTTTATCAGATGATATCACCCTAAATAGTATCAACCGGGAAGACGGAAGGTTGAAAGCAGGGCTGGGCCTGAAGTTGGCAGAGCCTCCGGGAAATTATTCTTATCTGGTATATTTGCAGTGCGCTTCTATCGATGGATTGTTAGTGCCACAATGGGTAAAGGATTTTTCTTCACCTAATCCTTCGGCGAAGAATGATTCTTATAAAACCCTCAACCTGGGAAAATTTATAAATGACCTGCTTCGGGCCAACCTGGCGATTTATCAGCCCAAAATCGCTAAAATGTATATCACGATAAGAAAATTATAAAGTATCCCAACGGATGAGCATAAACCGAATGGAGTGCGACCATGAACAAAAGCCCGATGAATTACCTAATTACATTTGCTATTGCCTGTTTCTTTTGGGTGATTACCGGCCTGGTACTGGCCGGCCATTTGAGCGATACGGTGTCACTGGCTACCTTAGCCATTGAAGATTTCCTTTTCTGGTACCGCATTGCCATCACGGCGGTAGGGGTTATCAGTCTTCTTTTAACCTATTACTGGTATGTTTACGGCAGCAAAGATTCTACGGCGGGCGATTTGGAGCAGGCCCGGCGAGTGTGGTATCAACTGTTTGTGATCCTGATTATTGTAGCGATAGTAGCCTTATTCGCTAAAGTTATTATCTTCCTTGACGAAGGTATTGCAATCATTGATTATTTAATTATTTTTGCTGCCCTTTCGCTCCATACTTATATTTTTTATTGGTTGTGCACTTTTTTGATGTCGCCCCGGGCAGTTAAGTATTTAGTTCCTTTGAAAAAATAAAAGTCAGGAGAAGGAAATGGCGTATAACGTGTTAGTCGGAATCGGCGGCACCGGCGCGCGGGTCGTGGAAGCGATGGTTCACTTGTGCGCGGCGGGCTATGGGCCGGAGAATTTATCCATATTTCTCATCGACCCAGACGAAAGCAACGGGAATTTAACCCGCACAAAGACTCTCATTACGCTTTATAATCTATGCCGGCAAAGTTTCAATCCTTCTAAGGCCGCGGAAAAGCAGCTTTTTAAAACCAACATTAAAATTCCGGAAACCCTGGTCTGGAAAATTTTCAAAGATAAGAATACCACTCTCTCGTACTACATCAATTTGAAAACCATGACCAAAGAGTTGGAAGATTTTGCTTCGGTGCTATTTTCCGAAGTCGAATTAAATACTATTTTGAATGAGGGATTCCGCGGCCATCCTTCCATCGGTTCGGTGGTTATGTCCGATCCCCCGCAGGATGAAGAACCGTGGACCGTTCTCTGGGATGATATTATCACGCAGAAGCAGAATGATGTAAGAGTTTTTTTAGCCGGTTCGGTTTTTGGCGGAACCGGGGCCGCAGGGGTGCCAACCATTGGTTCTCAAAGACTCATCAAATATAACGATAAGGCTACAATCGGCGCAGGCAAAAGCCGGGTGTTGTTAGGCGGGGCATTGGTGTTGCCTTATTTCAGCATCGAAAGAGAAGATGAGACGGATGAAAAGATGTACGTCACCCACTACGATTTTCCGATTGCCACAAAAGCCGCTCTGCAATACTACAATGAAAAACAGCTTGGCTTTGACCAGTTATACTTTATCGGCGATTCCCTGAATCAAAAGATCGGTAAATTTAGCGTGGGAAGCATGTCGCAGGAAAATCAACCCCACTATATCGAACTGGTTACCGCGTTGGCCGCAACGGACTTCTTTGAACAACCGCCCCTTGAAGGCGACCCGGAAAAACTATACTATATTGCCTGCCGGGACGATGATAGTGTGACCTGGGAATCATTGCCGGTTTCCCGCAATGAACAGGAAATCCGGCAACGGCAAATCGATTTCAAAGCTAGATTAGTAACTATGTCCGCCTTTGCTTACACTTTTTGCACTTATGGGAAAGATACATTGGATAAGCCTCACAAAGATATTAACGATACCTGGTACCGAGAACATTTTCGATTTGATGAAAACAAAGAGAAGGAGCGGGTTAAGAATCCCCGCTGGGGGGAGAATAAAACCCAGTTAGAGAATTTTGAAAAATTTCTGAAGCACTACTATTTGGCCTGGCTTTGTTCCATGGATGACAACAGCGACAAGGTTCGTTTGATTAGCAAGAGTAAAATTTGTGAAGGATCAATCCAGATCGGAAAAGAAATCAATTTGATAGACTATAATAAGAAGAAGGATAACCTGGGGGATTTTCTGAAGGAAAAATCGAAGAAAGAAGATTTTTACGTTTTTATCAATCGATTCCTGAATTCCGTAAACATTACGGATGAAAAAACCCTCTCTGCTGCGAATAAATACATCAATATTTTCTATGAAGCGGCAATGAAGTTCTGCGCTCATAATTATCACATTCAATAACCTGTAGCGCGAATAACTATAGGATCAAGACCGGCCGAAATTAGTGTTTATTCGCGTCAATTCGCGGTTAGATCGAGTGTCCGTTGGTAGAACTAGCACTACAGGTTCAATAATAACAAGGTTCGATGAGGAAGCTATGTCCAAGCATTTATACCTGCCCCAATTGGATAAAGACGCCAACGTTCCCGTTCCCAAGCAAACCGGGCTTTGGGAAAAGAACACCCATGCGATCATTTTGTCGATCAGCGATGGGATTACCATTGCCGAAGCGGAAAAAGCCCGTGGTATCAGCTCCGTTCCCGATATCTGGGCCAGGGCCTTGATGTTCCAGACCGCCCTGAAACCATCCGCCAAAAATCCTCATCCACTCCGGCCAAGGATCGTGCAAGAATGGCGGGGACTGCTAAGCCTTTTTGCTCTCGCTAAACTAAAAAATTACCCTATTGAAATTGTCCCGATAGAATTGGGAGATGATATTTTCTCAACCGCCTTAAAAAATCTTGCTCCCGCCCCGGTTCAGTTGGAGGAGGATCGCAATTATAGCTGGACAACCATTCTAATGATTCGCTATGACAAAATCCCCATTGGGGCATTTTCACCCACGACGTTAGTCTATACCGCTACTGATTACCGGGAGCGGTTGATGAAAAAAGACCTGATTCTGAAAGATGAATACGGCTACTTGCGGGAGCCGGAACATCCGGAAGATCAGGAAGCAGTGGGGGAATGGGTGTGCAATCTCCAAAAAAATTTGAAAAGGATTCTGGATGGTAGAGAGTCTAACCCTGACCAGAAAGTTGTTCTGGTGCTCCAGGATTTGATAGAGGAATGGTTAAAAGACCTTCGTAACGAACTCGGGCTGGAAGAAGGGCAGGATATTGATTCCAGGGACGTAGCGGTATCATCGGAACCATTGGAAACCCTGACAGAGAAGACCCGGAGTATTCTGGAAAAACAACGGGTTTATTTCAATCTGTTATATCCTCTCCAGAAAGTAGAAGCAGGGGAAAAGATTTACCACTCCGACATGGCGCTGGCATTGACCCTGGGTAGGAATCGCAGCGAATATAAGGAAGTAGTGGTGATTACGGCGAACCTGTTGGGAAAGAACATTAAAATCTGGGAAAATCTGCGCTTGAAAGATTTGGGAGGCGATGTACAAAAATGCCTGGATAAATATTTTCAAGCTCCCTCCGGAACGATGATCGATAAGGAGAATATCGGGCTTCAGCAGGCGATCTGGATTCGCCCGGAAAAATACTTTTTGACCGACACCTTGCTCAAGGGAAAGCAGGGCAGTTTGTTGATGGACGGCGAGTCGGAGTACAATTTTGGAAAAAAATACCTGTTGCCCTTCAAAAAGGAGCTTTTGAGCTTCTTTTCCCCGGAAAACATCAAAGAACATCTGAAACCGAAGTTCAAAGAGGAGCCGGGCGGGGTGCGCTTCTCTTTTACCCTGCCAATCGCTTCCGGCCTGGAAGAAAAAGTGGAACGATTTTATAAAACCAAAGATATCGGCAGCGGTGAGCACGGCATTTCCGAGATAGACGTTCCGGCGCTGGAGATTTTCCCCAATTATCTGGATAAAAACTGGCGGCGCTATTATCTATTCCATGATCTGGCGGATCGCATCCACATTTATCCGGTGGTGGATAATCCCAACCCCCAGATCGCTCAGCGGGTTCAGGAGATCATTTCCGGAGAAGGAAAGCAGATTGTGGAGATTTCCGAGGTCAGCAGCGACAATGCCTTCCCGGAAGGTATCGAAATATCCAATGCCAAAAACAACCAGGAGATATTCGGGCTTATTCTGATCCCCCGGCCGCCAGAACCAAGAGATCCGGATCAATCCTGGAAGATTGGGATAGATTTTGGCACCTCCAATACCAACGTTTTCCGGCAAAGCAGCGCGGCGGAAAAAGCGGAACAGTGGCTTTTCGATCTGCAAAATCAACTTCGCCGAATTACCGCCAGCGAAAACGCTGCCCGGAAAAAGTTATTGGCTGCTGCCTTTATTCCTGATGATATAGTTTCCTTACCTACACCTACAATTCTAAGAATTTTTACCCTTGCCAAAAAAGACAATTTGTTGTTGGACTATTTTATTTATTTCCCAACAGACTACAAAACTCCCTACAATGTATATTCAGATATCAAATGGGATACTGAAGCTGAAAAGAAGACCATCTATTTTCTGGAAAGCCTCATGTTTCTGCTGCTGATTGACGTTGTGCGCCATCGAATTGCAAAAGTGGAGATCGTTTGTTCTTATCCCAAGGCATTTACTCCAACCAACATTTCCGTTTTTAAAGGTGATTGGGAACGAACGTTAAAAAAGATGCTAGAAGACAATGAATCTGTAATAAGTATCCATCGAGGCCCGGAAGATCAAGGGAAATTGAGTTGGAGCAAGCCGGTCTATGAAATTGAAGGTATTGCCGCCGGCCATTATTTTGGAAATGAAAAAACGATCGAGAATCCTAAAGACAGGGCCAACA
The DNA here is from genome assembly GCA_013360445.1 of Calditrichaceae bacterium. Taxonomy (GTDB): domain Bacteria; phylum Calditrichota; class Calditrichia; order RBG-13-44-9; family J075; genus JABWBP01. The sequence goes on along the minus strand of JABWBP010000024.1, from coordinate 19,042 downwards.
TTCCGATTGCCGCCATTTGCCTGGATATAGGAGGAGGCACTACCGATGTTAGTATCTGGTATGATTATAAAATAGTTGCCGATACCTCCGTACTGTTAGCAGGACGGCAAATTGCTCAGTTGTTTCAAAAAAATGAACGGGTTCGTGAACACCTGTTCTCTAAACAGGGCGTTATTGCTTTAGATGAGAAGAAAAACGAGCCCTCGTTTTTTGCCGCCCGCTTGAACGTCATTTTGAAGAATGAAGAAACCCGGATTCAGGAGATGCTGCTGAATCATGCCAACAAAAGCGACATTCAATGGCTGCGCAAAATGCTGGCGTTCGAGTTCTGCGCGATTTCTTTCTATACTGCCATGCTGACCGCCGCCACCGATCGGGTTATCGGCGGAAGTTTAGAAAAGCAAACCGGCCTTCTGCACAGAATTGCAACCGACGAAATAAAGTTGCACTGGGGAGGCAATGCGGCCAAGTTCATTAACTGGATTGATTTCGGGAAATACGACAAAGACGGCATCGCCTCAAAAATGCTCAATGCGATGTTCTTCAATTGCCTTAAGGATGTGGAAGTAAATGCTAAGAGCCTTGGCCAGTTGCAATCGCCGGGGCATAAGAGTGAAGTTTCCGGTGGATTAGTGGTAATGCCGTTGGGAACCCATGGCGACGGGGCGGACCAGCTAACAACCAGTATGGAAGATATATATGGAATGTCTGAAAGCCATCGAGGAGAGGGAGCCGTTGGGATTATCTGTGGTGAAAATATTGAATTGGCAGATAAAAAAATTCAATATATGGAAGCTTTCTCCGGTAGAGACCTATTTGACAATAACTCTAAAACGACGTTTAAATCTACGTCCCTGGATAGACTCCAACGGTTTATCGAAATTTTCAACTTCTTTGGTATCCGGTTTGGCTTGTTTACGGAAGATGCCAAAATAAAATTGACCGAACAAAATCAGAGGTTAATCCGGGATGAAATTCTGTCCACTTTTATCAAAGCGCAGTCATTAGAAGAAGGGCAGCGGGTTATTGAGCCTATCTTTATCATGGAGGTAAGGTTCTTTTTAGAAATTCTGAGAAGCGAGTTGAGGTAAAACAATGCACATAGGAATTGACCTGGGAACTACCTTTTGCTGCGTGGCTTATGTCGATAACGAGGGGATTGCGCGACTAATTCCCAATTCTGACGGTGAAAACAGCACTCCTTCGATCATCTGGTTCGATGGTAAGAGTGCCGTGGTGGGGAAGAAGGCCGATGATATGAAAAATCTTCCCGGCCAGTATTCCCATATTTATGAATTCGTCAAACGCGACATGGGAAAACCCATTGAAACCCCGCCCAATATTCATGAAGGAGCCCCCTATGCTCCCGATCCCAAACCTTACGAGGTTGGAGGTTTCAAATACGGGGCGGCCGGGATGTCCTCAATTATTCTGAAAAAACTCAGATTAGAAGCGATACGCTTTTTACGCAATCGTGGGTTACTCGATGAAAAAGCGGACGATCATTACCCGTTAGAGGCGGTCATTACCGTTCCGGCCTACTTTGGGGATAAAGAGCGCCAGGATACCCGCCTGGCCGGTTTAGCGGCGGGTTTAAACGTCATCGGGATTATCAACGAGCCGACCGCTGCGGCGTTGGCCTATGGCCTTTCCCGCCAGGAAAAAAAGATGATCCTGGTGTTTGACCTGGGCGGAGGCACGTTTGACGTGACCGTTTTGGAAACCAATCGCGGAGACGCCAACGTGATCGCTTCTGACGGGCACAATACCCTGGGAGGAAAGGATTTCGATGAAGTCATTCAAGCCCATATCTATGGGGAATTTTCTCGCAAAAACAAAAAACATATTCCTGAAGACAAGGGGTTTTTTGTACAACGCAAAGCTTTGGAAGCAAAACACCAATTGAGCGAAAAAGAAGAAGTACGAATCTCCATTGTATTAACCGAAGGCGACCTGGAAACAGTTCTGTATCGCTCTGCGCCTATTTCTCTTAGCTTAGGCGATCAATTTTCAATGGACGATAATACATTTTATTTCACGCAACGTTCTACGGATTTGATGAGCCGGTGCAAAACCATTTGCAACCGGCTCATCGAAAAATCCGGCCTGAGGTGGAGTGATATCGACGAAGTGATTTTAGCCGGCGGGTCCTGTAGAATGCCGATCATTCCTCAAATGTTGGAAGATCTGACCGGCAAAAAAATTCGCCGCCAGATCGAAGGTTTCAATTACGATACGGCCATTGCGATTGGGGCCGCGCTCTATGGGCATCATAAAGCTCGGGTTCAGGACGTGGTTTCCCACAGCGTTGGAATTAGAATTTTAGATGAAAACCGTTACAAAATTGAGCACTTCATCAGGAAGAACTCGCCCCTCCCCGTGAAAGAAGAACGGGTATTTGCTGCGGATGCTCGTGCAGCCCTTTTAGTGTATGAAGGAGAAAGCGAAGCCCCGGATGAATGTGTGCTGCGCGGGCGCATAGAATTAAAAAACCCGGAAGGGGACGTCAAGATTATAATGGAAATGGATACCAATGGTTTTTTGAAGGCTATTGCAGAGTATGAAGTAAATGGAAATTTAACTCAGCAGGTATTAGAGATAAAAAATGAAGCCTTTATGTTCGACGAGCGCTTAGAACCCTTGCGAGAAAAAATATCCTCAATTTCATTAACGTTTTAAATAATTCCCGGTAGCCATGAAAAAGAAAAAAAGATTAACAGCGGACTCTGCGAAGCCGGAATCAGAGAAGAGTAAGAAAAAGCTGACCTCAGACTCCTCTGATTCTCCTGCCCCCGCTGAAAAAGGCGAAGGAAAGAAATTAACCCGGGAAGAAGTGCAACCGGATACTCAGCCAGTTTCTGCTCCGCAACCCTCCCTTCCTGAAGAAATTCGGGGAGAAACCCTCCATGAACGAATCCATCTTTCCACGTTAGCCGGTGGATTGACAAAAGTTCCGGAGAATTTCAATGATTCGGATGGAGACTGGGTGGTCATTAAATCGAAAGATAATCCCTTTGAATGTCTCTATCTTGATTACCGGGAATATGAAAAAATTACCCCGGAGATGGTGGAGCGCAACTACCGGATTCTCAGCGAATTCTGGCAGGATAAGATCCGGATAATGGATCAAGGCGCCACGCGAGTAATGATTATTCAGAAATACGCCGGGCCTGAGGGGAGTGATCGTACCATCCGCAATTATCCGAATATTTTAAAACAAGCCTATGAGCGTCTTTCCCAGCCCAATGGCATTGAACACAGCTATTACGAGATAGAAAAACGCCGCCAGGAAATGATTCGGAAAGAAATAGAGCCTTTTATTCTGTTGGCCTTAAAAGATAAAGTTTTAGAGCCATCCGAAGAAGTAGATATCAAGAATTACTGCCGCACAAAAACGGATCTCTCTGAAAAAGAAATTGATGAACTCATAGAAGAGTACTTAAAAAAGACCAGCAGCATAAGGGGAGAGGGCGGTGGAGGTATTGCCGGCCCTGAAAGAGTATTCTTTAATTTCATAAAAGGAAAACTGAAAGACAAATTCCTGACAATCGAGGAAGAAGAGGAATTAATTGCCTCCACCCAGGATTCTCCTATTTCTCCTCAACGGTATGAGGAACTGGTTCTGAAAGCTTTGCATGAGATAGATGAATCGGAAAGAGAAAAGACATTTGAACAGGACAAACAAAATTTTCGCCAGTTCTATTATGAATTACTGAAGGATTTTAGTTTAACCGCTGATGATAACCTTCCCGAAGCTGCCAGGGAAAAACTTGTCCAACGAGGTAAGTCTGAAAGAGAGTTTTTCCCCTTAAACCATAAGACTCGCCATGAATTGACTCAAGAAACGGTCAAAAAGTATAAAATTGATTTGGAAGCTGAAAAGCAACGCTTTTTTGAAAGCGCCCTTCAAAAATTAGATCGGTATGATGGCCACGTAGAAGCAAAGCAGGAGATGATGCACGACGCCCAATATCTGTTGCTTCTACCATCCATGCGCGAAGAAATCACCAGAAACGCCATTGAGCAGATCATTGAAAAACAAGCAAATGGTTTTACGGACGCGGTTAAAAAATATTATCGACTACAGCACTGGGAAATTAGCCAAAAAGAGGGTGAGGAGTTTATCGTCGTGCCTGACCAGTTATCTCACACCGGGGGGCTGCGCTATGACTGGTTGGAAAAAGAGCAACGGGTCTCTTTGTTTGCTGAAGTGACCCGGTGGGCAGACGAGCAACACGCAAATGAAATCGTCATTATCACCGAAATGGTTCGAAATGAGCTTAAAAAGCACATCTACGGTTTGCCTCTGGATTTGCAAAACAAACTTGAAAATGACCAGGGTTATTATTTAGACCATTCGGAAAGACGGGAAATTGTCGTTTCATTAGAAGAACCCCACCGGTTAGATGCAGAAAAAAAGTTTACCAACCTGGTCAGCAAGTCATTAGTCTTTGAAACCCTGATCCCGGAAGTGGAACAAAATCTTTTAGAAAAAGGCTCCCAGGAGTTGCTGTTAACCCCAGAGAAAAATGCCGTTTCTTTTAAAGTGAAAACTGCCCGGGAAATTATTGATTCCTTACGCAAGCCGTTTGAAGAGATTTTAGGCAAGCAGGTGCAGGAATTGGCAAACTCCCGGAGGATGGAAGATCAGTTAATAAAGGAATTCAATTTAGCTTACACTGCTTATATTTCTCAAACCGACGTTGAAAGTTTTGTAGAAAGGTATAAACCGGCAGATAAACAGGAGAAAAAAACAGTAAGAAATACTTTTGAGAAATATGCCGGCATGGAACAGTTATATGTTGTTCCCCATAACGCAAAAGCTGATTTTGCGTTATTGCTGGAAAGCACCATGGAAAAAGCTTCGCAAAAATATAAATGGAGTTTAAAGCGCTGGCTGACTCCAACGTTTGAAGACAACATGGTTAAAGTGGGTGCAGCTTACGGCGTGCCGGAAGGTATGGTTAAATCAGAGCTCAACCATATAAGAGGCAATTATCCCCAATGGACGCTTCCTACCTGGTCTAAGTTGATCCTCTGGTTTTTAGTCATTACCGGGGGTTTTGTCTTACTACGAACATTGGTTTCCCTAACGGGATATTGGGACTGGATCTTTATCAGCGGGCCTGTCAAACATTATGAATTAAATCAGTTAATCGGAACAATTGACATGGACGATGCCTGGATGATGAGTAGAGATGGAACCTGGCTGCTCACGGCTATAGTTTTTATAATTTTGCTGATCTGGGCATTCAAAAAAAGACGACAATCCGTAAACCTGGTTGTCTTGATAGTGGCAGTGGTGGCGGCCTATTTCTTAACGCCCATTATCATTTTTGGGATTGGAAATGTATTTATTGGCATAGGGAATTTCTTCATTTACGCATGGTATTTCCTGCAAAATACCTGGGCTTATATTGTAACCGGGCTTAGTTATCTGGATTATGTGGTCTGCTTTTTGCCCTTTATACCATTAATCAATTGGGGAATGTTCGCCGGAGTATTGGGAGTTTTAACCGCTTTTATCATTTCCGTCAAAAATAAACGGCGTTCCTACTGGAAAATGAATCTAATATTCAGCGCTGTAGCCTTGATACTGTTGACGGCGCTCGCTATTGCATCTCAAAAGACTTCCCGGGGTTACTTAGCCAGGGAAAGCATCCTTTCTGCCGATTCGACTTTATCAAAGGTCACCATAGAAACTTCCAGTGGCATATATGCCGATACTACCGGCGGTTTAATTGCTACATTGCCGAAAGGAGCGAAAGTATATTTTGAGGGCGAAGAAGGAAAACGGTATAAAATCAGATATAATTCACTTAAAGAAATCATCGAGGGGTACGTATATACCGCCGCTTTTCGTTTACCCAAACCATCAACCCCAACGGTAATTTATGGAGTGATAACGAATCAAAACGGAGCCATAATTCGCTCCGGGCCAGGAACTAACTATTCCAGAATTGGCGTTTTACCAGCAGGGGCGCAGGTAGTCATCCTTTCCGAGGGGAATGAGTGGCTTAGAATAAACCATAAAAACATAAGTGGATACGTTCATAAAAGTCTAATCCACCATGCCGCTTCTGCCCAGGTGCAAAAACAACTTGCGAAGTCAGTTAAAACCCAGCAAGGACCAGCATCTCCTGCTGCTTCACCAGGCAAAGAATCGAAACAGACGCTGCCAGAATCGAAGGTGGTTGTTCCCAACCCGGCTGAGCCGCCCAAAATGTTGAGCGATCCGTCTTCTTCCGTTAATCCCGGTTCGGGTGTAAACAACCCTGATACTACCGTTCGATCCCGGCCTACAAATCAGGATGCTACGCAATCGGCTCAATCTACGAGTAGCCCTGAAACGAGTAAAACCGTAACCGAACCCGGGCAGGAAGATACAAAAACCCTCCCAAAATCTCTGGAACAATCGACAGGGGTGTCTTCAACGGATGAAAATATGATCGTTCCATTTTATGCTCTTACAGAAAAGCCTGTGGAAATAGAGCGTGTCAATCCGGTATATCCTTCCCTGGCTCAAAAATCCAAAATTGAGGGCACGGTTGTTGTTAAAGTGTTGGTTGGCATTAATGGGAATGTAGAAAAAGTTGAGGTTTTAAAATCTCATCCGTTATTGGACAATGCAGCTGTTGAAGCTGCAAAACAATTCAAGTTTGTTCCCGGAAAGCAAAATGGGAAGCCGGTTAAAACCTGGGTTAGCATACCTTTCAATTTTAAACTTCATTAAAAATGGAGTCTTGCTGAACACAGGTTAGCGGTTCCCCCTACCGCTCCCGAATATATTTCTCAATCGCCTTCCCCCCCAACCCCACATTATCCGTCGCCAGCACGTCCGCCCCGTTTTTCAGCAGTTCCACGTAAACGCTAACCCCGCGTTTCTCCGCCTTGCGGTCTAAGTTGCCGATGGTTCCCAAAATCGCCCGGATGCCCTGCTGGTGCAACAGATCGTAAATTTGCGGGGGCGGCTCGTACACTCCCACGAATCCCATGAGATTTTTGGCAGGGATGCCGCTTGCAAGGAGCCGTTGCACGCCTACCAATCCTTGCGCCGGGGCGGAAATCACCAGGTTGGGATTCAGGCGCTGGTAAAGATGGGCGGTCTCCAGGTTGTAGGTAATAATGGTGACGTAACTCTCCGCCCGGTGCTGCGCGATCATCGCGACAATATCCGACGGGCTGACCTCCGGCTTGACATCCAGCGTCAAAATTGCCTTCCCGCGCGCCCACTCTAACGCCTCGGCAAGGGTGGGAATGCGGTATGGGGTCACCCGGCCTTGCGCATCCGTCAAAAACAAGCGTTGCAGTTCCGCGGCGGTGGCGGCGGCCACCGGGCCGCTTCCGGTGGTGGTGCGGTTGAGGGTTTCATCGTGCATCAGGAACAGTTGCCCGTCCGCGGATTTGCGCACGTCGCACTCGATCAGGCAGGGGGCGTAGCTGAGGGCGTTCTCGAAGGTCTCTAAGCAGTTCTCCGGGAACCCGCTGCCGCCGCGCCCCGGCATCGGCCCGCCGCGGTGGGCGCTGATGAGCGGCGGCTTCTCCGGCGACCAACTCAAATAATCTTGCAGCGCCTCCGCGGACGCGAAGGATTGGTAATGCTTTTCGCGGGGCGGCTGGCTCTGGCAGGAAATCAAAATCAGCCCGGCCAGTGTGAGCAGGCAGAGGAGGAGAGAGTGTAATCGTTTCATGGGCGTAGCTTCATTCTCTATTCTCAATTCACTATTCACTATTCTCAATTCTCTATTCTCAATTCTCTATTCTCAATTCTCTATTCTCAATTCTCTATTCACTATTCTCAATTTTCTATTCTCAATTCACTATTCTCAATTCACTATTCTCTATTCTCTATTCTCAATTCACTATCGTTGTTACTTCCCATAATAATACCAAATCAATGCGAAAATATGAATACAGAATAGTGAATAGCGAATGGTGAATTTAAAATTTCATGCTGCATTCACTTCTCATACCACCCCTTCCACAATCCCGTAAAAAAGTGCCGGGCGTTGACCCCTAAATTGCGATTGTTGTAGCCGCCTTCCTGTACCACCAGGGTGGGAAGCCTTAATCTGCCGATCATTTTTCCGTTTAGCTCAAAATCTTTGGCGACTAAACTCCAGGCGCCGGTGGGATCGCCTTTGGCGGGATCCAGCCCCAGGGACACGATCAGGAACCGGGGAGCGAATTTGCGAACCTGCTTTAGTGCAATTTCCAGAATCTTCCGGTAATATTCCCCATCTACCTTTTCCGGCAGGGGATAGTTGATATTGAATCCCAGACCCGCGCCCTCTCCCTTCTCCTCCGCAAATCCGCTGAAATAGGGATACGCGAAGCGGGGATGGCCGTGAATGGAAATGGTCAATACCTCCGCGCATTGGTAAAAAATATCCTGCTGGCCGTTGCCGTGGTGGTAATCGATATCTAATAAGGCCACCTTGCCCCGGGCGCTCAGATAGTGCGCGGCAATGGCCGCGGTGTTGAAATAGCAGAATCCCCCGAACACCCGCCGCTCCGCGTGATGTCCCGGGGGGCGCACCAGCGCGTAGGCTAAGCGGCGGCCTTCCAAAACTTGCTGCGCTGCGGTCAGGGCGCAATCCACCGCCCGTTTGGCAGCCAGGTAAGCGTTATGGTTCAGGGGAGTAAAAGTGTCGATGCAATAATACCCGGCGCGCACCGCTAACTCTTTGGGGGGCCGGGCGTTGTTGCGAATCGGGAATACATAAGGATAGAGGGATTTTCCGGCGGGAAGATTTTCGCACACCTTTTTGAAATAGCTGATGTACCCGGCGTCGTGCACCTGCCGGATATATTTTTCCGAAAAGCTCTGCGCCGCGATGCGGGTGAATAAGTTGCTGCGCTCGATTTCTTTCAAGATGGTGTCGATGCGCACCGGCGACTCCACGTAGCCCCTCTCTCGCACGTGGTGAATGCGGTGCCGGTCATTCACGACCAACAGGATGCGCCGGTCTTCGGGCACTTCCCCAGCCACCCCGACCGCCGTTTTGTTCTTTGCATAACGGGGCGGGCGCAATTGCAGCGCGCCACCGGTGAAGGAATGGACCACCTTCTCAACGTATTCCAGCGGGCAGAGGTCGCCGTATTTGCGATTCAGAATGGCGCGGACAATCGGCTGCATTTCCTTCCCGGAGAGCGGTTTTTCACGACCCAAGTTATCATATACCAGGAAGGGAGGGTTGTCGTCCGCGGGGTCGAGGGGCATTTCGTAAAGGGTATTGATGATCGGGCGGGCACCGTATTTTTCGTAAAAGCGCAGCCGGGCGATGTTCTGCTTCAACACCTCCGGGTCGCGGCACAGCAGCGGATCATCCGGCCAGCATTCAAAAAACAAGCCGAGGCTTTTCAACGCCGCCGCTTCCTGCCGCACCCGTTCGTACAAAGCGCCGCCGATGCCGCCGCCGGTGGTCTTTTTCGCGGCGGAGATGTAATCGAGGTAACAGAAATCCAGGTCCGGGGCGTGCGCCAGCAGCGCGAATCCCTTTACCTGGCCGCGCGGATCGTCCGCCACGAAGAGGATCGAGCGAAAGCGATATTTGAGGGGATTGCGGAGCTTTTCGGGGAGCTTCTCGACCTCTTCCGCGGTGATGGCCGGGAACTGGTCGAGCAAGATTTGCTGCACCTGGGCGATTTCATCCTGGTCGATGGAGAGCGTATCGTCGTAAATGCGGCGAATCCGCAGCATGATTTTCCCTTGCGATCAAATCACTACCGGCGCCCATAAAGACGTTAGACTTTATGGGAACTGAAATTAGACAGGATATATGGCGAAGCCCCAAAGGGATAAAGCACCCCTTCCCCGGGGCAGGATTGAACAGGATAAGAACTGTGATCGTTTTGATTCACCACAGAGCCACAGAGGTTAGAAAAATAAAGTATCTCGGTGGCTCTGCGCCTCTGTGGTTAAACTTTTATCACCGGAAATTTTATAGGTTGAAAAAAAATATTTCCGGCTGGCAAACTGAAGCTTGCCGCTCCTGTTCCGCGCTCCGCAAAGTTCGGCTATTGAACTTGGAAATCAGGCGGTTGAGCGCCTGCTCAGATTTCCACTTCTTCGAAGCGGATGATCTCTTTGATCTCTTCCACGTGCACCTTGCCGTTCTTGTGCGGCTGCTTGTAGCGGAAGACCTTGCCGGCGTAGTTGCGCAGCACCACCTCGTCATCGGTCAACTTCAACACGTAGTTCGGCAGCAGGGGAATTTTCCCGCCCCCGCCGGGCGCGTCGATGACGAAATAGGGGATCGCCAGCCCGGAGGTCCAGCCGCGCAGCGCTTCCATGATCTCCAGCCCCTTGGCCACTTTGGTGCGCAAATGCTCGGTACCGAACACCATGTCGGCCTGGTAGATGTAGTAAGGCCGCACCCGCGCCTGCACTAACTTCTGCATCAGCTTCTTCATCACTTCCGGGTCGTCGTTCACGCCCTTCAAGAGCACGGTCTGGTTGCCTAAGGGAATGCCGGCGTCGGCCAGCCGCCCCAGGGCTTTGACGGTGATGGGAACCAGCTCGTCGGGGTGGTTGAAGTGCACGTTCATGTACAGGGGATGGTATTTCTTGAGCATCTTGACCAGTTTGGCGGTAATCCGCTGGGGCAGGAATACCGGGATGCGGGTATGGATGCGCATGATTTCCACGTGGGGAATTTGCCGCAACCGCTGCAAGATATACTCCAACTTATCATCCGAGAGCAGCAGGGGATCGCCGCCGGACATGATCACGTCGCGGATTTCCGGGTGCCGGGCGATGTAGGCAATCCCTTCGTCGATGAAGCGCAGGCTGATCTTGGTAGGATCGCCGACCTTGCGCTTGCGGGTGCAGAAGCGGCAGTAAGAAGCGCACACGTGGGAAATCAAAAACAGGCAACGGTCCGGGTAACGGTGCACCACGTTGTGGACCGGGGAATCCCGGTCTTCCGCCAGGGGATCTTCGAACAATTCCCCGTCGATCAATTCATCTTTGTCGGGAATTACCTGGCGATATATGGGATCTCCCTTCTCTTTGATCAAAGACAAATAGTGCGGAGTAATGCGAATATTGAACTCATTCTCCAGGCCCTTGATCTCTTCCAAAGGGATATCGAATTTCTTGGCAATATCTTCCGGGCGCGTCATACTTTGTTGTAAAATTTTACGCCACCGTTCCATTTTATAAAGCTCCTTTACGTTTTATGGTGATGGAGGTACTTGACAAATATCAGCCGGTCATCTCCGGCGCGATAATAGTCCTTTATCCGGGCAGCCAACTCGTATTGGCTGCGCAGATAAAAATTCTGGGTTGACCCATACTTCTCTTGCGACGACGTTTCGATAATAATGAGTCTGCCGCTTTGCCCCTGCACCTCCTGTTCGATAAAGGATAGCAACTGTTTTCCGATCCCATGGCGCTGGAACCGCGGGGCGACGGCGATCCAGTACAGGTCATAAGTGCCTTCCGCCACCGGGGTCGGACCGTAACACACGTAGCCGGCGACTTCCCTGCCATCGCTTTCGGCAACGTAAATGAGATAATCTTTCTGGTTTTTATCTTTCAAATACACGTCGATCAATTCCAGCGCCACGTCGATCTCTTTGCCGGTAAAAAAGCCGGTTTCCCGCAACAGGGCGGCGATGGGCGCGCGATCCGGCGCTTGCAAGGTGCGAATGTTGATCATAATGCTTTCCGGGTTAACGCTTCTTGTAAAAGAAAATTGATGAAATCATGATACTCGATGCCGGCGGCGCCCAGCGCGCGGGAGTACCCCGCGTCCGGGGAAATGTCCGGGTTGGGATTGTATTCCAATACGAAGATGTGCCCCTGCTCATCCACCCGCAGGTCCACCCGGCCGTAATCGCGCCCTGACAGCAGCTCATAAACCCGCAGCGCCACGTCTTCCAAACGGTGCGCCAGCCCCGCTTCCACTTCTGCCGGGACGATAGCCGGGGTGTGATGATAAATAGGATGATCGGTAAGCCACTTCGCTTCGTAGCTGGTGATGCGGTGGTAGCCCTCCTCCAGCCGGCTGAAATCGATTTCGGAAATGGCCAGCACCCGCGCGGGATGGTTCCCCAAAATGCTGATGTTGAATTCTCTGCCGGGAATGTATTTTTCCACCAAAATCGGCTGGCGGTACTTTTGCAGCAGGCGGTTGACCGCCTGCTGCAGCTCTTCAAAATTGTGGATTACCGACTCCTGGGTGATTCCCAAGCTGGCGTCTTCCCGCGCCGGTTTGGCGATGAGGGGATAGGCCAGGTAGGTATCCTGGGGCGTTTCCCGGTACACCTGGTAGGGGGGGGTGGGGATTTTCTTGGATTCGAACAGTTTTTTGCTGAGGACTTTGTTTTGCGCCAGGCCCAGGGTGAAGGCGCTGTTTCCGGTGTAGGGAATTCCCAACAACTCCCACAGACCGGCGACGTGCATCTCGTGGCGGGCGCTTCCCCGGAAGCCTTCACACAGATTGAAGAGCACCTCCGGGGCAAATTGTTCGATCAAGGACAAATCCGCAGACAGGTTTTCCACCGCAAGATAGCGGGGCTCGTGCCCTGTGGCGGTCAGACTTTGATACACCGCGTTCGCTTCGTCCTTGACCGCCGCTTCGGATAGGTAGTCAACGTCCTCCGAATCGGCGGTACTCTGCGGCTTGTTGAAGGCCACGAACACCTTCAGCCGCCGTTGGGAATACTTCATAATGAAAGCCCGTTTCGTTTGGCTGCGATTCCCAAAACTTTTAACAACATGTCCTGATACCCGTAGCCGGCCGTGCGGGCCGCCTTCGGGAAACAGGAATTATCTTTCGGATCCGGCAAAATGCCCGGCAGGGGATTAAGTTCCAGCACGTGGGGAATTTCCTGCTCGTCCAACCGCACGTCGATGCGGCACCAATCCCGCACCTGCAACACCCGGTAGGTATCCCGCACCAGTTCTTCGATGTTCTCCTTCAATTCCGCGGAGATGTCCGCCGGGCACTGGAAAATCTCCAACGGTTTTTCCGGGGTGTCCCAAATCCACTTGGCCTCGTAGGAGTAGATCGGCTCGGAGTTTACCGGTAACTGCGAGTAGTCCATGGCGATAATCGGCAGCACTTCCACTTCCTCGCCGTTGCCCCACAGCGCCACGGTAAACTCCTGCCCGGTGAGGAAGCGTTCCAGCAGCACCGGCTGCCGGTATTGCTGAATCTTTTCTTCGATTCTGCGCCGCGCCTCCGCGGGGCTGTACACCACGGAGTCGTTGAAAATCCCCTTGCTGCTCCCCTCCGACGCCGGCTTGACGATGGCCGGGAACTCAAAACCGTCGAGATTAACGGGGTGATGGGGAGAAAAAATGCGGAACCCCGGGGTGGGGATCAAATGATATCCCAGGATCTCCTTGGTGCGGGCTTTGTTCAGGCAGATCGCCAGGGTAAGGGGATCGGAGCCGCTATAGGGCAGGCCTAAGCGCTCGCACACCAGGGGCACGTAGGATTCCCGGAAATCCCCCCACAATCCCTCTGCCAGGTTGAAAACGAAATCCGGGCGCTCGGCCTCCAGGGTTTGCAGCAGGCGGTCGTCAGCTTCCACGCCCATTACCTGGTGCCCGCCCTCCATAAATGTATCTATGATCGCCTGGATGGTAGCGGGGCTGTCCCCTTCGGCGAAGAAATCCGCCGGGATGTCCGCATCCGGCGCGGTTTTCCCCAGGCGCTTTTTATATTCGCTTAGCAGCCCATCTTTGCTGCTGTAGGTTACGGCAATTTTCATCAATCGCTTCCTGTGTAATAATCCCTTGAATTGGTTGTACGCATCACGTATCGGTTGCTGCATCATGCAGCCGATTCTACACCAAAGAAAAATGTTCGAATAAAAGTAACGTCGATAAGGGAGGGAGAAATTTCTACATTTTATAGGCGTGGCCTAAATTTTTGTCGAGGTCGGTCCTGAAACCTTCAAGACGATAGAACCTTGCTACCATGTAGCATAAATAATGCGACTCAGAGTCACTCATTTTAACCACCTCAATTTTGCGACAAATTTATATTGTCGATTTCATTTTATCAATGGTAAAAAAAATTGTTTCGCATTATTTACATTTTTTGGGGGATGAATCCGTGAAGCGTGGGCGTAAAACGTAATGCGTAAGAAAACGGAATACCCTTCGACAAGCTCAGGGTAAACTTTTTTACTCATTACGAGTTACGCATTACGTTTTACGCTGTCGATAAAAATTTCTTGATTAGCGTGAAACCGGCGTTTATATTTGGAGCGCCAAAAAACGAAATGCCGAGGTGGCGGAATTGGCAGACGCGCTAGGTTCAGGGTCTAGTGCTCGCAAGGGCGTGCAGGTTCGACTCCTGTCCTCGGCACAAGAAAAAGCCGGAAGCAATTCCGGCTTTTTGCGTTCAGCGTAACAAATTTTTACACCAGGATTCACTACCGTGAACTTTTTGATTTTTCTGCTCAAAGAGTGTCATTCCTGCAGGTTTTCAGCGGGAATCCACCTTGCCGAACTATCTTGGATGCCCGATTAAAGCATTCCCCGTGGGGGCAGACTGGGCATGACAAATTTGAAAAAATTGCTTGGCTTTAAAAAAGTGCACGGTAGCGAACATTATGAGCGCCCGGTTGAGGCTTTGCCGTCGAATTTCTTAAAAAATTACCTCGAGTCGCCGCCCGGTTACACTCATCTTAGCAATACCATCTTCCGCACGGCGTGATAGGTCCCGGCAGTGAGGCGGTACGCATAGACCCCGCTCGCTACCCGGTCGCCGCGCTCGTTAGAACCATCCCACACCACGGAGTGCAGGCCGGCCTGAACATTGCCGCTCACCAGGCTGCGCACCATCCGGCCGGACATATCGTAAATCCCGATCTGCACGTAAGCGGCTTCCGGCAGGCGGTATTCGATGGTGGTGGAGGGATTGAAGGGGTTGGGGTAGTTTTGATAAAGGGCGTAATCCGCCGGCATATTCGTATCAAAGTTGCCGGTATGGGTGGGGTCATCTTCCACGGCCAGGGCTTTGATACAGAAATTCGCGGTGCCCGCCGGCCAGGGCGGATCATTATAGTAATAGAGATCCATCCAGGTCGCCCCTTCGCGATAGTAGCTCTCCCCGGGACTCGCAGCAGAATTTACGATGGTGCCCTGGGCGGTTGCGCCTAACAGCACCGGCACTTCGGAGGTGCGGTCATAAGGATGGCCGCCGGCGGAGAGAAACAGGTACACATAGAAATCATCCCCGTTGGTTAGCGAAACCGGGGTGTTCAAATTGACGGTGTGGAGCCCGGTGTAAGCGATAACGCCGTCTTCCGCGGCCAGCTCGTCCAGCAATTCATTGTTCTCGAAGCGGTCATAAATCTTGATGGAATAGTCCGCGTTATCCGCCGCGGTAAAAAAGCTGACGCTGATCACCCACTCATCGCCCTCCGCCGTGAAGGCGTTGAATGCCTCGGTGGTATTGGGCTTGGTGGCCCGCCAGCCGTGATAATCATGGTAATAAATGCGGTCAAAAGCCAGCGGCTCGACGCCGCGGAAGGTGATGGCCCCCATTTCCGGGTGATTGCCGCAATGCTTATCGTAGTAGGAAATCCAGAAATAGCCGTTGAGGCCCCAACTGCTTCCCCAACTGTTCTTGCACAGCCACGCGCCGGGCAGGGGGGCCTGGGTAACCTTGTTATCGTCCCATCCCACAATGGCGATGGCGTGGTTGGGATCGAGGGCGCTGGCGGGGGGCTGGTAATGGATGTAGTTGCTGATGAATGAAGCGCTGTAGCACATGCAGGTGCCCACGGCGCCTTCGGCCATCACCATGTTTTTGATGGTGTTGATGTTGTTCAGATTCGGGCCGACCGTAAACCATTCCACGTCGCGGGGATAATAGTAATGGTAACCGGGATTGAAGCGCGCCGGCGGGCTGTTGTAGGACTGCCCGTCGATGTCGCGCACCGCTCCCTCACCCCGGGAAAGATAGGCTGTGGCCACGCGATAATCGCCGCCCTGGTGCACGGTTAACCCCACCCCGCCGGGATCGTCGTCGTTGTTAAAGGTGTTGAACCCGTTCCACCAGTCCAGGTGGTATTCCGCGAGGTTCGGCTCGCCGATTTCCCCGGCGGCCGCCCAGGCGCCGGTCATCAGCAGGTTGCTCTCCATCGCCGCCATGGTGCCGTGCGTCCAGCAGGTGCCTCCCTGCTGGCTCTTCACCGAGGTAACGTAGTTGTTGCCTCCCACGTCGCGCAGGTCGAAAGTGGTGGGTGGGTCTGCGGCAAAAAAGGTTGATGTTGCGATCAACAATGTCGCAACGGTTAAAAGGTGACGTACAGGTTTCATGATGCCTCCGGATTAAGGTTTGTAGCTGTGGGTCAGGATGCTGCATTTGATCATCCGTTTAGGTTCGGATCAATTTACGAACATTCATCTTTCAAAGGAAAGAGATGAAAAAGTTTACCCGTTCATAAAGGATAAAGGATGAAGGATAAAAGGATGAGTGTGAAGGGTGGAGGGAGCGCGGCGCAAATTGCACAAGGCAAAGCGTAAAAAATTCCCCGCGCCATTGATGAGATAGAGATATTCCACTTTTGAGAAAGTAGAATGTCTCTATCGAAGTATTCTTCCGAGAAAAAAGAAATGCGAGGCATTGGTGAAACGTGATCCGCAAGATTTAGCCCTCACGCATCACGTTTCACGCCTCATTTCTCAGAAGCTGTTTTAAAAGTCCAAGTTTTTGCCACGAAGCCACAAAATCGCAAAGTTTCACCAAGAATTTTAAAATGTAATACAGGGATATAAGGCTCTAAATGCTCTCCACGAAGTGGTGGATACCCCCAAATCTTCCTCTGTGACCTCTGTGGTCTCTGTGGCTGAATAGTAACTTTAAAATTTTTTAATGAACCTTCGAGTCTTAGAGCCTTTGTGGCAACTTTTAAAACCGCTTCTCAGCGCAATAAAACCATTTTGCGGATCATGCGGTAATCCCCGGCGCTGAAGCGGTAGAGATAGATTCCGCTGGCCGCCGGCTGGCCGCTGTCGTTGCGCCCGTCCCAGACCACTTTGTGATAGCCGGCCGGCGCGGATTGGCGGAGCAGGGTGCGCACTTTCTGCCCCAGGGTGTTATACACGATTAGCTCCACGTTGCTCTGCTGCGGAAGCTGGTATTCGATGGTCGTGGAAGGGTTGAAGGGATTGGGATAATTCCGGCTGACCGCAAAAGTGAGGGGAACCGGAGCTTCTGTTTCGATACCCACCGGGGTATCGAGGATGATGTCATCGATAAACCAGTCATCGTTAGGGAAAGGCCCCGCCCCGCCGGTGGAACGGAAACGCACCTGGAACTGCCCGTGGAAGTAGCTGCCGCTGCCGGCCGGCGCGGAGGCGATTTCGATCATCTCCTGAGCAAAGGGCAGTTTGGGGGAGCCGGGATAGGATTTGACCGGCACCCATTCATCCAGATCGTTCTTGAAATAGATTTGCAGGCTGTCTTCCGGCTCCGGGGCATTGCCGCTGCCCTGGGGCTGATAATAATAAGAGAGGAAAATGCCGCTGCTTTCCATTCCGGTCAAATCCAGCGGTTTGAGCTCAACAATGTCTTCTCCATCGGGCGAGCCGTTCAAATTGAGCGCGTAAGGAGCGCTGGGGGGACTATCCGAGCGGTTGTTCACCTCTGCGCCGCTATTGATCCAGAGACCCGGGTTGGGCGGGCCCACGGCGGTGAATTCATCGGAAATGGGGATATTCAGCGGCGTCCCCAGGGCAACGGTCGGTTCGCTTTCGTTGGACGGATTCTCGTTGTCCACCACGGTAATATGCCAGTCGTAATATCCCGGCGGATCGACCGTGTAACTGTCCGAATCTGCCATACCGGTATCCGCGGAGGTGCGGGCAAAAGTGGTTACCAGGGTTCCGTTGCGATAAACGTTCACCCCGGCGTAATCGTCCATAGGGGTTCCGTCAATGTTTTTCGAAGGGCTGTGCCAATAGAGGGTGACCTGGTTCAGGTTCCCGCTCACGCTGAAGCTTGTCGCCGGGTTGGGGATGGGCGAGCCTCCGGCAATCCAGGAGGCGCTGATCGAACCGCTGCTGCGCCCGCTGCTGTCCACTTTGGCGTAGATTTCGTAAGCGTACTCCTGCCCGTCGTTCAGCCCCATGTCGGTGTACGTATTAAGCGCCCCGGAGACGGAGTCGGTTTTTTCTCCATCGCGGATGATCACAATGGAAAAATCACCCGGCAGCAGGGTATCGCCGTTCAGTAAATAGGTCGGGTTCTCCCACTCCAATAACATCGAGGTGGGGGTGGTGTAATCGCTGTAGGCCGTCAGGGCGGCGGGAGCCGCGGGAGAACCGGCTTCCGCGAGGGCCTGCAAGTAGGCGGCGTAGGCATCCACCCGCCCGGCGCCATAGCGATTATCTTTACCGGGATCGCCTTTTTCCACCGCGGTGGTCTGCATAATCCGGCTCAGGTCTTCCGGCTCCAAATCCGGATTGATACTCAGCATCAATCCGGCCACGCCGGCCAGGTGGGGAGTAGCCCCGGAGGTTCCGCTGAAGCCGGAATAGCCTCCGCCGGGCGAGAGGGAAGTTGTGCCGTTACCCGGGGCGGCCACGTCGGGTTTAATCAGTCCCATAGAGCCGGGGATGGTCTCGTAAGGATAATCCTGGTAAGTTAGGGGCATGGGAAAGGGATACGTCGGGTGATTGACCTGGTAATCCTCCCAGGTAAAGGGACCCCAGGGAGAGCTTGAGGTGATCACGTCGCTGAACGCTTCCACGTTGGCGGAGCCGATTACCGAGCTGATTCCCCCGATCAGGGTTTGATCCGGGTGAATCCAGGGGCCGGGAGTGCAGCCGGGCGCGGAAATATTGAAGGGAATGCCGGTGGAATTGCCGTCGTTGCTGGTGGAGTTGGTGTGCAGGGTTCCCGCGGCCAACTCCATGTCGTTGGTCTGCCGGAACATGGGATAGTTGGGCTGGGGCGAAAAATACCATTTGGCGCTGAAGGAGCTGGTGGTCACGTCCGCCCCGTTCTCGAAGGCGTACTGGTAAGCCGCCCACCAGCCGGATTCCCCGGCGCTGTTGATGTTCAAA